>NZ_MDGQ01000005.1:0-654375 GCF_001747105.1 Roseivirga misakiensis | reverse complement strand
TTGGAGCGTGACTTTCCAAATCAAAAATATTTACTCATCACTTCTAGTTTTCATATGAAACGCGCTAAGTTGTGTTTAGAGAAGCAAGGAGTGACTTTCGATATATTTCCAGCAGGTTTCCATACCATGCGCCCAACAACTAAAATTGATGATCTGTTTTTCCCGAGGGCAGAAGCGATTATGAATTGGGAGCTTATGGTTAAGGAATGGGTAGGCTTAGCTACTTATAAACTGATGGGGTATATATGACGTGAGGTTGTGAGGCTAATCAAAAAACCATCACGTTTACATCCTCCAGAATCTTAATCAATTCTGGTGCTTCTTTCATTTTTAAATAATAGAAAATGTTTTTACCCTCTCGCTTACTACCGAGAACGCCCTTCATTTTCATATTAGCCAAATGATGTGATGTAAGTGATTGTTCTAAACCGAGATATCCGGCGATGTCGTTAACGGACTTTTTATCGTTAGCACTAAGCATATCAATGATCGCAACCCGCATAGGGTGCGCTATTGTTTTGAGAACGAATGCAATCTTCTCAACTCTCTCGTGGTCAAGTTGCCTCTCCATTGTTGCTTAGGTTATACGTCAAATATATGAACATACTTTCATATAAAAAAGGGAGTTTATTTAAAAGTGTCATTTTCTTTATATAGTCATATGTTTTCATTTAAAATCACACATATGGTTAGCTTTAATGACTTGTTTACCCCTTTATTAAGCACAAAAAAAAGGGTGCTTCCGCAGAAACACCCTCCAGTTTTAGTTCAGGAAAACTAGTTGAATACTATTTTCAATTCCACTCTTCTATTAGCGGCTCTTCCTTCTCTTGTAGCGTTATCAGCTACTGGGTTAGCAATTCCATAACCCTCTGCCTGCAACCTATTAGATTCAATACCCTGACCTTCTAAGTAAGCTTTCACAGCATTGGCCCTTCTCTTAGATAGTTCTAAGTTGCTGTCTGCTCTACCTGTATTATCAGTGTATCCGCTTAATTCTAAGTTGAAAGTTGTATCCTCTTTCATTAGCTCAGCCACTTGATTAAGTGAAGCATATGACGAAGTTTTTAACACATCACTACCGCTATTGAATTGGATATTTTTAACAGCAAGCTCTAATGCCTTCTTAACTTCCTCTTTCACTTCAGGACAACCGTTATTGGCTGCAATACCTGCTATTTGCGGACATGTATCATCCTGATCTCTGATGCCATCACCATCGGAATCTGGACAACCATTTAAAGTACCTGCAACTTCAGGACATCTATCATCACTATTCTTCACACCGTCGCCATCGTTGTCAGGACATCCGTTTAACGTTCCTGCAACAGTCGGACACTCATCTTCTGAGTCTTGTACACCGTCGCCATCCGTGTCAGGGCATCCGCCAAATGCAGCTACACCAGCAACTTTAGGGCATTTATCTTCGCTATCTTTTATACCATCTCCGTCAGAATCAGGGCAACCATTTAAGGTACCTGCCTCACTAGGACACGCGTCATCTTTATCTAACACACCGTCTCCGTCTGAATCAGGCCACGGACATCCTTTGTTTTCTGCAGGACCCGCTTGATTAGGACATGCATCTTCTTTATCGAAGATTCCGTCACCATCTGAATCCTTTTTCTTACCTAGTGAAAAAGAAACGCCCAAAGAATATTGCATGTATCTAGGCGTATCTTGGAAGCTATTATTGTAGGCTGCCTTTGTTGTTATGCTTGCCCCTTCCGTTACTTTGAACTCGATTCCAGCACCAAGTGGCATGTTCGCATGAGTTCCTTCCTCAAATTGAGTAAAGAATCCATCGATATCGTTAAACCAGTTAAGACCTAATCCAGCAAATACGAATGGAGAAATTTTAGAATCTTCCTTAAAAATATATCCGTTCGCTAATTTGTAGACAAGTCTTAAGTCTAAATCGGTTAGTGTGCTTTGAAAAGTATTCTCATACTGTAGTTTACCATGAGAAAAACCAAACTCAGCATCAAAGCTTTTAGAAATGTATCTATCCACTCCCACTCTAAAGCCAGCATTATCTAACTGACCGAAGTCATAGAGGCCTTCCCAAAATCGATAGCTAAATTTGTTGTTAGTTAACTCAATATTGACCCACCATGGATCGTCTTGAGTTTGCGCATAGGAAGACATTGAAAAAATTCCCAGCATTAAAATGATTAAGTAGTTACGCATGTTTTTATGTTTTTAATTTTCGGAGATATGCCAAAAAACTTACCATAATTGTTTTTCGGTTACTTAATATAAAAAATATGCCTCTAAGACCCTAATTGACTATTTTCACTATTTCAGAGAATCAAAGGCTATTCAATTATCTTCCAATATTCGAATCAAATTCCCAAATTGAGAATCTATAGCGATGAATAAAATTGGTTTAATCTCAGACACTCACAGTTTTCTGGACGATAGGGTCTTTACTTATTTCAAAGATTGTGATGAAGTATGGCATGCTGGCGACATCGGGGACCCGTATGTCTTGGATCAACTTGAAGAATTTAAACCCGTACGTGCTGTTTTCGGGAATATTGATAACCAGAGCCTCAGAGCAAGAATCCCCGAAGTACAGTCTTTTACCATAGATGGGCTAAAAGTATTTATGATTCACATAGGCGGTACACCTCCTCGATATGCCAAAGGGGTCAAATCTCAATTACTAGAGGAACGACCTCAGCTGTTTATTTGCGGCCATAGTCATATACTTAAAGTTATGCCCGACCAAAACTTAAACAAGATGCTTTATATGAACCCTGGAGCAGCCGGACACCATGGATTTCATAGAGAAAGAACACTTCTGAGGTTTAGTATTAATGAGAGTAAAATATCCGATCTAGAAGTAATCGAATTAGGAAAAAGAGGTAGAAACTAAAAAAGGACTTCGATTGCTCGAAGTCCTCTCCAATATTTTCAAGAAGCTATGAATTACTCAGCAGCAGCGTCAGCTTCTTCAGCTTTTGCTTCTTTCTTAGGCGCCTTAGCTTTTTTAGGCTTTGCTTCTTCGCTTTTTTCAGCTTTAGTTTCTTTTACCTCTGCCTTTGGTGCTTCCGCCTTAGGAAAAGATGCGATTAGAGCCTCTTTATCAATATTTTTGATAACTGGCGTAGCTGTCAGTTGCTTGATATTATTCTGTCTCTTAGCTGCAGTCTGCTTATTTCTTCTTGCTTTTCTCTTTAATCTTGTAACTCCCATGATGAAGGCTTTTCCTAAAATGAGCGGCAAAGATAAGAGTTTGTTTGCTTTTTTGGAACTATCTTTTCATTAAATCTTAAGAATAATTTTGCAAGCCGCTTTCAATCCTACTCTTTCACATCTCATTTTAGTAGATTTGTCCAAAATTAATCTCAATGGCACAAAAACCTTCACTTCCAAAAGGCACTAGAGACTTTGGCCCAATTCAGATGTACAGACGTGAATATATTCTTGATACAATCAAGCATGTATTTAGGAAGTACGGGTTTATGCCCTTAGAAACTCCGGCCATGGAAAACTTAAGTGTCTTAACCGGAAAGTATGGTGATGAAGGTGATCAGCTATTATTTAGAATTTTAAATTCTGGAGATTTTCTTAACAGCACCTCGGCCGAAGACTTTGAGAATGGATCGAAAGCGGTTTTGCCTAAAATCACGAAAAAGGGGTTAAAATATGACCTGACGGTCCCTTTTGCGCGCTACGTTGTGATGAACCGAAATGAAATTGCATTCCCGTTCAAACGCTATCAAATTCAACCTGTATGGCGTGGAGACAGACCTCAGAAAGGTCGTTACCAAGAATTCTATCAATGCGATGCAGATGTGGTGGGCACGGATTCACTTATTTGCGAAGCGGAACTTTTGGCTGTCGTGGAAGAGGTTTTTCAACTGCTGAAATTCAATGATTATAGTGTTTCTTTAAGTAGTCGGAAAATACTCGAAGGAATTGCCGAGATATGTGGTGCAGCCAATCAGTTTTCAACCTTCTGTACAATTCTAGATAAACTGGATAAAATCGGGCTTGACCGAGTAGTCGAAGAGCTACAAAAAAGTGGCATCAAACCTGAAGGGACCGAAAAACTTAAGGAAGTTCTGTCTATCGAAGGTGACAATGAGCATCGACTTAATCAACTGGCGAGCTATTTCGACAATTCTGAGGTGGGAATGAAAGGCATTAGCGAAGCTCGCGAAACTCTTACCCATCTTGTCGATTTGGGTGCAACAGGAAATAAAGTAAACATAGATTTCACCTTAGCCCGTGGCCTCTCCTATTATACAGGCATGATTTACGAAGTAAAACCTACCTCAATAAACATGGGTACCATTACTGCTGGCGGTCGGTATGATAACCTAACAGGTGTTTTTGGAATGCCAGGTGTTTCGGGAGTTGGGATTTCCTTCGGTATAGATCGTATTTATGATACTCTGGCCGAGTTAGACCTATTTCCAGAAGATAAAGCCAGGTCTACAAAAGTACTGATCACCAATTTTGATCAAGATTCTCAAAAGCATGCTATATCTATTCTTAGTGCATTACGGAAAGAAGGAGTTGCTTGTGAGATATTCCCTGAATCGGCGAAGTTGAAAAAGCAAATGGCTTACGCAGATAAGAAAAGGATATCGTATGTATTAATGGTCGGATCACGAGAAATTGAAACGGGTGTTTATACACTGAGAGATATGTCGAACGGGGATCAAATGGAATTAGACTTAGGCCAACTCTTAAAGCAACTAAGTGATCAAGGCGCATAGCTAAATAAGGCTGAGTCTTGAGAATTGTTATTTTTGAATAAGTTTCGGGATAATCTACCGTTTATGACACTAAGTGTCATGTCTAATTTGAATTCGTCATTTTCCAAATCACCTCTTAAAATAAGTACCTGGTACATTCTTACCTTGTGGCTATGTCTATGGAACACTACACCATTACAAGCACAACGACTTAGTAACAATGGAGACTTTAGACTTGCCCATGTTACTGGTTGTGCACCATTTACTGTAACACCCGAATTGCTTTTCCCTGTGACGACTGAGCCGGTGCTTTACTATTATGAAAACACGCTAGATCCCAATGACTGCACAGAAGATTTTAATCAAAATCCCGCAGCGTGTGTAAACACCTCCGCATCTTCAGACACGCAATTCACTTTCAATACGCCGGGCACTTACTACATAGTCCAAGCAATAGGCACCATACCCACCCCTAGAGTTGATTACATTGAAATCCGTGTTTTTGAGGATAGGGCCCCATTTGTAGGAATTTCAAGTTGCAGCAATAATGAAGCTTTATTTGTTTTTGACTTCTCAGGAGATTTCTTTGACTACTACGACATCGACTTTGGTGATGGAACCACCACCCAATTCCAAAAGACTGGCAACAACATTTTCAGTCATACCTATCCTCAACCTGGCACATATAGCATCTCTATTGAAGGCCAATTAAACTCAGGTGACAATGCATCTTGTGTTTTAATTCGTCGAGAAGATATTGTGACCTTTGACCAAATTCCCGAACCCATTATAGATAGTCTAATCATAGAAAACGACATAGAGGCTAACATATATTATCAGCCGCTGAATGACTTGTTGGTTTACAATTTAGAGATCGATCGCGGAAATGGATTTGAGTTTTTTCAACGACTTCCGACAAGAACTAACCCCAGTAATTTTTTAATTAGAGATGTTTCACTCGACTTTCGCAACGAACCCTATCGATTCAGAATAGAAGCTACGGACAACTGTAGCTCTGCTCCCACTTATGCTGAACCGATCGCCAGTATTGCACTTAATTATGACCTTAGTTCCTTCAATAGCGGTATAGAAGTCGGTTTAATCTGGGAGACATCGCCGATCAATTTCAATACCTTAGATTATTATGTAGGCAATAACTTTCAGCAAAGTTTTAATACGCCTACAAATTCCACCGGCTTTACAGTGACTTTTGATAATTGCACCGATTTTGAACGAATATTTCTTGAACAAATCTTTAACGGAAAGCTTTCCAGAAGCCTTAGGCTTTTGCCTTTCGAAGGAGAAAACTTAGACCTTCCTCCTGTAAACCCTCCAACTGCAGATTTGAATGGGCTGGGTATTGTATTGAACTTCACTCCCCCTCCGTTTCCAGCGGATAGTTACAGAATTCTCAGAAGAAATATGGCCGGCGTATATGAACAAATAGGAACAACAAATGCTAATACATTCACAGATGGCAATGTACCCACGGGAATCGCTCAAGCTTGCTATGCCATTCAATATGTAGATGAATGCGGAAATGTGTCTGAAAGAAGCCCAGAAACTTGCATAACGGTATCTGGACTTATACGAGTGCCAACTGCATTTAGCCCAAATGGAGATAATGTAAATGACACATTTAGCGTGGGGGAAGGAATATTTATTTCCTTTGACATGAAGATTTATAATCGGTGGGGAGCATTAGTATTTAGGTCCAACAACCCAATTGAAGGTTGGCAAGGCACTTTTGAGGGCACCCCTTCTCCAATTGGAACATATACCTACAAAATCACGTTTAGGAATGCCGATAACGTACCAATCTCAAAAACAGGAACTTTTCTATTAATTCGATAGATTTGGCAAAAATTCAGTAGCATGTTCGACATGATGAAAATGATGGGCAAGGTCAAGGAGATGCAGACCAAGATGAAAGAAGCCCAAGAGAGACTAGAGTTCATTCAAGATACCGGCGAAGCTGGTGGTGGAATGGTGAAAGCCACTGTGAACGGAAAAAAACAAATCATTTCCATTGATATTGACGAAAGCCTTCTCGTCAAAGAAGATAAAGACATGGTGCAGGACTTAACAGTAGCAGCCATTAACATGGCACTCGAAAAAGTCGATATCAAAGCCAAAGAAGAGATTAAAAATAGCACTGAAGGTATACTTCCTAATATTCCAGGAATGGATTTCGGGAATATGTTCTAATGGAAAAACTTTCTGTAGTTCTTCTTAATTATAATGGCCAACACCATTTAGAAAACTTCCTACCCTCTGTAACAACTCACAGCAGGCCGTATGAAGTAGTTGTGGTTGACAATGGTTCAACAGACGACTCTGTGGCCTATCTGGAAAAAAACTATCCTGAAGTAAGGCTCATCAAATTCGAGGAAAATCACGGATTCAGCGGTGGATACAACAAGGCTTTAACGCTTTTAGATTCAGAATACGTGGTTTTACTAAATACCGATGTTGAAGTAACACCAAACTGGATATCTCCTGTATTAGCACTGCTTGACAGCGACGAACAAATAAAGGCTGCACAGCCAAAAATCTTAGACTACAAAGCCAAGAATCGTTTCGAATACGCAGGCGCCTCAGGTGGATACATCGATGATTTAGGATATCCTTTTTGTAGAGGACGAATTTTTCAGACAATCGAGGAAGATCTAGGTCAGTATGATGATGTCAAGGAAGTATTCTGGGCATCTGGAAGCTGCCTTTTTGTCGATAGAAAAACCTACTTAGAACTTGGTGGTTTAGATGTTGATTTCTTTGCGCATATGGAAGAAATCGATCTTTGCTGGAGAATATGGAAGTCGAAAGGTAAAATTATGGTTTCTCCAGAAAGTCGAGTTTACCATGTAGGTGGTGGAACACTAGATAAATCTAAACCGCGTAAAACATTCCTAAACTTTCGAAACGGTTTAAGCCTGCTCATCAAAAATGAGGATATGGCTAAGCTAGTCTGGAAGCTTCCATTAAGAATCATCTTAGATTGGGTGGCGTTAGTAAAGTTCTCGATTGAGAGTGGCCCACAACATGGTTTTGCCATTTTTAGAGCTCATATTTCTACCGTATTAAACTTCCGAAAAACCTTAAAAAAGAGGGGTAAATCAAATAATCACAGTGCTATTCCAAGGTTCAAAGGGTGGATTACTTGGCGCTACTTTGCAGCTGGAACAAAAACATACAATAAATTGTAACCAGCTAATTACCTGTTAGTTATACCACACTGGATTTCTTCTTCGTCGTAGGTGCTTTCTAAAGTTGATCACCCAAGCCAGAGACAAATAAATAATCAAAGGAGATCCAAACGTCAAGAATGACGCGTAAATAAAGAAAAGGCGTATACTAGAAGTAGAAATATGAAGCTTCTCTCCTAGCTTGGTGCAGACCCCAAATGCCTGATTTTCAAAAAATTGCTGGATTCGCTCCATTTACATTTAATTTATTGCGAATTTATAAACAAAATATTAATCGCAGAATCGGAATCTACTAAAAAATTCTTAAACTTGCAGCCTGTTTAAACAGACAAAAACAATCCAAATTCTTATGAAAACCCAAACTGCTAAATCTATTTTCCCTGTTCTACTCATTGGAATCCTGTCTTTTTCAGGATGTGCTTTGAGTCAAATGAAAAAAGCAGCAAAAAACCAGGAACTGACGGTTACACCTACGCCTTTGGAAGTTCACGCTGATACAGTGCGTTTTGAAATGTCAGCCAACCTTCCACTTAAAATGCTGAAGCCAAAGAAAGTTTATCAATTGAATTCTTTCTACAGATATGGAACTAACGAAAGAGCTTTGAAAAAAATTGAATTCAAAGCAACTGACTATCCTAACTCTGATACTGAGCAACCAAAAGTGACTGAATCTTTCGTATTCCCTTACAGAAAAGGTATGGAAAGAGGAAATGTTGAGATTCAAGGACGTGCCATCAATCCAAAATCAGGCAACTATTTGGAAACCGACAGACTTGCGATTGCAGAAGGCCTAATTACTACATCAAAATTAGTTCAGCCTTCATACTACGCTTCTTATGCTAACCATGGATACAACGATCAAGAGGAATTAATCCCTACGAACGTTGAATTTTTCTTCGATCAAGGAAAGTCTGTTTTCAGAGCTACTGAGCAATCAAGTGATAGAGGAGCAAAATTTGCTGCTTTCATTGCTGAGAAAAACGTAACAAGAACGGTTACTATCATCGGTTCTCACTCACCAGAAGGAAAAGAAACTATCAACTCTGAACTAGCGCAAGAAAGAGCAGCGGCTATTGAGGCATGGTACAGAGAGCAAATGGACAAATATGACTACCAAGGATTGGCTAGTAATATTAGGTTCATCATCAAGCCAGTTGTACAGGATTGGAGTGGTTTAAAAGCAATGCTTGCAAGTTATGATGGCATCTCATCAAGCCAAAAATCAGAATGGAATAGCATTATCAATGGATCAGGTTCATTTGAGCAAAAAGAAAAAGAGCTTCAAAAATTAAGTACTTACAAGCAAGTATTTAAAGAAGTTTATCCAATGCTTAGAACGGCTAAAACTGAAGTTTTAACTGTTAAGCCTAAGAAATCTAAAGCAGAGATCGCTTCTATGGCATTGAATTCTCCAAACAGCTTATCTGTTGAAGAATTAGCATATGCAGCGGCAAACAATCCGTCTTTAGAAGAGAAAAAGTCTATCTACGAAGCTGCGGCTAAAAAGAATGACACTTGGATTATCCATAACAACTTGGGTGCTGTTACTATGGAAATGGCAATGAGTGCGAGCGGCAGATCACAAAGAAACATGTTGACAACTGCAACAAATCACTTCAACATTTCTAACCAAAAGAATGCTAATGCAGAAGCACAAGCAAACTTAGGAATGGTGTTAGCTATGCAGGGCAACCTTTGGGGAGCACACGCTGCATTGACTAAAGCGGCGGGTATGAACCCTGGCAATGATGTAAGACAAGGTGTGAATGGTGCCAAAGGTGCTGTTGAAATAATGGTTGGTCGTTATGACTTGGCTATTGCATCACTTAACCGCGCATCGTCAAGATCTGTTGATCAATTCAACAAAGGACTTGTACAGTTATTAAGAAAAGATTTTAGAAATGCTCAGTCTACGCTAGAAAGTGTAATCTCTAAAGACAGAGGTTATGTATTAGCACACTACGCTGCTGCAATTGCCGCTGCTAGACAAGACAATGAGAACAAGTTAATCGAGCACTTAAGAAATGCTGTTAATGCCGACGCTTCATTGAAGACTAAAGCCTTGACTGACCTTGAGTTCAGAGCTTATTCTGGCACAGATGTATTCATCAATTTGATGAAATAATCTGACTCCAAATCATAAATTTGAAAGCCTCTTCGATTCCTCGAAGAGGCTTTTTTATTGCCCGATTTAATGCTCAATTCTGTCTTGCTAATTGAGCGTTGAATGTTTATTTTTACGCCCCTTAACAGAACAATTCATGAGAGTTATACAGTTCAGAGAAGCGCTAAGAGAAGCGATGTCAGAAGAGATGAGAAGAGATGAAAAAATCTTTCTCATGGGTGAAGAAGTTGCGGAATACAATGGTGCCTATAAGGTTAGCCAAGGTATGCTTGATGAATTTGGAGCCGAACGCGTTATAGATACACCCATAGCTGAATTAGGCTTTGCAGGAATTGGCGTTGGCGCAGCAATGAATGGTTTAAGGCCAATCATTGAATTTATGACTTTCAACTTCTCCTTGGTAGCCATAGATCAGGTGATTAACTCAGCTGCAAAAATGATGTCGATGTCTGGTGGTCAATTCCAGGTACCGATCGTATTTAGAGGACCTACTGGAAACGCTGGAATGTTAAGTTCTCAGCACTCACAGAACTTTGAGAATTGGTTTGCTAATACACCAGGTCTGAAAGTCGTGGTTCCGTCAAACCCATATGACGCAAAAGGTCTATTAAAATCTTCAATCAGAGATAACGACCCGGTTATTTTTATGGAGTCAGAATTGATGTATTCTGACAAAGGAGAAGTTCCTGAGGGCGAATACCTATTACCTATCGGACAAGCACACATTGTGAAAGAAGGTACAGACGTTACGCTACTTTCTTTCGGTAAAATGATGAAGATTGTTGATGAGGCTGCAAGCGAGCTAGCCAAGAATGGTGTAAACGCCGAGGTTATTGATTTACGTTCAGTAAGACCAATAGACTACAAAACAATTATTGAATCAGTGAAGAAAACAAACAGGCTTGTTATCGTAGAGGAAGCTTGGCCACTGGCTTCAATCTCCACTGATATCGCCTTTAATGTACAGAAAGACGCATTTGACTATTTAGACGCTCCAGTTAAGCGTGTAAACAGCTTAGACTTGCCACTACCGTATGCTCCTACCCTAATTGAGGCCATTTTACCAAATGTGAAAAGGACAATTGAAGCAGTAGACGCCGTGATGTACAGATAAAAAGAATCTATTATAGAGAAAAGCCAGATCTTCCGTCTGGCTTTTTTTATGTTTATACATGGCTAAACTTATTCTTATTTTTGGTGTAAGCCGATCGGGTAAGTCCTCCTTGGCAAAGCAGTTAAGCAAAGATTTATCGAATTGTTTTTTAATTCATCTTGATGAGTGGATCGTACCTGAGCATCAACTGCCAAAGATTAAAGATCGGATTGACTGGGAAAAGCCTGAAACCATTGACTGGTTAAGAATCAATGACTTAATTATGCAGGGTATTAAAAGCCATAACTACGTAATAATTGAAGGTATTTTCGCGCTATCGATAAGACAGCTTGCAGAAAAAGCAGATTTCACGATCCAATTAGAACTTGAAAAAGAGGAATTCTTTACCAGAAGAAACCAAGAGACTCGTTGGGGTAAAGAACCAAAATGGTTTATCGAGCACGTTTGGCAAAGTCATTTGAAGTACAGCAATCCACATAACATAAAGCCCTCGATTACAATCAAAGGCATTTACACCCACCAATACACAGATCTTACTAGAAAAATAGGCTCCGCTGGCCAGTAAATTTGTTTCTATAAAATCAATTCAATAGATTAACGAAAAATTTAGTTGATCTTGAAAACACATCACATACTAAGCATTTTAGCCTTCACATTATTCATTGGCTCATGTTCTAGACCAGAGCCCAAAAAGGATGATGAAGAATACGTACCACCTGCGCCAGTTGAGCGTGTCGCAGACTTTGAATCAGATATGCCTGCCTATAAATTCGAATTCGGTTCTTTAGCTCTAAACATAAATGTAAAAGACCTTGATCATAGAGTATTTAAGCATTTCGGCCATTTTTATACCGAAGACTATAATATATATCGATTAGACAGGGTCGACTACCTAGCAGAATCTTACTTTATTGATGAAGTAAACCTCTACTTTATAGACAGTCTTCTCGTTAGAATTCAAGCTTTTTTAAAGGAAGACAAGACAGATGAGTTTTTAAGAAAATATGGTAGCGCAAAAATCTCTATCGACGACTATCACAATAAAACGCTCTTAAAAACAGAGAAAGTAGTTACTAAGAAAAACGGCAAGTACACAATCAATGAAAAGCTGGACGCATATACCTTAAAGTGGATTCGAAAGGATCTTGATATATCCTATCAAGTGAGCAAGAAAGCAGATACTGGTCGAATCATGCAAGCGCAAGAACTACAGGCTTTCAATGACAAACGACAACGATATAAACTCACCTTTCAAACCAAAGACTTTGAAAATCAACTAGCTTGGGTAAAGTGGGAGTCTTATCAAGAATCCAAAAAGAAACAGAAAACTAGATAGCCTTAACGCCTTCCTCCAGCCATGTTAGCCAAACCTGACATGGCGCGTTTACCGCCCATTTTATTCATAGCCTTCATCATTTTTCTCATGTCGGCGAACTGTTTCATCAGGTTATTTACTTGCTGAATCGAAGTTCCTGATCCTGTGGCGATTCTTTTTCTTCTACTACCATTAAGAATCTCAGGATTTGCACGCTCGTCTTTAGTCATTGATTTAATAATGGCCTCGATCGGTTTGAAAGAATCATCATCAATATCGATTCCCTTTAGGGCTTTCCCCATACCAGGAATCATTCCCATCAAGTCTTTTAGGTTACCCATCTTTTTGATTTGCTCTAACTGAGACAAGAAATCATCGAAATCGAACTTATTCTGACGAATTTTCTTGTTCAACTTTTTAGCTTCCTCCTCGTCAAAAGACTGCTGAGCTTTTTCTACCAAAGAAACCACATCACCCATACCGAGAATTCGGTTGGCCATACGATCTGGATGGAAGACATCGATAGCCTCCATTTTCTCACCAGTAGATATATACTTAATCGGCTTCTCAACGACCGTTCTAATTGATAATGCAGCTCCACCCCTAGAATCACCATCTAACTTGGTAAGTACAACACCGTCAAAGTCTAAACGCTCATTGAAAGTCTTCGCAGTATTTACTGCATCTTGACCCGTCATAGAGTCCACCACAAAAAGTGTTTCAGATGGATTTACCGCCTCTTTTAGTGCCTCTATTTCTTGCATCATGACCTCGTCCACAGCCAAACGACCCGCGGTATCCACGATGACTATTTTCTTACCATTTGCCTTGGCATGCTTAATGGCATTATTCGCAATCTCAATCGCATTTTTGTTCTCAGGCTCGGCGTAGACATCAACCTCGATTTGCTCACCCAATACTTTCAATTGATCGATAGCGGCAGGACGATAGATATCACAAGCAGTCAACATTACCTGACGGCCTTGTGATTTCAACATTCTAGCGAGTTTCCCAGAGAAAGTTGTTTTACCAGAACCCTGTAAACCTGAAATAAGGATAACGGCAGGATCGCCTTTAACGTCCATGTCAACTTTTGAGCCTCCCATCATCTGGGTAAGCTCCTCGCTTACAATTTTTGTCAGTAATTGGCCCGGCGATACAGATATGAGAACGTCTCGACCTAGGGCCTCTGCCTTAATCCGATCTGTTACATCTTTTGCAACCTTGTAGTTTACATCGGCGTCAATTAAAGCTCTTCTTATCTCCTTGACGGTGGTAGCCACATTAATTTCGGTGATCTTACCCTGTCCTTTTAAAGTCTTAAAGGCTCTATCTAACTTTCCACTTAAATTCTCGAACATATCTGCCTGTAATTTGGGCTGTAAAATTAGCCAAAAAATCGATCATTAAAAGATTCAAAACACTCATTTGGCATACAAAACCTTTCTAATTACAAGCCTTATCGAGATATTGCCGTTTATATTTCAAAGTATACCAAATGAGAAAGATCAGTTTTCAAAAAGACGTACTTCCCCACCTCGTTGCCATTGCTGTATTCTTGGCATTAACACTGTTCTTTTTCAAACCTGCTTTTTTTGATGGACAAAGTCTCTATCAAGGCGACATTGAACAATGGAAGGCTAGTGCCACTGAAATATTAGATTACAGAGACAGTACGGGTGAAGAAGGGCTCTGGACAAATTCCATTTTCGGTGGTATGCCGGCCTATATGATCAGTGTGGAGTGGGGCAACCAGCTGATAAAATTCGCTCATGCAGTTTATACATTAGGATTACCACATCCAGCGCGGATCCTTTTCGCATCGATGCTCAGCTTTTACATAATGCTGTTATGCTTTAAAGTTAGACCATATTTAGCCATCATGGGTGCAATTGCCTTTGGCTGTTCTTCATATAACTTTATTGGCTTCACCGCAGGGCATAATGCGAGGATATCAGCCATTTCCTTCATGCCATTGATAATGGGAGCCATTCATCTCTGTTTTACCAAAAACAAATGGCTAGGAGGAAGCCTAACAGCGCTGGCCTTGGCCATGCAGCTAAGAGTAAATCATATTCAAATGACTTACTATTTAGTATTTGTCATAGCGATTTATGGCATCATTCAATTAGTCTATCACTATCGAGAAGGGGAAATCAAACACTTTTTGCAGCGTAGTGCTATACTCATCGTTGCCGCTATTCTAGCCGTTGGAACCTACTTTGGGGAAATTTATGCGACATATGAATATGGTGGATACTCGAACCGTGGCAAGTCTGAATTAACACAACAGACTGACCTAGAGAAGAACGAAGATGGGCTATCCAAATCCTATGCTTTTGCTTATAGTAACGGCATTTGGGACCCAATAACATTATTCATACCCAATGCCTTAGGAGGCAGCGCTAGTCTAAGCCCTGACTCGAATATTGCTGATGGCCTAAGACAACAAGGTGCTAATGAGGCTCAAGTTCGACAACAACTCCAAGGCCTAAACGGCTTGATGTACTGGGGAAAAGAAAGTCCAACAACTTATTATGCTGGTGCCATCATGGTTTTTCTCTTTGTTGTGGGATTAATCTTTGTTGAAAGAAAGTACGTTATCTGGCTAATAGGCATCGCTGTTCTAGGTATTATTTTAAGCTACGGCAGGAACATGGAAAGTCTAAACTTTTTCTTTTTCGACTATTTGCCAGGGTACAATAAATTTAGATCGGTGACATTTACCATGGTTTTACCAATTTTCGCCATTTCCTTACTGGGAATGCTAGGCTTGGAAAAACTGCTAAGCACGAAACTCGATCAAGCAGCGAAGAAAAAACTATTGATCGCATTAGGCAGTACTGCGGGGCTTGCACTTTTACTCACCGTTTTTGCAGGTGTTTTCAGCTTTAGAGGAGTAAATGACAACCCGCAATGGCCAGCTTGGCTGAAGGATTCCATTATTCCAGATCGTAAAAATGCCTTTAGAGCCGATACTTTTAGGAGTTTTATATTCATTGCCCTTTTTGCAGGAGTTTACTACTTACATTCGCTTCAAAAACTATCCAAAAACATCGCATTTACACTTTTTATCTTAATCGCTGGACTAGACGTAGTCTTACTTGGAAGTAGGTTTATAGATAGTAATAGATTTCAAACCAATTCGATTCAAAACGATCAACCCCTACCTGGAGATCAATATATTAGTCAAAATAAGTCTCTAGGTGATCGTGTAATTGATCTCGGGCCAGGTATTTTTTATGACGCTAGAGCCTCTCGTTTTAACCACTCCATTAATGGCTATCATGGAGCTCGTATTCGAAGGTTTCAGGAATTGTTAGATGCCGATTTACAAAACGAGCGTATTCAAATGCGGCAAGATTATCAGGGTGGCAACTTAAACTTCGGCAATTACGAAACAGTCAATATGCTTAATGGACGCTTTGTCATGGCAAATCCTTCTAGCCCTCAAGGCATAGTAATGAATCCTGAAGCCAATGGCGCCGCGTGGTTTATCGAAAGTGTGTCATTAGTCAATTCACCGGATGAGGAACTGGCCCAAACTCAAATGATCGACACCAAACGTACGGCTGTGATTGATCAGTCCAAATTTGAGGGAATCCAAACCAGTTACAGCAACAATGGCATTATCGATTTAGTCGACTATCATCCGGGTTACTGGAAGTATGAATCGAATAATTCTGCGAACGGAATGGCCGTTTTCTCGGAGATTCACTATCCCGTTGGCTTTGAAGTAACTATTGACGGTAAACCAGCCAAAATGCTAAGGGCTAATTACATTCTAAGAGCCTTAGAGATCCCAGCTGGTCAGCATACTATAGAATTTAACTTTAGCCCTAAGATTTACAAAACAGGCACTATAGTCATGCAAATTTTCTCAATCTTGGTACTACTACTATTTTTTGCCTCCATTTATCGATCACTCAAAGCCTAGTCAACAAAAAAGGACTTTAATCCAAAATGAGTAAGAAAGTTTGCATGCTTCTTCATGAGCCTTACCCCAATGATATTAGGGTAAGTAAAGAGGCCAAATCACTTATTGAGTCTGGTTTTGAAATCCATTTGCTTTGCCTAGGCAGAAAAGGCGAACCAAAGGAAGCTACAGTAAATGGTATAAAAGTTCACCGAATCCATATCGCTAAATCTTTTGCTTGGAGAGGTATTTGGGATATAATTTTGGCTATTCGATTTACCCAACCGCTATTTTACACTCAGCTCAAGAAACTACATCGGCGTGAAAAATTTTCGGCATTTCATGTACATGATTTGCCACTTGCTAAAACTGCCGTTAAAGTAGCTAAAAAGCTCTCTGGAGTTAAGACCATATTGGATATGCATGAGAACTATCCAGAAGCGCTCAAAGTATGGTTCCAATGGAAAAGAAATCCGATCATCCGCATTAAAAACAGCATATTTTTTGGCTATGATCGATGGTTAGCTTACGAAAAATGGGCTTCAAAGCATATTGATTATTTAGTCGTTGTGGTCGACGAAATGAAAACAAGATTAGCTTCCTTACATAATATTGATGAGAAGAAAATAGCCGTTGTCACCAATACAGAATCTAGAGATTTCCTTGATCAGGAACATATAGAAGACATCTATGATCGAAAAGATCAAGACTTTATTTTGGCATATACAGGAGGCGTTGGGCCGCATCGCGGGGTTGATGTAGCGGTAAAAGCGCTAAAACATATCGAAAACGAACAAGTAAGACTTGAAATTACAGGCACCCTATCAACCGACTCTAGAATTTGGCTGACAGGTTTAGCGGAAGCAGATGGTGTACAGGATCGAGTCGTCATCAATGGCTATCAACCGTTCCATAAATTCTTTTCTTATATGGCTTATGCAGATGTAAACCTTATTCCGCACAATAGAAATGGGCACACGGATAACACGATCCCACATAAGCTTTTTCAAGGAATGATGGTCGGAAAACCAGTTTTGGTTAGTGATGCACCACCGTTGAAGAGAATCGTTGATATTACAGCATCGGGACTCGTTTTTGAAGCTGGTAATGCTGAGGACTTTGCAAAAAAAATTCAGTCCATGATTGAAGACAAACAGGTATACGACACGTTAGGTAGCAATGGAAAAAAAGCTACTTTAACTGGTGATTGGAATTGGGAAACCACAGTGAAGTCATTAACTGATTTATATAAAAGTCTATAAATGAAAGGTATTGCAAAAACGGAAAGGGTTAGGTTTCAAAATACACTCACATTTTTGGAGAAAACTTTGCCTAAAACCTCGAAGATATTGGATTTAGGTACTCCTAATGACATGAGTGCTTTTCTCACACAAAATGGCTACGAGATAGACCACGCTCATGGCCAAGACTTTGATTTACACCCAGAGGTGATAGCAAAGGATGGTTACGATGCGGTAACCATATTTGAAGTATTAGAACACCTAGTCAATCCTATGGGGATTTTACAAGCTATCAAGGCCCCAAGGCTATTTGCCTCTGTACCTCTAGACTTATGGTTTGCCAAGGCTTATAACAACGACAAGGACCCATACGATCGTCATTTTCATGAGTTTGAGGATTGGCAATTTGATTGGCTATTAGAAAAATCAGGATGGGAAATTGTAAATACTGAAAAATGGAACACCCCAGTCAGCAAGATTGGCATTAGACCAATTTTAAGACGGTTTACACCACGTTACTACATGGTTGAAGCAAAAAGGCCTTAGATGGGAGTAGTCATAAAGCAAAGCATACGCTCTTCGATCTTCGCCTACTTGGGCGTAGCGATTGGCTACATCAATGTGCTTTGGCTTTATCCAAATTTCTTATCCACAGAACAAGTCGGACTTTTTAGGCTCATCCAAAGCTCGGCATACCTTTTAGCCACTTTTGGTCAGGTAGGATTAGCGCAAAGCCTTGTTAAGTTCTTTCCAGAACTTAAAAGCAACAAAGGATTCTTTACTTCCATCGTATTTGGCGGAACGATAGGCTTTCTGATTCTCTCGCTTCTAACAGTGATATTTCGAAGTACCATAGTCGATTACTTTGCCAAAGAATCTTCGATGTTTGTCGATTATTTTCAAGTAACTGTATTGATCACGTTTCTAATCATCAACTTTCAATTACTTGAAGCCTATTCAAAGAGCTTATTGAAAATCGTCGTTCCAACTTTGCTCAGAGATGTAGGGCTGCGAATCTTGTCAACCTTAATTCTATTACTCTATGGCTTCGAAATCATAAGTTTCCCGACGCTGATCTATTCCTTAATCGGAGTTTATGGCATTGTCCTATTCATGCTCGCAATTCAAGTTAAAACCTCACTAAAGGCTCCTCTTTCTTTAGATTTCGCCTTTTTAAAAAGTGGAGTCTGGAAACGTATTTTAAATTTTGGTTGCTATTCACTAATCGGTGCTGGTGGTACGCAAATTATACTTCAGATAGACAACATTATGGTAAGTGGTGCGCTTGGGCTTCAAGCGACAGGGATATACTTCATCGCATTTTCAATAGGCGTGGTTATTGAAATGCCAAAAAGAGCAATTGCCCAAATTAGTGCATCGCTACTCTCCCAATCCTTTAATTCTGGAGATATGCCGGCCGTAAAAAAGCTTTATCAACAGACCTCTATCAACCAAATGATCATTGGAACACTTTTGCTGATTGGGATATGGGCCAACTTAGATAGTATTTACTCTTTAGTGCCAAATGGCGAAGAATACGCCAATGGTTTTAACGTGGTCCTTTTCATTGCCTTAGGGAAATTAAGCGATATGGCTTTTGGTACGAATGGAGAGATAATTGTGATGTCTAAATATTATAGGTTTAATGTTATTTCCGTTTCTATACTCGCGATTGTCACGATCGTTTTAAACACACTATTAATACCTAAATATGGCATAGATGGCGCTGCAATAGCCTCCTTTATAGCGATGTTCAGCTTTAACCTTATCAAATTTTATTATGTATGGGTAAAATTTAGAATCCAGCCATTTACAACCTCGACAATTAAGTTTCTTGGTATCACTGGGGTGGTACTATTGGCCAATTACCTTCTTCCAGAATTGGATACTGTATTACTAGACATGATAACCCGATCTACCATCATTACAGTTCTACTTATCGGGGCCACTTATTGGCTGAAGATATCAGAGGAAGTGAATGAGTTATTGGAAAAGAGTGCGAAATGGATTTTAAGATTAAATTGAATCCAACCACTCCGAAAGCTCTGAAGTTAGGGTTCTTCTTTCGTATTTATCTATATTCTTGAAGCTCCATTGCGGCTCCTTATTTCTCCAGGCATTATACGCCTCGAGAATAAATTTTTTGAGCCCATTTTCATCTTGGTAAGTAAATGATGCCCCTGAATCAGTTTCTGAGAGAATATCAGAAATATCATTTTCTCCACCTAGGGCGAGTATTGGCCTTCTCGCACTCAGATATTCAAAAAGTTTACCCGGCAATTGAGAGTTTGTACCCTCAATATTAGTTTGTAAGAGCAATAAGATTTCACTCGCTTGATAAGTATCAAATACCTCTGCATGCGGTACAGAATCATGGGTCTCAAATAAATCTGCAATATGTTTGTGCTCCCTAATGGATGCGATAACATTAGGACTTAATATGCCAACTAATTTTATCCTTAAAGCTGCTTTGAATTCATGGTCATTGCAAAGTTCATCAAGGACCTGCCACAAAACCTGAGGGTTTCTATCAGCACTTAACATCCCCACATGGCTTACCCTAAATTCACTGGTTTTAGCGTGAGTTTGAGTAACGTTTAGATCGGCACCATCATAGCCGTTAGTAATATAGTGTACTTTTCTAGCGCCAAGATCTTTGAATTCTCTAGCCGCAGTTGGGCCTGTGGCCAAAACAGCATCTGACATTTTCAAAACGGACTCTTCTAGCTTAAAATGCTTCTTCCAGATAAATGAGGTTATCTTCATTTTCCTAAGAATATCCCAACCTGACCACGGGTCCCTAAAGTCTGCAATCCAAGTTAACGCGGGGTTCTTCAACTTTAATCCTTTACCGATCAAATGAACACTATGGGGCGGACCTGTAGTAATGACATGTTTTATTTCGTTCGTCTGAATGATTGACGATAGATACTCCACTGAAGGTTTAACCCAAAAGATTCTAGGGTCAGGAACAAAAAGATTGCCTCTGAGCCAAATTGCTAGTTGTTTAAAAATGCTTTGCTTTTCGGTTTCAAGTATTTGTCCTTGTTTGATGGTTTTGTTCCCTGATAATCTCTTGAAGATTTTGTAAGGTTCCCAAATCGGAAACTTCAAGACTTCAATTCGCTCTTCTACATCCTCCAAGAGAGATTCATCTTTTAAATCAAAATCTGGATTTTCCGGAGTGAAGACAATCGGATCCCAACCAAAATCAGGCAGGTACTTTGTAAATTTCAACCAACGCTGAACCCCTGCCCCACCACTGGGTGGCCAATAATAGGTAATCACAAGTATTCGCTTGCGCTTTTCGTTGTCCATCTGGTTCAAAGATTAGTGTTTATTGTATTCTGCAAAAACCAATTTGCAATTATTGTCAAAAAAAGATTAATTCATCCTTTTATTAGGTCAAATTCAAAATACACTTAACCATGGGATACATTCCAATATTCATCGCTTTATTAGGGCTAGTTCTCCTTTACAGCATTTACACCTATAATTTGATTAAGCCTCGCAAAGCCAGATTGACAAAAGCGATTGATGACATGGCTGAAAACAGCACTAATCGAAAGCAAGTTATTTTGGCCTATGATCAAGAAAACCCAGGCTCAAGTCTCTCCGAAGTAGCTGCAATGTTGAAAAAATCCTCTACGAATCGTTTTCAAAGCTATAGAAAGGAAGAAGATTTTATTAATGCTATCAACCAAGGTATAGGTGGCCTTTCCGACACAGAAATACAAGATCAAATAAGGAAGGCTAATGCAAACCAAGAAAGTATGATGAAAACGTTGAAATCAGTATCTAACGATTACAACTCTTTTATCGCTAAGCCGCCGGCCAGTGTCGTGGCTTCGGTGTTTGGTTTTAGGCAATTTTAAGTTCACCAGTTAAAAAATTTAGGATCTGATCAATTTGGTTAGGATTAAACCAAACTGTCTGTTGATCTCTTTTAAACCAGGTAAGTTGCCTTTTAGCATACCTTCGGGAATTACGTTTCAATAATCGAACGGCTTCATTTTTATCGTAAGTACCTGAGAGATAACCAAAAATCTCGCTATAGCCCACTGTCTGCAGCGCATTTAAGTGACTATAGGATTGAAACTCTTGAGCTTCTTGAAATAAGCCATTTTCAATCATTTGATCCATACGATCATCTATGCGCGAGTAGAGTTCCTCTCTTTCCATAGCCAAACCAATTTTGATGACATCGAAGTCTCTTTCCTTGGGTTTTTGTTTTCTAAACTCTGTAAAAGTCTTCCCAGTACCTCTGATTACTTCAAGGGCTCGTATGACTCTTTGAGGATTTTTTAGATCGACTATTTTGTAATAGTCAAGGTCGGTCGCCTTAAGCTCATCTTGAAGGTTTGAAAGACCATTATCTTCAAACTCTTGAATTAGCTTCGGCCTAACCGCTTCATCAATTTTAGGAAATGCGTCTAGACCATTACATACTGCATCTACAAATAAGCCAGAGCCACCAACTAAAATTACAGTCTGATGTTTTTTAAACAGGAGCTTCAACTTGGCGATCACCTCTTTCTCAAACCGACCGACATTGTAGTCGTCGTGAATTGACAGGTTATTGACAAAATGATGTTTTGCTTGTTTCAATTCATCAGCCGTAGGTTTCGCAGTGCCTATTTCTAGCTCCCTATAAAATTGTCTTGAATCAGCAGATATTATTTCTGTATTTAATGCGTTAGCAATTTGAATAGCCACACCAGTCTTGCCAACAGCAGTTGGCCCAACAACACAAATCAATTTTGGCTTAGTCATTACTCTGTTTCAATATTAGGCTCAAATTAATTATTATTGGTATAAGGCACACTAATGAGGAAGAAAACGCAATATATTCTTGTTGTAGACGACAATGAAATCAACAGGCGGTATGTGAAAACTGCATTGAAAGAATTAAACACCGAAGTCATCATTGCAAAGACTGGCTTTGAAGCCTTAGATATTGCCGAAAAAGCGCCCCCACATTTAATCCTTGTCGACATTCAAATGCCACTTATGGATGGTTATGAATGCTTTACTCTACTTCGTGAAAAGCTCGGAAATGAAGTTCCAATATTAGCGATTACCGCTTTCTCAGACTTAGATGATCGCGACGATTTTATAGCATATGGATTTAGTGATTGTATTTTAAAACCTGTTAGGCCCGAGGTCTTACGCAACACAGTCAGTCATTGGTTTAATTATCGAATGCCTCATCAACAAAATCAATCTAACTCCGAACAATCCGATTTCGATTTTGGAATTATCAATGAGCTAAAACGCTATGCTAGTAATGAAGAATTGACAGAATTGTACAATGAGTTCATCAAGGAAACTAACCTTTTTGGCGAAAAACTTGTGTTTTTACAAACGACTCAGAATTATCCTGAAATTTTAAGTATCTTGCACGTTATTAAAGGTAATGCTGGGTCCTTAGGTTTTGCCAAACTGTCTGAATTGACATCCGTACTTGAGACGGATATAAAATCGGGTGATCACGATTCGTTGTCGATCCGTATTCAGGAATTAGTTGACTATTCCAGCAAAATTTTTAGTGTATTTAAAGCACAACAGACTCTTATTAATGCATGATGATTATGACTGAGGTAGATCACAAAAAAGTACTGGTAGCCGAGGATAGTTCAGTAATCCAAAATCTCTTAAAAAAGATTTTACTTTTTGAAAACTGTAAAATCACGTCCGTAAAAGATGGTAAAAAAGTCCTAGACAAATTTGAATCAGAAGATTTCGATTTAATCATTATGGATATTAACCTACCCTTACTTGATGGGCTTGCTGCTACCAAAACGATCAGGTCTGGTAAAACTAAGAAATCGAAAACGCCAATTATCGGCATCTCTGGAAATGCGAAAAACCTTCCCGTTTCAAGCTTCTTTGAAGCTGGCATGAATGATTATATGCAAAAGCCTCTCGACTACGACAAGCTGATTGAACTCGTAAAAAAACATACCGGATCAATTTAATGACAATACGCTATACCAAACAGTTCCTAAATAAACTTGAAGATGTTTTTGCGGAATCTGATTACGTATTGCGTTATGAAAAAGGCAGTTTTAAGTCAGGCTACTGTGTATTAAAAGACACAAAAATTGCCATTGTCAATAAATATTACACCACCGAGGGGAAAATCAATTGTCTTATAGATATTTTGAAATCTATTGAAATAGACAAGAGTGAATTGAGCGACAAAAATGCTAATTTGCTCATTGAACTATCTCAAACCTCTCTTCAATTGTGAAAATCACCGTATTAGGATCTGGCACTTCTCAAGGAGTGCCTGTTATCGGTTGCAACTGCTCTGTATGTAGGTCTTTAGACTTTAGGGATAAAAGACTAAGAGTTTCATTACACATATCGGTTGATGATCAAAGCTTTATCATCGATTCTGGACCTGACTTCAGACAACAAGTTCTGAGAGAAAGAATCCGGCATGTAGATGCATTAATCTTTACCCATGAACATAAAGATCATACTGCTGGAATGGATGATATCCGGTCATTTAATTTTCTTCAAAAGCAGGATATTCCAATATATGGAAGAGCGTCTGTCTTGAATCAGATAAAGCAAGAGTTCTCATATATTTTTAGTGAAAACGCCTATCCTGGAGTACCAAGAGTTACTCCAATGGTAATTGAAAATAAACCTTTTAAGATTCAACGTGTGGAGGTCATCCCTATTGAAGCCTTACATTATAAATTACCTGTTTTTGGTTTTCGAATCAAGGATTTTACTTATCTGACAGATATCAAAACAATAGGACCAAAAGAAATTGCTAAAGCAAAAGGATCAAAAGTATTAGTGCTTGATGCCCTTCAAAAAGAAGACCACATAAGTCACTTGACCCTATCTGAGGCTTTAGAATTAGCTACAGAAATCGGAGCCGAAAAGACTTACTTTACCCATATCAGTCATAAAATGGGACTTCATGAGTCAGTGGAAAAGGAACTACCTGACAATATCAGCCTAGCCTACGATGGACTTCAAATAGACCTGTAGAATTTACAGTGTATCCTTGAATCTCGGGATTAATCAGTGATATTCAATTTGAGCATATTCGTTCTTCCTTTAGCAAAAATCGGCATGCTCGCTGTAGAAATAAATATGTCGCCACTTTCAATTTGACCAGCCTCCTTTAACATGCGTTCTTGATCTAAAAATGTTTGATCAGTTGACACAGTATTGTCGTAATTGAAACCTTCTACTCCCCAAACCAAACCAAGTTTGGTAAGTAGGTTTTTGTTTGGTGTAAAAATGAAAATACGTGCTTTCGGACGACTTGATGATAGTTTAAAAGCTGTATAGCCTGAAACAGTATTACCGATTATTGCCTTCGCATTTACCCTATCACTCAGTTTA
This sequence comes from Roseivirga misakiensis, assembly GCF_001747105.1. Classification (NCBI taxonomy): domain Bacteria; kingdom Pseudomonadati; phylum Bacteroidota; class Cytophagia; order Cytophagales; family Roseivirgaceae; genus Roseivirga; species Roseivirga misakiensis. The sequence continues at coordinate 629,375 of NZ_MDGQ01000005.1, read as the reverse complement.
CAAGCACCATACAAGATATTATCATTCATGAAAGTATCACTCTCTCTGTCAGGAGAATTAACTTTATCATAAATACCACCCGACTGTTCTACCGAAGCAATGGTACTCGCCATGGTCTGAACAGTTTCTACAGGATATTTACCCGCAGCAGTCTCAGCAGATAGCATTAAAGCATCCGCTCCGTCCAAAACTGCATTGGCAACATCATTAGTTTCGGCACGCGTTGGTCTAGGATTCTTGATCATACTCTCCATCATTTGAGTAGCAATGATTACTGGCTTGGCAGCCATATTACACTTTTCAACCATCATTTTCTGCGCCATTGGCACCTCTTCCATGACTATCTCAACTCCTAGATCACCTCTGGCGACCATAAGAGCGTCTGAAACTTTAATGATATCGTCAATATTCTGTAGCGCTTCTGGTTTTTCAATTTTGGCAATCACACGAATATCTTTACCAGACTTCCCGATGCGCTCTTTAAGGTCTATTATGTCCTCGGCACTTCTCACAAAGGACAAGGCAATCCAATCCACACCCTGCTCTATTCCGAATGCTAAATCATTTTTATCCTTTTCGGTTAAGGCGGGAGCCGAAACGTTAGTAAAAGGTAGGTTTATACCTTTTCTAGATTTTAATGATCCACCATACTTCACTTCGCAGGTAACTTCACCCCCATTGACTTCCTTTACGGCCAGTTCTAAATTTCCATCATCGATCAGGACCATGTCTCCAATTTGGACATCGTTTGGAAGTGCTTGATAAGAAGTACTCACTTTTTTGGATGTACCTAAACAAGATTCGTTAGTGATAATTAATTCATCACCTTCTTCTATGAACACTTCGCCATTCTCGACTTGTTCTACTCTTATTTTAGGGCCTTGTAAGTCTTGAAGAATAGAGATATGAATCCCAAGTTCATTGTTAATCTCGCGAATTCGTTTTATGACTTCAGCATGAGTGCTATGTTCTCCGTGGGAGAAGTTAAGTCTAAAAACATTCACACCTGACCGTGCTAATTCTGTCAACATCTCTTTAGACTGACTTGCAGGACCTACGGTAGCTACAATTTTTGCTCGCTTATTGATTCTTTGGTGATTCATCTTAGAAAATGAGGTTATCTCTGGATTTCAGTGATTTGATATTTACTTTTATTGCAAATTGCACGAAAGGTATTTCTTTGATTTTGCTAAAAAAAGCATTCTCATCTAAAGTTTGGGATTCGTTTTCCAAAACTATGAAATAATCGAAATTCTTCATTTCAGGCACCAAAAATGCATCAAATTGCCCTTCGCTTTCCTCCGCCCTATTTCTTAATAATCGGATCGCTCTGAATTCGTTGATATCGTTATAATTGACAATACTCAAGCTTTTACCACCCGTAAAGCCGATCTTCAAGTTTTCCACTTTCGTGAGTGCCAAGTCTAGTTCTTGATTAATACTCCAAGCCAGTTTATAGGGTTTTGCATTTGCATTTAACGCCCAAAGGGGAAAGTCATAATCGTACGTTATTTCTAATTTATTTTTGGCCATATCAATCAGAATTAGCACCGTTTATCAGTAAAGACAAGATTAAAAAATATGTTTGACATTAACCTTAAATTGCATTTCTTTGCACCGAGTTTTAACTAAATATTATCCAAAATGTCAGAAGTAGCATCAAAAGTGAAGAGTATCATCATAGATAAATTAGGAGTTGAGGATTCTGAAGTTACGCCAGAAGCGAGCTTTACGAATGACTTAGGCGCTGATTCTCTTGACACTGTGGAATTGATCATGGAATTCGAAAAAGAATTCAACATTTCTATTCCTGATGACCAAGCTGAGAACATCGCTACAGTAGGTGATGCAATTTCTTACTTGGAAGCAAACGTACAATAATATAACCCTTACTATTACGACTCCCATATGCAATTAAAAAGAGTTGTAGTCACTGGACTTGGCGCACTTACACCATTAGGCAACAATCTGAATGATTACTGGAATAACCTGATAAATGGTGTGAGTGGGGCTGGTCCGATCACAAGATTCGATCCTACGAATTTCAAGACCAAATTTGCCTGCGAGTTAAAAGATTATAATCCGCTCGATTACTTCGATAGAAAGGAAGTAAGAAAGATGGACCCTTTTACTCAGTACGCAATGATAACTTCTACTCAAGCTATTGAGGACTCAGGTTTAGACCTAGATGCTATCGATAAGCTCAAAGCGGGAGTTATTTGGGGTTCTGGAATTGGTGGTCTCAAAACATTTCAGGATGAAGTAGAAAACTTCACCACTGGAGAAAGAAACCCAAGATTTAATCCATTCTTCATACCAAAGATGATATCTGATATCTCTGCAGGTATGATTTCCATGAAATACGGTTTTCACGGACCAAACTTCGTGACTGTTTCTGCATGTGCTTCGGCAACCAACGCCATGATCGATGCGATGACCTACATTAAACTAGGCAAAGCAAAAGTGATGATCACGGGTGGTTCTGAGGCTTCAGTAGTAGAAGCAGGAATGGGTGGATTTAACGCTATGAGAGCACTATCTGAAAGAAACGACTCTCCTCAAACCGCATCAAGACCTTTCGACAAAGATCGGGATGGTTTTGTGTTAGGCGAAGGTAGTGGTGCTCTAATTTTAGAAGAATACGAACACGCAAAGGCGCGTGGTGCTAAGATTTATGCTGAGTTAGTTGGTGGCGGTATGTCTGCCGATGCTCATCACATTACGGCTCCTCATCCTGAGGGTCTAGGTGCATATAATGTAATGCTGAATGTGTTAGAAGATGCTCAGATGAAACCTGAAGAGATTGATTACATCAACGTTCACGGTACTTCTACTCCTTTAGGAGATGTGAGTGAAGTCATAGCGATTGAAAAAGTCTTTGGAGAGCACGCTTACAAGCTAAATATTAGCTCAACCAAATCTATGACTGGTCACTTATTAGGTGCAGCCGGTGCCATAGAGGCTATAGCAAGTGTTATGGCAATCAAGCATCAAATTGTTCCTCCAACAATCAATCACTTTACGGATGATGAGCGATTCGACCCTAAACTTAACTTCACCTTTAATAAGGCGCAGAAAAGGGTTGTAAACGCAGCATTGAGTAACACATTTGGTTTTGGTGGTCACAACACCTCAGTTGTCTTTAGAAAAATTGATTAATGGGTCGGTTGACAAATAACCGTTTAAAATCAGTTTTTAAAAAATATTCAAAAGAAGAAAGAAGGCTTGTTTCCTCTATCAAAATGATAGTTGGAACCAAGCCTTTTAACTTGAAACCCTATCAAATTGCGGTTCAGCACACTTCTGTCGCTAAATCTGTGAAAAAGGGCTTTAAAGAGTCTAATGAGCGTCTGGAATACCTTGGAGACGCAGTCTTAGGCCTTGTTGTAGCCGAATATCTTTTTAAAAAATTTCCTTTTAAAGATGAAGGTTTTCTTACTGAATTAAGATCAAGGATTGTCAGCAGGGATTCTCTAAATCATGTAGCGCGGACTATTGGGATACCCCAGATTGTGCGGTTCGATAAAAAGAGAAAAACGCCAAACTCACATAAATCTCTTTACGGAAATGCTTTGGAAGCATTAGTTGGGGCAGTTTATGTAGATAAGGGATTCAATACTTCGAGGAAGTTCATCGTTCAAAAGCTCCTCAAGCCTCATTATGATTTAGAGGAAATAATTAATACCACAAAGAACTATAAGAGTAAGCTCATCGAGTGGACGCAGAAAAACTCGAAGACACCAAATTTCGAGCATATTCAAACTATTGATAAAGGACATTTCAAAGAGTTCATCATTCAAATACAGATAGATGACGAACCAATCGCTAAAGGCCATGGTTTAAGTAAAAAGAAGGCTGAACAAGACGCCGCCCGAGAGGCCTGTACAATACTTGAAATTGAGTAATGCGAAAATATAGAGTTGCTGGAGCTACTGTCAATCAAACACCATTAGATTGGAAAGGCAATGTCTCGCGCTTAAAAGCGATCCTCGAAGGTGCACGAAAAACGCGCGTTGAATTATTGTGCCTACCCGAACTTTCAATCACCGGATATGGCTGTGAAGACCTGTTTTTAAGTCATTGGCTTCCCGAAAAAGCACTTTCTTATTTACCAGAATTAATCGAAGAAACGGAAGGGATTTTTACTTCCTTCAATTTACCACTACGACACGAGAATCGCCTTTATAATACAGCTGTTGTAGTCCACAACAAAGAGATTAAAGGCGTATATGCTAAGCAATATATGGCATTGGATGGGGTTCACTATGAGCCCCGCTGGTTTAACCCATGGCCAGTTGGTGTAACGAGTTCCATCGAACTTATGGGCGTTAACTATCCTATTGGTGATCTGACATTCGATTTCGAAGATTGGAAGATAGGTTTCGAAATTTGTGAAGATGCCTGGCGCGGTGCCGACCGGCCTGCTTGTAGGCTTATAGATCGAGGGGTTAACCTAATCTTAAATCCAAGTGCGAGCCATTTTGCGATGCAAAAAACCAAAGAACGTATTGCGTTAGTAGAATCTTCGTCGAAGAACTTTAATTGCACATACGTTTATGCTAATTTATTAGGCAATGAGGCAGGTCGAATGATTTATGACGGAGAAATCATTATAGCACAACAAGGGTCGACCTACCTGAGAAATGAGCTCCTCTCCTTCCAGCCCTATCGGCTACGGCATGTGGATATAGCGCCAGATGAGACCTCAATTCCGAATAAGGAATTCGTCGCTCCCATACTACCCAAAAATTTAGAATTCCCTAAAGCCTGTGCATTGGCACTATACGACTACATGAGAAAAAGTAGAAGCCAAGGCTTTACGCTTTCCTTGAGCGGAGGAGCCGATTCTGCTACTTGCGCTGTAATGGTGGCCGAAATGGTTAGGCTAGGTATCCATCAACTGGGTAAGGAATCCTTCTTAAAGAATATCCATAAATCCGACCTTGAAGCTAAAACTGAAAAGGAAGTTGTGAATAGCCTATTCAACACTGCTTATCAGGGCACCAAAAATTCATCTCAAACCACATTAAATGCAGCTAAAACTTTGGCTGATTCAATAGGCGCTAAGTTCTACAACTGGGAAATAGATCAACCTGTAGCATCTTATACAGAGACTATTGAAAGAGTACTGGATCGTGAACTCACTTGGGATAAAGATGATCTCGCTTTACAAAACATTCAAGCACGCTCTAGAAGTCCTATAATCTGGATGCTGACGAACATCACGAATACCTTGCTGATCACGACGTCAAATAGAAGTGAGGGAGATGTTGGTTATGCTACTATGGACGGAGATACCAGTGGCAGTATTGCTCCTATTTCGAGCGTCGACAAAGATTTCATTAGAAAGTGGTTAAAGTTTGCCGAAGATGAAATGGGTTACAGTGGTTTGGCGGCAATTAATGAATTACCTCCAACAGCTGAGCTGAGACCCATCAGCGATAAGCAGACTGACGAAGATGACTTAATGCCTTATCACATAATGGTAGAAATAGAAAAGCTTGCCATTCTTGATCGTCAATCGCCTGTTGAGGTGTATCAGGAATTAAAACTAGCTAATCTTGAGTCATCGGATTTGCTGAAAACTCATATTAGGAAATTCTATCTGCTTTGGAGTCGAAATCAATGGAAGAGAGAACGGTTGGCACCTGCTTTTCATTTAGATGAGTTCAATGTAGACCCTCGCACGTGGTGTAGGTTTCCGATATTATCGGCCAGTTTCTATGAAGAATTAGCAGAACTAGAAGCCCTTGCCGACTAGTCAAGTTGCCAGGTATTTGGGATAATTTCGTCTTCAAGCATACCTAAATTGAATTTTACGAATCTTTGGGTATACTGAATCTCATTTCTCTTCGTAATTCCCATATATTTGTTGCCTCCACAAAACTGTTAAAAATGCTTTTGCACATCGTTTGGGACCCCATGAGGGAAATTATAAAGGACATACAACCTCCGGTTTGGTATAGTCTCCTTTTCGCCTCAGGTTTCATTATTGGTTACCAGATTATGGTGAAAATCTTCAAAAAGGAAGGCAAAGACCCATTGAATGTAGATACCCTTACTGTACATATGGTATTAGCTACAATTGTGGGCGCTAGACTGGGACATTTAGTCTTTTATGAGCCGAAACGTTTTCTAGCAGACCCATTAATGTTCTTCAGAACATGGGAAGGTGGACTTGCGAGTCACGGTGCAGCATTCGGTATTTTAGCGGCGCTATACTTATATAGTCACTACTTCGTTGATGCCAACTGGTCGCCATTTAGGTTCAAATTCCGCAAACAAAGGCGAGTAGGGCAAAGCTATTTATGGATAGTAGATCGCATTGTAATCACAGTGGCCTTGGCGGCTGTATTTATCAGGTTTGGCAACTTTGTTAACTCAGAAATAATCGGTAAACCGACAGGCAGTGATTATGGTGTAGTATTCGCAAGAGTTGCAGAAGAGATCATTGAAGACTCTGATTTAGGCATTGAAAGCGCAGAAGCATCCAAAAGTGACTCTGACGAAAGGCTGGAACCGGGTATAGTACCCATTGATTTGACAATAACTTTCGAAAATCGACAACTATCTGAACAAGATGCCCGAAAAATAGCGGAATCAAGAATCAAAAGCATTCTCACGAGATACTCGAATATTAACGAACACTATGCCGAACCTGCTGGTCCGTTGAATTACGAATTTAAATTGGTCGAGCGGAAACCAACTTTAGTTGTTCGTACTTGGGGTATAGTGCGTCATCCAGCACAATTATATGAATCTGGAACTTCCTTAATCCTGTTCTTTATTCTCTTGGGCATTTGGATAAGATACAAGGACAGAACACCAGAAGGTTTACTAATTGGCATCTTCCTTGTTTGGATTTTTGCACTACGATGGTTTCACGAAACATTCAAAGAAAACCAAGTAGACTTTGAGAATGATATGACCTACAATATGGGGCAATTATTAAGTATTCCTTTATTGGCATTAGGGGTATTCATACTCATAAGAGTCTTTATTAAGTCTAGAAAACCTGAATAACGCGTGTTGGCAAAGAGAGTTTGGTGGTGTATATATTTAATATGTTTGCTTGCAGCACCAAGCTTTATATATGCTCAAGGAATCCCTGAGTTAGATCCCGAATCTACCGTTCAGGTAGGGAAAATCTACATTACTGGTAATAATAAGACACGTACTGAAATCATTCTGAGAGAGGTCGATTTTAAGGAAGGGGAAAAACTCAAACTGAAGGATTTTGCCCAAAAAGTACTTCTGGATCAGCAAAAACTAACTAATACTCGACTTTTTGTCTTTGTCGAAATCGTCCCCCTATTCATGTCCGATACGGAGGTTGATGTATTGATACGGCTTCAAGAGAGGTGGTATATATTTCCGCTACCTGTTTTTAAACTTGCCGATCGAAACTTTACCGAATGGTGGGTTAATCAAAACAGAGATTTTGGAAGGGTGAACTATGGGGCTCAGCTTATTCACACCAACTTAACCGGTAGAAACGATAAGCTTAGAGTTAGGGCGCAATTCGGTTTCGCAAAACAATATTCACTCAGCTACAGCATCCCTTATATTAATAATGCACAGACTATTGGCCTAGGATTCTCCACCAATTTCACCACCAACAAAACTGTCGGTGTTCAAAGTAGAGGACATAGACTTGAATTTGTTGAAAGTGATAATGTTATAAGAAGATCATTTGGTATCAGTGGGACCATTACTTACCGCCCTAGTTTTTATACAAGACATAGCGTTAGCCTGGGTTATGGGAGGTCATCCGTAGATGATTTGATTCTCAACCTAAACGCTAACTATCATACGGACAGTCAGAATATCCAGAAGTATTTAAGGTTGTCCTATGTATTCGGGGTTGACAAAAGAGACTATATCGCTTACCCACTTACAGGTAGTAATTTCAGCTTTCAAGCAACAAAATTTGGTCTTGGCATAGCCAATAATCTTGACTTATTCACAGCTAGAATTAGCTATGCCAAATACTTCGACCTAAAAAAAGGTTTCTATTTAGCCACTCGAACAGAAGCATTTAAAAACTTCTCCAGTGACATCCCTTATCTCATAAGGTCAGGTTTTGGGTATAGGCCAGACTTTATTAGGGGTTATGAAAGGTTTGTCGTGGAAAGTAATGCCCTTATTTCTCATCGCAGCGCCTTACGGCTTAAGGTCTTAGACGGCGTACAAGAATTGAGCAGACGAAGCTTAATCAATCAGTTTAGAACACTTCCGTATGCTTTTTATATAAAGGTTTTCATCGATACAGGCTACACAGGAAACCCACTTCCTAATACCGAGAACAACTTTTTTAACAATCAGTTTTTGGGGAGTATCGGCCTGGGTGTAGACTTAGTTACATACTATGATTTTGTCTTTAGACTAGAGTATAGCGTCAATAAGCAAGGTAATACTGGGCTCTTCTTCAACTTTAAAGCAGCAATTTAATTATCATTATTAATATTTAATAAATATAATTAATCCATATATTTTTATATATTAGTTTGTGCGCCACAGGCTAATGTTCTTTAGTTTACTTGTTTTCCATTCGTTTTACCTCAAAGGTCAAACTTCTGGTATACCCTACGCTGACCCAGTTTCGTCAGGCTTAGGTGGCATTACCTCAGTATTGTCATCACCATGGTCGGCTTTCAATAATCCAGCGGGGCTAACCTCAATCGAAGAAACTACCGCGACGGTTGCTTATAAAACCATCATCGGGTTCGCTCCTTTTAATACTATTTCGGGTTCTGCCTCCTTCCCAAATCAACTGGGAGTGGCTGCATTGTCTATCACTAAGTTCGGTGATGATGTATTCAGTAATCAAGTGATTGGTTTATCGTTTGCCAAAAAAATGGGGATCATGAGTCTTGGGCTCAAGATAAATTTGGCGCAATATCAAATCCAAGACTTTGGACAAAACAGTGTTTTCATGGTCGACGTAGGTGGAATTGCCGAATTATCTCCTACCGTCAACTTTGGCATATTCATAAACAACCTCAGTCAGTCATCATTTATCTGGGACTCAAATGAGAATATACCAACAGTCATTCGCATGGCGTTTGATTATCATCCTACCGATCAATTAAACTTATTCTTAGAGGGTGAAAAAGATATAGGGCTTGCTCCTGACCTTAAATTCGGAATTGCCTATGAGTTTATCGATAATATTCAATTGAGGTCTGGAGTTTCATCATTAACTAACAGACGCTCGTTTGGTGCCAGTCTTGCTTTAGAAGTTTTCGCCATAGATTACAGCTACCAATCGAACATAGATATCAGAGGAACGCATAGTTTTGGCATTACTTATTCATTTAAATGAATAGGTTTCTCTTAATATTCACCGTTTTCCAAATCTACCTTATTCATCACGGGCACGCCCAAAGTATCGATGAATCTGATCTGCAATCAATCATCGAAGCGAGGTTTAATACACAAGAAGAATCTTCAAACTCCGAAGACCTATTTGAAAGGCTTCTACTGATCTATGAAAACCCAATAAATATCAATACCGCGACTGCCGAAGAAATGCAGGGTCTCTTTATGCTTTCGGCACGACAAATAGCTTCTCTTCAAAATTACATTCAAGTTTCAGGCAAACTTTTGACCTTATTTGAACTTCAGTTTATGAAAGGCTTTGATGAAGTCACGATTAACAAGCTCTTACCCTTTATCACAATCGACTTTAATAAGGATAAAATTGATGACCGATCATTACTAAGAAAAATCCTAACCGAAAGGAATAACTATTTTCTTCTCCGTTTTGAACAAGGACTAGAGACAAAAAAAGGATTCAAACTAATAGATGACGAAACACAGCCTGCCTACATCGGAACACCGCTGAAGGTTTATTTAAGATACAGAGTGGCTAAGTCTGGAGATTTTAGTCTTGGCTTTACTACAGAAAAAGATGCTGGTGAAAGATTTCAATGGAGACCTAGTGATAAAAAATTTGGTAGCGACTTCTGGTCGGTGCATTTCATGAAAGAAAATATCGGTCGTTGGAAAAGAGTCATTATAGGGGATTACCAACTTCAATTCGGACAAGGTTTACTATTTGGTGCTGGGCTCAACACTGGCAAAGGTGCGGCAGCTGTCAGTGGCATGAAGCGGTATCATACAGGTATAAGGCCATATACTTCGGTGGTCGAAAGTGGTTTTCTGCGTGGAATGGCTGCCAGTTACAAACTAAGCGATGAATTAACCCTTACAAGCTTCCTCTCATATACACCGCTTGATGGAAATGTGAAGATTGATATTGATAGTTCAGATTCGAGTGTTTCGTCCATACTAAATACTGGGTTTCACAGAACCGAAAGTGAACTAAATAATAAGCACCAATTAAGCGAAGCCATTTACGGCATAACGCTAGATCATAAACCAAATGACTTTAAACGCATAGGGTTTATAGCCGCTGCAAGTCATTTATCACTACCCGTTAGTCGAGCAGATCAGCCTTACAATAAATTTGATTTCTCGGGCAGGTATAATTACAATCTTGGGCTCTATGGCAATTTCAACTGGAAACAGTTCGATTTTTTCGGGGAAGCGGCTATATCAAAAAGTGGTGGCAAAGGAATAATCTTTGGGTTTACTACCAGTCTTTCGGATAGAGTTGAATTGGCTATGGTAGTAAGAAATTATCAAAGAGATTTTCATGCACTAAAAGGCGCCTCCTTAGCAGAAGGCAGTAGAAACATAAATGAAAGCGGGCAGTACACGGGCATGAAATATACCTGGAACAACCAACTAAACATCACTGCCTATTACGACACTTTTAAGTTCCCTTGGTTACGTTTTCAAGTTGACAATCCATCTAGCGGCAGTGACTATATGGTCAGGTTGAACTATACCCCAAAAAGACACATCTTAACCTACTTGCAATACAGAAAAAAGAAGAAGGAAGTGAACTACACGCTTCCTGATTTAAATCAACGAATCGTAACCTTGGGTACTAAACAACAATGGCTCCTAAATCTAGCATTAAACCATCAAGCACTAAGATTAAAATCTCGAATCCAATATAGTAACTATACCATCCAAGGCGAGCGGTCAGAGGGAATCGCTTTTATTCAAGATGCTACTATGAAATTAGATGGATTCAGCATAAGTACCAGAGTCGCTTTATTCGACACAAATGGTAATCAAAATAGACAGTATGTTTACGAAAGGGATGTACTCTATGCTTTTTCAATTCCCGCATATTCTGGCAGAGGTATTAGAAACTACATATTATTAAACCACAAGATTTCACGTCGAGCAGATATATGGTTTAGAGTAGCTAGAACCACTTTTTACGACAGAGACACCATTGGCACAGGTCTTGATACTATCGAAGGCAATAAACGTACGGATGTGAAATTCCAAATCCGATACAAAATCAATTAATGAGTCCGTTCAAAAGTTATGACTTGTTGCGGACTTCAAACTTTGATATTTTACCTCCTGTTAAAAAACGAACGATATGAATATTAGACGAGTCGCAATACAAGCGTCATTTTTATTGTCAGTTTGCACCTTTGTGATGGGGCAAAACCTGGCTGATAGAAGTAGTAATGAACGTTGGCAGCAACGGGTAAACTACTACATGGAAGTGGAGATGGACGTAGAGACCAATAAGTTCTACGGCACACAAAAACTTGATTATACTAATAACTCTCCTGATGAATTAAACCAAGTATTCTATCACCTCTATTTCAATGCATTTCAGCCTGGAAGTATGATGGACGTAAGATCGCGAACAATTGCTGATCCTGATAGACGAGTAAGGGACCGTATTTCAAAGTTAAGCGAAGATGAAATTGGCTATCAGAAGATTACTTCACTCAAGCAAAATGGAGCTGACGTGAAGTATGAGGTCGTAGGAACCGTTTTAGAAGTAAAGCTCAACCAGCCAATTAAGCCAGGCGAGACTGTAACTTTCGATATGGTTTGGAATGGTCAAGTGCCGCTTCAAATCAGAAGATCGGGAAGAGATAACCGAGAAGGTGTTCGATATTCTATGGCCCAGTGGTTCCCTAAATTAGCCGAATATGATTATCAAGGATGGCATGCTGACGAATACATCGGACGTGAGTTCTACGGTGTTTGGGGCGATTATGAATTAAAACTCACTATCGACAAAGACTACGTTGTCGGTGGTACTGGATACTTACAAAACCCTCAAGAAATAGGACATGGCTATGAGGACGAAGGACAAGAAGTGAATAAAAAAGTAGTAAATGGCAAACTAACTTGGCACTTTATAGCACCAGATGTACATGATTTTATGTGGGCCGCGGACCCCGACTATTTGCACAATAAACTCACGATGAAAAATGGTATTGTGCTTCACTTTTTTCACCAAAAAGGTCAAAATGAAGAGAACTGGGAAAAACTAAGACCACTGACAGAAATGTCATTCGAATACGCCAATAAGTACTTTGGCCAATACCCATACAAGCAATTCTCAGTGATCCAAGGGGGTGACGGCGGTATGGAATACCCAATGTCCACGCTTATCACAGGACAAAGAGGAAGCCTCCTCGGTGTTACAATTCATGAGTCTATGCACGACTGGTATCATGGTGTTTTAGGAAGTAACGAAGCTTTACACCCTTGGATGGATGAAGGTTTTACATCTTACGCTTCCTCTAGAATCTCTTCACATATTCGCTATGAAACGACCGATGCTGAAAAACCAGAAACAACCATTGAAAACATTGGCTCTAGATCTGGACAAGGAAGCTATTTAAGTTCAGCTAAAAGCGGACGAGAAGAAGCTTTGAGTACTCATTCTGATCACTATGACTACAATGGCATCTACAGTGCCGCAGCTTACGGAAAAGGTGCCGTTTGGATGAGCCAAATGGGATATGTAATCGGTGAAGAAGCAAGAGACAAAGGTCTTTTGGAATACTTTAACCAGTGGAAATTCAAGCATCCTAACCCGAATGATGTACTAAGGGTATTTGAAGAGGTATCAGGACTTGAATTGGATTGGTATAACGAATATTTCGTTTTCACGACCAAACAAATAGATTATGCGGTAGGTGAAGTTGTTGGAGAAGGCGGCAAAACTAACATTACATTGAATAAAGTTGGAAAAATGCCTATGCCGATCGACGTAGTTGTGACTTACAAGGATGGCACCAAAGAGGTTCACTATATGGCCCTGAGAATGATGCGCGGCGAAAAACCAGCTGAAACAAATGACAAGAGAATTGTCCATGAAGATTGGCCTTGGACTAACCCAACGTATAATTTCTCAGTTGACAGACCTATTTCAGACATTGCTTCAGTAGTTATTGACCCATCGGGTAGAATGGCTGATGTAGACAAGGAAAACAATAAATGGGCAGCTGAAAAGTTGGAAGAAAAGAAATAACGTTTGTTATAAGAACTGCAAAAGCCTAGCTGAGAAGCTGGGCTTTTTTTTAGTTCAAAACAAGACGATTAACATTCTGTTGATCATAAGAATCTATAGCTATATATTCCTAAAACCACTACATTGTATGTAGATTAAAATTCCACTAATGGCTTCTTATAAACTCAATATCAACAATAAAGAGTATACCGTTGAGGCAGAGCCTCAGACTCCGTTGCTCTGGGTTATCCGCGACGAAGTAGGTTTAACAGGCACCAAGTACGGTTGCGGCATTGCTCAGTGCGGTGCATGTACTGTACATTTAAATGGGGCTCCAGTCCGTTCATGCGCATTGCCTGTTTCAGCTTCGGCCAGTCAGAAAATCACAACGATAGAGGGTATATCAACTAATAATGAGCACCCTGTACAAAAAGCTTGGCTAGAAGTTCAAGCACCTCAATGTGGGTATTGTCAATCGGGACAGATCATGTCGGCAGTCGCTTTGTTAGAACAGAAGCCATCCCCTTCCGATCAAGATATTGACCAAGCCATGTCGGGTAATATTTGTAGATGTGGAACATATCACAGAATAAGAAAAGCAATTCATGTCGCCTCTAAAGAAATCAACAATGGAAGCAAATAAACTCGATAGAAGAAGATTTCTAAAAGTAACGGGCATGGCCAGCGTTATGCTAGCCGTTGGGTTTGATACGCTTGCTTTTGGGTCAAATGATAGTTCCTTTAAGATGCTAATGCCTGAGGACTTGATCGATGGCACACAACTTAATCCGTACGTTTCAATTAATACCGACGGTTTAGTCACCATCATGGCACACGTACCGGAGTTGGGGCAAGGTATTTCTCAAGGAATACCGGCCATTATAGCGGAAGAACTTGAGGTCAGTATGGACCAAGTAAAGATTATTAAAGCTAGTGCGTCAAGGCAGTATGGAAGACAATCCATTGGCGGAAGTAGAAGTGTAAGAAGCCTCTTTATGCCAATGCGCCAACTGGGAGCCGCTACAAAAGCTGTTCTGTTGGAAGCGGCATCAAAAAAATGGGGGGTTCAAATTTCAGCATGCGAAGCTAAAGATGGTATTGTTTACCAAAAAGGAACTGATAAACAGCTTAATTATGGCGAACTAGTCACCGATGCTTCCAAGTTGACATTACCCAAAAAGCCAACATTGAAAACCAAGAAGGATTTCAAGATCATCGGAAAAACCACGCCTCGGCCAGATCTGCCAGCAAAAGTTAATGGTTCTGCCGACTTTGGAATCGATGCAAAAACCGAAGGTCTTCTCTACGCTACCATAGAACGATGCCCTACTTTACAAGGGAAAGTAAAAAACTACGATGCTGATGCTGCAAAATCTGTAAAAGGCGTAATAGACGTCATGGAGGTAACGCGTACTGTTTATGGTAAAAAGAATACGGGTATTGCTGTAATCGCTGAGAATTACTTCGCGGCAACGGAAGGAAGAAAGAAGTTGAATGTAAGCTGGGATAATGCTGAATTCAAAAATATTTCAACTGAAAGCATGAATAAAGACATGCAAAATCTAAGCAAGGAAGATGGCTTGGAACACGTTGAAAAAGGAGATTTCAAAAAGAGTCTTACGGCAAGGGGTGCTAAAGTAAAAAGGGTCCACTATAGGCTACCACATATGGCCCATTCTTGTATGGAACCGATGAACGCCACTGTTCATGTAAGAGAGGACAATACCGTTGAGGTATGGGCACCAAGCCAGAGTCCTCAAGTACAGAGAAATTTTGCCAGACAACTCGGTATTGCTGATAATGAGGCAGAATCGAAGATCAAAGTACACCTACCCTATCTCGGAGGTGGGTTTGGAAGACGCTCGATGAATGATTCATTGGAAGAGTGTTTCCAGATATCAAAGGCGTTAAGAAAACCGGTAAAGCTCATTTGGTCTCGAGAAGACGATACGCTTCAAGGACCTTTTAGACAAACTAGTTACCATCAACTAACAGCGGTTTACAATGAAGACAGGGTCAGTTTACAGCATAAACTAATTAGTCCTGCTATTACTACCCAAGGAAGAGGTAGCAATGGTCGCGTACCCTTTGAAGTGATGGAAGCCATCAATACGCACTATGACTTTGACGATATATCGGTAAGATATACCGAGTACAAAAACCAAATTCCGATCCACTGGTGGCGTTCTGTCTTTGGGTCTACCAATGCCTTCCCGCATGAGAGTTTTATAGATGAAATGGCAGCTGAATTGAAAGTTGACCCTCTTGAATTTAGAAAAGATAAACTCTTATTAGAGTCTAGATTTGTTAATGTATTGAAACGCCTTGAAAAGGAGTCGAACTGGAGTCAAAAGCTCGGCCCTAATGAGGGCAAAGGTATGGCGATTGTAGAAAGCTTTGGTTCAATTGTCGCCCATGCTGTCTTTTTGAAAAAGGAAAATGGTCTGGTAAGCATACCAAAAGTAGTTTCTGTAGTTGACTGTGGTGTTTTTGTAAACCCAGATCAAGTAATTGCTCAAACCGAAGGCAACATTATCTATGGGTTGACGGCAGCCCTAAAGGATGCCATTACATTCAAAGATGGGGCAGCGGAGCAAGACAATTTTGACACTTACAGGATGCTTAGAATGAATGAGGCACCAAAAGATATCCAAGTTCATCTAATGGAAAATGATGAAGCGCCAGGTGGAGTTGGTGAGCCAGGCCTACCCCCTATTGCCCCTGCGCTGACTAATGCCGTGTTTAATTTGACTGGAAAACGAATTAGGGTATTGCCGTTTGATTTGCAGAAAGTGTAGTAAAATAGGTTGGATAACGATTCACTATATATAATGGCCGGCATGTATATTCTAGCCGGCATTCCACACTTTTGGAAGCCAAAAGCATACCTTAAAATTATGCCGCCGTATATACCATTCCCATTGGCGATGGTATATCTGAGTGGCGCCTTAGAGATTCTTTTTGGAGTACTGTTACTTTTACCCGAGACGCAATCAATTGGTGCTTGGGGTATAATAACCGTTCTAATCGGTGTATTTCCGGCTAACTTTCACATGGTGATCACCGATAATCGTAAACGTCTTTTCTACACCATTATGCTCTGGTTAAGACTACCGCTTCAAGGATGGTTAGTCTATTGGGCATGGCTTTTCACATAAGCGTATATTTTTCTGAAATATCTATTCAACTGATTCACTGATAGTTAACACCTGTCTTGATTAAATATTTTAATTTATTTTTCAATGTTTGAACTTTAATGTTACAACATCAGTTTTGTATCTGAATTTTGAAAACAAAAAGAAAACATAAATAAAAATCATCATGAGAACTTTTGAAGTACCAACCAGAGATCAAGTTTCACCAGAGGCACAAGCCATCTTTGATAATTTGAAAAAGCAAGTAGGAATGGTTCCAAATCTTTACGCGACCATTGGCCAATCAGCTAATGCACTAAGCTCATTCTTAGCTTTCCAAGGCGCTCAAGCTAAAGGAACATTTAACGCCAAAGAACGTGAAGCCGTATACCTAGCTGTTTCACAGATCAATGGCTGTGATTATTGCCAAGCTGCGCATACAGCTTTAGGTAAAATGAACGGGTTTACCGAAGAAGAAACTATTTCCTTACGAAAAGGTGAAAGCGACAATGCTAGACTTGATGCGATTGTAAAACTTGCTCAAGATATCACGGAAAATCGCGGAAGAGCATCTGAAGAGACCGTCGAAGCATTTTTCGCTCAAGGTTTTGACAATGCGGCTCTAATAGATCTGATCGCATTAGTAGCTGATAAAACATTAGCTAATTATGTGCACAACCTAACCCAAATTGCTATTGACTTCCCTGTAGCTCAACCAATAGAAGAGCCAGCTTTAGTTTAATAGAACAATCAATCAATTGACAAATAATAACAATTTAAATAAGATGAAAAGATCATTAATCATCGCGGCATTACTAATAGGATTTTCAGCCATTGGTTTTGCGCAACAAAAAGAAGCAACAGTAATTAAGCTTGACCAAACACCAGGCGAATTTGTAACAAAAGAGCTGACTTTAAAACCGGGAAAATACATTTTCGAGGTAACGAATAAAGGAGTTGACCATGAAGTAGGTTTTGTAATTGCTCCAGTGAAAGATGGAAAAGAAGGCGATCACATTAAGGCCGGATACCTTTCAAAAGCGATTAAGGATGGCGAAAAAGGTTCTTCCAAAGTGGTAAACCTAGCGGCTGGAACGTACAATTACTTCTGCCCATTAAACCCAACACCACACTACAAAATAGTGGTGAAAGAATAAGTGAGTTGATTTGTAGTGTTAATTAAGGTGCCATCCTATGACTTGCCTCCGCAAGTAAGGATGGCCTTTTTTATATCATCAGTTTGCAATACTCACTCAATGTTTCAACATTGTATTACTTTACCTAAATCATTTTGAGATGACATTAGATGAACAGTTGATAAAAGGCTCATTCCAAAGTATACAACATAAATCCAGAGTCAACCTTTTATACTCAGGTTACTGGCTTACACAACGAATGACTGAGTTGTTAAAACCGCACAACATTACGCTACAACAGCTGAACGTACTGCGAATTTTACGCGGTCAGAATTCGGAGCCCATCAGTACTTTAGAAATTAAGGATAAAATGATTATCGGGAATGCTGATGCATCTAGATTGGTCGACAAGCTCTGTACGAAAGGACTTATTTGGAAAAAGCCTTGCCCTCATGATGGACGTAAAATTCAAGTGTTCATCAATGAAAATGGTTTAAACTTACTGGGCCAAATCGATGACGAAATGACTTTAATTGATGATATCACAAATAATTTGAACGAAAAAGAGCTCAAAGTGCTTAACCAGTTATTAAATAAACTGAGAGCCTAGGTTCTTTCCTCAATTGAAAAATACCGCACTTGTAAAGTCAACCATTCTTTTCTGTAGTATGATGACCGTGATGGCTGGGGCCACAATTGCCCCGTCATTACCAGAAATGACTAACGCATTTCCAAATAATCCAAGTGCGGAGACGCTGGTAAAGCTTGTCTTGACTATTCCAGGTCTATTCATTGCATTAACATCCCCTATTTCTGGCTGGTTTATTGACAAATTTGGTCGTATCAAGCTTTTGGCCTCTATGCTATTCTTGTACGCTGCGGCTGGCAGTTCTGGGTTGTACCTTAATACATTAATTGAAATAATTATTGGAAGGGTTTTTCTAGGAGTTGCCGTAGGTGGGATTATGACCACAGCAGTCGCGCTAATAGGCGATTATTTCGAAGGGGACGAAAGACAACAGTTTATCGGCACTCAAGCAGGTATCATGGCATTGTCTGGCACATTGTTCATTTCATTGGGTGGAGTTCTAGCCGATATCAGTTGGCGATATCCGTTCGCAATTTATCTACTGGCCTTAGTTGCTGTGCCAATGGTCTTACTTTTCTTAAAAGAGCCGATTAGAACAGCTAATATTTCAAAAAATCAGGATAAGACAAGTATTCCAAAGCTCGCCTGGACGATTTTCATCATTTCCTTTATTGGAATGATTACTTTCTATCTCATGCCCGTTCAAACACCCTTTTTAATGCAAGAGATTTCAAGTGTGGGCAGTAAAGAAACCGGCTTTGCCATTGCCACGGTCATGCTCGTAGGCGGTGTCACATCTTTCCAATACCCAAAGCTAAAAAGAAGATTCACTCACTATCAAATCTATGCATTGACTTTTCTGTTCATGGGAATAGGCTATCTATTAATCTCCACTGCAAATAGTTACGCGATGACATTTCCCGGACTATTAATTTCTGGCCTGGGTGCGGGATTACTGATGCCGAACTCAAATTTATGCCTAGTTACTATGGCTTCTCCCGAAATTAGAGGGAAGGTGCTTGGTTTGTTAACGACCTTTATTTTTCTTGGACAGTTTGCATCTCCGCTTTTTTTCCAGCCACTTATAGATGCTACCTCTATTAAAAGTGGGTTTCTCTACCTATCGATCGCCATGATCTTTACGTCATTTGTGGTTCTATTGAGAAACAAAAGACTCATCAAAAACTAAATTGCTTCGGCTAGTCTCGCTCTTTACTTTTGAAGACGTACCTCAGGTTAAATCCAAAACCATCTACGCTGAAGTCCGTATCATCGACAAGTCTAAATGCTGGTCGCCAGTCCAAACTTAAAGATAGAGGCACTTGGCCAAATTGATATTCTAGTCCTATTTCACCAGCGGCTCCTAATTGGAAATCACCACCCAATGCTACATATGGGCCAGCTCCAGTATACCAGCTAAAGCCTTCTTCCCCCAATGGGCGATAAATAAAGTCCAATAATGCACTAACACCTACCTGATCGTTGCCAAATGCTACATTGGAATGAATTCTACTAAACTGACCAAAAGAAAAAACGGCATCAAAAGCTACATCGCTAACAAGACCATTGCCGAATCGGACACCAATTTCTTGACCTTTTACTTGTTGTAAGCCAGAAAATCCAAAAAGTATAACTGCTATTACTAATAACTTTCTCATACCCAAAACTAGATATCATCGGTAATAAATACCAGCGGATATGAAAAGAATGACTGACTCAAGTTATTTTCCCACTTGCACTATATAACTACCTCGAAGTCCTGTTCGTGTACTGCCTTGGTGAAAGAATGAGAACCTGAATACGCTTTCTGTTAAAGTGAGTATAGATACTCCTTCGCCAGTATCTAAGAGCAAAGTTGTTCCATCATCACCTATCCATTCCCATGTACCACTCGCGTTAAAGAGATCTCCACCATTGATAGTTTCATAGGTACCATCAGCAAAAGACAAGGAAAAATCGCTGTAATTCAGGCTTATATCGGTACCGTCAAGTTCAATGATTCCACTCTCATCCAAACTCCAATCACCCTCAAGTTTTTCGAATGCTATTTCTTTTGCATTAGGGTCATCGCTCGAACATGACCACAAAAAAGTGATCAATAAAATCGCTATCAGGGATATCTTTTGTTGAATTTTCATCTTACTAGGGGCTATCGTTTAATCACTATTTTCTTTCTTGCCATTGAGACACCATTGTTGAATTGCAGTATATAGACACCCGACTTGTAGCTTGAAATATCGAGTTGAATTACTTCATCAGTTGAAGTGCTCATACTTATTATCTTCAACCCTACCGTATTGACTATTTCAACATCAATTTGGCTAACTGCTAATTTTGATAAGTCAATTGTAAGCAACTTATCCGCTGGGTTAGGATAAACAGAAATACTTGCCGGATCTATCTTTTGGTCAACTGACGTAATAACAGCACCCTCCCCACTGACAGGATGATTTACTTCGCCTCCCTCATAAATAAAAGTGAAACTTTCGTTGTATGTTCTCGCTTCAGTCGGTACGAAAGAAATTGTTATTTGAACTGTTTCGCCAACCTCAATGTCGAATATTGAAGGAGATGCATTGAAGTTATTTGAAGTTACCGCTGTAGTAACCTGAACCAATACCTCGCCATTATTAGTGACATTAATCGTTCTTTCTTGACTTAAGCCAAGTGCCGAAACATCAAAAGCAGTTTCTGTTTCTGCTATAGTTATCGATGGTTCCAATTCGTTTCCAATGTCAATTGTCAGGGCTTTTTCAAATACCCCTCCAAAGCCATCATCCGTTTTCACTCTTATGGAGTAACTGTTTGCGGTTTCAAAGTCAAATATTTCAGCTGCCTTTAACTGGTTACCGTCAATTGTGAAACTTGCATTATCGGCATCCCCTATTCCCTCGACAAGGGAATATACATGGTGATCATCTGTATCACGATCTACACTAATTAGTTCTCTTACAACATCTCCAATCGAATTATTTTCTACAAAACACCCTAAATCTATTATATCAATTGGTGCGAAATTGGTGGTATAAATCTCGCCTGCTGTGAAGTTTCCATTGTCGGCACCTATTCCACCCAAAGGATTACCGACCTCGTCTAGAATACTATCGTCATCAACAACCTCTATACCAATAGTACCTTCACCTGAAATACCATTCACATTGACCTCATAAGTTTTACCGTCAATAGCGGTAACTGTGTTGATAACGCCTGTCGTCCCTGATAGCGTAATCGCGAAGTCAGCTATATCTACGTCAATTATTATCTCAGAAAATATCACTGTAAAATTCGCCTCTTCAGCTCCCGTCCTTAGCTGATCTGCCTCTTTTCTAACAATGGAAATCACCTCTGGCGACGCAGTATCTATGGTTAGATCAAACTCGGTGCTTTCCGCACTTTCATTACCTGCTATATCCGTAGCCTTGGCTGTCAGACTGTAACTCGCATCACTCAGTTCAGTACCAGTATGATCGAAACTGAAGTTTCCATTGCTATCTGCTGTGGTATGACCAATGCTTATTCCATCTATGAGTACTTCTACAGTGGCATCACCCTCTGCTATACCATTAATGTATAAGGTATTATCGTTGGTAATTTGATCAGCTCCATTCGCCCCACTATCTGTGCTTATACTAATCACCATTGGTGCGGTAGGGGCAGTAGTGTCGATAATTACGTTCAAAGCACTACTTTCAGAACTCTGGTTTCCTGCCTCATCAGTGGCCGTAGCCGTGATCACTAACTCTCCATCAGTTATTGGGTCATTGCCATTATAGGCCATTGTCCAGTTTCCATCCATATCAGCGCTTGTTGTACCGACACTACTTCCATCTACAAAGACTTCTACCATGGCATTGGCTTCTGCTGTGCCATTTACATCTGGCGTATTGTCATTAGTGATTTGGTCTGTGCCGTTGCTGCCACTATCGGTAGTTATACTGTTCACCATTGGAGCATTTGGAGCCGTTGTATCTTTTGATGTTGTACTACTCGTTACTGCCGTCCCAATATTCCCTGATGGATCGGTTAGGGCTACTGTTAAGGTCAATGTGCCATCAACCAAGCCTGACAGGTCCGCAAGCGTTATTTGATCAGTTGCCGTTGCAATTGTTCCTGTGCCAGTCACATCATTTCCACCACCATCTGAACTCACCGTATAGTTATAGTTGGCTCCTACTTCTGCTCCTACGAAGGTGAAAGTGCTAGTTGCCGTTTCTGCTCCTCCAATCAGTTCATCATCCATCGTTACGCTGTAACCACTTGGTGCAGTGATGTCATCATCATCTACTAAAGTGATGGTCTGTTGCTGAATACCATCTTCGGTACCATTAACAACTGAGGTTATTTCGATAATAATTGTCTCATTACCTTCTCCATCGGTATCCTGAGTGGCCGTAAGACCTATGGCTGCATTTGCCGAAGATTGTCCTGCTGGAATTGTAATCGACGTACTGGCTGTGCTGTTATAATCAGTGCCATTCGTAGCAGTACCTGTGTAGCCTAGGTTCACGGTAACATCGCGACCCGATATCGCCGATAATGTAGCCGTGATGTTACTTGTTCCAGAGGCTTCATCAATCGTATTATCTCCAACTGAAAGTATTACTGTTGGTGATGCATCATCGTCCTGAATCGTGTAAGTCAAAGTTTGCTGACCACCTAGCGTTGCATTGCTTGGATTGGAAAGGGTGATGATAATGGTCTCATCGTCTTCGTCCAATAGATCATTAACAATACCTGTCAAGAAAAATGTTCGGCCTACGTCTCCTGCATTGAAAGTAAATGTACCATCGGCAAGGGTATAATCCGTCCCACTACCTGTTGCTGTTCCTGTAACTGCATAGTCAACTGTTACTGTTTTACCGCTCTCTGCACTTATCGATATAGGCAGGTCTTGAGCTTCTTCATTTTCTGACTGACCATCTGTAGCAATATCAAACTGAACAGTTGGCGCATCGTCATTATCGTTGATTGTGTAAGTATGTACCGTATTGCTACCTAAGGTTGCTCCAGTTGGATTATTTAAGGTCACAACCACTGTCTCGTCAAACTCATCTAATAAGTCATCAATTATACTTATTGAGATATCCTCTGAGCTACTATTAGGATTGATTGTTAGGGTACCATCGGCCAAGGTATAGTCTGTGCCTGACCCTGTAGCTGTTCCAGAAACTGTGTAATTCACAGTAACGGCAGCAGCTGTCACTGAAGATAAAGCAACGTTTATATTCGCTGTGCTTGCCGATTCCGATTGATTACTAGTGGTTAATGCAAAGGCTACCGTTGGTTCTGTAATATCACCAGAAAGCGTTGGCTGGGTTACTGTGTAGTTACCCGCATCAGATCCAATGAGGAAATAACCCGATGTATTGATCACAATTCCTGTTCCAACACTTGAGCTAACAAAGGTATAGACAGGGACACCATCTAAGATTACATCATCTGCACCGATAACACCATTCAAGACTGCGGTACCGCTAGCACTAGCTGTTGTATTACCATCAAAGATTTTATTGTCTCCGGTTAGACCAGTCACTGTCAGAGTCTTCGCTGTAATGTCTGCTGAAAGTGTAGGCTGTGATACCGTGTAGTTACCAGCATCTGTGCCTGTTAAAGTGTAAGTACCTGTGGCCGTAACTACAATGCCAGTCCCAACATCATCGCTTGCAAAAGCAAATGCACTTGGACTACCATCTATCGTTACTACATCGCCACCCTCTATACCTGATAAACTAGCTGATCCTACGGTCGCGGATGTCGTCTTATCGTAAGTCTTATTATTAGCTGCTACACTAATCGTTAATTCTTTCGCTATAATGTCTGCCGTGAGTGTAGGCCGCAACACCGTGTAGTTATTAGCATCTGCGCCTGTTAAAGTATAGTCGCCTGTTGCTGTGACAGCAATGCCTGTTCCGACATTCTTGTTCTCAAAGGTAAATTCTGGCATTCCACTTATACTGATGTCATCACCCGTTACCGAACCTGTTAATGCCGCTGAGCCGCTAATTGAGGCCGAAGTACCTCCATCATAGACTTTATTATCACCTGTAATTCCAACTATCACTAAAGCCTTGGCCGAAATATCTGCCGAGAGTATTGGTTGAATAATGGTGTAATTACCTGCTTCAGCTCCTGATATCGCATATCCAGAAGTAGTGATCGTGATATTATCAGCAACATTTGCACTCGTAAATATAAAAGTCGGATTTCCATCTAAAACGACTTCATCTTCCCCAACAAGCCCTGTTAAATTTGCTATCCCATTCGTACTTGCAGCAGTGCTACCATCATAGGTTTTATCAATACCTACAAGACCCGTAATCGACAATTCTTTAGGGAGTATGCTTCCTTCTGATTGGCTATCATCTATAAAATAATTGGAAGCAGCAGCACCTTCGATTGAGAAGAGCTCATCTACCACCACAGTTTTATCATTTCCAACACTGGGATCTACGAAATCCAAAGTATTCGGTGCCGACAAAGTGACAAGATCGCCCTCGATTAGGCCTTCTATCGAAGCTTGATCAACAGTTGTCGACAATTCTCCATCGTACACTTTATCATTGACTGTTACGATTAGTGTCAATCCCTTTGGAATAATATCTGCGCTAAGATTATCAGGCTGAGTGACCATATAATTGTGAGCATCGTTTCCACTCAGGGTAAATTCTCCCTCCACTATGACGACCGATTTCCCACTGCCTGCATCTGAGTCTACAAATGCGTAAGCGCTCGGACTTTCATCAATTGACACGTCATCATTTTCAATGACCTCTTCATCGGTATTTAAGCTTGCCGAACTTACCGTAGCGGTTACATCACCATCATAAGTTTTATTGTCTGCTTGAGCGATTACTGACAAGACTTTCGGCGTGATATCCGCAGACAGTCCTGAAGGTTGAGTGACAGAATAATTATTGACATCTGCGCCTGTGATAGTGTAGGTACCTGTTGCTATAACGGCGATACCAGTCCCAACATCATCGCTTGCAAAGGCAAATGCACTTGGACTACCATCTATCGTCACTACATCGCCGCTCTCTATACCTGATAAACTAGCTGAACCTACGGTCGCAATCGTTGTCTTATCGTAAGTCTTATTATTAGCTGTGACATCAACTGTTAAGCCTTTAGCTGTAATATCTGCCGATAAGCCACTTGGCTGTGTCAAGGTATAATTACCAGCATCTGTGCCTGTTAAAGTGTAAGTACCTGTGGCTGTAACCACAATATCAGTCCCAACATCATCGCTAACAAAGGCAAATGCACTTGGGCTAACATCTATCGTCACTACATCGCCAATTTCTACGCCTGATAAACTAGCTGATCCTACCGTCGCAGCCGTCGTCTTGTCATAAGTCTTGCTATTCGCTGTGACATCAACTGTTAAGCCTTTTGCGGTAATGTCTGCTGAAAGTGTAGGTTGCGATAGTGTATAATTACCAACATCAGTACCTGTTATTGTATAGTTCCCTGTGGCTGTAACCACAATATCAGTCCCAACATCATCGCTAACAAAGGCAAATGCACTTGGGCTAACATCTATCGTCACTCCATCGCCAATTTCTACGCCTGATAAACTAGCTGAACCTACCGTCGCAGCCGTCGTCTTGTCATAAGTCTTGTTATTCGCTGTTACATCAACTGTTAAGCCTTTAGCGGTAATGTCTGCTGAAAGTGTAGGTTGCGATACCGTATAATTACCGGCATCTGTACCTGTAATTGTATAGTTCCCTGTGGCTGTAACTGCAATACCAGTCCCAACATCATCGCTCACAAAGGCAAATGCACTTGGGCTAACATCTATCGTCACTACATCTCCGCTTTCTACACCTGATAAACTAGCTGAACCTACGGTCGCAGCAGCCGTCTTATCATAAGTCTTGTTATTGGCTGTGACATCAACTGTTAAGCCTTTAGCAGTAATGTCGGCCGATAAGCCACTCGGCTGTGATACCGTGTAGTTACCAGCATCTGTGCCTGTAATTGTATAGTTGCCTGTGGCTGTAAACGCAATGCCAGTCCCAACATCATCGCTTGCAAAGGCAAATGCACTTGGACTACCATCTATCGTTACTACATCGCCAATTTCTACGCCTGATAAACTAGCTGAACCTACTGTCCCAGTCGTCGTCTTATCATAAGTCTTATTATTAGCCGTTACATTGATCGTTAATTCTTTAGGCGTAATGTCTGCTGAAAGTGTAGGTTGCGACAATGTATAGTTACCAGCATCTGTACCTGTTAAGGTATAGGTACCTGTAGCAGTGACAGTAACACCAGAACCAACATCATCGCTTCCAAAGGCAAATGCACTCGGACTACCATCAATCGTTACTACATCGCCACTTTCAATACCTGATAAACCAGCTGATCCTACTGTACCAGTCGTCGTCTTATCATAAACCTTATTATTAGCCGTCACACTAACCGTTAATTCTTTAGGCGTGATATTTCCGGTCAATGTTGGTAAAGAGAGTTCATATTTATCTTTATCCGCCCCTTCAAGTAAATATCCTGTAACTAATATTTCGAGATTCGTTCCAACATCTGAGGTGCTAAAATTGAATTCAGGAGTTCCGCCTAATGAAACATCATCTCCTTCTTCTATACCTGACAGCTCAGCTGTTCCCTCAGCTTGTGTCGCAGTATTCCGATCATAAACCTTATTTAGACCTGTAAGACCACTAATTGTAAGCGTTATAGCCTGATTAATATTTGATTCTCCCGGTGTTTCTGGTTGTACCACAAAAACATTGGAATCATCTACTGTACGAGAAAGTGAGTTACTATCGTCCCCTGGAGCTCTGAGGGCTGCATTACCAAAGGAGGCTCTCAAAGTTTCGCCATCTGAGTCACCATAAACAATCACGTCTACCAACCCATCTAAACTTGGCGGTGACGATGTATTGAAATCCGAAGTTGAACCAACATACAAGGCTACGGCGTCAGTACCATTTTGAAACGAAGTACTCCCCCAGTCTTCATCTAAATTAGGTACTTGCTCGCCACCAATTACTAAATAATCGCTACCAACGAGGGTGCCTTCAAGTCCGATATCTTTATAAGCCAAATCATTGGACCCATTGAATAAAACCAACACTAAACCACTTAAATTTTGGGTTTCGTTACTATTATTAAAGATCTCCACAAACTCAAAATCAGCACTTGCCTTGGGTTGTATTTCATTTATTAATAAGCCCGTTGGCGTTACATAAATCGTAAAATCTTGTGTGGACGTTTGATCATCTTCGTTAGACATGGTTACGGTTAAATTAGCCTTTCCGTAAGTGTCTGATTTTGGAGTATAGGTTAGAATTCCACTATTGGAAATGGCAGGTACCGAACTAAATAAATCTGTGTTATCATTTTCAGTGATTAAAAATGTCACTTCTTGATCCGAAAGTAGATCACCATCATCAATGGATGTAATGAAATTCAATTTAGTAGTAGCACCAGCATTTTGATCGACAGTTTGGTTTCCAGCATGAGTGAAAGTCGGCGACAAAACTGTATTATCTACATCCGCAAAAACCCGAGCAGGTGCTGGAACTTCGAAGTATGTATCCGGACTTGTCAGAAAGTACAAAGTGCCATAAATAATATTGTATTGGCCACTTCCCCGATTTGGTGTAAACTTGGCAACATCGATTGAGCTAATGCTGTCGTTTTGATCTTTGACAACAGCCTTATCATTAATTAATAATTCACCATTAAACTTTTCAACTTTAAAATAACTCCCTTCTGGAGCTGTAAATCCTCCTGTTAGGTCTGACAAACCAAGTACGGTAGTTCCGTTAATGTCAACAATACTACTTGCCCCACTAGTGGGTGAGAAGTCAGGGCATATTAACTCTCCCATAGGACATCCGTCAAATGTAGGATAGCTATTCAATTCAACTTTCTTAAATCTTTTGATTTCTATCCCTTCGCCATTTGTAGCTACTACCGTTATTTCTCGAAGTTCCTCCTGAACGAATCCGTAGGCTTCTTCAAACCTCATGGACTGTAAAATCTCTTGGAGAATTGCGTTAGTAGCATTTTCGTTCAGGACCACTGACAATAAGCTTTCGCCATCTACCTTCCCATCGGTGACATTAAGACTACCCACTACCACATCATTGGCCAATAAATCTGTATCATCAATGGAAATAGCTAGGTCGTCGCCGTCATCATCTAAAATCGAAAGAGAATCTCCTGGTTTCGCATTGGTTGAGATTTGGGCGGACAAACTGCCCCCGTCCCATAAGGTTTCATCTGCTAAACTGACAGTGCCAGCTGGAGAAATCTGTATCGGTTCATCTCCTTGAGCAAAAGTAATTGTCGCATCGCCTACATCGAGAGCAGGTGCATTGCTCGTAGTAACATTTTCTATGGCTAGTGATGAAATGTAAATAGAGAAGTTGTTGTTCGTAGTGATATCGATAAAGGAAATTGCTGTGTTATTGTCGGTAAGATTAACGGCAATACCTGACTGCCCTGGTATCGAAACTAAACCGGCCATTTGACCTGTATTACTCGTAATACTGAAAACTGCCTCATTTCCATTATTGTAGATGTAAATTGAATTTGTGCTGGTAACATCAAATAATTCTGACTCAGAAAATGATAACCTTATCTTGGTTTCAAAGTCGTTTTGAGCTTCAATATCGTCTTCAGTATAGCTATACACCCTATTATCGGCACCTCGCGTCCCTAAACTTTCCCCGTCTACGACTAATACATGCTCTTGACTTTCCGAAGTATAAAACTGGGCATTATCAGTGGCGAAAGTTCCTCCAACATCTTTCACGTGTTCAAAAGTAATTGTACCAGTAAACTGTAGATTATCGGGTATCGCAGCGGTATTCTCGCCCGTTAAAAAAGAGACAACATTAAAGAGTAGACTAAAAAAAACTAAACCTAAGCTACTTTTGACTGGTTCGTATTGGCGCATTAACCCCATCTTGAATTTCGGTTGATTGTGACATTATTCTTTGAAACCGATATATACCGGGAACTCCACACGAAGAAGGATTGGGAAACTCTAGCACCAGATTAATCTGGGCTAAAAGCCTTTTAATAATGTCAGGGGGTAATTCCTGTGACTGTGATACAGGATTTGGTTCAGAAAACCTGAGCAACCATTTAGTAAGTGTTCCTGTTTAAACACTCCAATTCTGTTTTAAAAAACAGCCTAATTAGCGTTGAGCTTTCAGTGTAAATATAGAAACCTCCTTAAGTATTTCATAATTAATTTATTTCTATCATTGACTATTTCATGTTCAAATTAATCATAGATAAAAATTACATGCATACAATTTTGTAAGAATTCATACCTACTGAGAATAGCTGACGGGTTTGGAATAGCGATTATCAGTGAACTCTTATTTGGTTAGTCACAAAAAAAGCTTTGATGGAAAGTCTACCACCAGAGCTTAAAGTCATTTCATCAAAAACGGACTAGTTACCAATATCTTTCAGCATTTCTTCAATTGCTCTTTCCAATTGTTGATCTCGATTTTGGTCAATCATTCCCGGCATATTTTTCAGCTTAATCAAAGGTTCTGTTTGGTTATTCTCCATCCATTCACCCGCTTTATTCTTTGCACTAACCGGAACAACTCCCCAGCGTCCTCCACCTGGTAGACCTTCCCATCCTGCGAAACTACAAGTACCTGGAACAGGCATCCCCACTGTCTTACCAATTTTAAGGTCCGTGTAGCCGCTCGCAAAACAATGCCCATCTGAATACATACTTTCATTAAATAGGGCTAAAGTGGGTTTGGTCCAGCGCGACGTTGGCTCAGCTCCAACAACCTTCGCCTCTGTTTCATAGGTTATGAATGGCACACCTGTAAAAAACATGGCTAAATCAGCCACAAGGTCACCTCCGCCGTTGAAACGTGTATCGACGACGATTCCTTTTCGATCGTAGTATTTACCCATAATATCTTCGTAAATACTTCTATATGGACCGTCGCTCATACCCGGAATGTGGACGTATCCTAATTGCCCTTTTGATTTCTCTTCAACCTCTTTCTCATTTATCTTGACGAAACGACTGTATAATAGTCCTCGCTCTGCACCTAACGAAACAGGCTTCACCGTGATTTGCTGTCTATCCGACTTTTTTGGTCCTGTAATCTCAAGCAGGGTGAACTTACCGGCTTTTCGGTTTAAGTAAGTAGCAATATCTCGATTTGGTGTTACTAATTCTCCATCAATCTTCTCGATGATCATGCCTGGTTTGATATCAAACTTTGCTTTATCAAGCGGGCCGCCTTTCATTACTTCTGTAATCTTGATACCATTTCCTTTGTGCTTATAATCCATGAAAATACCCAAAGAGGCAGTGGCATCGGCATTAGGAATACTAGTACCGTATCGTGCTCCTGCATGTGATACATTGAGTTCGCCTAGCATTTCGGATAGCATCTCAGAAAATTCATAACCATTTCCGATGGATGATAAATACTTGCTGTATTCCTTTTTCATCAGGTCCCAATCTACTCCGTGGAAGGTTGGTTCGTAAAAGATGTTCTTGGTTCTAATCCACACGTGATTAAAGGCATATGCTCTTTCTGCAATGGCATCATACTCCATTTCTCCGCTAATGGTAATCCCAGTTCTCTTGCCTCCATCTGGATTAATCTTTGAAATACGCCCCCCACTCAATAGGTAGAGGTTCTTCATATCCTTATCCCATTGTAGCGATCCAAAGCCCGTATTTAACCTAATGGCCAGTTTAGTCTCACGTGTTCTTAAATTCGTAGTCCACAAGTTTTGACCACCCTCGAAACTTGCTAAATAGTAGAGTTTCTCTCCATCTTTTGATAATGTAGCATCTCCTAGACTTGAAGAATGAATCGTCAATCGTGCCTGACGATCTCGCATATCGTCTTTATCGAATTGGAGTGCTTTTACTTCATCCTTTTTCTTGTCATCTTTTTTATTCTTGTCTTTATCCTTATCTGCGTCAGCCTTTTTTGCCTTTTCTGTCTCCTTCTCTATGTCCTTCATCAAGGCATAATCGTCCTTGCTCATTTTATACTTATCCCAAGCATCTTGCGTAAAAAACATGGTATAGACATCGCTTTGAGAACGGCCACTAGTTGCATAGCTCTTTAGACCATTTTTGTTGCTAAACCAAAGCATCTGCTTGCCTCCGTTTACCCACTTAGGCCGAGAATCTCTGTAGCCACTTTCTGTTAAGTTCTCTCTTTCTTTCCCATCAGCAGACATCAGCAGCACTTCGCTATTACTCAGTGTTTGACCCCACTCTACGAGCAACCACTTGCTATCTGGGCTCCAGGTGAAATACTTATCGCCATCTCTCATATGATAGAGGTCTTCTGGCGTTAAAAGATCATTCGTCGAACCACTGGCTACATCCATGATTCTCAAGGTTCTTCTTCCTGCTATATAGGCCAATTTTTTACCGTCTGGAGAATACTTCGGCATATAGTTATCCTCATCCGTGCTGATCAGGGCTTCTTCCTTGATAATAGTTGCGGCAAAAAAGAAAGGCTCTTCTGTTTCGCGTGTTCTTGTCGCCTTATAAACATTCCATTTATCCCCTCTTTCGCTAGCGTAAACCACGCTTTTACCTTCTGGTCCCCAAGTCACAAAACGCTCCTGTTCTGGCGTATTGGTAATCCTTTTGGTTATCGCCCCGTCAACAGAAGTCACAAATACTTCCCCTCTTGCAATGAAGGCAATTTCTTTCCCATTTGGTGATATGGCCATTTCACGGACGCCTCCATTAATGGTGATGAATTTATCTGAATTGGCAATTTCCTGAGTACGAATGTTCACCTCAACTTTTTGTGGTTGGCTCCCCTCACGCATGGTATAAAGTTCGCCGTCGTAACCAAAACTGAGCGTACCATTTCCGAAACTTAAAAAACGAACGGGATGTAGCTTAAAATCCGTCAATTGCTCGCTTTGAGACGGGTTTTCAATTGACATTTTATGCACATTGAAATTTCCATTGATCTCACTGAGATAATAGAGACTTTTCTCATCGGCTGAGAATACAGGCTGCCTATCTTCTACTTCTCTGTTGGTGAGCATCTTATGCTCATTTTTTCTTTTGTCATACATCCAAATGTCACGCGTAATGGCTGACTTATGATGTTTTCTAAATTCATTTTCACCTCCTTTTTTATCATGGTAAACCATGTAACGCCCATCTTTGCTCAATTGAGTATATTCTGCCGGAATGGTAAATACTTGATCTACTCTACCGCCACTTACAGGAACTTGATAAAGCTCTGGCTGCGATCCTGTCGGATACTGTCTATGCTCTGCGATATCTTGGCGTTGTGCACCAAAAATGACGTGTTTATTGTCGCTTGAAAAGCTAAAAGGACTTTCTGAATTTGAATGATAAGTGAGTCGAGTAGCTGCGCCACCCATTGCACTCATTACATAGATATCAAAATTACCATACCGATCAGAAGCAAAGGCAATGTGCTTGCTATCGTTACTCCAAACTGGCATGTAGTCATGCGCTTGATGGAAGGTTAACTGTACGGCATCTCCGCCGCTGGAAGCTACCCGATACAGATCACCTTTATAGGTAAAAACGATATGTTGACCGTCGGGAGAAATGGACTGATATCGAATCCATTTTGGTGTTGTTTGGGCATTCAGGTTAATAGTGAATACCACTAATAATACTGATAGGAGTCTTTTCATTTGGTTGATTTTTGGTCTCGGAAGGTACCAAAAGAAGTGTTAAGATGGAAGACCGTTAATACTAATCTACTGCGAAAAGGCTCATACTAGGCGATCGGCCTAGAGGTTAATTCTAATAGGGTGATTTCTGGTAAAATCCCGATACGACCTGGAAATCCTAGAAACCCGAAGCCTCTGTTGACATATAGATATTGATTTCCTTCTTGATACAAATCAGCCCATTGTTTGTAGATGTATTTGGAAGGGCTCCACCTGAAATCACCTATTTCCACCCCTAATTGCATCCCATGGGTATGGCCTGAAAAAGTAAGGTCTATATCGGGTTGTTGATTTCTGATTTGTGCATCCCAGTGACTAGGGTCGTGCGATAAGAGCAATTTCACATCTCCTTCGGCATTCAAGGCTGCTTGATCTAATTGGCCATATTTTGCAAATCGACCTGCTCCCCAATTCTCCACTCCCAAAATAGAAATCTGATCAGTTCCGACTCGAATGGCCTCATTTTGATTCATGAGTAGTTTCCATCCCATCAGTTCATGAGTCTTAATCATATCCTCAAGATTCCTTTTCTTTGCACCTATCGAAGACCATCTCAAATAATCTCCATAGTCATGATTACCAAGGGTTGAATAAACTCCCAGATCAGCCTTTACTTTTGAAAATAGGTCGACATACTCGCTTACTTCTTTCGTCTGATTATTGACAAGGTCTCCTGTAAAGAACACCAGATCTGGTTTTTCTGCCATGAGCATTTCAATACCACCTTGAACCGCGACTTTATCATAAAAACTACCGCTGTGGATATCTGAAAGCTGTGCTACTTTAATCCCTTCAAAAGCCTTCGGTAAATTCGGTAAGTAAACTTTTCTTCTTCTTATTCTATAATCGTAGGCACCCCTTACTATGCCAAAACTCATGGTTACGATGGGTAAGGTTGCCATGACCACTGCACTTCTGGCTAGGAATTTAGACCTTGGCATCTTTTGGCCCGAAGCGACCCTTTTCTCGTACCTCCTCTTCCGTCCTGAGAAAAACAAAGAGAGCACACGTCTGATATCATCAATAAATGTGATGATTATGGCGATTAGCTTAGCGGTGTAGGCCATGAATATTATAGAAAGGGAAAACATAGAGCTTACTGTTCCCGATGTTGTCCACCTGAGTGATATCGTTAGTACAATAAGTGTAATGGCCTGTGCCAGATAGATAGCTCGAACTGTTTTCCTAAAGCCTGCCGATTTCTCCTTAATGACCAAGCGAGTTGCTTGGTAGGCATAGTAATCCATCCATATCATTAAGGCGATTAAAAGGATAAATACGACTGGAGAAATAGTCATTGAAGTGTTAACGGTCTAGCTTTAAAAAGCGTTCAAAAAAAAGACTCCCGAGTACCACCTCGGGAGCCACCAAATCAACCTTAACTATGATTGGCGCCACTTTAATGGCGCCAAAATCACCACGTTAATATTGTTTACAAACATCAGGCCAAAACCTCTTTCGACCCTCCAGATGTTTGTGTCATATCTATAATATTTGCATCTCCTCTCCATCGAGCAATTCTATAAATCACTCTGTCGGCAAGTAGATACATGGTCGGTACCATGATGAGTGTAAAGAATGTCGCAAACGTCAGTCCGAAGATGATCGTCCAAGACATTGGCCCCCAGAAAATCACGTTGTCACCACCCACATAGAAGTCTGCATTGTAGCTCACAAATGCACCGATAAAGTCTATGTTCAGACCTACCGCTAGCGGAACTAACCCTAAAATTGTAGTAATAGCAGTTAATAATACTGGCCTTAACCTTGTCTTACCTGCCGCAATAATAGAGTTAACCACTTCTTCCATTGGTAACTTGCCATCTTCTGGTATGCCCAACTCTTTTCTTCTTCTTTTTCGTGTTAGCTCAATGAAGTCAATCAATACAATGGCGTTGTTTACCACAATTCCTGCAAGCGCGATAATTCCTACCATGGTCATGATGACCACAAACTCCATGTTAAATATTACAAGGCCTAAGAACACACCAATGGTACTGAGTAGTACAGAAACCATGATAATGAATGGCGCCGTAATTTTATTGAACTGCGATACAATGATTAAGAAGATCATGAATACAGCAATTAAAAGCGCTTTTGCCAAAAAGGCCATGTTCTCAGCTTGCTCTTCCGCTTCACCTGTAAAGGCGTAGCTGTAGCCTGCCGGCATATCATAATCTGCCATTAACAATTTCAACTGATCATTGATTTCAGTGGCATTGGCTCCCGCTAAAACGTTTGAACTTAACGTTACCACTCTGTCCAAATCCTTTCTCTTAATCGAACCATATGTTGAGCTATATCTTACATCGGCTACAGAAGAGATAGGTACCTGTACAAGTTTCCCTGAACTCTGATCTCTGAAAGTGATGTTCTTGTTCATCAAAGCATCAACATCGTATCGGTAATCCTGATTTAGTCTTACGTTAATCTCATAGTTATCCTCACCTTCTTTGTATTTAGATACTTCCTTTCCAAAAAGTGCAGTTCTAATCTCATTGGCAATAGAATAGGTAGACAATCCGAATCGCCTAGCATTATCTCTATCGATGTCGATGACCAGTTCTGGCTTTCCCAATTCAAGCGAGCTTTTCAGTTTTTCAATCCCTTGAATTCCTGATTCTGCTATCTTCTGTTGCACATCTTCGCCAAGGCTGATCAATGTCTGTAAATCCTCACCGATTAGCTCCAAGTTAATTGGCTTACCTGTTGGAGGTCCCGCTGCATCCTTATCGACAGTTAGCGTAAC
The DNA here is from genome assembly GCF_001747105.1 of Roseivirga misakiensis. Lineage (NCBI taxonomy): Bacteria > Pseudomonadati > Bacteroidota > Cytophagia > Cytophagales > Roseivirgaceae > Roseivirga > Roseivirga misakiensis. The sequence continues at coordinate 593,701 of NZ_MDGQ01000005.1, read as the reverse complement.
TCCTGGCTGTAGCTTCACTTGCTCTCGGATGTCATTCATTACATCTTTCGTGTTCAGATCGCCACGCAGCTTACTTTCAATAAAGTTTACTGTAATTCGTGCCTTGTGCGGCTCCTCAGACTGACCAACTGCCGTTGGGTCATTCGGATCAGCGGCTCCTTGACTCACGTTCGTGGATACAGATTCAACGATACTCTGATAAGGCTCAATTATTTTAAGTACTTGTGCTTCAATATCCTTTGAAAAATCATTGGTCACCTCTATGTCAGTTCCTACCGGGTACTCCACAAACACATTCACATATTTAGGCTCATTTTCAGGGAAGAAAAGCACATTTGGTTGAAATGCACCAAATATTCCTAGTGATATCACCAAAGTCATAAATGCGCCTCCTAGATAAAGGAAAGGATGTTTTACTGCACTCTTTAGGACCCTGACATACCTTCTTTCTAAGGCTGGTAGAAAACTAGCTTGGAATCTGGAAGAAAGTGGACCTAATACATAAACATTCAATAAAGTGATTACACCAATAAGCATTAACAGATTGCCAAGTGGTGGAACTGATAGCACAAAAGAGAACACTAAACCAGCGATTATTGCCAAACCAGATCTGATTAAGATTTTCCTGTGATCATACATTTTCTGACCATCTACTTTCATGAAGCTAGAGATGAACACTGGGTTAATCACAAGCGCTACGAACAATGACGATCCTAAAGTGATGATTAAGGTTAACGGCAAGTAAAGCATGAACTCACCGATAATTCCAGGCCAGAATGCCAAAGGAATAAAGGCAGCAAGTGTAGTAGCGGTTGAGGAAATAATCGGCAGGGCCACTTCACCAACACCTCTTCGTGTGGCAGCCATTGGGCTTAGCCCTTCTTCCATCAAACGATATACGTTTTCTACAACCACAATACCATTATCTACCAACATACCCAAGGCCATAATTAGTCCAAACAGCGTCATTGTGTTAATAGTGATTCCAGCTAAACCGAGAATCATTAATGCCATAAACATGGATAATGGGATGGCCATACCCACGAAAAGTGAGTTTCTTGTACCTAGGAAGAATAATAGAACAGTAACTACCAGGATTACACCAAAAATAATGTTGTTACCTAAGCTGCTTACTTGCTCTCTTGTGTCTTTAGACTGGTCATTTGTAATGGTCACTTTTGTAGTTTCTGGAATCTGACCATTTTCAACACTTTCATCTAAAAGTGCCATAATGTTATCTGTAGCGATCAATAAGTTCTCACCACTTCTTTTCATCACGTCTATCTTCACCACCGGGTCCAGGTCAAGGCGTGCATAGTTTTGTTTGTCTTTATAATCAAACTCAACTGTAGCGACATCCTTTAGATAAACGATATTTCCGTTTTCATTACTAATGATGATGTCTTCCATCTGAGAAGGATCATCAAATTCACCAATCACACGGACGTTTCTTCTAATACCGTCAGCGATCACATTACCACCCGAAAGCGTTAAGTTCTCTGATGAAATAGCGTTTTCTATGTCATTGAAAGTGACTTTTCTAGCTTCTAGCTTGAATGGATCAACTTTGATTTTGACTTCTTTCTCATCAACCCCAACGATATTTACTTTAGAAACCTGTGCAAACTTCTCGATTTCATCTTCCAAGAACTCAGCAATATCATTCAACTCATCCAACGTTTTTGTCGGATCTGTTAAGTTGACATTGAGGATTGGGAAGTTTTCCGAGAAGCTAAATTTGATCACATTCGGATCCGTTTTCAGGTCGTTTGGAAGTTCTGATTTAGCTCTATCCACGGCATCTTTCACATCGATGACTGCTTCATCTACATCTACACCCACCTGAAATTCTACTACTATTGCAGAGAAATCTTGAACTGAAGTAGACTGAATATTATCTACGCCTTCAATCGTATTGATTTCCTTTTCTAGCTCTCTTGTGATCAAGCTTTCGATATCTTCTGGAGAGTTACCAGGGTGCGCCGTACTGACGTAAACCGTTGGTTGCTCTACTTCCGGAAAATTCTCTTTTGGCAATGTTATGTACGAGTATATACCTGCAAACACTATGAGTAGTGTCAGTACGTAGACCGTAATCTTATTGCGTAAGGAAAGGGAGGTTAACCCAAATTCCTTATCAACTATCTGTTTTTCGTTCTCTTTAGCCATAATCTATCGCAGTGAGGTTGATTAGTTTTGAACATTTACGATTGTACCGTTGGCTACTGTTCTGTTGCCTTTGTCTACAACCACTTCTCCGCCTTTTAGGCCTGAAAGCACTTCTGTATGATTATCGTAAGAATAGCCCAACTTGACATGTACTTTTGTTGCTCTTTTGTTTTCTACTGTGTAGACAAAATTGCCTTCAAAATCTTCTTGGATCAGTCTAGATGGAATAACGATGGCTTCATCTGCCGCGTAATCCGTAAGTCTTAATTGTGTCACCAAATTGGTTTTAACAGCACTTCCAAGTTTAGGCAGTTGTACCTCAATCGTAAAAGTTCTGCTGGCTGGGTTAATCACTTTACCCACAGAAATGATTTTAGACACTTCTTCTTTATTGAGTGACGGGATACTCACAGTCACTTTGTCGCCTCTTTTGAACTTAGCAATATATGCTTCAGATACCTCAGCAGTTATATACATATTAGAGTTACCTACTAAATAAGCGATCGGCATACCAGGCTGAGCAATTTCACCCTGTCTTACAGAAACAGTTTCGATTGTTCCGCTGAAAGGTGCCTTTATCTCCGCTTTGTCTATTTGCGTCTGTAGTGTAGCTAACTGCTTTTCTAAAGACTCCTTGTTATTCTTTGCTTGTAAGTAATCTATTTCTGTACCGATATTCTTTTTCCAAAGTCTATCTCTTTTCTCAAAAACAGTTGTTGCAAATTCTAACTGATTCTCTAATTCATCTACCGTTTTCTGAAGGTTATCAGCGTCAATAGTGGCAAGAGTTTGCCCCTTATTTACATATTGTCCTTCTTTTATTGGAAGACTTGTCAATAGGCCCATCATTTCAGCACTAATAGTGACATTTGTTCTAGACTCTACGTTGCCTCGGATTTCGATCTTATGTTCGAAATTCTCTTTTAAAGCATTTACCGTAGTGATCAGCGTTGCTGATTCTGCTGGTTTATTATAGTTAGGATCTTCGGCCACTAACTCTTTTTCAATTTCCGAAACTTCGGTTTCCAACGCTTTCATTTCAGCTTTTGCTTCCTGAATTCGTGCCTTTTTACTTTCAATAGTATCTTCTTGGCCACAACTAAAAGCAACCAAAGCCAATACTAAAATTGTGATGATACTCTGAGGTTTCATGTCTATATATTTTTTTGATATTCTGTAAGTCATTGTTGTATTAGTTGAGTTTTCCTAAAGATTTATCGAGATCAATTTTTGCGATAATCGCATCATACAAGGCGGTGAGGTAATTTACCTCAGCTTGTTTGTAGCCATCTTCTGCATTGATCAATTCTAGATTTGAGCCGATACCTTCAGTGTATTTTTCTCTGGTTATTTCGGTTACTTCTTTGGCTAATGCCATGTTTGCCTCTTGTACTTCCAAACGCTGAAGATTTACTTCTAAAGCGTCTTTAGCATTAATTAGCTCTTGTTGTAAGTTATTGGTCAATAAATCATACTGGTTGTTCAGCGTTTCCAGCTGATACTTTTTTCTCTCTGTAGTATATTTTTTCCTTAAGCCATCGAAAACCGGGATATTCACATTTAGTCCAACAAAGGAACTTCCAAACCACATTCTATCGCTATTCCAAAGGGTGCCAAAGGAATCATTACCTGTATTTCTACCCCATCCTGCATTTAAAGTCACTTTTGGAATATACTGAGACCTGATATTCTTGATATCTAGAATCGCTAGGTCTTTCAAGTAATTAATCTGTTGTGCCTCTAATCGCTCTTGAACATTGTAGGCCTGCACTTCGCTATTTGAATAACTAAAGTCAAAATCGTCTAAAGTATCAGATAGACTTAGCGGCTGAATGACAGGCATACCCATACTCAATTTTAGTATGTTTTTACTTGAAGCAATTACCTGAGAAACTCCTTGTCTTTCCGTTTTGAGATTATTCAACTGCACTTGAAGGCGCGTTACGTCGATTTTCTCTGCAAAACCATTTTCGTAAAGCTGTCGAGTTTCTTCGAGCGTCTTTTCTATGGTTTCTATATTGGTATCGATCAAATCTGTTCTTACCTGGTTGACTAAAACCAAGTAATAAGCCTTTGTAACAGCTTCCACCACGTCAACTTCTGTCTTCTTCTGATCTACCACCACTTTTTCACGAAGTTTTCGGGCTGCCTTTAATCCAATAAAGAATGAGCCATCCCATATCATTTGTGAGGCCGTAATATTGAAATTACTCTGGTGCTGAATACCAAAAGCCACTGTAGTGATATCATTTGGCCCGGCGGTCGGGTCAAATACACTTGCTCTTAAAATACTTTGCTGCAGTTGGGTATTGTTCGTATATCCAAAATTGGCATCGATCTGTGGCAAGCCATCGGCTCGAGTTTCAAAAACTTGTGCCTCAGCATCTTTAGTTGTGACCATGGCATTCTTCAAGTCCTGATTATTGGCTAGAGAATACTCTATGGCTTCTCGCAGAGAAAATACATTCTGCGCATTAACACCGAACGCTATCAGCATTAGCAGTGCTAAAAAGTTTACTCTTCTAATTGAGCGTTTCATTTTGCTTAACTTTTGAAGTGGTGTACTGATTAAAAAGTTGATGACCTTCTATTGTAAACAGGCCATGTATAAAGTGATCAAATAATTGCATTTGTACGTCGTAGAGAGAATATTGCTCTCTTGGAAACAGGTTCCTCATGATAAATGACTGAACTTGTTCGATTCTCATAACCGCCACAATATTGGGGTCAACTTCGGCCCGAAAATAGCCTTCTTTTTGTCCTCTAATGATGACATTTGTGATCGACTCAAGCATTACGCCTTGCTTGAAGTCTTCATACATTTGCCACGATTCAGGATAAAATTTCTGAAGCTCGTTCATTAAACTCATCTTCATATCTTTCATTGATTCTCTCAAACACTGAGAAACCAAGATTAACTCTTGGACACTATCCTCACTGTCATTGGCAGAACCTTGAAATCGTTCTTTTTCAAGGTTTAAATGTAGATGAGTAATGGTATTGACTAACTCCTTTTTGTCTTTGAAATATTGGTATATCGTCTTTTTAGATATCCCTAAATCTCTGGATATATCATCCATCGTGACCGTCCTGATGCCAAACTGCAACATTAGCTCACTTGCCCGCTCTGCTATCTTCTCTTTCATTTCCATTCTTCGACAAAACTAGGGAAACTATTCTGGTATCCAAAGTTTCCTGATGTGCTAATGACGTGAGAATGAATGTTTTTGTTCCATTTTTTGAAAAAATATTTTCGAAATACTGAATGAAAACGTATGCATAAACGAAAGGAAGTTTCGTGAATTCACATGACTAAAGGAGATTCCAGAAGTGAATAGGAAGAATACAATTGAAAAAATAAAACGTCAGTTAGATGACGTCATAATCTTTCGATTTTAAATTTCCTCTTTTTTCGATCGTGCTACGGGTCATTTTTTGCCATCAAGACAATTTGAATAAGTAGATTTACTTCACGTACTTTGACTTTACACTCACGAACCATGCGCTACCTTTTTATCGTAATATTCCTTAGTCTAGGGTTCACCTCACAGCTTTCGGCGCAACACGTTTACCCGATTAAATTTGATGATTGCTATCTGGACCAATTCAAGTTTGAGACCGATCTAATTCGTGTTAAAGTCGATCAAAAAGAACTAATTGATAAAATTACTGCTGGTTGGACTTCAAAAATGATTAACAAAGCTGTTGGTGATTTGGGGTTACAAATTCTAGTGGATAAACGTGGTAATTCCTGCTTAGTCAGTGTTCGCAACGACACGAATATGAACCTGAAAAAGATGAACCTAAGTAAAAACATTAATAGTAAACTGAAATGGACTGGTACCGGAGACAAAATTTCGGCATTGGTCTTGTTACAGTTCAAAGACGGGACCATTACCACGAAACGATTGGGAACCGTAGACATGAAAAATCTTACGGAAATAATAAATAATTAAGCTTACTGAAAACTTTTTGATAATTCTGTTTGAATGAAAAACCTCTACTTCTGTTTACTCTTCTTGCTCTCCTACTCTGCATTTGGTCAAAGTAGTAGTCTGATTGAGGCAAGAACACTTCAAGCTGAAGGCAAATTAACGGAAGCTTTGGAGGTGATCAGCAAGGCGGTGAACAAAGAATTATCTGAGGATGGCGGTGCATGGTATACCTATGCTGAATTAAATAAAGCGCTTTTCCAAAAGAGCCAAGTTGACTCGGAGAAATCAGAATTTCTAACGGAAGCGATCCGAGGGTATCAAATGACCCTTAAAAATCCTTCAGACAATGTTCGGATTAACCTATCGGCGGGTCAAAGCATAGACTTACTTTACCAAACGCTCATTCAAAATGGCGCTACCTTTTACCAGCAACAGGAATATGAGGCGGCACTTAAAGCATTTAACAACGCTATTCTGATTGAACCAACCGATACTACGATCATTACTTATGCTGCTAATGCCGCGGTTCAAGCCCAACGCTACGATTTAGCCATTGCCAACTTTCAGAAATTGATTGATATCGCTCCAAAGGTTCGAACCTATCAGAACATGATCAGCCTTCAAAAGGATACTCAAAAAGATATAGCGGGTGCTTTAAGCACTATTGAGCAGGCAAATTCAGATTTTCCTGAGTCTTCAGTTTTCAATCGATACAAATTGGATATTCTATTAGATCAAGAAGAAAATCGGGCTGCTATTGGTTTAATTGATCAGATCATGGAAAAGGAACCTAACAACAACCAGCTCCTTCTCCGAAAAGCCGTATTACACGATAAATTTATAGCAGAAATAAAGGGTACGGAGCCTTTGGATAGTGCTGCGCTTCAACAAGAAATTGACTGGGCTGAAGCAGCTTATTTAAGTGCATTGGAGCGGGATAAAGAGAACGTAACGGCTAATTTCAACCTAGCCATGCTCTACAACGATCAAGCGAATACTTACTACAGGTCTATTAATGCCATGACTTTAGAACAGTATAAGTATGGACATCAAGCTTATGAGGAAAAGGCACTTGATTTTATCAAAAAAGCCCTGACCCTAATGGAAACTGCTTCGGCACAAAAGCCAGACGACATTGGGATATTAAAGACGCTTGTAAGCTATTATAGCCGGCTTGAAATGGGTGAGAAAAAGCGTGAAGTAGAAAAGAAAATTGAAGCACTCGGTTTTTAAGCCTCTCTAGTTTCGTATTCTATAATTTGTCGCTACTTCATTGAAAAGCTCGATTTGATCCTCTACCCACTCACTATCCCTGCCTAATTCTTCCGCCATAATTTCGGCCACTCTAGGTGCTATTCGCAAAGACTCCTTTGCATCCAAAAACAACCCACGAACCCTTCTTCCAAGCATATCTTCCACGGTTCGAGCCATTTCATGTTTTACCGCCCAATAGACTTGTGAACGTTTCAAAGGAAGCGTCTCACTAATTACTTCAGCCATTGCTGGATTATCTTCTTCCAAATCTAATAGTTGGTATTTATCAGTTCCATAAACTGCTAGCGGATCGGTAGTTAAGTCTAAATTCTTATCGTAACCATATACAGGCAGGTTTTTCGTAATACACTTCCGCTCAGGCAAGTCACCGATCAGCATGGCATTATCGACAGTATCTTCGGCCATTTTTCGGTAAGTCGTCCATTTTCCACCAATAATGGTAATTAAACCTGATTGAGAAATCATGACTTTATGGTGTCTGGATATCTCTTTTGTTGATTTTCCGTCACCTTCTGGCTTCGCTAAAGGTCTTAGGCCTGAAAAGACACTCAAAATATCGTCACGCGTTGGCTGTTTAACTAAATACTGACCTGCCGTTTCCAAGATAAAATCTATCTCGGCTTCCTGGGCTTCAGGTTCGAGCTTAGGTTTTTCGATCATAGTATCGGTGGTACCTAAAACTACTTTATCGTGCCAAGGCACAGCAAACATGACACGGCCATCTTTAGTCTGTGGCACCATAATCGCGTGTTTATCAGGAAGGAAGTCTTTACTTACCACCAAATGAATACCCTGGCTTGGTTGGATCATTTCCTTCACGTCAGGTTCGTCCATTTTTTTAACGCGATCCGCAAAAACACCCGTAGCGTTAATTACGGTTTTTGCCTTAATGCTATAATGTTTGCCAGATTCGAGATCTTTGCCTTTTACACCACAGATTATGTCATCTGCGTCTTTTTCTATCCCGGTAACTTCAAAATAATTTAAGAGCGTTCCATTATAATGCTTAGCCGTGCGGGCCAATGAAAGTGCCATTCGCGCGTCATCAAATTGGCCATCATAATAGACTACACCTCCTTTGAGGCCTTTTTGGTCGATGGTTGGTATTCGTTCAATCGTTTCGTCCTTCGTCAGTTTTTTCGATGAACCAATACCGAGCTTACCTGACATGAGGTCATAAACTTTCAGACCGACTTGATAAAATGGTCCATCCCACCATTCGTAGTTTGGAATAACAAAGGCTTGATTTTTAACTAAATGAGGGGCATTCTGAATCATTAAACCCCTTTCCTTGAGGGCTTCTAAAACCAGAGAAATATCGCCTTGTTGTAAGTATCTCACCCCCCCGTGTACAAGCTTGGTACTTCGGCTAGACGTGCCTTTCGCAAAGTCATGCTGTTCTAAAAGAAGGGTTTTATAACCTCTCGAAGCAGCATCTACCGCCGTTCCTAGACCTGTCGCTCCTCCTCCGATCACTACTATATCCCAAGGCTCTGTTTGCTTTTTGAGCCTTTTCAGCATTTTCTCTCTCTTCATAACATTGAATTATCTAAAACTGAGGAATTCAAAAACCAACAATCTCTTACGCTACCCAGGCTTTAGCACGTTCTACAGCCCTGGACCAATTTTTCTTAACATCCTCCACATCTACGCCTGATGGCTCAAAGGTCTTATCGATCGCCCAAAGCGACTGAATCTCCTCTTTGTTTTGCCAATAGCCAACTGCCAAGCCTGCTAAGAAAGCCGCACCTTGCGCTGTAGTCTCCACAATTTCGGGTCTTACAATTTTTAATCCTGTAACATCGGATTGTATTTGCATTAAGAGATTGTTAGCAGAAGCACCACCATCCACTCGGAGTTCTTTTTGTTCTATTCCAGAATCTAGCGCCATCGTATCTATCACCTCCATACTTTGTAGTGCCAAAGCTTCCAATGCGGCTCTAGCAATATGGCCTTTCTGTGTTCCGCGCGTTAGTCCTATCATAAGGCCTGTACTATACTGATCCCAATGCGGTGCCCCTAGCCCTACAAAACCAGGCACAAAGTAAACACCACCATTATCCTCAACAGATTTCGCCATAGCTTCTATTTCGGGCGCATTGTCAACAAAGTGAAGGTTATCTCTTAAAAACTGAACAATGGCTCCTCCAATGAAAATACTGCCCTCTAAGGCATACGTAACTTTTCCATCTATTTGCCAGCCAATAGTAGAAAGAAGTTTATGTTTTGATTTGATCACCTTATCTCCGGTATTCATCACCATGAAACAGCCAGTCCCGTAGGTATTTTTCACCATACCAGGCTCGGTACACATTTGTCCAAAAAGCGCAGACTGCTGATCTCCAGCGATACCCGCTATCGGAATTTCTGCTCCAAAAAGGTCGGCATCAGTATGTCCATAAACTTCGCTACTGCTTTTCACATCTGGCAGCATCGACTTTGGTACGTTAAACATTTTCAACAATTCTTCATCCCATTCCAGGGTATGAATGTTGAAGAGCATCGTTCTACTCGCATTACTTACATCAGTAGCATGAACTTTGCCGCCAGTCAGTTTCCAAAGCAACCAAGAGTCCACCGTACCAAATGCTAATTCTCCATTTTCTGCCCTTTCTTGTGCACCATCGACATGATCTAGAATCCACCTGATTTTCGAAGCAGAGAAATAGGCATCAATTAATAGTCCAGTTTTATGTTGAACCAAATCCATTTGCTCCACCGTTTTTAAAACCTCACAAGCATCTGCCGTACGCCTATCTTGCCATACGATCGCCTTGTGAATGGCCTTGCCTGTTTTCCTATCCCAGACAATTGTCGTTTCTCGCTGGTTTGTAATGCCAATAGCCGCTATATCAGATGCATTCGCGCCTTGTTTTTCAAGCACATCAGTAATCGTGAATTTTTGCGTTTCCCATATCTCTAATGGATTATGCTCTACCCAACCTGGCTTAGGATAAAACTGCTCAAATTCCCTTTGAGAGACATTTACGATTTCACCTTTCTTGTTGAATATGATGGCCCTTTCACTGGTAGTTCCAGCATCGACCGTAATGATATACTTAGACATTTGAGGATATTTTGTGACGACTGACTAAATTATAACAATTATTCTTTCAACCGAGAAAATCATGAAAAAGACCTACCCAATTCTTGCCTTGTTTTTTGCGCTTATTTCAAATACCATTTTTGGACAAAGCCAAGTATTGGAAAGCCAGCACTTCAAGAGCCAAATATTGGGCACCGACATCTATTATTCTGTCTATTTACCCGATGGATACAAAAGCAATTTGCGGTTCTATCCTATCGTCTATCTCTTAAATGGATTCACTGGTGACCAGACAGATTGGATTCAGTTTGGTGATATGCAGCGGATAGTCGATGAGGGCATTGAAAATGGTGATTTTCCACCGATGATCATCGTGATGCCTGACGGCGACGATCGGTTGTACATGAATAACCATGATAACTCTTATCGGTATGGAGATATGTTTTTGGAAGAACTCATGCCGACTGTAGAGGAGAAGTTTCGTGTCAGGGCGACTAAAGAGTTTCGAGGAATTAGCGGACTATCAATGGGTGGTGCTGGTACATTAAGAATGGCCATGCAGCATCCAGAATTGTTCAGCGCAGCGGCAGGCTTTAGTTCAGCGGTTAACACAGATGAAGAGTTACTTTCTGGTGGTCAAGCTGGGTTTGATGGCTACTGGGGTCGAGTTTTAGGAAAAGGGCTAAAGGGTGAAGCTCGTTTATCGGATCACTATCGAAAAAACTCTATTCTGGATATCGTTAAAAATGGTGACCAAAGAAAGCTTAATGCTGTCCGATATTATTTCGACTGTGGCGATGATGATTTCCTTGCCGTAGGGAATGCCAGTTTACATATTGAAATGAAAAAGCGTGGCATTCGACACGAATACAGGGTTAGAGATGGCGCCCACACTTGGGACTTTTGGAGAACTTCCCTACCGATCGGTTTGAAGTTTATTGGGCAAAGCTTCACACGATAAACAGACTATCTGAACGACTTTAAGCTAAGCAGCAGGGCAAAAATTGTAAGCCCTAAGAGAAAGACAAAGCCATTGGCTAAACCCCATTCTTCTGCAATAAAACCAATGATCACAGGACCGATCAGCATACCGATATAACCTGAAGATGCTACCGTGGCAATGCCACTAGAAGGGTTCAGGCCATCAATTTTAGCCGTAGCACTGTAAAGGATCGGCACGATAACCGCATAACCAAGACCCGAAACGCTAAACCCAAGCATAACCAAAATTGGGTTGTTCAAAAGTGTCAGTCCCAAACCAAATATCCCGATAACTAAACCGAGTATTACTAAAAATCGACCTCCTAGTCTACCAGTAAGTTCGTCTCCTTTAAATCGCATTAAGGCAGTGGCTAGGGAAAAACCAGCAAATCCAAAACCAGCAAATTGTGCGCTCACGCCAAGGTCGTCCCTTAAGTAAATAGTACTCCAATCCGTAATTCCACCTTCGCTCATCATTACGCATAAACCAATCACAGCATATATAATCACTTTAATTGGTGGAAGCTGGAAACCAGCCGAAGCCTGCCGCTTTTCAGCGTCGATAAGATGTTTAAAGTGGGGAAGTAAAAAGAGCAGTAAGAGTACGGCCAGAATGGACATTTGTAATGTCAATTCCACTTTCAGGAATATAAAAAGTGCTCCAAGCAGTGCTCCAAACATACCCCCAATACTGAAAAAGCCATGGCAAGCCGACATAATCGACCTTGATTTTACACTTTCTATTTCCGCTGCCTCCGCGTTCATCGCTACATCAGTAAGCCCCAAAGCCAGACCCACCAAATAAAGGGCCGCCATCAACCCATAAAAGCTAGGAGCCAACCCCGGAAGAATGATAACCACCAGAAATACGATTATGGCAGCCGTCGTAGTTCGCCGCTCTCCAAATCGAGCGATAATTTTGCTGTAAAAGGGAAGTAACGTTGCCGCGCCGAGCGGCAGGAAAAATAAGGCAGTACCCAATTCACTTTCACTCAGGCTAAGCCTGTATTTAATATCAGGCAGTCTGGTGATAAATGCGCCAAAGGCAATAGCCAAAGCCATAAAGACAAAAGCAGTTACCTTATTCTCAGGGTGAGTCAGAAGAAGTTTAATCCGCTTGATCATAGTTTATAAGTCAACTCTACCCTATTCTCATCTGGATCTAGAATAACACTTTCAAAATAGCCATCTCCTGTGACGCGTAACGGCTCGATCACTTCAAAACCATCCCGTTGAAGACGCTCCGTAAGCTTGGTGACTTCTTCTTGAGAATTTAGGCCAAAAGCGATGTGAATTAACCCAGTGAACTGCTTCCTTATATCATAAGAATGTGCTGGAATCTTAGGCATTTGCATTAACTCCAATCTTGCACCACTTTCGAATTCAAGAAAGTAGGAGGAAAACTTTTTGGCGACGTTGTTATACTTTTTACCCGCTTTTCCATCGAAATATTTCACATAGAAATCCTTCAATTCGTCAAGCTTGTATGTCCAAAGTGCAACATGTTCTAACACCATAGCTGAAATGTTTACTCCAAATTAAGCTGGTCTGTTTGGAAGTATTTCTTCGCATATTCACCACTTTTTGAACAATATTAACTTACAAAACCTAATTACTTGAATTTTAAGTCAATATGATTCAAATTGAATCATGCGGCCTTTAGTCGAAAAAATATCGCCTGACGTCGGGAGCTCTTTTCACATCCAGAAATATGTGACCAAGCACGAGTGTGCTTTGGACTATTGGCACCACCACCCCGAGTACGAACTCGTTTACGTTCACCAAGGGAAGGCAGAACTTTGCATCGGCAATTACCTATCGAATTTTCAAGATGGTGTTTTGCTTTTTATTGGCCCCAATATTCCTCATCAGCCCTTTCTGAAATCTGGCGAAGACCACAACTTCGAAATCGTTCTTCAGCTGAAAGAAGATTTTATGGGAGAAGGATTTTTTGAAAAGCCCGAGCTGGCACAAATCAAGCAGTTATTTGAACGTGCGAAACAAGGAATAATCTTTGGGAAGGAAACTAAAGAGAGATCCGAGGAAATGCTTTTAAATATCTTGACTGCCGACCCTTTTAAGCGACTGGTCTTGTTACTCGATTTTTTGCATGAATTGACCACATCTTCTGACTACAAAATCATTAATAGCAACGCGGCTTCTCTGGCGATCTGAACGGGTGATTTTAATCGCATGAAGCACGTTTATGAGTTTGTAGCAGACCGATATATGGAAGATATCAGTTTGCAAGAAGTAGCAGCATTGACCAACCTAACAGTCCCATCATTTTGCAGGCTCTTTAAAAGACTCACCTCCAAGACATTTACCCGCTTCTTGAATGAATACCGCGTCACGAAAGCCTTGCAACTTTTAAATTCAGAAGATTGCTCGATATCATCAGTTGCCTTCGATTCGGGTTTTAAAAGTCTGTCTTATTTCAACCGGCAATTCAAGGAAATCACAGGACACAAACCCTCCCACTACAAAAAGGCTTTTCAGCATCTGATCGTGAACTAGACCTACCTGTTAGAGCAGTCTCAATACCTTATCTAGCGCCTCATTTCTGTTCTCCCCATTCCAGATAGCCATTAATTTAGTGCGTTGTGGTAAGTGATCGAGCGAGATAAATTCAACGTCCAGATCGATACCTCCTTGTAAGGCTGAAGGCACAATGGCTACACCGAGTTGGCGCTCCACTAATCGAAAAATACTATTGGCCTGAACCGATCGGTGCGACACTTTTGGTTTAAAGTTATGATCCGAAAAAATACTCATGATATTGTCGTAGTACTCTTGGCTATAGTCATTGGAAAACAGGATAAATGACTCATTTTCGAATTGATTGAGATGCTTAAAGTCCTTTGGTTGAATCGGGTGTTGACCAGAAACAACCAACGAAAAAGAATCTTCCATCACCACTTTTTGTTGGTAACCATCGTGGACACTTTCAAGCCTTACAAAACCGATATCCAACTTATCATTGGCAATTGCATTCAATTGATCCTTATTATTCAATTCATCGAGTGAGGCATGAATAGTGGGGAATTTTAGACTCATCCGCTCAAGCAAACTAGGAATTATCTGTTGCATGGCTGATCCAACAAAACCAATCCGAATTTCACCTTCCTCGCCCTCACCTTTTCTTTTGGTAGCGTCAACCACCCGATCCAAATGATTCATTAAATACTCTGCTTCTTGCATAAAATACTCCCCTGCAGGGGTTAAGGAAACACTCCGTTTGGTACGTTTCAAAAGCTTAGTATCTAATTCCTCCTCTAGCTGCTGAATCTGCTTAGTCAAGGCCGGCTGGGTTATAAACAATTTGTCTGCCGCTCTGCCAAAATGAAGCTCCTTACCGAGCGCTAAGAAGTATCTCAAATGCCTAATTTCCATTGATAACTAATAGTTATTAATACATAAATATATATCATTTATAAGAATTAATTATTCCGAGTAGATTTGATTCAGAAGCCTTTAAGAATCAGCCTATGGAAACATTCAACTATGGTATCGATCGTTTGACAAATAGCCTTGCCCTAAAAATAGCGCAAGGCGAAGTCAAGGGTATTTTGTCTGAAATTGCCGAAGCCAAAGTCTTAAAAAGTGCTCAGCATGTGCAAGACATCACTGAAAAGGGAACTACGGTTTATGGCATAAATACGGGTTTCGGGCCACTTTGCACAACACTCATTTCGGAAGAAGATACGAAGACGCTTCAGTACAATATCCTGAAAAGCCACAGCGTAGGTGTGGGGAAACCCATTTCAAATCAGCTGAGTAAACTGATGATGATTTTGAAAGTCCACTCCTTGGCACAGGGCTTTTCTGGTATTCAGTTAGCCACCCTGAAAAGAATAATTTGGCATATTGATAATGATGCACTCCCTTTAGTTCCCGAGCAAGGTTCTGTGGGAGCTTCAGGAGATTTAGCCCCATTAGCGCACCTTTTCTTACCATTGATTGGACTGGGCGAAGTACACTACCAAGGTGAAAAATTAACAGGGCCAGAACTCTTTCAAAAAGCAGCGCTTGAGCCAGTAAATCTTGGTCCAAAGGAAGGATTAGCGCTCATTAACGGCACACAATTCATTGCCGCACACGCTATAGAGGTAGTAGATAAACTGCACAATTGCCTTACCCATGCCGATATTATCGGGGCCATGATGATTGAGGCGCTTCAAGGATCAATCAAGCCATTTAGTCCAGAACTTCATGCGCTCAGGCCGTTCAACGGTAATATCCATGTAGCCCATCGGGTAAAAGCCATGCTCACAGGCTCTCAAATATTAGAAGCTCATGTAGACTGCGATCGTGTACAGGACCCCTATTCTTTACGCTGCATTCCGCAGGTTCATGGCACATCGCGAAACACTTGGTCGCATTTGAAAACATTGACGGAAATTGAACTTAATGCGGTCACAGATAACCCCATCATCTTCAGCCCAGAAGACACTATAAGTGGCGGTAATTTCCATGGGCAACCACTAGCGCTACCATTGGACTATGCGGCACTCGCAGCCTCGGAGTTAGGCAATATTTCAGACCGACGTATATACCTCTCTTTAGAAGGGAAAATTGCTGGCCTGCCACAGCTACTCATGAAAGACACTGGTATAAATTCAGGCTTTATGCTACCTCAGTATACTTCGGCGGCACTCGTAAGCGAAAATAAGAGCCTATGCTTTCCTGCCAGTGCGGATAGTGTACCTACTTCTTTGGGACAAGAAGATCACGTGAGTATGGGGTCGATTTCTGGTAGAAAAGCCATGCAAATCATCAATAATCTTGAGCAAATCTTAGCCATAGAATTACTTTGTGCTGCACAGGCATTTGACTTCCGAAGACCATTAAAATCAAGCACAATTCTAGAGGCTTGCCATGCACACACGAGAAGCAAAATCGATCACGCCGAAAAAGATAGAATCTTCGCAAAAGACATCGAGAAGGCACATGCCATTATAGAATCTCGAGAGTTACCCAAGCACTGCAATGCAACGCTAGAAAGTGAATTTCAAAACGAATTTGAACAGTATTAGCCATGAACGATTTTCAGCAAGAAATTTTAGAGGGAATTCCAGAAAAACTTCCTCAAGCGCCAGTATTCGATCAGCAAGTGAGTCGTGCGCCCAAAAGAAAAGATATTCTTTCCGAAGCTGACAAAAAGCTAGCTCTTCGTAATGCACTGAGATATTTTAAAGAGGAATGGCATAAAGAGTTGGCGCAGGAGTTCTTAGAAGAGTTAAAAAGATACGGAAGAATCTACATGTACAGGTTTATGCCCAAATCTTCTATTTACGCAAGGCCAATTGAAGAATACCCCGGCAAGTCTCTCCAAGCCAAATCGATCATGCTCATGATCCAAAACAACTTGGACCCAGCCATTGCACAGCATCCTTATGAGCTAATTACCTATGGTGGCAATGGTGCCGTTTTTCAGAATTGGGCCCAGTATAGATTGGCAATGAAGTACTTGTCTGAAATGACAGACGAACAGACTTTAGCCATGTATTCTGGTCATCCTATGGGTTTATTCCCCTCAGGGACTAACGCTCCACGAGTGGTAGCGACGAATGGTATGATGATCCCCAATTACTCAAAACCAGATGATTGGGAGAAATTTAACGCACTTGGCGTCACCCAATACGGCCAAATGACAGCAGGTTCTTACATGTACATCGGTCCACAGGGAATTGTACATGGCACCACCATTACAGTTTTAAATGCTGCCCGCATGAAACGCCCTAATGGAGATTTTAATGGACTTCTTTTTGTCACTTCTGGCTTAGGAGGCATGAGTGGCGCACAACCCAAAGCAGCGAAAATTGCAGGCGTAGTTTCAATAACTGCAGAAATTAACCCTAAGGCAGCCCATAAACGACACGAGCAAGGTTGGGTCGATGAATTGGTAGAAGATTTAGACTTATTGTTAGATAAAGTAGAAGCTGCCCGAAAAGCGGGAGCTAATACATCCTTTGCCTATTTAGGGAACATTGTGGATTTATGGCAGGCACTTGCCGATCGCAACGTAACGGTAGACTTCGGTTCGGATCAAACCTCTTTGCATAATCCTTGTGCAGGAGGTTACTACCCGACGGGGATGTCTTACGAAGCAGCCAATGATATGATGGCCAATAAGCCTGAAGACTTCAAAAAAGAAATTTACGCCACCCTTAGAAAACATGCATCGGTAGTAAATCATCATACGGACAACGGCACTTACTTCTTCGATTATGGAAATGCCTTTTTGCTCGAGGCAGGTCGAGCAGGAGCAGATATTTTCAAAGATTCAAAGGCTAAATCGGGTGAATTTAAATACCCATCTTATGTACAGGATATTATGGGGCCTCTATGCTTTGATTATGGGTTTGGGCCCTTCCGTTGGGTTTGCGCCTCGGGTAATGCCGAAGACCTAGACAAAACAGACCAAATTGCAGCTGAGGTACTAACGCAAATGCTCAACGAAGCACCAGAAGAGATCAAGCCTCAATTACAGGACAATTTACACTGGGTAAAAGAGGCTAAAGCCAATAAATTAGTCGTTGGTTCGCAAGCCAGAATATTATACGCTGACGCGGAAGGGCGAATGAGAATTGCAGCGGCCTTTAACCAAGCTATTGCAGCTGGAACAATTGGACCAGTTGTTTTAGGTCGAGATCATCACGACGTCTCAGGAACAGATTCACCGTACCGAGAAACTTCTAACATCTACGACGGCTCTCAATTTACTGCGGATATGGCGGTACAAAACTTTGTAGGCGATTCATTCAGAGGCGCTACGTGGATTTCCTTACACAATGGCGGTGGAGTTGGCTGGGGTGAAGTTGTAAACGGTGGCTTTGGCATGTTACTCGATGGATCAGAAGAGGCTGACAAAAAACTTAGAAACATGCTCTTTTGGGATGTAAACAATGGAATTGCCAGAAGAAACTGGGCACGGAACCCTAATGCCATGAGCACTATTGAAAGAGCCATGCAAAAAGAAAAACAACTGAAAGTTACTCAGCCAAACTTGGTTGATGATGCTTTGTTAAATGACTTAAAAGTTTAGAAGCTCGAAAACCGTATCTTCAACTATGCAAAAAGTCTTTATCAACATAGGTAATCTCGCTCAAGTGAGGGCATCTGAAAGCAATATATTGAGAGGTACTCTAATGGCAGACGTCCCTTCGATCGATAACGCATGGCTCAAAACTAAGGACGGCATCATCGAGGATTATGGCCCAATGACCGAACTTCAAGAGGACTCAGCCTATGAAACGATAGACTTAAATGGCCAAATGGTGACTCCAACCTTTGTCGACTCGCATACACACCTTGTCTTTGCCGCAGATAGGGATGAGGAGTTTGTGATGAAGATCAAAGGAATGGGCTATCAGGAAATTGCCGAAGCTGGCGGCGGCATCCTCAATTCGGCCCGAAGACTACAAGAAACGCCCTTTAACGAGCTATTGGCAGGCGCAAAAAGGCGATTGGAAGCCGCCATTTCTACTGGAACGGGTGCGATCGAGATAAAGAGTGGCTATGGACTCACCATGGAGGCTGAGATTAAAATGCTCCAAGTGATTGCGCAACTCAAGCAAGACTTTGACATACCAATCAAATCGACATTTCTAGGCGCACATGCTTTCCCCACGTCCGACCATGATAAATACATGGATACGCTGCTACAGGAAATGCTACCTGAGATTTATTCGCAAAAGCTAGCTGACTACATTGACTGTTTTTGTGAAAAGGGCTATTTCAATACGGATCAAATGTGCCATCTTTTGGAAGCAGGTGAAAAGTACGAGCTAAAACCCAAAGTACACGTAAACCAGTTCAACGCGATAGGTGGCGTGGAGAAAGCAATAGAATTTGGTGCTATTTCAGTCGATCATCTTGAAGTTTTACCAGATGAAGAGATCAGTTTATTAAAAGACTCAGATACTATTCCCGTGGGATTACCAGGTTGCTCTTTCTTCTTAAATATTCCATTTACACCTGCCCGCAAAATCATTGAAAACGGTTTACCATTAGTACTTGCATCGGACTTTAACCCGGGCTCAGCCCCATCGTTCAACATGAGTACTATCAACAGTCTAGCGGCCATAAAAATGAAACTTTTACCAGAAGAGGCCTTCAATGCTACTACACATAATGCGGCTTATGCCTTAGAGTTGGCAGACGAGGTTGGGAGTATTACCAAAGGTAAGCGCGCCAACTTTATAGTAGGCAAACCGGGTAAAAACCTAAACTCAATTTCTTACAATTTTGGAGTAGACTGGATCGAAAGTGTCTACATTAATGCTAAGAAGGTCTAATTGGGTAAAGCCTCTAATACGAACCCTTTACCATGAATATTAGTGATTTTGACCGATGGGTCTTCTTCTAAATATTTTCTGAGCTTGTGGATGAATACATCCATGCTTTTTCTGTTGAAGAAGTCACTCTCTCCCCAAAGGATCTTCAGGGCCTTGTTTCTATCTAAAACCTGATTTTTCTTTTCGCAGAGGAGCTGTAAAAGCCGAGCTTCCTTAGTCGTTAATCGATGCACCTGTTCGCCGATAGAAAGTAACTGATTTGCATAATCGAAATGATACTGCCCAATCTGGTAGCTACCATTTTTACTTTGGTTTTCCGAATCATTAGTAACACGTTTTACGATGGCTTTCACTCTGGCTATAAAAAGTTCCTCATCGATCGGTTTGACGACATAATCATCACATCCTAAGCGAAAACCTTTCAACCGATCTACTTTTAAACTTTTAGCGGAAAGAAAAATAAATGGGACATCGGGATCGTGATCTTGAATCTCCTTCGCCAAGGTAAAGCCATCTTTTACAGGCATCATGACGTCCAAAATACAGAGATCATAAACCTGTTGTTTAAACGCCTGTAAGCCTAATTCTCCATTTTGAACCCACTCGACATTAAAGTCATTGATTTCGAGATATTCCTTCAGAATATACCCAAAACTATCGTCGTCTTCTACCAAAAGTATGTTTCCCATAACTATGCTAGTGGAAAGTAAATTCGAAACTCACTGCCTTGATTGACTTTGCTTTTTAAGTTGATATTACCACTATGCGCCTCTATTATTTTCTTCACGTAACTGAGGCCCAAACCGAACCCTTTCACATTGTGAAGATTGCCCGTTTCGGCGCGATAAAATTTATCGAAAATGTATTTCTGAATTTCTTCTCCAATACCGATTCCATTATCCTTAACCACCATTTCAATCCCTTTTTCACCATCAAATGTAAGTATTGATATTTCGGGTGTTTCGGGTGTATACTTGAGTGCGTTATCCAAGAGGTTGTAGATGATATTTAATAAATGGGTCTCGTCTGCGAGCACCATAGATTGCGTCGCGCGAAGATCTAATTTTATACTACCATTTCTCTTTTTCACGACAATATCCATACTGTCCACCACGCGCTGAATGGCCTCGTGAATATCAATTTGCTTTTTATTGAGCGTGAAATTGCCAGAGTCTATCATGGCAATTTGCAACACCTTGTCTACCTGTCCTTCCAGACGTTTGCTCTCATGATCTATCAGATTCAAATAATTGGCTTTTTTCTGCTCGGTTATCTCATCATTATCTCTTTTGAGCATGTTGGTGGCCAAAGAAATTGAAGCGATCGGTGTTTTGAACTCATGCGTCAGATTATTAATGAACTCGTTCTTAATGACAGAGAGCTTCTTCTGTCGCTGAATGATGATAAGCGTGTAAGCGAAACAAAACAGGAGAAGCAATATGAAAACTATGGAAAGGATGATTGCTCCGCTGGACTGTGCAAAAACGTAGGCTTCTCTTCCTGGAAAAAACACTGCCAAATGATATTCTCCATTACTGTCAATTCCATCGGAACAGGTCAATGTGGACCAAGCGTGCCCTCTTTCCTGAGGGTTTTCACAACTCGTCAATTCAAAATCCAGACTAGTACCTTTATCGCCCAGTACAAAGTTAAAACCAGTGCTTTTCCTATTGACATCATGCTCGTAAATAGCATACTCATAAGGCAAATCGAGGGCATATGTCTGAAATACACCATCAATTAAGGCACGCATTTTTTTGTCAATAACTGAATCGTTGAGTTCCCCTGACTTCCTTAACTTCTTGACCGCTTTATATAATTCATCGGTATATGTTTTATCTCTTAAAAATTCCTCCCCGATCATTCCACTGCAAAGGTCAACTTTTTGAAGAAATATATCTCTATTGGTCTTAATAGACGATTTCAGGTTTCTAATTTGCATCACTGAAAGGCCAACTAGCGCGATTGTGGCTAGACCAATTACTAAGCCGATGGATTTTCTTGAGAGATTCATATCGATAGCGTAATCGAAAATACGTGATCTTAAGACTTGATGTTAGATTTTAACTTTTGCTTAACCAATTTAAACTTTCTATAGCCAAGCTTAACTCCTCGTTAATCGACCTTAGACAAGGGCCAGCGTATGTTTGATTAAACACTCGCCCAATGGTCAAAATATTTTTCAACCTAGTCAAAAGAAACTTTTTAAAGGACAAAGTCCTAAACACGCTTAGCCTTTTGGGATTGTCACTAGGGCTTACCGCAAGCGCGCTCATCTTACTCTTTGTCGATCATGAATTAAGCTTTGATACATTTCATGCCGATGCTAAGAATATATATCGCATAGAAGCCCAAACGAATAGCCCTTCATGGTCTTCTAATCTAGGAATTGAACATAATCGGGAACTTATCTCTGGAAAATATCCTGAAGTAGAGTCCATAGTCGAGGTAATTAATTCTAACAGAATATTCTTATCATTTTTGGACAAGGGCTTTTGGGAAAGCAATGTGAAGCTTGTCGCTCCGGGCTCTGATTTCTTTCACTTCTTTGATTTTGAGTTAATAGAAGGCAACAGACAAACACTTCTTGATGTACCCAATGCAGCGGTTTTGACTAAATCTACGGCAAGGAAGTACTTTGGTGAATCACCAGCTATTGGCAGAGTACTGAAGTACGATACCCAATTACTAAAGGTCACTGGCGTGATTGCCGACCTACCAACAAATACACATTTAAGTTTTGATATCATCTATACCAATGGCACTGCATTTACGCAAGACCATTATCATGCAGATTCTTACATAAAACTCAGCAATAATGTACTTCCCGAAACCATGGAAGACAAAATTATGGCCATGGAAGGAGTGGCTGAAGACGAATTTCATGAGCTTACCGATGTTAAGCTTTTACCGATTGCTGATATCCATTTCAAATCACAGGCTGACTTTGGGTCTGGCGCCAGCGGAGACATGCTTCAGCTCTCAATTTTCATGGTGATCGGTTTACTGATATTATTAATTGCTACCGCCAACTACATTAACCTTTCGATGGCCATTTTTTCGAGTAAATCCAAAGAAGTTGGAATGAGGAAGGTACTTGGCGAATCGAAGTCAGGCATTACTAAATCTTTCTTTTTAGAGTCGTGCATAACGATTTTTATGACTATTCCTTTGGCACTCCTTGGGCTAGGACTCCTGCTACCAAAACTCAACCAATTCATGGGGCTCAACATGGAGAATAAGTTTTTGTCCTCCCCGACCTACTGGCTAATATCAGTACTGTTCGTGGCCGTTCTTTCTTTCGCAACGATTATTTACCCTGCCTTAACACTGACCCAATCCAAAGTCAGCACTTTACTAAAAAGCAAAGTCTCTATTCACTCTTCAAGTGGCATAAAACTGAGAAACATCCTCATCTTTTTCCAATTCGCTCTGCTCTTTACCCTTGGCATATCTGCTTGGTTTATGAATCAGCAAATCAGCTATTTAGACAACAAGGACATGGGCTTTGAAACGGAGAATATTGTCAAAATAACCAATGCTTACGAACTGGGAGAAATACCTGATTACTACCTATTTAAAAATGAGTTAAAACGATCGCCTCAGATTTCAGGGGTGACTTTCGGGCCGATGATCGGGGATGGAAGCGATCCTTTGGCCTATAAACCTGAAGGGCAAAATGAAATCTTTGAGAACCTCCTCTCCTATGGTGTTGACGTCGATTATTTCGATGTGATGGGCATTGAAATCTTAGCCGGTGATTTTAAAAATACGCTGAATTCTGCCGATTCTGGACAAGTTATTTCTGTGGTAAACACACGATTTATAAATGATCTCGGTTGGCAAGATGACCCTATTGGAAAGAAGATGATCCTTCGGCCGGGAACAGAAAACGAATTAAACAGAAAGGTGACTGCAGTTTTCAAAGACTTCCATTACTTCTCTTTAAAAGAAAAGATTTCGCCACAGATCATCAGCCTTAAAATCGACCCAGATTTTATCAATACAAACATTCTTGTAAGAGCATCGAATAATGACTTAAAGGCGACTGTTGAGGCGATAGAAAGTGCTTGGCAAAAAATTCAATCAGACGTACCAATGCAGTATGAGTATATGGACGACGCAGTCAAAAGGCTCTATAAAAAAGACAAACAAACAGGCCAAATAACCATCCTTTTTTCACTTTTAGCCGTCGGACTATCGTTTCTGGGCCTCACTGGATTTATGGTGTATATGATTGGGCTAAAATCGAAAGAAATTGCCGTTAGGAAGGTGCTTGGTGCTACGCTACTGCAAGTAATTGCGCTACTCAACAAACAATTATTCACCCTGATCTTGATCTCGGCCATTATAGGAAGCGCATTGAGCTTTTTATTAATCGATACTTGGTTGCAAGATTATGCATATAGCATACCATTGAGACCAACAACCTTTGTTTTAGCCGCCTTGATTGTCTACATGATTGTATTTCTAATTACGAGTTTACAGTCACTTAAATCAGCTCAACTGAACCCGACGAATGCACTTAAAAATGAGTAGGCGTCAAAAATGGATATTCTTTGGACTCCTGGCTTTTCCGATCGTCTTATCACTAAGCTTTAGAGCTTTAGATAACCATGCTGTCCATCAACGAATCATATCACAGCAACAAGAGCGGTTGGAAGGTTCAAAAGAACAGACAATCGACCCAAATAAGGAGTTAGAAGAAATTGGGACATCGTTAATTTGCAGGAAAGAATATTCCAATTAAACCACTATTCACAATCTTTTAAATCGCACACGCTCTCAAAACCAAAATTTATTTTGGTTTAAATAAGGGTTCATAGGTCTATATATTGTTTAATCGGTAAGACGGCCGTCTTCATTCGCTTTCCACATTCATTTATGGAATGCGTTGACAAAGTGCATCATGATATCAATGATGTTAATTATCCATCCTTAAATCAACGCTTATGAAACCCTTAGCATTACTTATTGTAATGTTCATGGCCGTCAATTTGGTACATGGACAAGTCGAAGTTGAATCCAAGATTATTTCAGCCAAAGTTTTTACACAGGGTGCTGAATTGAAAAGAACTGCCGCCTTGGATTTAAAAGCGGGCAAAAATGAAATCAAATTGGTGGGACTATCGGCCAACCTTGATCCAAAAACCATTCAGATTTCAGGTAAGGATATCACAATCTTATCGGTAAGACACGAAAACGACTTTATAGAAACGAATAAGCCTGAAAAAGTAGAACTTCTGTCTAATAAGAAAGAATCATTACTCGATTCAATTGATTTGGCAAACGTTCGATTATCTATTCTGAATTCAGAAACTGAAATACTTAAAAAAAACATGAAAGTGATAGGTAATGAAGGAATTGGTAATTCAGACTATAGGGGAGCGATAGAGTATTTTGAATTAAAATTCGAAAAAAACGCTAATCTCAAGTTTGTTTATGAAAGAAAAAAAGCTGAATTCAAAGATGAGATAGAGCTTATTGAAAAGCAGATCAAGTCTTACAATTCAAAAGAGGAACAACCAACTTCCAACATTCTATTGACGGCTTCATCAAATCAATCTGGTTCGAGAAAAATTAGTATTAGCTATGCATTGCCAAATGCAGGTTGGTATCCATCTTATGACATAAGGGCCGTAAACACATCAAAACCATTATCACTGACCTATAAGGCGAGGGTTTTCCAAAACTCAGGAGTGGACTGGAAAGAAGTAGCCTTAATCCTAAGTTCTGGAAACCTTGAATCAAGTGGTACTGCACCTACCTTGTTACCTTTTAGGTTAGGCAGCCATAATCAAATCTACAGTTATGGCTCAGGTCAAGCCAAAGGTAGAGTTATTTCGAGCGATGATGGACTTCCTTTAGTACACGTAAATGTAGCCGTTAAGGGAACTACTCTAGGTACTGTAACTGATGTCAACGGCGATTATGACATACAACTCCCAAACGGATTTAATACACTAGTATTTAGCTACTTAGGTTATGTGAGTCAAGAAATAAAAGTTGGTAAAGATCCAAGAATTAATGTTACACTTGTACCAGATGTAACGTCACTTGGAGAAGTAGTTACCTCTCTTGGTTATTCAACAAGCGGCGTAGCTGTTTCAAGAAAAGAAAAAAGACAATTACAAGAGTCAAGCTTAAGTGATATCGAGATTATAGATTACCAAACTTCATTTGTATACGAAATCAAGCACCCTTATTCTATTCCGAGCACAGGACAAACTGAAACGGTAGAAATTCAAACGTTAGAGGTTTATGCCGACTACATTTACTCTACTAGCCCAAAGGCCAAAGAGAATGCTTATTTAGTGGCCGAAATCCCTGAGTGGGAAGAATTGAAACTTCTAGATGGAGAGTCTAACCTCTATTTTGAGGAGAGTTTCGTTGGGAAATCTATCATAGACACCAACATCGGCAGAGATACCCTAGATATTTCCCTAGGGAAGGATGAAGGGATTGTAGTTGGTCGAAAAAGACTCAAGGAATTCGAGAAAAACAAAGTCTTTAGTAATAAGAAAAGGGATGAAAGAACCTTTGAAATCACCATCGTGAACACTAAATCGACAAAGGTTAATATTAATGTGTACGATCAAGTTCCAATCATTCCTAATAAGAATTACAAGGTAAATATTGTGGACATTGCAGGTGCCGAACACGATAAGGAAACTGGTTTACTCACCTGGAACATAGCACTCGAGCCTGGTGCCAAAAAGATAATCAAGTTCAGTTATAGCGTTGACTATCCTAAATACATGAACCTGGATATTGACTAAAAATACGAGGAGTGATTTTTATAAATCACTCCTCTCCCAATACTTAAAATGAGCTATAACGATACTCTGCCATCTTCTATTCCAACACTTGATCAACCTAAAATACCGTCAGAAAAACGACTCAGCATCGAGCAAAAAACGATTGTTTTTGAAGGAACTAAATACAGTAGCTATTTGGAAGAATTAATGTATGACTCGTGCCTCTCAAAATGAAACAACGATCTAAGGCTATTTCAAACTTTAATAACTCCTTCTTTTATGGCTTTCACGATTAATCCGGCTGTATTCTTAACACAGAATTTCTCGATTAAACTTTTGCGATGCCCTTCTACAGTTCTATGACTGATAAATAATTTTTCAGCCATCTCTTTGGCGGTAAACTCTTGACAGATTAACTCTAGAACTTCCAATTCGCGTGAAGTTAGCGTCGCAGAATTTTTGAGTACTGGTCTTTTAGGGTTTTGATTCTTTAGACCATGAAGCATTGCCTCTGAAACCATTTTATTGAAGTAAAAGCCCTCACTATACACCTGACGTATGGCTTTTTCAAGCTCCTTGGGGCTTGTATCTTTCATCAAGT
Source organism: Roseivirga misakiensis (assembly GCF_001747105.1). Classification (NCBI taxonomy): domain Bacteria; kingdom Pseudomonadati; phylum Bacteroidota; class Cytophagia; order Cytophagales; family Roseivirgaceae; genus Roseivirga; species Roseivirga misakiensis. The sequence continues at coordinate 566,636 of NZ_MDGQ01000005.1, read as the reverse complement.
AACTATTTGCTCCCAATTCCATTAAATAAGAAACCATTTTAGGGTCGCTATGCATTGTCAAAATGACAATCCCGATAGATGGATAGCCCTCTCTTATCACCTTCAATGTTTGAATACCATCCATTTCAGGCATATCAAGATCTAAAAGCAAAATATCAGGTACTTTTTCGGCTAAATTATTCAATAGGCTCATTCCATCTCCGAACTCTTGCAACATTGAAATACCATCCATCTGGTCCAATAAAAATCGAATACCCTCTCGAAATAGTTTATGATCATCCGCTATTGTTACCTGAATGTCATTCATCAGTTAATAGGTTTTTCATTGTATTCGATGATAGATTAAGTGAAAGTCCCGAATTAGTTTCATTAAATACTAGTTCACCATTCATTAAACTCAATCTACTTTCTATATTACTAAAGCCAAGTCCATTACGTTGATCCGACTCCTTCATTCCTACCCCATTATCAGCATATTTCAGCGATAACTTATCTCCGTCCCCAAAAAGCTCGAGCTCAATGGAATCTGCATTGGCATGCTTAATAGTATTGTTAACCAACTCCTGAATTATACGATACCAATTCAACTGATACTCTCTACTTACTTCTCCCTTCAGATCACAATCAAAATTCACTTTGATCAATCCAGAAATATTTAATTGATCTCTTATACTGGCAACAGCAGCTTCTAAACCTAAATTCTCTAAAACTACTGGCCTTAAATCATGAGATACCCTCCTAACACTCGCAATTGTACTTTCTAAAAGGTCAAAAACTCTAAGTTTTAGATCATCGAAAGTTTTCTTTGATGAATCCTGCGCAAGGTGTCTAAAGTAAAGTTTTGAGGTGGTAAGTAAGGCTCCTATTTCATCATGCAAATCTTGACCAATTCGATTGCGCTCCTTTTCCTGACTAAGTAGGTTAGAACGAAGGAGTTGCCGTTGATATTCCTGTTCCTTTTGTTGATACTCTTTTTGTTGTCTCAGTATTCTGCGCTGATAGGCCAAGAAGAAGAAAATGACTCCCAAGGCAAGTACAAACATACCCAACATGGCGCCTATAAGTAATTCTATTTGATTTAGTTCTTCGGCCTGACGCATAGTCCTATAGCGTAAAAAGACATTAAAATGATGTTGAGTGCCGTATTTAAATTCCAATAATTATTCTCTATGAATTCAGGAGAGTCAATGAGATCATTAATGAAAACAAAAAGTAATAAAGCGCCTGAATAATATAACAACACCCCCATATTGAACCATACGATAGGATTACGTTCAGGAAAAGGACCTTCCGGGTATTTTAAAAGTTGATAAAAACTTGAAAGGCTCAGAAAAATAAAAGTGCCATATGAGATAACAATCGCATTACTAGTAAAGACGCCCTCTTCTTGAATAAATAGGCTATTGACAACACTAAAAACTAAGAAACCTACTTGGAGATATTGAAAATAGCGTTGTTTATACAATTTACGTAATACCCTTTTATATACTTCTGTAACAGCTAAAAAGTGAATTGGTACATAAAAATGTGTCAACCATAAATCAATCCCCATGGCACCCGATAGTTTAGCGAGGTAGTCGTGAATTACTACGACAATTACCACACGAGCGATAGTTCGTTGAATAGCGGTAAACCGATCCCATCTGAGAACTGGAATAACAGATAGTATTACCACTTGGATATAGTATAAATCGTTTGGCCAACTCATAGGCTTTCTAAGCAAAGAAGCATTAACCTGGACAATTCGGTGGACAATAAAAGACAAAGTCTAAATCTGTCGATTCTGTCTCATCGCTTTCTATAAGCTTGGCATAACCATCATCAAAACTCATATACTCATCGGAAGTTGAAAGGCCCTTAGGGTTTGATAACACCTCTATTATTGGATTGAATGGGACGCCATATTGACCACTTATCAGGTTACTGATACCAAGGTGGACTATAATTAAAGCATTAGGATTTAAAATTATATCATCCGCTAAAACGGCAAAATCGCTAAACGGAATAATACATTCACGAAGTCTTTGAGGCATTTCTAGAGGGATATTTTCTTTTTTATCCATATCCGAAAAGTCAGGGTAATGTACGGAAGTATAGAAGATATCAGGAAAATTTGAATAAGGCAGTGCGCCCCAGTTCAAACAGATTTCATTTCTATAGTTCGGTGTCACCCCTTTATGCTTTTTAGCAAAAGCAAATGTCTTTTGATAGTAAATTGTATTTAGAACCCCAGAACTTTCTAACCTAATACTTTCCAAAGGATTCGAAATTCTTAGCTCAAAGTATGGACTGAATTGATTGGAATCATCAATTGCCATAACCCAACACAGTTGTGCATTCTTTTTAAGGTTATTGTCTGCTTTTAATTTGTTTATCTCTTTGATAAATTCTGCAGAAGGTCGATAAACTAACCCTGTGATACGCTTAGGCTCAATATTTAATTCATCTTTTACTTCAAAACAATCGGCCAAACCGCTCGGAAGACAAGCCAACCAGTTAGTTTTAATTCGATCATAATGAAGACTATTATTAGCTGTCATGAAATTAATTTTTGTATTATAAAAAGAATAATTTAAGAAATAGCCTCTCAAATTACAATATTATTTGAGAGGCTTTCTGGCAGAAAGACCTAGTCCATTCTTTCTAGTTTCAACTGACCGATTGAGTCCTCACCAACCGTTAAGAAGTCTAAATTGTACTTGGTTGTGCCTCCCATATTATTTACACTAAAATGTGTTCCTGAGTAGGCCTCACCAGAGTACCAACCACTAGTAATCGAAATCCAACAACCAGTTGCTTCATTTGAGGATACACTTCCTAAACAAAATACGGATGGATCGACTCCAGCAGCACACCAATTCTGTGTTTCACCAGCCTCAATAGTTTGATCTTGCAAAAGCGGATTTACGCTAATCATTTTTAAATTTATTCCCATAATAATTATCTTACTCTTAAGGATTTTCAGTTTTCTCCTCTGCATTTAACCCAGCAGAAAGGCCGTTATTTAGAGTGATATCTGCTCCACTTCTTTAATTGACAATTCAAAATTGCACCTAAGAACATGAGCAGATGAGCGTGAAAAGGCCTGTATTCTAAAACACGTATTTATACTTATGCCCATTTTGTCCGGTCCGATAAGACCTAGTATTTATCAGATATACCTCCTTGATAAAACGAAACGATTCATTTTTTTGAGTACTCCAATACCCAAAGAATTTCTTACTTTTGCGGGTGGAATTAACACCCAAAACCAATCGTTCTAATGATTCAATTTTTCGATGCAGGCGCCAACAGAATCTACGCTGTTAGCCTTACCTCGCAACTCGCTCCACAAGACCTTCCTAAACTTGAATGGCTCTTCGGAAACGCCACCCTGATAGAAGGCGAAACTCTGGAGGGCTTTTTTGTTGGTCCTAGAAAAGAAATGATCACCCCATGGAGTACCAATGCGGTGGAAATCACCCAAAACATGGGTATTACTGGCATAGTGAGAATTGAGGAGTTCGAAAAAGTGGCTAGTGAAAACACAGCCATTGACCCGATGCTTCAAGTACTTTACACCGGGTTAGATCAGGAGATATTCAACATTAGTGTCGAGCCGGCACCAGTGCAGCACATTGAAGACATTGCCGCTTACAATCAGGAGGAAGGTTTAGCCCTAAGCCAAGAAGAGATTGACTATTTGAACGAGGTCAGTGAGAAGTTAGGTAGAAAGCTAACCGATGGTGAAGTTTTTGGGTTTTCACAGGTTAATTCTGAGCACTGTAGACACAAAATATTCAATGGCGTGTTCATCATTGATGGACAAGAAATGCCAAACTCTCTGTTTAAAATGATTCGTAAAACCTCGGAAGAGAATCCTGATGGTTTAGTCTCGGCTTACAAAGATAATGTCGCGTTTATTCAAGGTCCAGTTGCTGAGCAATTCGCGCCAGCCACACAAGACAAGGCAGATTGGTTTGAGTCATCAGATTTTGAATCTGTCATCTCACTAAAAGCCGAAACGCATAACTTCCCTACCACAGTAGAGCCATTTAATGGTGCCGCTACTGGTGCAGGCGGAGAAATAAGAGATAGAATGGCTGGTGGTAAAGGATCCATGCCGCTGGCTGGTACAGCCGTTTACATGACATCATACTCTCGATTGGAAGACGGACGTACGTGGGAGGCCAATATGCCTGAGAGACAGTGGTTGTACCAAACACCAATGGATATTCTGATCAAAGCATCCAACGGTGCCAGTGACTTCGGAAACAAATTCGGCCAACCGCTAATCGCTGGTTCTGTCCTTACTTTTGAGCACGAAGAAGCAGGTAAGCGACATGGGTTTGATAAAGTAATCATGCTAGCTGGAGGTATCGGATATGGCAAGAAAACCGATGCGTTGAAGGCAACCCCAGAAAATGGCGATCAGATCGTGGTGATGGGAGGAGATAACTACCGCATTGGAATGGGCGGAAGTTCAGTTTCATCGGTCGATACAGGAGAGTTTTCGAGCGGCATCGAATTAAATGCTATTCAGCGATCTAATCCTGAAATGCAAAAACGAGTTTACAATGCAGTGCGGGCGATGACAGAATCGGGTAAAAACCCAATCGTTTCAATACACGATCATGGTGCGGGAGGCCATCTCAACTGTCTGTCAGAATTGGTTGAAGAAACAGGCGGAACCATCGACGTGCAGAAGTTACCGGTTGGCGATCCTACCCTATCCGATAAAGAAATCATTGGGAACGAGTCTCAAGAACGAATGGGGCTAGTCATTAAGGAAGAAGATATTCCATACATGGAGAAGGTGGCAAAGAGAGAACGTGCCCCGTTCTATGTAGTTGGCGAAACGACTGGCGATCACCACTTTAAATTCGAAAATAAAACTTCTGGCGAACACCCGATCGATTGGAACCTAGCCCATATGTTCGGTTCATCACCCAAAACGGTTTTAGAAGATACTACTCAAGCACAGCAATTCAGCGATGTTACTTATGACATCAAAAAAATACAGGAATACCTAAACGCAGTACTTCAATTGGAGGCTGTAGCCTGTAAAGACTGGTTGACGAATAAAGTCGATCGTTGTGTGACAGGTCGCGTGGCTAAGCAACAAACAGCGGGACCAATTCAGTTGCCACTCAACAATGTGGGTGTCATGGCTTTGGATTATCGCGGAGAAAAAGGCATCGCTACATCTATTGGGCATGCCCCAGTTTCCGCGCTCGCCGATCCTGTCGCAGGTTCGCAGTTATCCATAGCCGAAGCGCTGACTAATATTGTTTGGGCACCGATAGAAAAGGGACTAAGCGGCGTTTCCTTAAGCGCCAATTGGATGTGGCCAGCCAAAAACGAAGGGGAAAACGCCAGACTTTACAAAGCAGTAGAGGCCGTTTCTGACTTTGCTTGCGAATTAGGAATCAATGTACCGACGGGTAAAGACTCTATGTCGATGACCCAGAAATACAAAGACGGTGTGGTCTATGCACCAGGCACAGTGATAATTTCAGCAGGTGCGCAAGTAACTGATCTCAAAAAAGTGGTTGAGCCGGTCTTACAACCTAACTTTGACTCTACCCTACTTTATGTGAACCTATCTGATGGTCAATTCAACTTAGGCGGTAGCTCATTTGCGCAAGTTGTCGGAAAAGTAGGTACTTCTGCCCCAACTGTCGATGACAGTGCACGGTTTGCCAGAACTTTCAATATGGTTCAGGCCCTGATTGAAGAAGGCAAAATATTGGCGGGACATGACGTTTCTGCTGGAGGTATGATCACCGCCTTGCTGGAAATGACCTTCTCTCAAGTAGACCTCGGCATAGCGGCAGACCTGAAAGACATTCAGCACCTCGACGACATTTCGATATTCTTCTCAGAGCAACCAGCACTAATAATCCAAGTGGCTAACGAAGATCTGGAGGATGTTGCCACGCTTTTCGACGAAATTGAAGCTTCTTATGTGGAAATTGGAAGCCCGATCGGTGAACCAATATTAGCGATCCAAACGAATACGCAAAGCTACTTGCTCGACATCGCTAGCCTGAGAGATACTTGGTATAAAACCTCTTACCTGTTAGACGCCAAACAATCAGGCGAAGAATTGGCCAAAGCTCGATTTGATAACTACAAAAACCAACCGTTATCCTTCACATTCCCAGAAGGATTTAATGGACAGTATGCCGATCTCGGTCTAGACCCAGACAGGAAAATTAAAACAGGCTACAAAGCGGCCATTATTAGAGAAAAAGGCGTAAATGGCGACAGAGAAATGGCCTATGCCATGCATTTAGCGGGCTTTGATGTGAAAGACATCCATATGACAGACCTGATTTCTGGTGCCGAGGATTTAAGTGATGTTAACTTTATTGCCTTTGTGGGTGGCTTCTCTAATTCCGATGTATTAGGATCAGCAAAAGGCTGGGCCGGTGCCTTCTTATACAATGAAAAAGCAAAACAAGCCTTAGACAATTTCTATGCCCGTGAAGACACTATTTCATTGGGTATTTGCAATGGCTGCCAGTTGATGGGCGAACTGGGACTACTATACCCAGAACACGATATCCACCCGAAATTAGACCATAACATTGCGCATAAATTTGAATCTGGTTTTGTGAACGTGACCATTCCAGAAAACAACTCAGTAATGTTAGGAGGCTTGGTCGGCACAAGACTAGGGATTTGGGTAGCCCATGGTGAAGGCCGCTTCAGACTGCCAGAAGCTGAAAATGATTACCATATAATCGCGAAATACTCACACGAAGCATATCCTGCTTCGCCAAATGGTTCTGACTATCATGTGGCAGGTTTAGCCAGTAAAGACGGTAGACATTTAGCGATTATGCCACACTTTGAGCGATCAGTATTCCCATGGAACTGGGGGAACTACCCATCGGATCAGAAGACTGATGTGTTAAGCCCATGGATTAAAGCCTTTGTGGCCGCTAAGGACTGGGTAGGACAGAGAGTTTAGGTATAAAACACTTCTAAAAAAGGGAAACTTAGCGATGAGTTTCCCTTTTTTATTATCTTCTATTGAATGACACATTAAAAATAGTCGCATGATCTTGTGATATCATACAAGGTTGCGGATTACTAAGAAATGAGAAAGTACAAAACCATTAAAGTCTCAGATTACGAGTTAATGTTAAATAGAATCAGCAATGCTGATTCTTTAGACTTAGAAACTCACGATTTACTACTTTATGGCAGTGGTGGACAAGACCGAAACTTCTATAGGTATATAGAAGCAAATAAAAATTGTGAATTGCTTTGGACAGGTTGGTCAGGTCCAAAATGGTCTTCTATATTTTCATTTATCCCTGGTCAAGCAGGCCTTTTAAAATTATTGGACAAAAGAGAGTTTAAAAGCATATACTATGAATTGGCAGCAAGCAGTGTTTCAGACGCAATCTATCTCCCACGAAAACAAACCAAAAAAATAGTCATCGAAGCGCAGAATAAGACTTGGCGATCAAATTTTGCAAAACTCTTAAATAATGAACCACATTCATTTTTATTGACCTCGGAAGCAGATGAAACTGTGAATAAAAATGGAGATGAAATGTATTTCTATGACTACTTTTTAGGATCAAACCTGGACAGCACATTGAAGGAGATTATTAGAGGGAAAAAGAAAAATACGGTAGTTAACAATGGTTATAATTCATTGTGATTTTGGGGCATCATTCAAGCAGAATAATGGAAATTTATACACATATCACTAACAAGGGATAGAAAAAAACACAATCACCTTTGAACAACATGAAGTTCATTGGTTAGTTTTATTAATGAGCATCATACCTGGGAATTATGTTGGCTAACGCTTATTTTTCGTAGAATATTAGAGAAATAACGCTTACTTTTTCGAGTGTTGTACAACCTTTTGGCGAATATGGCGAAATCAGTAAATAGAAATAATAGCATCTTAGGATACTTTTCAGGATTAATACTGCTTTTCTCAACTTTCACTTCTTATGCTCAAGTTGATACTCCATTAAATAGACTACCGATTAAGACTTTCAGTTCTGATCAATTGGTGAAAGATTTTGAAGTCTTTAGGGGTAGTCTCGAAGATTTTCATGCTGGACTCTATTGGTACACCTCGAAAGATGAATTAGATCAGGTCTTTGATGATGTACATAGCACACTAAACGATAGCCTATCTGAATTAGAGTTTTTTAGAAAACTCACTTTTGTTACCTCAAAAATCCGATGCGGTCATACTGTAATCCGTACTTCTATACCTACAAGAGATCATATATCTCAAGCGGGAAAACTGCTCCCATTTGAAATCAAAATCCTAAATGGCAAGATGTACATGTTGGAAAGCAGAATCGATGAGGAATTACCACTAAAGCCTGGAATGGAGATTTTAAAAATTAATGAGTATACGACAGACTCTCTTTTACGGTTAGTAAGCAATGTAGTCTCTGGTGACGGTTTTATTGAAACCAATAAGATTAAACGTTTCGAAAGATATTTCCCATTTTTTTATGTGTCTCGATTCGGTCCTGCGGATGAATACAAGATTGACTATCTGGATGAACAAGGACAAAAGAAATCTGCACAGATAAATGCCCGACTTGCTAGTCAGCTCAATCCTAAAAATAGTTCTCAAAAGAATCTAAAACTCAGTTTCCCTGATAATAATATCGCTTTATTAAAGGTCAGGCAATTTCAAAATTGGAAAGAAGGGAAGAAAAATTTCAGGTTTGAGAAGGAGCTAAAAGATATGTTCCAAAAAATATCAACCTCCGAAGTAGAGAACTTAGTTATAGACATGAGGGATAATCTTGGGGGTGATGATAACTTTGGGTTACGTTTGTTTTCATATTTATATGATCAACCTATAATCGAATTTAAAGAGCAAACGCTAATCACTAACAAATCAAAATACTTTAAATATACTAAGGAGCTTAATAGAACTAAGGCGATATTCTATCATATGCTTTTTACAAAAAAAGGAGACGACTCTAGGTTTTATGTGAGGCATGCTAAAACATTGAAACCTTCGCGTCCGTCTTTTCCACAATTTTCTGGAAATGTTTACATCCTAATAAATGGAGGCACTTATTCAACTGGTGCCGATTTTGTGGCACTCATGAAATCTTATCAGTTAGCAACGTTTATAGGTGAAGAAGTAGGTGGAGCTTATTATGGTAATACGAGTGGAGACTTAATCACGGTAAAACTACCCCACAGCAAACTTCGATTAATTCTACCTTTGATCAATTACAGAACGAATGTAAAACCTACAGAGAAAATTGGACGCGGAGTTATGCCAGATTATCCTAAAACTCCTGCTATAACAGATTTAGTAAGTGGAATCGATACTGAGCTAGAATTTACACTAGAACTTATAAACAATAAGTGAGTATCAATATTCCTATTAACCTCCATAACAATGACTAAAATGAATATCCACACGAAGCACTCAGAAAGGTCAATGCAAACAGGAAAATTCAGTGCTTCTAGCAACTGGGGTGCATACTCATTTTAATTAGTCGTTGGGATTAATTCGAAAATGAAGATATTCCCGATAAAAGAAATTGGTTTCCGGCTTATCGATAGACTGATGAGAAGAACAGAACACACTGAAAATCTGACTTCACAATACACCGACAAATCATTCCGTGGAAAAATCAATGGGACAGGATTCAAAATCATATCCTCCGCTATCGGAAGTGGTGCTTTCTGTGTCTTGAAAGGTGAAATTGCATCTGACCAAGGAAGCGTAAGGGTTGAAATTCATAAGGTTTTCAGAGTATTATTGAGCTTATTTCTAATGTTTCCAATAATTGGACTCTTGATTATGATAATTAGCGGGACAGAAGACTTTTCACCGATTTTGATTTTAGTCGCGATTGGAGAGATTTTGATAATTCGGTATGCAGTTATCGGGCTTGAAGTCTAGACAGATTTCGAGATGTTTTGGACATAGAATGGAAAAATAACTAGGCACAACAACACCTATACGTAATGCGACTAAAGGTGGTACAGAAGCCTCCGTGCATTCCACCCGCCAAAGCTGCGCTTTGCTTTGGAAAATTGTATAACTTAAAATCAAATCACAGGTTTGGCTGCCCAATGTACTTGCTTGACGGCAACTGTTCGAGGCTAGACTTTTTGAACTAAGCTGGGTGCATGGCAAGACTGTTCGCATCAATTAAAGAATTAAGCATGAAAAAGCTGAATTACTTATTACTCATATTGTGTATATCATGCGGAGAAAAAGAAGCGGCTAACCCGGTTGACTTTTTAAAAGAAAATGCTATTCCAATTAAGGATATTTCAAAATTGAATCAGCAGGTTTATCAGGAGATATCTGATTACGACGTAATAATGGTTGGAGAAATGCATGGGACAAAAGAGCCCGCCGAATTTGTCTATGGCCTATGTAATCTTATCACTGAATCTGAAGATAAAGTTGTCTTAGCCTTAGAAATCCGTGCTTCACAGATGGAAAACTTATCAAATGAGATGTCAATTGCCCAATTAAAAGAATTGGATTTCTTTCGCAGAGAAAATTTTGATGGCAGAAATGGTGTATCAATGCTTGATTTAATCTACAATAGCATCCAAAATGAAAAAATCATTCTAAAATTCATTGATAATTATTACCCATCCTCACCCAGAGATTCATCTATGTATATGGAAATACGTAACATACGTAAGATGTACCCTGACAGCAAAATAGTTACACTAACAGGAAATGTACATAATTCAATGACGCCTCTCTTTGATAAGGAAAGAATTGCAGGATACTTGTTAAAAGATACTGCCAATTTCGATCCAAAAAAGATCATGTCAATTCACCATGCATACAGTGAAGGTACTATGTTCAATAACGACGGCAGAGGAATAAAAATTCGAGATATTGATAGAGAAGAAAACATTTACAATACCACCCTTTCTCATGAAATGTTCTTGTCTGAGAAATTTCCTGAAGAGCAAAATCAGTACACACATGTTTTATATACCGATAAAGTAACTGCTTCGGGTAAAATTGAAAAAGATGATAACAATAGATAACAAGTAATAGCTCCTTAGTCACTAATACTCTTATCATTCACCGTTAAAGGCAATTAAAACCAACTCATTTCTCGCAAAATGAAAAAAGTAATTCAGTCGCTCTTAGCATTTTCAGATGAGAGCTTCGACCTCTTAATGAACATCGCAATTGAAAAAGAAGTCGAAAAAAATCAGTTAATATTCTATCCAGACAAACCAACAAACAAGATTTTATTCCTGAAAAAAGGACTTCTGCGAGGTTATAAAATTATCGATGGTAAAGACTGCACACATCATTTCTATTTCGAAAACTGGTTTGCCACTGATTTTACCAGTTTTTTAAACGAAAAGCCAAGTCAGGTTTACATTGAGAGCATTGAAAAAACCAGTTACTACGAATTCAAAAAAGAAGACCTTTTAAATCTCTACAACAAATCGCATCAAAACGAGAGGTTAGGAAGAATTATTGCTGAAAAAGCTTTCCTTATCACTGTAGAGAAGTTAGCAGCTCTTCAACTTCTCAACCTAAAGGAGAAGTATTTGACTTTAATAAAGAGAAACCCAGATCTTTTTCAAAGAGTGCCGCAAAAATACATCGCGTCTTATCTGGGCGTTTCTGAACAAAGTTTAAGTAGAATTAAGCAACAATGCATTTCTTAACAAATGTGAATTTTTAATTGCTCGCCATGCACTTCATTTGTGTACCGGTTCAAAACGTGGCAAATGACAACAGCCACATTTTTTTGTCTTTGATTTAGCCATTTGCAAATGGTGTAAAACTCGCCAAATAGAGCATTTATGAATTCTTCTATAAAATACCTGACTTTCGCAGTTGCACTGCTTATATATCAGAACTCCTACGGACAAAGTAGTACAGACTTTCTACCAAAGTTCATAGAGAGTACTGAAACCACACATCAGATTAAGGATAATCAGAAATATACTTTTGGATATTTAGAAGTACTCGAGAATAGGGATAAGCCTGATGGCAACACCATAAAGTTACCCGTGTACATTTTTAAAAGTCGTAGTAAAAACCCAAAGTCTGATCCCATTTTATATACCGTTGGCGGACCAGGTTACACTTCTATGCGTGCATCACAATACATGTCATACTACAAGTACCTTGATGATAGAGATTTGATTTTATTCGAGCAAAGGGGTACGCAATACGCACAGCCGAGTTTAGACTGTCCTGAATGGTCAAAGGCGATTTATCTATCTAATCTTCCAAATGCTGACGCGACTAAAACCGATAGCCTTTTTCAAAATGCGGCCAAAGCATGTAGTGATAGATTACGAAACACAGGAATTGACTTAAACAGTTATAGAACAAACCACATTGCAGCCGACATCAATGACTTAATGAATGTCTTGGAAATTGAATCGTATAATTTATTGACCATGTCTTACAGTACTAAAATTGGGCAGGTTTTAATACGAGATTATCCCAATAAAATTAGAAGCGTAGTAATGGACTCTCCGCTTCCATTGGAAGTCAATTATGATGAAGAGAGTGTGTACAATCTTTTAGAAAGTACTACAAAGTTGCTTACCGATTGTGAAAATGATGAAAATTGCAACTCTACCTTTCCCAATATTAAATCGCGTTTCTTTAAGTATTTAGAAGAGAAAACTACCAATCCGCTACGGGTAGAAATCGAGAATCCTAAAAATGGAAAAATCGAAACATTTTATTTGAAGGGAGAAGATTTGATATCCGTTTTTAGTATCGCGAACACAGGTGATGTACCCAATATTCCCTTTGAGATTAACAAACTATTGAATAACGACTTGACATCGGTCAAAGAACAACTGTCCTATCTTTTTCAAAAGCCCGGAGGTGGAATTGGAATGGGGATGCGTCTATCGGTTTGGTGTGCGGAAGAAACGCCATTTAACGCTCAAGAAAGAATCGCTGTAGAAACTAATAAGTACGCAGCAGTTAAAGGATTATCACCAGCTGTTTTTGACAAAGAAGTTTGTGAAGTTTGGGGCGTTAAAAAGGTATCAGAAATTGAGAATATGGCTGTAAAAAGCAATATACCAGTCCTTTTGATCAGTGGAGAATATGATGAATCGACACCTGTTAAATGGGCTGAATCAATGACTCATAACCTGACAAATTCCTACCATATGATTTTTAAAGGCTGGAAACACAGTCCAACTACCAATTGGGGCAACCCATGTGCTATGCAAGCTGCGAACGATTTTTTTAATAATCCAACTGAGCAACCAAAACCAGGTTGTTTTGAGCAAATTAAAAGACCTGAATTCAAAACGAAATAAATAATAGCTCACAAAGTGTGATCCTCTGCTTGCTAAATCGTGAAAAGGTATGAGTAAAATAATTTACAGAACAATCTGGTGGCTGTTTAGCACACTATGCATTTTAATAGGACTATACCCTGTTATATACTTTTTGGTTGACCGTAATTTTGGGTTGTTATCTTCAAAAACACAAGAACTATTAACCAACCAATTTTGGAATATTGGCTTTTATGGGCATATCATACTAGGTGGAATTGCTCTATTGATAGGTTGGACTCAATTCAGTCCCAAACTCAGAAGAAAGAGGATAAAACTGCACAGGATTATTGGTAAGATATATACCCTTTCTGTATTGATTAGCGGTGTATGCGGAGTTTATATTGCTCAATTCGCAACTGGAGGCATAAGTAATGTTATAGGGTTTTCATTGAGTGGAATAATTTGGCTCACGACAACTTTTTTAGCCTACAAGGCAATAAAGAAAGTCAATATTGAACAGCACCAAAATTATATGCTGTACAGTTACGCTGTCTGTTTCTCGGCCGTTACCTTAAGAATCTGGTTACCAGTATTAACTCATATATTAGGGGAGTTTGAATCGGCATACCCTATAGTTGGCTGGTTAAGTTGGGTGCCAAATTTGATAGTTGCATTCTACATTATAAAAAGACGAAAAACTAAATCTGCCACTTACAACGTATAAAAAAATAAGGCAATAACTGCTTACAACTAGGTGTATAAGCATTAGCGGTTTAGGTGACAACTTGAACCGCTTTGTTGTTTAATTAAAATTTATTTCATACTGAAAAGCAGTCTAATACAACCTTTTAATGCGCATATTCTGGAACGTTGCAGAGAAAGCTAAAAATGTAACAAACAAGAAAGTTGGACGTCATAACTTTATGAATCACTTTTAATTTCAACGATGAAAAAGTTTCTGGTTTTAATACCAATCCTCACTCTGACCGCATTTACTATTCCAAAAGATAGTTTAAAACCCTTTGGAATTATAAGACACGACAAAGACACTAAAGAATATATTGAGTTAGGAAATAGACCGGAATACAACTGTGTTGGTCGCTATTCTGAATCTATAGAAAGCAATGATTATGCAGTTGGAATTTTAATTTCGCCCAAATGGGTTTTAACCGCATCTCATTTTGTACAGACTACATCTTTCTGGAAGTTTGGTGACAATTTTTATAAAACCAAGCGGATAATTAAGCATCCCAAATTAAAACCTGGTTCCGAAGAAGCACAATGGAATGGGTGGGATATGGCACTAATTGAACTAGAAAAACCCGTTTTGGATATTATCCCGGCCAAACGCTACTATGGAAATAAGGAACTTGGACAAACCATAACCAAAGTTGGCTACGGATATATAGGCAACGGAAAAGATGGAATGGACACCCCGAGAAAACAAGAAAAACTTGGAGGTCAAAACATCATAGACGCTATTGGTGGAACATTTGAGGATAGAAAGTTTAGCACGGATGTAATGGTTTGTGATTTTGATAACCCTGACAACTCTGAATCCAATCACTTTGGTTCACCTATTCCATTAGAACTAGAAATTGGAGGCTCAAAAGGAGATAGCGGAGGAGGAATTTTCATAGAAGAAAATGGCGAAACATATCTGGCTGGTATAGTTTCGGGGGCACTGAATAGACAAATAAAGTATGGGGCGGTAATGGCTTTAGCAAGAGTTTCAACCGCGAACCAGTGGATTGATTCAGTTATTGAAAAATAATAAGGCAATTCATACAAGAATGGTTATCGGTAATTACTTATTCTCGCCTACTGCAAGAAGAACATCTGCACTAGCTATTTCTCAACCACCGAATCGCCCCAATCCGCTATAGCTTTAATAATAGGAATTAAAGTTTTCCCTAAGTCGGTTAAAGAATACTCCACTTTAAGTGGAGGCTTAGATGTATAAACTTTGCGTTTAACGATACCGTCCTCTTCTAAGTTTTTAAGCTGTAGGCTCAAAGTACGTTCGGTTACGGTAGGCATTTCTTTGCGCAGCTCATTGTAACGCAGCGGTTTTTCCATGAGATGGAAAAGAATGACCGTTTTCCATTTTCCACCGATCACACCCATCGTTAAACTTGCACAACATGGAAAGGTTCTTCCATTAAACTTGAGCATTTCTGTAGTTTCTGCTTCCATAATTTCTACTATCCTTTTTGACCGTTATTGACTCGTAAATATACTATACTTAGTTTTGTCACTATAATTTATATAGTATTAATTTATCGACGGAATTATGAAGGCCATAGGATTTAAAAAATCATTACCCATTACAGACGCAGAGAGTTTCATCGAATTTCAAACTGAGCAGCCTATCCCTACAGGGAAAGACCTGCTCGTGAAGGTTCAGGCAAACTCTATCAATCCGGTTGACTTCAAAATTCGAGAATCGGCCGCTAAGGATGAGGTTCTTGCGACTCCGAAAATCATCGGTTGGGATGCCGTAGGGATTGTAGAGGCAGTCGGAAATCAAACGTCAATATTTAAAGTAGGCGATGAAGTATACTATGCTGGTGACCTTACCAGAAGTGGTAGCAATGCCGAATACCAACTTGTAGATGAGCGAATTGTAGGCCATAAGCCAAGTAAATTGAGCATTGCAGAAGCAGCTGCCATGCCGTTAACATCACTAACAGCTTATGAGTCCCTTTTTGACCGTATTAAAGTAGACCCAATCAAAGACAAAGGCAAAACTGTACTGGTTTTGGCTGGTGCAGGAGGTGTTGGCTCTATCGCTATTCAGCTTGCTAAGAAACTCGGCAACCTTACTGTTATCGCCACGGCCTCACGTCAAAATTCCATCGATTGGTGTAAAAGAATGGGTGCCGATTTTGTAGTTAACCATCACCATTTGAAGAACGATTTGAATAAAATCGGTCACAGCCAAGTAGATTACATCCTCGATTTTGTTGACTTGGAAGGATATTGGGATTTGATGGCCGAAATCATCAAGCCACAAGGGCATATCGTTTCCATTACAGAAAGTAGCCAACCACTTAATTTGAACATATTAAAAGCTAAGAGTGTCAGCTTCCATTGGGAATTGATGTATACGCGCTCAATGTTTCAAACAGATGATATTGAACGCCAGCATGAGATTTTGAATCACGTGGCCGAATTGCTCGATGATGGAACAATTCTATCTACTCTGACCACAACCATAGATGGTTTCTCAGCCGATAATTTGAAGAAAGCACATGCTTTACAGGAAAGCGGTAAATCGATCGGCAAGACGGTAATTCTATTCTAAAAAAAGTAAAATGAAAACAATACTCATTACAGGAAGCACCGATGGCATCGGTAAATTGGTCGCCATTCAATTGGCGAAAGAAGGCCACGCAGTTTTTCTACATGGTAGAAATCCCGAAAAGCTTAATGCGGTTATCAATGAAGTAAAACAAGCATCATCCAACAAGAAAGTTGAGGGCTTTGTCGCTGATTTCTCAGACCTGTCGGCTATAAGTGCCATGGGACAAGATGTAAACGAAAAGCTTTCGAACTTAGACGTGCTCATCAACAATGCTGGTGTTTTTAAGTTGCAAAGCGAAAAGACTGTTAACGGATTGGACATCCGATTTGTGGTGAATTATTTAGCGCCTTATGCTTTAACAAATTCACTGCTGCCATTATTCAAAAAGAGTAATACCCCTCGAATTATCAATTTAAGTTCAGCGGCTCAGGCACCCGTCTCTTTAGAGGCTTTAGCAGGCAGAGAAAATATAGGTATGCAAGCGGCCTACGCTCAGAGTAAACTCGCCTTAACTATGTGGAGTTTTGAGTTAGCAAAGAATTGGCCTTTCGCCACTGTGATTGCGGTAAATCCAGGCTCTCTGCTCAATACAAAAATGGCAAATGAGGTTTACGGCCAACATTGGTCTCCAGCAACAAAGGGTTCAGACATCTTATACGATTTAGCGGTTTCAGAGGAGTATAAAAATAGCACGGGTAAATATTTTGATAACGACAAAGGTGAATTGAAAGGCGCCTTCGCGGAGGCGCATAGTGATGCATATAGAGCAAAAAAAATAGATGAATTAACTACTCAGACCAATAAGGTATTGAATAAATAACTGGTTAAAACAGAATAAAATGACACGTATTAATAATCTAACAAAAGCTCGTGCACTTACCCTACCTTCCCGTAAAGCTGCGCTTCAACGGGATCCGTCTGTCTCACATTTTTGGAAGAGCAACCAAAAATTGTTAGAAGAAGCATGGGCTGAATGGGAAATGGAGAACAAAGAAAATTTAATAAACCTCGATGAAACATTTCTTGATCCTCGCCTGATACGAGCAGTTAATCAAGCGTGGGATAACCCTGAAAAAGAAAATGCAGTAGCTGATTTGTGGGAAGAAATTATGCCAGGTGTTTATTCTGCACAATTTTTCAACCTTGATCGTTTAGCGGAGTTCCGTAATTATTTAGAAGCAGTGGCAAATTCTAATATTCCGAGACGTGCACCCTATGGTATACAATTAAATCGTTACGGAATTATGCTTGACCCACGGTCCGAAGGACACCTAGCGGCTCCCAATTTTCAAGCCTTTTACAACGACTTGATGGATCGGTATATGCGTCCAATTGCACGCTTACTACTTGGTACATATGGTTATGATACCCAAACATTTGGTTTTTCTATTCAGTACAATCCCGATAAGGACAAAGATTTACAACCACACACGGATGCCTCTGCCGCAACCTTGAATATCAATATCAACTTACCAGATGAAAAGTTCACTGGTTCGCAAGTTGATTTCTTTGACAAAGCCACAGGAAAAATTGTCCAAACCGTTTTCGAACCCGGCAGCGCTATTATTCACAGTGGTAGCATTCCGCACGTTACACATTCAATCACAAGCGGACAGCGAAGTAACTTGGTAGTATGGCTATACGGAGACCAAATGCAAGTCCCAAGAGGTGGCACAAACAGCTATGGCACTGTTGAGAGTTCAGCAACAACAGTCGATATAAAAGAAAACATCACGGCTCGTCAGCGCTGGAGTGTGCCAAACGGAGCCAAAGATACCTTTGCACCTTTTTGACAATTTATTGATGTTACTCAAAGCATTCTATGAAAGTGAAGACATTCAGAGTAATAATATTGATCAGAAATTTATCTTACCTATTATTCATTTTTGGGTTAATTAGTTCTTGTGCCAACACATCAGAGAAGGAACAAAAGAATACCTCAAAGAAAATTGAAAATCCAACCAACAAGGTTCTTCTAAGTTCTGAATTCGAGTGGGAACAATTGAATCCTGCGCGAGGTGACCAAAGTCCTCAAGCAGGAACCATTTGGGGAGATAGAAATGGAACGGTTCCAACGGGATTCTTAGCCAAATTTGTCGACGGTTTTTCTTCTCCTCCGCACATTCACAACGTAACGTATCGAGCAGTTGTGATAAAAGGATTTGTGCATAATGATGATCCCAAAGCAGAAAATATGTGGATGCCAATCGGTTCCTTTTGGACACAACCCGTTGGCGAAGCGCATATCACTTCTACGAAAGGCGAAGAAGTTATTGCCTATGTAGAAATTGACAATGGCCCTTATTTGGTGAAACCGATTGAAGAAGCTTTTGACAGCGGAGAACGTCCCGTAAATATTCATGCTTCAAATGTGGTTTGGTTAAACTATGAAAAAACGAATTGGATTGATCCAGACACCAAAGTTCAAATCAGCTTTCTTTGGGAAGGAAGAGATAAATTGAAAGGGCTCTTCATTAAACTTCCCAAAGGGTTTAGTGGTGAAATAAAAAGCGATGGAGATATTTTTCACGCCATAGTTGTGAGCGGCCAGTTAAAATATAACATGCGGGAAACAGAAGAATCAAAATTGCTAGATGCCGGGAGTTATTTCAAATCTGCTGGCGACGCCATTCATACTGTTCAGAACACATTAGAACATGAAGTTCTTATATATTTGAGAACAAATGGAGAAATTCGAATAGAGTAAAGTAAGTTGCCAACAAGGTGTAGAGTGCATAGCACCCGCTGGGTTATTACAAGGCGACGAACAAACGGTTACCATACATTAAATGAAGCAGAGATTGAACGTCTTGTTAATTCTTCTTTTGCCAGTAACCGTTTTTGGTCAAAAAGAACTGACTAAAGAGCAAATACTTGAAGATTATACTGTTCTGAAAAATGTTCTTACGAAAGGCCACCCTAATTTATATGAATACACCTCTAAATCTGAATGGGACAACCTATTCACAACCTTTGAGAATGAAGAAATAAAGACGATATACAACAGCAATGACTTATACAAATCCCTTATCAAATTAACAGATTATGTAAGAGACGGTCACTTAATTGTAATGAGACCTCAACTCAATTCATTACCTAATTTCTTCCCACTATTACTAAAAATTATTGACAAGAAATTTTACACTGACACAGATGACTTTGGTATTCCTATTGGCTCTGAAATCCTTTCTATAGATGGAGTGAACGGAATAGACCTTAGAAATATTTTTTTGAAATACGCTCCTTCAGATGGATTCAACGAATCCAGAAAAGACCGTCAAATAGAAAGCGAATTTGGCATTTTACACTTCTATGAATTTGGGGCTAAACCGATCTATGAAGTCAAATACAAGACTCAAACTAATAAGGTCACCACTAAGAAAGTAGAAAGTCAAACATTCGAAAGCATCGGTAAACGATTTACAAAACGACACTCATTTTTAGCAAGAAAGACGTTAAGTGAACAGGGTCCTCATCTTTCTGTGATAGACTCCATAAGTACTGCTGTGTTGACCCTAAATTCTTTCAACTTGGATGTAGAAATGTTTCAAGTAGCTCTTGAAGCTAATTATAAGGTAATCAAACGCAAAAAAACCAAGAATCTCATCATTGACATTAGGCAAAATGAGGGAGGTTATCCTTTAAACACTATCAGGGCATTCTCTTATATAGCCAATAAACCTTTTAAACAACAGGTTTCGTCATACGTCATTACTGATAACTTACCAGAGGAACAATACAGTCGAAATTTGGTCAATGGCTATACATTTGAGAGTTTTTTTGAAAAATTTTACCAAAACTCTGAGAAGACGGAAAACGGATGGAAATCGACAATTGATGAAAATGAACCTTTGATGATTCCAAACAAAAAAAAGTTCAAAGGAAAAGTATATGTTCTAACTGGAGGTAATACTTTTTCGGCAGGTTCTAGTTTTGCGCTATTCTGCAAAAATCAAGGGATTACATTAGTTGGAGAAGAAACAGGTGGGGGTTACTATACTCAAACAGGAGGTTATCCGGTAATTTATACTTTGCCGAATTCTGAATTAAAAATTCTCATTTCTTTTGTAAAAATAAATCGATTCGTAAAAGATGAAACTGCTAACAAAGGACGTGGTATTTTACCGGATGATGAAATCATATTAACAGTCTCCGATTTAATTGGAAAAAGGGATAGTCAGTTGGCTTATGTGTTGAAACAAATTACAAACAAATAAAACATGTGGTAACCCGCTATATGGAAGATACCCTGGGATACTCCCTATACACGGAACGTTATCTATAATTGGATCTAATGAAAGCACAAATCACCTTAGTTTTCCTGTTGCTAGTCAATATCGTCTATACTCAAAAAATTGAGGAAAGAATTGAAAGAGTGGAAAACGGCTTGACCTATGCAATAACAAGCCCTGTTGAAAAAGAAATAACTCAGTCAAACATCATTCAAAGGTTACGCGAGAATAAAATACAAGGTGCGAGTGTTGCCATTGTAAACAACGGGCAAATTGAATGGTCAAAAGCCTATGGGGTTACGGATGGTGGGAACTCCAATCCGGTAACAACAGAAACATTGTTTCAATGCGCCTCAATCGGTAAGGTAATTACGGCACTCGCTGCTTTAAAATTAGTTGAAGATGGTAAAATTGACTTAGATGAACATGTTAATAATAAACTCCAACGTTGGAAGATTAACACAAATGAAAGTCAAAAAGTAACGCTTAGACACCTCCTATCTCATTCCGCTGGACTAACTGACGACTATGGTTTTTTAGGTTACAATCCCGAAGATGAAATCCCAACACTACTCCAAATCCTCAACAACGACCCTATAGCTAACACAAAGAAATCTTTAGAGGTTAAAACATCACCTGGTAAGACTGAGAGATATTCAGGTGGAGGCTATCTTATTATTCAATTGTTAATTGAAGAGCTTAGTGGGCTTTCTTTTGCGGATTACGTACAGAAGCATGTTTTTGAACCTCTACAAATGATACGTTCAACTTACGATTATCGACCAGATAAAAACTTTGAATTGTCAATTGCTTCAGGTCATCGCTCCAACGGTAAGTCACTGAAAAATAAAAAGTATAATATTTATCCCGAAAGAGCCGCTGCTGGACCATGGACCACAGCGGAAGATTTGGCCAAATTGATTGTTGGGATTCAGGGTGCATTCAATAGCAAAGCCAATCCAATATTAAAGCAAGAATCGACTCAAGAACTTCTTTCCATTCAGATAAATAATAAGGGGCTTGGGGTAAATCTTAAAGGAATAGATAAACCAGAAGCTTTTTGGCACGCAGGACAAAACTTGGGATATACCGCTTTATTATATGGTCTAATCGAAAAAGGCCAAGGTGCCGTAATACTATTGAATTCAGATGGCGGTGAACGGTTGATGCAAGAGTTTATAACCAGTGTGGCCCTTGAGTATGACTGGCCTGTGATGAAATCTTATCGATCACTTGAAATTCCAAAAAAACTTCAGTCAGAATTAATCGGTAAGTATGTAAATACTGATCAGAATTTAACCCTTTTGATTAATGCCAAGAAAGGCATCCTAATCTTGACCCCTTTAGGTGCAAAAAAAGGTAATCAAATTTACCGGATTAGTGAAAACAGATATACTTTCAAGGATTCGCAAGACTATTATAAGCTCTCCTTCAATTCCGAAAATGGTAATATCACCATGATCTATACTGAAAGTATTGGGAAAACGCTGGAACTGAAGAAAATAGATTAACTACATACAGAATCCACTAAAATGACTAAGACACCTGAGCTATTAGATGGGCAAACTCAAACTGGAACTTTCGGCACTTAAACAATTTAAGGCACTGATTCATTTAACATGATAGGACTTTAAGTATAATTTGAAAAGCGAACAGATTTCTCGAACTGATATGAATTATTCACTAAGACAATGAGATTGAATATTTTAAATAAAAGGAGTCCTGAAGGAAATAAAAGGTCCAGTTATATTTCCTATGCAATTCTAGAAATTCTATTGGTCGTAATAGGGATCTTAATAGCGGTTTCAATTAATAACTGGAATGAGGGCAGAAAGAATAAGGATGAACTCAACCAATTACTAGTCAGAGTAAAGGAAGACCTAAAAACGGACCTAACTAAAATTGACAATGTTCTTAATCACTATGAAAATATAAAACCTGTATTTGAAAAGGTTTTAAAATCTGAATACACCGTAGAAGACTATAAAAAGAATCCGACTATAGGTTTACTGATATTTGGTTACCCAGAACTCGCCTTGAACCAAAGGGGAGTTTCATTATTGGAGGACTTTAAAGCCGACATGGTTCCAGAAAAGGAAAAGCTTGTTCTAGAATTAATCACTTTTTACAAGGAGCAGTTGTGGGAAATAAAAGTTGATGACGAACTGCGTTCCAAAGACTATAAAGAAAACTTCACCTTTTGGAAAAACAACACTGATTGGTGGTTAGATTATATACAATTAAAAATAACGGACGACTTTATTGAGTACGCTCTAAAAAGTAGAGACTATAAAAAAAGAGTAGCTACTGCTGAATTTTTCGCCTATAAAGTTTACTTACCTGAATTAGATAAGTTCAAACAGAGGGGGCTTGATTTGATTGATAAAATTGACAAAATCAATAAGCAAAACTAAGTGGTAAACCACCCTCCCACGCTTAGTAAAACATTTAGCCTTAACCGCGAACGGTTAGAAGCGAAATTCATTTAACCTCACCTCCCAACTTTTAAACAAAGTAAAATAGACTTTTAAACAAAGTTGCCCATTTGATTTCTCTTGACCTTTGTTTCATATAAATTGAAACGAAGCAGCAATGAGAAAGAGTAATCAGTTTGGAAAACAAGGGTGGACACCTGAACGAATAGGCAACCTTAAAGGCAAAACCTACCTCATCACCGGCACAACAAGCGGCACTGGGTTTGAGGCAGCAAAAATATTGCTCTCCAAAGGTGCGAAAGTTGTGATGTTAAATCGTAACCCTAAAAAATCAGAAGATGTCATAAGAACTTACAAAAACGAACTGAGCAGTAAGATTGATGCTTCTTGTATCACCATTGATTTAGGAAAACTAACATCTGTTAGAAAAGCTGCAATGGAGGTACTAGACAAGGTATCCGACATTGATGCATTGATACTAAATGCAGCCATTGCTCAGGTACCAAAGCAAGTGATCAGTGAAGATGGTTTCGAGAGTCAAATGGCCACTAACCATTATGGCAATTTCCTACTCCAAGCTTTACTTTTTCCATTGATTGAAAAATCTCAAGGACGTATAGTCACAGTCGGTAGCATGGGATATAATTTGGGGATAAAAACCATCCAATTTGATGATTTAAACTGGGATAAAAATTACAATCCTAATGGTGTTTATAGCCAGAGCAAACTAGCTCAAATTATGACAGTATATGAATTACAGGACAGGTTGAAAAAAGCAGGTAAAACAACCGTAAAGGCCTATGCCTGTCACCCAGGAGCCTCACGGACCTCTTTGATCAAAAAAAGTGGCGGGTTGATGACGCGATTTATTTGGCAACTCATGAAGTTATCGCCATTGGTACAATCGGCAGAAAGAGGTTCCTACCCAGAATTAATGTGCGCCACTGAAGAAAACCTAGATCAAAAAAAGTTTTATGGGCCTACTGGACGAGGGTATTTTAAAGGGCCAGTGGGAGAATGTAAATTAGAACCACATGCAAAGGATAAATTAGTAATGGAGAGATTGTGGAAAGTATCAAAAGAAGCAACGAAACAAAAATTCGAAGTGTAATAGACTATGGAGCCAAAAGTAACGAACAAAGGAAGGGTGTTTCTCTCAGGTTCGGTTGAGAAAGATTACACATGGGAGCACATTTCACCACAACATATTATCGTATTTCTTTACTCTGGAGAATTAACCCTGACCTTTGGTAAAGCTACACTGACTTTTGTTGCTGGCGATACTGTTTTAGTGCCTAGGAATCAATTAATACGTGTTATTAAAAAACCTACCGATAAACTTCCTTTCAAAGCTGTGTCAATGCTGCTCCCAGATGAAGAACTCAGTAAGTTCTATGATAACCATTCGATTTTAGAAAATCGAGATGATAGTATGGTTAGAAAAAGACCCATAAAAGGACACCCGTTGTTGAAGAGCTACTTTCAATCCTTGTTTTCATATTTTGACATGAAAGACGAACTTCCAGATTCACTTTTACCCATTAAGATCCAAGAGGTGTTGACTATTATAGATCAGGTAGATAAAAGGGCAAGTTCTATTCTTGGCACATTCAGTGAAATTGGAAAAATAGATCTACAGCAGTACATGGAAGAGCATTTTATGTATAACCTCCCACTGGAAAGGTTTGCATTTCTGACCGGCAGAAGTCTGACAACTTTCAAATCGGATTTTAAGAAAGTTTTTAATCAAACACCTGGAAAATGGCTAACTAAGAAAAGGTTAGATTTAGCCCATTACAAACTCACTTTCGAAAAACAAAAAGCTACAGATGTATACCTTTCGGCTGGTTTCGAGAATTTATCCCACTTTTCTTTTGCCTTCAAAAAAGCATTTGGTGTTAGCCCGAGAAATATTAATCAATAACTACTAAGACAGAACTAAAACCATGGAAATACTAAAAATTGCACAAGACTGGGCCAGAGCAGAGGTTTTCTCTACCAGATTTTTCATCCTTTTTGCCCTAATATTTTTAGCGGCAAGCGTTGGTTTTTGGCAACTTGGCAAGACCGAATTAGCCAAAGGATATGTGATTCCATTACTTGTTGCAGGCGTATTACTAATGACCATAGGTCTGGGCTTATTTTTCACAAACAGGTCAAGAATCAATCAATTTGAAGTAGCATACAATCAGGATGCTCAAGCCTTTAGATTATCAGAAATTGAACGTACAAAAAGTACTTTGAAAGAATATAGAGTAGTATTCAAGGTGATTCCGACGATAATTATGGCGGCTGCTTTAATTATTTTTTTCACCAATAACCCAACTTGGCGAGCCATCAGCATCACTACTATTACCATGATGATTATGATATTATTAGTAGATGGTACCGCCTATGCCAGAATTGAAACCTATCAAAAGGAACTAACTACCATCACAAGGCCAAATGGTGAGTGATAATAGTAGTCGTCTTATATAAAGCAGTACACCTGAGACACTTTAAATATGTCTAGCGAGCCACATTAAAAGCTATTTATTGAACTCCGCGAATCAGAATTTCAAAAGTAATTTCCAATATTTAGTAAACTGTTAGTCATGAGACATTAATCAAACTGGCAAATATTTAAAATAAACACTTTATGCATAGACTTTTAACCATTGTAGTTCTTCCTTTATTGATGTTGAGCTGCATTAGCAACCCGTCTAAAACATTTTCTGAAGAGCGTGACAAGGAAAAGGTCCTCGAAATCCTTAAAATTTTAGACAGCCATACAATCGATGTAGATACGCAACTCAGTGTTTACTCCGATGATGTGATACATATGGGACAAGGAAGTCCAGCCATCAGTAACCTCAAAGATCTTAAAGCTATGCTCATTGAAGAACGCAAATGGGGACACTCTGAAATGAAACATGAAGCGTATGAAATTCACAGTTATGAGGATCATGTGATTGTGCGAGGCGGAGTAACCGGTACCTGGTTTGCCAAAGATGGAAGCACTCAAATGCCATTTAAAACAAATAATTTGATAACCCTTAAGAGAACCGAAGACGACGAATTAAAAGTATGGCATGTCATATTCAATCGGATCGAAAACCAATGAGTTTTAGCTCAATGAAATTGTAAATAGTGATCACACAAAAAGAAGGTGAATAATAGAAAAACATATTTTTTAAGCGCTCTGCTTTTGACGATAAGTGTAATTGTACTCTTATTTACAGGTTCTCCATTACTCACAACTTCCCTAACCAGCGATGGATCAGTGCCTTTAGGTACTTTTATCACATGGGCTGGTATGATTTCACTGCCCTTGACGATTTATTGGGGAATCAAGGAATTGAGAAAACCATCAAGTAAGCTCAATAGGGTTCTCTCTGAACTCCTTAAAATCATAATACTTTTGGGGATACTTTGGGTTCCGATATCATACTTGCTCGCGGGTAATCTATCGTTTACATTTTCAGAAAAGGAAACTTTTCAGGGTGGTCAAGCGGCCATGAGATGGTTTTGGCGCTTGAGTTATGGCATTGGTATCAGTGCCGTTTTAATAGTCACAACATTTTGGATTTCGTTATTATTCAAAAAGAGGAAAAATACGACTCATTAAGCCTAACTGCGAATTAGAGGTTTTTGCTAAATACATTCAGTTAAACTGAAGTAACTAACCGACTGTTTATTGAGTAATAATGACAGAACGCAACTGAAACAAAATGATTAAATGTTTGATATTCGATTGTGATGGGACTTTAGTTGATAGTGAGATGCTCTGTAATCTAGGTCTTGAAATCAAATTAAGAGATTATGGCATAGAAACTTCTGCTAGGGCCATGATGGAAAAATACAGAGGTGGGAAACTCGCCAATATTTTAAAAGACATTGAAGAAAAACACGACATTTCCTTCAACGAAAACTTTGTCCCTGAATATCGAGCGTTGGTAAACCAACTTTTTGAAAAAGAATTGAAGCCATGTCATGGAGTCCATGAATTCTTAAGTCAAAACAAACTTTCTGTATGCGTGGCTTCTAGTGGCCCAGTACAAAAGATTAATACGGCTCTCACAATAACTGGTCTGAAGAGATACTTCGGGAATAACGTGTATAGTTCATATGATATAAACTCTTGGAAACCCGAGCCAGAAATATTTTTGTATGCAGCGGAAAAAATGGGCTTCTCTCCCAACGAATGTTTAATTATTGAGGACA
Organism: Roseivirga misakiensis; assembly: GCF_001747105.1. Lineage (NCBI taxonomy): Bacteria > Pseudomonadati > Bacteroidota > Cytophagia > Cytophagales > Roseivirgaceae > Roseivirga > Roseivirga misakiensis. The sequence goes on along the minus strand of NZ_MDGQ01000005.1, from coordinate 539,211 downwards.
GCCTTAAAGGGCTAGAAGCTGGTTTAGCAGCAAAGATAAAGACAGTCCTTTACGACCCAAGCAACTCACATGAGGGTTCGGGGGTAATTAGAATTGATACGATGATTGACCTCGGAAAAGTAATATCGGCATATAACAATACCATTTGACTAATAGCTATTCTCGTTGGTCTCTAGAAACCATACTATTGAATAAGAGCCATTTAAAGTAAAAACTGTATCACAAAACTCCTCAAGGTTATTCAACCTTTCTAAGAGCGTTTCTCACGAGTTAGCCAATTATTTAATTTCTCGCAGAATTATTAGAAACCAATCTGCAACCTTTCAAAACTTGATTGGTCTTTCTAAAAACTCAAACAAAGTAGGCACAAGTATATTTTTTTAGCTATTGACCAATCATTAGCCATATTCATCAAGGTCAATTTTAGGTCTTCTAGACCAATACTACCTTGGAAACCATTACTTAAAGCCTGCTTATCATACTATTTTTACCATGGCAGAGGTCTTTGAAACATTCAAACCTAAAAACACCATGCTTCAAGCATTGGTGGATTATTACTATTTAGATATTAAATCCGAGAACGAAACCCATCAATTTCAATGTTTCCCTCACTTCAATAACACTATTTCATTGTACAGTTCTCATAAGCATCTAGAGAACGGAGATGTGATGTTTGATAAAACAGCAGAAGAACTCCAGATCTTTACGCCTATCCGTGAAAAGGTGCTACACGTTAGACAATTGGGCGAAGTCCATAGAATAGTAATTGTTTTTCATCCCTTGGGAATTCAGCAATTCTACAGACAATTAAGCTTTAAGAAAATTTTAAATAATTATGAGTTCTTCAAAAAACAGGAGCTAACACGTCTCTTCTCTACTACTAATATAAACACCCTCACAGACCTATTAGATAGCTTTTTAGTCAAAAGATACATAAAATTCGAGCATAACATCCTCGAGAAATCTCTTCAATATGTCTTTACAAACTTCGAAAGTTTTTCAGTCAATTACCTTTCCGAATATTTGAATATTAGCCGACAGCACTTAAACCGTATTTTCAAATCCTACCTCGGCGTTTCTGTTAAAAAATTTCAGGAAATAGTACTCTTTAGAAAGACTATGAACAAAAGGCTCTTTGAAAACTCTGAAGAAAACTTCACTTCTCTAGCCTATGAGTTTAACTTCAATGATCAATCTCATTTGAACAAGACATATAAAAATCTTACAAATAATTCACCCAAGGCGTTTTTCCATAAAGGCACAGTACTGGGAAGGCAAGATACCTTTTGGCACTTGATAAAATCTTAATGGACTAGTTCCATTTTTACAATTTTTTAATATTTCATCATCCTAAATTGGTCTAATAATCTAATAATTATGAGACTTTACTTTTTAATCTTATTTGTTTTTTGCGGCTTCTTAGTGAAGGCCCAGGACAATTACACAAAAATGACAAAGGTGGCTTTACAAGCTATGTGGGATGCTAAGGATGAAGAGGGCTATCAAAAATCCTTAGACATGTATGAAAAAGCCTTTGAATTATTCCCTGATAGTATTAACAATTCTGGGCTTTATAAGTCCTCTGTTTTAGCTTCTAGATTAAAAGATTACGACAAAGCATTTGGGTACCTAAATTCTCTCATTGGCAGGAAAATGAATAAATATGGTGATCCCGGATACATTTATGTATTAAACTCATATGCCGAAGGTGAGTATAAAAACCTTTTAACAGACCCCAGGTGGAGTACTCTTGTAAAAGATGCTGAAAATTACAAGGCACTTTTTTACCAGCGTTTCGAAGATAATGAAAATGAGTTTTATGCGATAAAAGCAGAAAGATTTCGTGAGATAGACAAACCTGAAAAACTATATAAGGAACTCAAAAACTTTAATCCGTATAAAACCAAAGCATTACAAGGTTATTCTATTTCATTTAACTTAGATGAAAACTTTAGTACCTCCTTTTTCATTCAGCTACCCGAAAACTATAGTCCAGATAAGAAATATCCTCTTTTATTCATTCTACACGGTGCGGTTAAGCATAACAGCCTTGCAGCTTATCAATTAGCTGAACAGGTATTAGGCGGTTGGAATAGGTACTACACAAAGTATGCGGCGGAAAATGACGTAATCCTGGCCTTTCCAAAGGGAAATAAAAAATTCAATTGGATGGTTCCAAACGAGGGGTTTTTCATGATACCAGAAATGCTAAAGCTCATAAAAAACGGAGTTAACGTTGACGATAATAAAGTCTTTATATCTGGGCACTCTAACGGAGCGACCGGCTCATTTTCCTATTTAATGAAACAACCAACTGAATTCGCGGGGTTTTACGGGCTAAATACATACCCTAAAGTATTTACGGGAGGTACATTTATTGAAAACATCAAGAACAGGTCTTTCATGAATTTTTCAACAGACCAGGACTATTATTATCCTCCAAATGCCAATGATCAGTTAACTGCATTGATGAATGAAATGAATGCAGATTATAAAGAACATCGTTACAAGGGGTTCCCCCATTGGTTTCCAGAATTTGACGAATCTGAGCCTGCATTTCAAAAACTTTATGATGATTTAAAAACCAGAACTAGGGACCCATTTCCAAAAGAAATTACATGGGAATTTGATGATAATAGCAATGGACAGATCGATTGGTTGAGCAATATAAAATTAGATTCTTTGGCCTCTAAAGCTGATTGGCATAAGGAAATAAATTTTAAGATCGATAAATGGCTCGAGTACAAAGACAAAAATAGCGACATATTAAGTGAAAAAGAGGTAGACAAAAATGCCTTTGACTTACCAAGGAAGTCTGGAAAGATTGTAGCCAAATATGAGGACAACACCTTTTACATCAAAACTTCGGCCATAAAGACATTCACCATTAACATTTCACCAGAAATGGTTGACCACAGCAAAAGAGTGAAGGTCTATCTAAACGGCAAAAAGTATTTCAATGACAAAGTAGATTATGACAGCAATTTTATGATTGAAAATTTTGAAAGAAATCGTGACCGATCCCAAGTATGGGTCAATCAAATCAAAATTGAACTAAAATAGAGTAATAAAAGCAACACACTTTAAAGTGATAACTGGGTCGTTCAGTAATCACAGAATAGAACAAAGCTAAAACCTAATTCGGCTAATTGGAACAATGACTTATTTGGAAATAGGTCTAATACTAAAAAAACATTTGTACTAAAGGCAGATCATCATGAGACTCAAATTATTATCAATACTATTTATAATTACAATTATTGGCAATATCTCAGCGCAAGAGAAACATCCAGTATTAACGGGTGAAGTCGAAATTTCCATTTCTGAAGGCACCTTTGAATGTGACTTAACTTTAAGCGACATCCCTCGGATTAAAGATTACTTTATACGGCTTAATTCAGGTATGAACATTCTACATATGAGAAGTAAAAAACCTCATGACTTTTTAGTCTATTATGATAGATCGTTAAATGACACCTTATCCTCTGGAGAAAGTAATGCCTACTATTTTGGAGATAATACTGGTAAAAATAAATTTCTACCGGAATCGATTCAGTTTAAGTATACTGGTAAATTTCCAGTTGTAAGAGATACAATCGAAGACTATAGCCGGAAAGATTGGAAAGGAAATATCGCATTTAACAAAAATTCAGTTCGTTCTGATGGGTTTCAATCCGCTTGGTATCCAGTCCTTTATGACATTACGAACGATCAAGTGTTGGACGAGGTTTTTTATGATATTAAGTTAACCTGTTCCGACTGTAAAAGCCTTTATGTAAATGGTAATAAACCTATCTATGCTAAGTCTTATAATTTCAAAAGTCAAAGTCCAAAGGAGCTAACGATTTTTTGTGGCAATTATGAGTTTTCAGAATTTAACAATACCTACTTTTTAAATTCTGGACTTAGCGGTCAGCAACTGAAAGAATTTGGAGAGCTTATCAACTCTTATAAGGCTTATTATGCTGATCATTTGAAAATCCCTTTCGACCAACCAGTCAGTTTTGTTCAAACCACACCAACATCAAAAAAAGATGGATGGATGTTCGTATCATATCCAACGATTATGAGTATAGATTGGCAGAATGGGCTAAAAAGCATTGTTGAACCAGAATATGAAAAAATTTATCGTCCTTATATCGCGCACGAACTGGGCCACTTTTATTTTGGCACTCACAAAGTATTCAACTCAGCGCTTGGAGATATGATGAGTGAAGGTTTTTCTGAGTACTTATCGCTACAATTGACAAAAGACAGAATTGGGAAAGATGTTTATGAAAAAATGATTGATCGAAAAATCAAGAATTTAGGTTCCTTCAATCCAACACCATTCGGTAAAATAAATTCTGAGTCTGAATATATTAATAGACAATTATACTCTTACAATTATGCCCCTCTCATATTCTCATCAATAGAGAAAGAGATTGGTGAGCAAAAAATGTGGGAATGGTTAAACTTGTTATTAAGCACATCAACCAAATTCACCAATTATAACTTTTTAGTTTCAACACTAGGTGGAGTCTTGAAAAATGAAACTAAACTAAATGACTTGATAAGTAAATATTTTGAAAACAAGAACTCCCTTGAAAATGCAATTAATAAGTTAAAGGAAATTGATTAGAACTAATTATTAATCGATTGTAACCAGTGGATTGCGGTAGTAAAAACTGACAATACTCAAAAAAATCAGCGCAATACGATCATCGCCCATTGACTCTAAACGACAAAAGTCTTTTATTGAAAGATGGTACGAGCTTGTTCAGCTAAAACGAAGGCTTACGTTGTATTTTTTAGTCTGTTAGCGACAGCCTTAACTAGTTGTCAAGTAACTCAGGAGCAAAAAGACACACGAGAAACCGAAACCTACGCAGACGTTCAAATAGTTGGGGCTATGAGAAACGTCATGTGGAACGGAGAACTGAATGGCAATATTAACCTAGACACTATTTCAAATAAAACCGGACTTTTTGGACTCGGGCCAGTGAGCTATTTACAGGGTGAATTATTGATTAATAACGGCAAAAGTTATGTTTCAACGGTAACCTCGGATTCAACAATGATTGTAGAAAGTACATTCAATACTTCCGCCCCATTCTTAGTCTATACCAATGTGAATGAATGGGATGAGATTGCATTACCCAATGGAATCAAAAGCATTCAAGCGTTAGAAACATTTATTGATAAAAATACAGCTGATTATAAAAGGCCATTCGCTTTTAAGGTATCTGGACGCGTTTCGAGCGCTAAAATTCATATTCAAAATTTACCCGAGGGAACTAAGGTATCATCTCCTGCTGAAGCTCACCAAGGACAAACCAACTATCATATTGAAAATAAAGAGGTTGAAATTATAGGCTTTTTCTCCACAGATCACAAAGGGGTCTTTACACATCACGATACATTTTTGCATATGCATTTGATCACTAAGGAAGAAGATAAAATGGGTCATTTGGACGAACTGGAGATAGGAGAAATGAAGTTATATCTACCTAAAAAATAAAGTACCACACCTAGTGATTTGAGGCTTGGTATAACTTTCAAAACTAGTGCTCATGTCCCCCTAATAGCTTTAAACGCTGTTTTCCTCTTCAGATTAGAATTAGGTTACTCTCCGCTTATGCTAAAAATCAATCTCCAAAGAGTATCTAAAACCGCATATCATATTTTGGTTCAGGTTCAATGTACCGGATATACATTTGACCCAATCAGAACTTAGTGATTACCTGAACTGGCAAATATGAAAAAGCTTCCAATATTCTTCCTAATTATCTTATCAATATCCGCATGTAGTAAATCAGAAAATGTCTCTGAAAAAGATATCGCCATAATTAGTAAGGTGAAAAATGCTGTAAATGAAAACGACTATAGCATCATTCAACCTTTACTCACTCACAATTTCACCCTATCTGGGATGGACCCGAATACCTCCTACACATCGCTTTATGCCTACCTCAATTTTAAATCCTCAGCAAAAATCACAGAGATTTCCATTAAGCGTGTCGAACAATTCAATGACTCTATCAATTCATTGAAGGGCAGAATTCATTTCAAAGATTACAAATCAGAAAAGTTTGAATTAAGATATAACCCAAACGAAAATGATGGTAAAATCACTTACATCAGTACAATAAGACCACATAAGTTCTCACTCACTACTCGGGCCACCTATAATTCCAATCTCATATTTGGAAACGATCGAGCCAAGAATATTAACAACTTATCTGTGCTGGACTATTCGCAAGCAGACTCTTTTATGGGCGCTGGATATCAAATTTATTATGATCAAGAACTTGAGGATGAGGCTAAGTTTGCCTTAAATCAATTCAATCAATTAATCGATTTCCTATCTTACAGATTCAAACTTCAGGAGATAGAGAAACAGAGCCTTTATTTGACAGAAGTCAATTCTTCAAATACAATTGTGGTAGGAACGGACAGATATATCCCTTGGACTTTCCCTATGTATGAATCAGATAGCGTAAATATGGATAAACTCTCCAAGAAAATCGGGAATACCTTTTCTCATGAAATTGTAGAAGAAACATTAGTGCATTCTTATAAGCTCAGAGGTTACAAGTATCGGTGGTTCAATGATGGAGTTTCAGAATATATGGCTTACCACTACTGCATGGTTTCCGTACCAGATGAAGGAATCAGATATTTCTTTGATAATAGGCTAGCGAAAGCAAGTGAATTCAAGCAAGATGGTAATCTATTAGACTGGCGTGGTAATGGTCCCATAGAAAGTGTTGATCAAGGAAAGCTTTATGGCGATAGATTCATCTATAATAACGATGTCGGCCAATACGGCAGAGCATTTAAGTATTTCAAAGATACTTTCGAAAACCGAGAAGCTCTATTTCTAAAACTTTTGACTGACATAAAACTGGAATCTTCAATGACTCCAGAGAAATTACTAGATATGTTATCAGCGGCTACAGGTACAAATGCCATTGACGAGATTAGTAAATACTAATTAGTAAATGAAAGTCAAGTCAAAGGTTCGCTAGTTCAACTTTTTTGGCTTTTGCAATTTCAATTGACACGGGGAAGCAAAACGGATAATCAGTATAACCCGGCTTTTCACCTGTATAACGGAGAATAGCTTCATTTATGAACTCTATAGCTTTATTCTTATCCCCCAATTGTTCAGAAACTATGGCCAGATAGTAATAGGTATCAGCAAATTGCTCGTTTCTTTCAATTGACTTCATTAAAGTTTCCAAAGCATTTTCGTAGTCCTTGGCCTGTAGATAAAGCACTCCAAGCGTGTGATTATCATAGGGACCTAAGTAGTCCTCTGAATCGTATGCGTCAATTACACCTTTTACAATTGAAATTGCTCTTTCTAGATCACCCAGATGCGCATAATTAATTCCCAGCACAATTTTCATATCTAGCGCTCCTCCAGGGGTATTTTTGGGATAAGCGTCCTCTAAAGCATAGAATTTCTCTAAATCCTGCTTAGCCTGCAAGTAACTTTTATGCTGAAAATACCAATAAGCCCTGTAAGTCAGGTAGCTCAAAGGGTCCAACTCCACAGCCTTGTTAAGTATTTTCATACCTTCCCCAAGCATGCCTCTCTTTAAATAAGGAACAGATTTTTCATAATAAGCCCATGCGTAATCTGGGTTGAGTTGGATGGCTTTATCGAATAACAATTGTGATTGGCGGCTACCTTGCTTGTACTTAATTGCTTCTAACCCAACCTCACAGGCTGATCTCTCTTTTGTGTTTTCTTCGTAAGTAAGACAATCTCTTTGAGCAACTACTCGCAAACCAATCAAAATGAAAAAACATGTTAATACGTAAGGCCTAATTTTAATGAATAACTGCATCTAGCTTTCCGTTTTCAAATTTAAGATTCAGATATTTTGAATGATCCTTCCCCTCATTGGCTTTTATGGTTACAATCCAGTCATCAAGTGATTTAATTGTACTTCTTAAAATCTCATTCAATTGATCTGGACTCGTTTGAGAAACAAAAGCGTTATCTAAAGATTCTAAGCGCAGTCTGCCCACCTTCCCTTCACAGTTGACCAAAAACCTAACAACGATATAACCATTGTAAAGGTGATTCGCCTTAGTACGTAATAGTTCTTCCCTTATTGCTTTTTCAATACTTGATCGACCTCCATCATAAGACAATGACACTCTACTATGAACCAACGCTTCTGGATGACATAGTTCGAAATCAGGGCTATCCAAATCGGCGTCAAAATAGATCTCACCAAACTGCTCTGGATACTCATTATTTTGCTCTTCCGAAAAAGACTGACAGCCGTTTAACAAAACAAACAACACTATCATAAAAAGAGCAACCGGTTCAAGCGTCACAAAGGCGTAATATTTCCGATTTTCATCTTCTTTCATCCATCAAAAATTGTAGCGTCATCGTATAACGAGTCTCTAATAAATCACAAATCTCAACTATTTCTTCTACACGTCAAAACATGCTTTACATGTCCCCCTACTCCCATTTAAAGCACATTAGCTCCGTTTAGTTTTGTAATCACTCTACTTAAGACAGATGGATTGTAGACCTAAAACTACTTCTCTAAATTTAAAATATCTGACGTAAGGCCCGACCCATATTAGTGCAATTCACATGAAGTACTCCGTACCTGTACTTATTCTTTTTTTATTCACCCTTTCTTGTCAAAAACAAGATCAATCTACCGTATCAACAAATGCAGAATCAGACAAAACTGAAGTTCCGCTCGATACCTTACTAAAAAACCAGCTGGAATACATCCGAGCGGAAGACCAAGTATTGAGAATGATGCTACCAGATCTGAATAAGAGATATAGTAGGGGTACCGAGGAACAAAAAGTTTTTCGTGAGCTCATAGCGAAACAAGATAGTTTGTGCGAGATCAAGGTTAGGAAAATCTTAGACGATCATGGATGGGTGAGTAGTGAAAGAATTGGGTATATGGCAAATCAAACCCTATGGTTAGTTATTCAACATGCACCACTTGAAACTCAAATATAGTATTTACCAATGTTACAAGAATCTGTACGTCAAGGTGGTTCAGACGGGTGGTATTTGGCCTTTTTGGAGGATAGAATTAAAATGCGTCAAGGAAAAAAACAAGTATATGGTTCACAAGCCAAGCCAAATGAAAAGACAGGGAAAACCCATATATATCCCATTGGCAATGTGGATTCAGTTAATGAAAGACGATTAGAAATTGGCTTAGAGACTATTGAAGAGTATGCTCAAGCAAATGACTACGTTTTTGATATTGATGAACATAAGTGAAACATTTCTTGGGGACATTTCACCTCTTTTAAGTCAAAAACCAAAGGCTCATTAAAACTGAAGTAGCTTTTATTATTATCTTTCCGCTGTACTCAAGCCGCTCCAATGAAGGAAAGAATCGCTGATCTGGATATCATAAGAGGTTACGCTCTCTTCGGTATTCTAATGTGTAACATTGTCCTTTTTGCACATCCTGCTGAATACATGTTCCAATACTTTTCCCAGCACACTGGCCTTATTGACGAAGTTTCTGAATTCATCAGATTCAATTACTTTGGCGACAAAACTTTCACCCTTTTTTCACTCCTATTCGGCCTTGGGATCGGCATGCAGTACTCCAAACGAAAAAGTCAGGGTATCGCGTTTACCAAATACCATTTAGTAAGGATGGTACTACTATTAGTCATCGGTTTGCTCCATGCGGTATTTATCTGGTTTGGAGATATTCTCACCATGTATGCCTTACTTGGCATGTTAAGTCTCTTGATAATAGATCGGACACCGAAGCAAAAATTAATCATTTCAATACTCCTTTTTCTTTGGCCAACTATTCAAACAATTCTAATGCGCAATGGACTAATGTCGATAAACTTCTATAATCCAGAAGTGGCGTCAGTCGAGTCGTTAATTGCTTTAAATACAGCGGAGGGCTTTAGCGGCCATTTGAACTATAACCTATCACAGCTGGTATCCACCATTAGCTTTTATTTAGGTGGAAACCTTTATGACAGCTTCAGCATGATAGTACTAGGAATGGCTTGTGCTGACCTTAGCTTACACAAAAGAATCAATACGGATATACCAAAATACAGGAAGCTACTCGTCATTTGTTTGCCGATAGTCATTATTTGGACCGTCTACCAATTATTCTTCTTTGACCCAAAGAAAATGGGCTCTCCAGGTCAGTTTTATAGCTATTGGACAATCTTTAAATTATCAATGCTAGGTCAAACTGGTTTAGTCATTTCCTTGATCGTTTTGATTAACAGACAAAAGAGCATTTTGAGGAAATTGATTGCTAAACTTAGTTTTTTGGGTAGGCTATCTTTAACAAATTACATACTGCACTCAATTTTCGGCATACTCATTTTCAAAGTGCTTGGTTTTTATGGCCAATCCAGCCCAACCGTTGATATTTTATTAACCATTGGGATTACTGTCCTCCAAATCATTTTAAGTCAATGGTGGATTAGCAAATTCAAAATGGGGCCACTTGAAAAAGTCTGGAGAAATTCGACTAAGTTTATTCTGAGTAACAACCCCAAAAGTGAAAGCTAACAAGGCCTTATTAGTAATTGATATGCAGAAGGGTTCGTTTACCCCTAGCACGCCCAGATATGATACAAATGGTACAGTAAACCGAATCAATAGCCTGGCCGATCGTTTTCGAAAACAAAACCTACCTGTCATTTACATACAACACGATGGCAATGGAAGTGGAACTTTCGAAAAGAACACTACAGAATGGGAAATTCTGGATGATCTTGAGGTAAATCAAACCGATATATTGATTGATAAATATGCCAATGACGTATTCTATAAGTCTAATTTAGCAGCCACTCTTAAGTCTCATGACATCAAAGAATTATATATAACTGGCTGTGCCACAGACTTCTGCGTGGAAGCGACAATTCAATCAGCAATCACAAAAGAATTTGATATTACTGTTGTAGCAGACGGACATACTACAGGAGAGAGACCCCACTTATCAGCTAAGGATGTCATCACACATTACAATTGGGTGTGGCAACATATGATACCTACACAGGGGAGTATTACTGTACAATCTTTGGAAGAAATCATCAAGAAACTTTAGCTCAGTTGATCTTACAACAGTACAAACCAAGCCCTCGCCTCCAACCCTATATCCAAGAGTACTACCTACTCGAAGGGAATTTAGGAGGCCGGATTAATGATGTATTCTTTGCCGACGGCTGTTTAGAAATAGTATTCAATTTGGAGCTCGATTTCTATCGGGATGGGGAAAAGGAGAACTGGTCTAAGGTAATTGGCCAAATTAAAGAGCCACTCCACATTCAGGCAGAAGGAAAAGGCAAGAGTTTCGGCATATGGTTTACTCCTCAAGGTTTTTCGAAACTTACAGGGCAACCAGCCTATGAATTGACGGATAACGCTATTTCTTTGGATAACCTATTTGATTCATCTTTCATTGAATCCATTGGCGATTTATTACTAACTGATGACATCCAAAGTGTTATCAACCACTTAAACATTCATTTCGAGAAGGCACTAAATGCAAGCGAAATGACCCGAAAAGACAAAATTCTAAATTATGCAGTTCAGTGCATTAGCAACCAATCTAGCGACTTACCCTTAGCAGATATCTCTGATTCATGTGGTGTATCGATTAGATATCTTCAGAAAATCTTCCAAAACCAAATTGGCTTAAGCCCTAAAGCCTTTCAAAAAATCACTCGCTTTCAAAGGGTTCTTCAAAGACTCAATGAAAACTCTAGATATTCGCTGACACAAGTCGGTTATGAGGCAGGCTATGCTGATCAATCACATTTTATTCGCGACTTTAAGGCTTTTAGCGGTGTAGTTCCATCCCAATATAGTGCCCAAAATCAGCCAATTGGCCAGTATTTCATGCACTATCGATAGTTCGTATTTATACAATCCCAAGAAGGCTGTTCTTCTTATTTTTACACGAAACTTTTAGCAAATTCTTATGCGTTTTAAAACCAAGATTAGTCCCATAATATTACTCATTATTGGCGGTGCCATAATTGGTTGTAAAGAATTACCGAAGACTTCAGAAATTCTTAAAACCGAAAAAGCTGCTATTCTAAAAACCATAAATAACGAAACAGCAGCAGCCTTTAACAGGGACTATGAACTTTGGAAATCTTACTGGGTTCAAAAGCCCTATGTTAAAAAAACCTATATCAACTTTTACGATAGTACTGCGACTGAAACTTTAGGTTGGCAGAAGGTAGATGACTTCGTAAGAATTTACATTGAGCAACATCCAACACCAGAGCCACTACCTAAAGCTATCAATGACATTGAGTTAAGGCTTTATGGAACTGGAGCATGGATAAATTATGAAGTGAGTGATGCTGGAAAAAGAAAAAAACGAGAAACTCGAATTTTAGAAAAAGTCAATTACGAATGGAAAATTGCCGGTATGCATACAACCATTTATTGAATAAGCGAAAATCAATTTTTCGATCAAACCGCTATTCCTTTTCATTATTGTAAAGAATTTCATCAACTTCCGACATAAGAAGATCACCAGCACATTTGAAGGATGTCTAGTTCTAGGGAAGAGGTTAAAGGAGATTATAAGAACCGAGTAGATCGAGTTTTCAAATACATCGATAAAAACTTAGACGGTGATTTAGCCTTAAACAAGGTGGCAGAAGTGGCTTTCTTTTCGCCTTTTCATTTCCATAGAGTATTCAAATCTATTACCGGAGAAACATTAAACGCGTATGTTACGCGGAAAAGGATCGAAAAAGCGGCAGCTAAAATAATCCATAACAGACAGACCATAACAGAGCTTTCAGTCAACTATGGATTTAGCGATAATTCTTCTTTCACCAGGACATTCAAAAAGTTCTACGGTGTAAGCCCAACAGAATTTCAAAAACAAAATCCGAATAAGTTTAGCAAGATTCGTCAACTCAATCGCAAGAATGGTCAAGCTTACCCAGATACTGAAAAATACATTTGCATCATAGATAACCATAAAAACTGGATAAAAATGAATGCAAATATTGAAGTTAAAACATTACCCAAATTAGAGCTCGCCTACGTTTCTTGTATAGGTTCAGAAAATGTTGAAAACGCATATGCCGAACTAGTGAGGTGGGCTACACCCAAAGCGCTAATCGATGAAAAAACGAGGATGGTCACAATTTACCACGATAGTTTTAAGGTCACTGAAGCCTCAAAAGTTAGGATTAGTGCCTGTATTGTATTGAACGAACCGATAAATATTGACGCAATAGTCGGCAAAACCTGCACTGAAGAAGGCAAGTATATTGTCGGCCGTTTCGAAATCGAACCTTTCGAGTTTGAAAAGGCATGGACTGGAGTTTCTATTTGGATGAGTGAAAACGGATACAAAAAAGCAGATAGAAACGGATTTGATATTTACTATAACAACTATCGTGAACACCCTGAGGGGAAATTCATTGTAGACCTTTGTATGCCCGTAGAATAATGGCTTATTCCACTTAAAAAGAGAAGTTAGTCTGATCATCGATACAGAAAAGACACATATTGTCCCCGCTCAAGTAAAACCCACTCGATTGCAAGATTATGGAGTGGGTATTTTTGACTCTACTTATACGAAATCAGCTCTAAAAAAGGCCATAAAGAAAGGACTTATCAAGGTAAATGGTGAGCGAGCCTCCACTGCTACTATGATTTCAGGAGGTGAGAAAATCACACTTCAGGGCACCGAAAGTAACCAAGCCCACAAATCATTTATTTATCGGTTGAAAGTCTTATTCGAAGATGAATACCTTGCTGTGGTCCACAAACCAGCGGGCATTTTGGTAAATGGCAACACTTTCAAAACTATTGCAAATGCCTTGCCGAGCAACATCAAACCTAGCCCTTTAAAAGATGCTTGCCGACCGCAGCCTGTGCATAGACTTGATTATGCCACCACAGGGGTTCTTATGGTCGGTAAAACATCAAGTAGTATTCGCACTTTGAATAGATTGTTTGAACAGAAGTCTATCCGAAAAGAGTATTTCGCAGTCACTATCGGTCAAATGCGGGAAATGTCAGGTGAGATATCTAGTATGATAAATGATAAGCCCGCCCTTTCTGAATACAAGGTATTGAAGACTGTCACTTCTGAAAGGTTCGAACAACTCAATCTAGTGACCTTAAACCCTAAAACTGGTAGGCGGCATCAACTTAGAAAGCACCTAAATGAACTTGGACATCCTATTCTGGGGGATAGGGATTATTATTTAGAGGGATTGTTGCTAAAGGGAAAAGGAATGTACTTGCATGCCGCTAGACTTGAATTCATTCATCCATTTACTGGTAAAAGCCTAATCATTGAAGATGATTTACCCAAAAAGTTTAAAAACATTTTCCCTTAGGCACTTTAGTAGATAATTTACTTTGTGTTGATTATCGATTCATAAAAAAGGAGGTGACTAATGGTCACCTCCTTTTTTAATATTCAATGGTTTGATAAAGTCTAACTCGCTTTATACCATTCTACCTCTTCTTGTAACGCGTCAGATAAGTCAATTTCAGGATTCAGTACTTGAACCTTACCAGCTAAACGTAATTCTAATTGCTCCTCTATTTCTTTCTTGACCAGCTTTCTGTAAGGTAAGAAGTGATTTAGGAATGCCGCAAATGATAAAAAGTTACCGATACCTCCTCTATTATGTTTAAACATTAAATAGAGGTATTTCCAAAAAACGAATCTGGTACTTCTAATGAATCCTAAATTCCCGATCATCTTTAAACCAAACCAAATTCCCTTCCAGTCGAAATCTGTTTTATGCTGATTTGCCAATCGTTTCCTTAATTCTGGATCACTATGGACTTTAGCTTGTCCAACCATCATAAAGTGATCAAACACGCGTTTCAAATAGTTTTTAGGATCATAAAGTTTCCAGAAACCTTCTACATACTCTTCGGCAATGTCTTCTATCGGCCTTGAAGGAACAAAGTTCAATAGGGTAGTCTGGTTTAGGTTAGCATCATCCAGCAACCTTCCCTCTTTTTTTAGTCTGTCCCAAAGCGCTGTATTTGGTAAAGCCTGAAGCATGCTAAAAGTGACACCAGGAATGGCGTTATCCATCGCAAAATCAAAAACTCGTCTACCCGCACCCTTTTTCTCGTCATCGAACCCAATGATAAAACCAGCCATAATCCTGAGTCCCGCTTTTGCAATTTTCTCCAAAGACTCGTTCATCGGCTGGCGATTGTTTTGATGTTTAAGCGTCAAGGCTAAACTTTCGGTATCTGGTGTTTCAATACCAATAAATACCGTAGAAAACTTGCTCATCACCATTAGATCGAGTAGTTCATCGTCATGTGCCATGTCGATCGATGCCTCAGTCGTAAAACTGAACGGATACCCATTGTCCGTCTGCCAATCGATCAGCTTTTCCAAGAATGGTTTCACTGTTCTTTTATTTCCGATGAAATTGTCATCAACAAAGAAAATTCCTCCAGTCCATCCTAAACTTCTCAACAAGTCCAATTCTTTCTCGACTTGTGAGAAGGTCTTAGTCCTTGGTTTACGTCCGTATAAGACAATGATATCGCAAAATTCACATCTGAAAGGGCATCCTCGAGAATATTGAATAGCCATCAGGAAATAGGCATCCATATCGAGCAAGTCGTATCGTGGGACGGGGCTTAAGGTAACATCTGGTTTGTCTTTAGATCTGAAAATCCCCTCGGTCTCTCCCCTTTCTAGTGCTTTCACAAAAAGATCAATTGTGTATTCTCCCTCATCCAACACCAAATAATCTGCACCTACACCTAAAAAATCGTTTGGTAACGACGTGGCATAAGGGCCACCTACCGCTACAGGTTTCTCTCTCCTTTTGGCCTCAGCAATCAGCGCCAAATAGTCTTCTTTTTGAGCAATCATACCAGACAGCATTACCATATCTGCCCAATCCCAATCTTCTTCGGTAACAGGTTCAATATTTCTGTCTCTTAATCGATATTCCCATTTTTGGGGCAATAGTGCTGCCACTGTGATCAAGCCAAGAGGGGGCATAAATGCTTTTTT
This sequence comes from Roseivirga misakiensis, assembly GCF_001747105.1. Taxonomy (NCBI): domain Bacteria; kingdom Pseudomonadati; phylum Bacteroidota; class Cytophagia; order Cytophagales; family Roseivirgaceae; genus Roseivirga; species Roseivirga misakiensis. Next base: position 523,195 of record NZ_MDGQ01000005.1, on the reverse strand, counting down.
CCCGATACCTTGAACAGCTTTTTCAAAGGACCAGAAACTGGTCGGAAAGATTGGATAAATAAGGAGTACTTTCATGTTGATGTTGGTTCGGATTTAATATAATGATTTATTGGGTGGATGAAACCTTGTTATCTACTTAAAATTGAATTTATGACGAATGGAAAGCTCTGAAAAACAGACTTTCACCAAATAATGTTTTGACTATCTCATTAATAGCCATTCGTTTACTTATAAGAAAGTTCTGATAGAAAGATTAAAATGATGACTCAAACCAAGCTGCCTAGACTAGCGTGGACCACTACTTAACATGCTTCGCCTTATGAATTACTGAAGTGGTATTATAACAAATGAAGGCAATAATTCTTTTATCAAAATCCTCATTTTTAGGTTCCATAAATCGTTTTAAACAAATAGCTTTACAATTAGATTTTAAGCGATAGATGGAGCAAAAACTGGCAGAAAAAATCGTCCTCGGAAAGGATAAAATTCAAATGCTCAAAAAATACACTCAGGAGCATAAGACAAAAGCGACCATACAAATCATCAATTCATTTGTACCCTTTATTGGAATCTGGATATTGATGTATTTGAGTTTGGATATCAGTTATTGGATCACCTTTGGTCTTGGGGTGATAAATGCCTTTTTCCTAGTTAGAATCTTTATTATTCAACATGACTGCGGGCATCAGTCTTTTGTTAAAAACAGGCGAGCACAAAAGATAATCGGCCACGTTTGTAGTTATTTATCTGCCATTCCTTTCCACTATTGGGCTAAATCGCACAGTATACACCACAAACTAAATGGCCAGCTTGAATTACGAGACATTGGAGATGTGACGACTTATACCGTGGCCGAATACAAAAACTTTAGTAAGGCCAAAAAAATAGGCTATCGTATATACCGCTCGCCAATCGTGATGTTCCTCTTAGGACCTGTCTACTATATCTTTATTCACAATAGACTGGCTAAAATTAAAATGCCAGCCTTCCAGAAACTTAAGGGCAGTGTGATTCTCAGTAACTTGGTGCTTTTGGCCTTGTTTTCAATTCTAGGGTTCACCTTAGGCTGGGAAAAGTTCTTACTGGTTCACCTGACCGTGCTTACCTTATTTGCCATTATCGCTATCTGGTTTTTTTATGTGCAACATCAGCACGAACATGGCTATAAACAATGGAAAAAGAATTGGGACTATGTGACTTCTGCCTTGAAAGGAAGTACTTATTACAAGGTCCCTAGGTTATTCAATTGGCTTACGGGAAATATTGGTATTCACCATGTACATCATTTAAACCCAGCTATTCCTAATTACAACTTAAAACAGTGTATTAAGGAAAACCCGTGGCTGAACCAATATCCGACGACAATCGGTTTTATTGATAGTCTATCTCTGATGTCCAATAAGTTATGGGATGAGACTCAGCAGCGAATGATAAGCTTCCGTGAGTATTATCGCATGGAACGTATGGGATTAATTTAGATTACCTCACAGGTCTATAATATCATAAACCCGCGAGGTAAGTTATATGAGGTTATTCTTGTCTTAGGGCTTCCACTGGGTTACCAACTGCAGCTGTATAAGTTCTATAACCAATGGCCACGATGGCCACAATTCCAATAAGCACTAAAGCCAATATGAAGCTCGTTACTCCAAATTGAGTATGGTAGGCAAAACCATCTAACCAAAGGTTCATAACATAGTATGCAACCGGACCAGCCACCAAAAATGAGATACCTAGGAGTTTTAAAAAGTCTCGACTCAATAGGCTCAATAAATTGTTCGTTGTGGCACCCATTACTTTTCTCACACCTAGCTCCTTCACCATTTGCTCCACTCGATGCGAGGCCAGACCATAAAGCCCTAAACAAGCGATACTGATAGCTAATAAGGTGATCCAGAAGGCTAGTTTAGCCATTTTAGACTCTTCAGCATATGCCTTGTCGTATACATCTTCAAAAAGTCTATACTCGAACGGGTGAATCGGAGAGTAACTCTCATAGAGTTCTTCAATTTTCACTAATGTCTCATACAAATCAGCATTAATCTTGACGGCCAAAATAGCATATCGTCCATTGAGTAAAATTTGAAGCGGCTCAATTTTATCTCTTAGGGATTTAATGTGAAAGTCCTTTACCACACCTATAACTTGTGTTTTTACTCCCGCCTGCGTGATCATTTCTCTACCTATCGGGTTCTCCCAACCCAGTTCTTTCACGGCTGTTTCATTCAATAAAATACTCTTTCTATCTGTTTTAATATCCTTATCGAACGATCGGCCTTCGATAACTTCAATATCATAGAGATCGAAAAAGTCATGTGTAACTCCCACCATATACATTGGTAATCGCTCGGCGTCGGTTATACCATTCCAGTTCGCTTGGGTATTAGATGTTACATTGGTTGGCAAAGACCATGAGGTTGCCACTGTTGATACGCCGGAAATCTTACGCAATTCTTCCATATAATTATCTAACCGATCGTCAACAGCGTCATCTCTAGTACTCAGTATAACAATATTGTCTCTAGAATAACCAGTATCCAGATTGTCGATATATCGCAACTGTTTTACGAGTACTATTGCAGCCAGAATAAGGATAATTGAAACTGTAAATTGAAATACCACTAACCCCTTTCTTAAGATTCCGCCTTTAGCTTTGACTAAGCCTCTACCGCTTAAGGCTTGTAAAGGATTAAATCGCGATGCCATCAGTGCAGGGTAAAGGCCAGATATCAAGGTTAACCCAAACCAAGTTGCCAGTAAAAATGATAGTAGTCTAGGGTCAAAGAATTCAAGCTTTAAAGGGCGCTCTACAAAATTGGCAAAAGCTGGTAGCACCAAAAAAGTCACCAATGTGGAAAAGGCCATAGCAAAGAATACAACTAAGCCCGACGAGATCATAAATTGGGCAATCAAGTTAGCCCTCTTGGCACCGATAGCTTTGCGGATACCTACTTCTTTCATTCTCACAATAGATTCTGCTGTGGCTAAATTCACATAGTTCACGCAAGCCATTATGAGTATGATCACGGAAATAATAAAGTAATTCTGAAGTCTCTGGCCGTTCACCGGTGTACCTAAACTCCCTTGAATGTTCCGCTCAAAATGAACGTCTTTGAGTGGTTGTAAAAAATAGGTCACATCTTGACCATCTTCATCCATTGGATCGTTGGCATATTTGGCTCGTATTGACGTCAGTTGCGCCTCTAGTGCTTTCGCATCCACATTTTCCTCAACTCTGAGGTAGGTATAAAACGGATTGTTGCCCCACCGAGCTAAGCTTTGTTCGTACTCACTTACTATGCTTTCAAAGTGCACAATTATATCCATTTTGAAACTTGAGTTCTCGGGCATATCCTTGAATACACCAGTAATTTTCATTGGATACTTCTTATTAAAAGTGACACTCTCTCCTACTACATCTGTACGATTGAAATACTTCATGGCAATGGTCTCTGAAATGGCCATTGTAAAAGGATCAGCTATAAAATCATCTATTTTACCACTTACTGCCTCGAAACTAAATATGTTGAAGATTGAAGGGTCGGCAGGGAAAATATCTGGTTCTATATATTTCTCTCCGCCCATTTCCACTAACAGTTTTCCCCAGTTGATAATTCTAGCTGCACCAACTATTGCTGGAAACTCTGTAGTGAGGGCATTAGCTAGTGGCCCTGGGGTTCCCGAATCGCGATAATCTGGGTCATCTATTACATTTATACTTTTATAAACGCGGTAGATATTGTCAGAATGTTCGTGGTAGGAGTCATAACTAAACTCATACGAGGTGTAAATTGTGGTGAGTAAAAATAGAATCAAGGCTGAACTCAAGCCAAGTATATTGACGAATCCATTCCCTTTGTTTTTCTTAATGCTTCTTAAAGCGACGATAATATTGTTTTTGACCATGGCGATGTTGTTTGTTGCATAGTGGCTATTGCCTTTGAAGTAGAGATGATAAATCACCCCACAAGCTTCTTTCAGGTATAGCCATTTCGCTTTGTTTTTACCTTTTAGTTTGATGTTGTCGATATAAATTTCCTCCATATCCCATAGGGCGGTGTTCAAAAAATCATAGGAGCAAAAGCTCCTTAACAACCACTCACCGAACCATGGAGGCTTACTATTTATTTCTTGATAGCTCATAGATTAAGCCACTGCACTTTGTGTTCTGGCAAACGGTCGAATAGCTCGTTTCTCATTGCTCTGACCTCATTAAGGGCTAATACTCCCTCTTTCGTGATATCGAAATACTGTTTCCGTCTACCTCCTCTTTCCTCGGTAATACCACCGACTCTAGAATTTACCCATCGTTTTTCTTCTAGTCGTTGCAATGCGGCATACAGCGCACCCAAGCTGATCGTCTTTTTCATATTCGCTTCCAATTCAGCTTTTATTGTTACGCCATAAGCATTGTCTTGCAGCACGCCAACTGTGAGTAAAACCATCTCTTCAAAAGCACCTAAAGTAACCTTTTTCATTTCTTCTCTTTTTCGTAATTACTTCAATAATAAGAATTAGTTACTAAAAAGAGTATAAATTAATTAAAAAAGTAATAGAGCCCTGTGGAACGAGACCCTAAAGGATTAAAAAATCTTACTAACTATTAGATGTTAGATTATTTCCTAACCATCATTTTAATGTTCTTAACAAGAACTTCTGCCACTAATCGAGCTATATGAATGCTAATCGGCAGTTTACCTGCGGCATAACCTACTTCTAATTCATCACCGAGAACAGTAGTCAACTGAATACGCACAGAATTCTATTAAATTCCGATTGGGCAGTTCTTTAGAATTGGCTTCTTTTGTGACTTAAAGTAAAGCACTATGGAAGACGCTCTTGAAAAACAAATTGCATTCATTAAAGAGATTGACAAACTAAAATATATTCAGCGCAAAACACGTCTTTTTAACAGCGATCGGCACGAAAACGATGCTGAACATAGTTGGCATTTGGCCATGATGGCGATCGTACTCTCTAGTCATAGTAATCATGAAATTGATATGCTAAAAGTCATCAAGATGTTGCTAATCCATGACATAGTTGAAATTGATGCTGGTGACACTTTTCTTTTCGACACCACCAAAAACCACACAAATACTGAAGAGGAACTTAAAGCAGCAGAGCGCATTTTTGGAATTTTACCAGAGGACCAGGCCAAGGAATTAATTGCGATTTGGACTGAGTTTGAAACAGGTGAAACCAAGGAAGCAAAGTTTGCAAAAGCCATGGATAGATTTGAGCCGATGCTACAAAACGCCTCAAATAATGGTGGTACCTGGAGAGAATTCAATGTTCCCTACGAAGCTGTCATCGAGAAAAAACAGAAAATAAAAGATGGTGCGACTAACATTTGGGACTATGCCCGAAATATGGTCGACAAGTACTACGGTAAATAATAGACTAATTATTTATCGACTTACTCTTCCCGCAAAGCATCAACTGGATTTTTAACGGCGGCCTTATAGGTTTGATATCCCACTGTAGAACCTGCTACCAGCATCATGACTATCAATGCCAGTAAAAAGGTGATTAAGTTAATTGAGGTGTGATAGGCGAACCCATCTAGCCAATTATTCATTACAAAATAAGCTATTGGTGCTGCAATCAGAAAGGAGACAATCAGCAGCAGGCCGAAGTCTTTTGTTAGTAAAATCAATATTCTTGATATCGATGCGCCTAATACTTTTCTTACGCCTACTTCCTTTATTCTATGTTGTACTTTATGAGAAGCCAAACCGTAAAGCCCAAGGCAAGCGATCAAAATGGCAAGTCCAGTAAACCAATTAGCTAATTCTGCCGCCTTTATTTCACTCAAATAAGCTCTATCAAAAATATCGTCGAAGAAGTTGTAGTCAAATGGATATAATGGCTCAAAGGACTGATAAGTTGACTCAATAGCGGCAATTGTTTCTTCAACCTGATCCCCTTCTATCCGAATTGAGACATTAAACTGGCCACTTTTCTGGTAAATTTGAATCGGTTCAATTTCCAAATGAACGGAGTGAGCATGGAAATCTTTTAAGACACCTACTACACGCCCTGTATCTCCCCACCAACGCATCATCTGCATTCCAATCGGGTTTTCCCAACCCAAAGCTTTAACAGCGGACTCATTGATCAAAACGGCAGTTTCATCCGAAGTTATCGTAGGGTCAAAATTCCTTCCCTCAACAATCTCAAGGTCATATAAATCCACAAAGTCATAATCTGCGGTGTTTGTATAGAGCACAACGCGTTCATCTTCTTTCTTACCAACCCAATTCACAGTCGAATTGGAGCTTATATTGTTCGGAAGTGAATTAGAAGATGATACATACTTTACGCCTGATATCTTTCTTAACTCATTTTTAAAAACATCCAATTGACCACGAATTCCGCGATCCCTTACTCCGACAACCAGTACTTGGTCTCTGACGTAACCAGTATCCATATTTTGGATAAAGTTTAATTGTTTGGTCAAAACAGATGCACCGAGAATTAAAGCACATGAAACCGTGAATTGAAATACAACCAATATATTTCTAAACAAGGCACTTCCTTTAGGGCCAGTTCTACTACCTTTTAGTGCAGTAATAGGCTTGAATTTAGCCAACATTGTGGCTGGGTAAATTCCTGAAAGCAATGTCATAAGCACACCTAAACCTAAGAGTGGTATCCAAAAATCAAGTGAGGAAAAATTAATTGTAATTTCTTTATCGATAAAACTAGAAAAAGCAGGCAGTACCATGATCAAGACTAAAACTGCTATGGCAAGTGCCGTAAAGACAAGTACACTTGATTCCAATAAAAACTGTTTAATTAAGCTCCATTTATGTGCGCCAATCACTTTTCTTATACCAACCTCCTTAGTCTTATTAACTGATCTAGCCGTTGCCAAATTCACATAATTTATAGCTGCGATCAGGAGGATCATAAAGGCAATTCCAATGTAGATATAAAGACTTTGAGCATCCGCATTTGGGGCTATATCGAAGTTTACTTCCGATGTAAAATGCACATCGCTTAAATTCTGGAGGTAATAAGTTGACTCCTGTCCCTCTTCATTGATTGGATCATTCGCATATTTGGCACGTAGCTCTGGAAGCCGACCTTGCAGTTTACCTGCATCGGTACCTGGGGCGAGCAGTACATAAGCATAAAAATTGCTATTGTTCCAATTATCCATTCTACGTTCTGTAGCCCCAAGTATCCCTTCCAAATTGATCGTCAGGTCAAGTACAAAATGTGAATTTTTGGGCATATCTTTGAAAACACCTGTTACTTGAAATGGGTATTGATCTTTGTACTTAATCACTTCTCCGACTACATCAATTTTGCCAAAGTATTTCATGGCCAATGATTCAGACAAGGCTGCCCCGTTATTTCCTTTACCAATTTCCGAAGGGCTTCCTGCTAAAAGCTCTAGGTCTAATATTTCAAAAATGGATGGGTCAACGGCATGGATTGATGGCTCTAAAAAAACCTCTGTACCCACTCTTACGACGGCATTACCATAGGTTTCAATTCTAAAAAAATCTTCAACCTCCGAAAAATCATCCTTCATAGCAGGAACCAAAGGTGTAGGAACCACAGCATACTTGTTTGTCCCTTTGTAAAAGTTGCCCTTATCACTTTTGTAGACCCTATAAATATCGTTGACCCTTGAATGATATTGGTCATAGCTAAACTCATACTGGGTGTAAACCATAATGAGTATAAAAACTACGAGACCAGAACTCAAGCCTAACAAGTTAAGGAGGGTATAGGTCTTACTTTTAATGAGCGAACGGAGAAGTGTTCTAAGGTTATTTTGAAGCACGAGATTGAATTTTTGTTATGCAAAAGACATATCAATTAGTAGACGGTTGCACACCTCGTTCATTATAGCAAAATGACTAATGATGCTTTCGGTGAAATTTTCGACCTAAGAATCGTACCCCCAATGATATCGCATCCAGACTTGACCCAGTCTTTTTAATCAATAATTGATAATCCTCAGCCAAGTCATTTGCGCCGTTCCGAATACATTGACGGTATTCATAATTGAGTCGAGCACCAAGTAATTTCAGCTCTTTTTCGGTTTTACACAAATGAAAAGCCTTTTCGCATACGATGCGTGTAGATTTCAATTGCTTATTCATAGTAAACTGATACCGAGCCGCCGACATACTGCTTTTTAACTTACGCTTTTGCATCTCAATCACATCGGTGTAAGCATACTCCCAATACCTTGAAGATCTTATCCAGAAATCAAAGTCTTCATAGGCTAAGGCTTCATCATATCCTCCCAGACGATCGAACACCTCTTTACGAATCACCATTGTGGGTGTACAGATGAAATAGCGATCCATGAGGTTGGTGAAGATATCCCCTTCGGGAATGGCCTTTATCATCTTCTTTTTGAACAAACTCTCGTTATGGTTTCCGATCACATTAGAATCCTCATCGATGTAATCTGCATTAGAAAAAACTACTCCAGTAGATCGATCGGTCAATTTAAATCGATCAACACTTTTTCTTACGAAAGCTGGCTTCATCACATCATCTAGTGCATAATCAATGATAAACTCTCCTTCTGCATGTTTTAATGCGCTGTTAAAAGTTCTTGTATAGCCAATGTTCTCTTCATTGAAAATGCACTGCAAAGTTTTCCCCTCCAACAATTCTTTAATTACGTCTTGACTGTTATCGGTACTTCCATCGTCAGCAATAATGACTTGTATTTGCTCGTAGTCTTGGGCAAAAACTGCATCTAACGCTTCCTTAATATATGGTGCGTGATTGTAAGAAATACAGATAATGGTCACCAATGGGTTCATCGGCGAAGGAGTTTTCGATTAAAGACCAAAAGGATCAAAAAGAAACCTATGTAGCGGAACATATATGCTAAAGTAAATGCCTCTAGGTTATACTGATCTATTAAGACGGATAATAGCCCCAAATAGATTAAGGCTGAGACAAACTGTGCTGCTATATATTTCATTGTCTGTACCCTAGCGCTTAAAACATAGGCTAGTAAATAGGCCAACAACGCAAAAAAATCGCCTATCACTTGATAGCGGACGAGATATGCTGCCTTATCAAATCCATCGGCGAAAAACAGGTTTAGAATAAATTCTTTGTTGAGATAATAAATACCCAAGGCCATAATCGAAACGAAGGTCATAAAGCCCATTACTTTCAATACATATTGCCTTAAAGCACCTCTTTCATGTATCAGTGAGGCTATTTTAGGATAATAAATCACACCGACTGTACCTGAGAACACGAGTAAATAACTAGTAGACATTTTAGCCACGGCCTGCCAAAGCCCTGTACGCTCTAAATCATATAATTCAATGGCATAGTCTCGAACTCCGAAGTCTAAAAGTTTTCCAAAAACGATCGCACTGATCGCCATGGCAATAAATTTTCCAATTCTTTTGACCGAGGCTTTATCGGGTTTCCCCATGCCTAACTTTATAGATTTTCTTCTTCTAATTAGGTAGATAAGGGCCAAGAAAAACATGGCAGCATAGCCGATTGCAAAGCTTAATAAAGCTTGGTCTATTGTTCCATAATTAACCCCAACATAAACTATCCCAACAAGCAGCAATAGACTCAAAATGTTGATCACCGCATAAGCCTTTACTTCACGGAGAGCCAGGATTACCGAGTTCAGATAACCCGACATGAGCATTAGGAAAACAGATGGAATGAAAATGATGAGAAACTCTCTGGGAGTATACGCTGTAATAAATCGATCAAAAAAGTAATCGTGATGCCAGAAGTAAAGCACCCCAAGGGTAACGCCAAAAATGGTTGAGGTAATCCAAAAACTGGTCTTAAAATGCCTGAGTTTATCATGCTCCGACATTTGCGGGTCGGACCAATATTTCATGATACTTCTATTGACGCCTTCGTTTGGTAATAGCGTAAATAAGGCGGTCAGATTTTGAAAGTGTGAGAGTAAGGTGATTCCCGGTGCACCTAGAAAAAAGGCAAATAACTTATTGATTGTAAGCCCACCTAGGGCTCTGAATACCACAGCCGAAAACGACCATGACGAGCTTTTCAAAAATTCAGATTTCAACAGTGCCAGATTTCTTACGAAGATAGTGTTTTCTGCCAACTCAGGGCATTACAAGGCTTACCTCCAGTATTTTCCTTGAATTTGACCAATGAGTCTTTCAGCTTCATATCTACATAAGATGTTCCAAGGTCTAAGGTTTCGATACCATTTGAACGGCACCAGTTGTATAATTCATTGATTAAAAAGACCATGGGACTGTACTTTTTATATTCTCTAAAGTCAACCTGACTTGCGGGCATGAAATGGTAAATTGCACGATCATTCACAACCACTGCCACTGTCGCAGCCAACATCCAATCATCTAAGAATACGCCAAAAACCTTGTATACTTTTGGATTTCTTTGACTCGCTTCCTGCAAGTCTACCCATGACATTGAAGGCGGTTTATAGGCTAAATTCCTATTTCTTTCAATCCATTGAAACGCCTCGATCTTCTGTTTCTTCTTTAATTCTCTAAAAATGGCCCCGTCCCTATGACACATTTTGAATTTACGATGCTCCATTTTATGCATTCTGTCATACAAGTCTGTTTCATTCACAGCAATGGTATGAAAAACACGGTTTTGTATGGTTTCGTAGCCCAATTGAATCAGGGTATCTCCTATTAACGTTTGATCTTGATAAGCATTCGGCGCTTGGTGTAACCTCACGACTTTTACACCTTCTATGACCAAGGTTTTTTCCACCTGGCTTAAAAACTCAAACAAGTCTTGCGGCACTAGACCTTCAGCTAACTCTACACCACCAAAGGGGAGCCTATGTGGGCTATAAGCGGTTTCATCTGTAATTGAAAAAGCGACATGTGCATGGGCACAATCAATATTCGTGTCTACCCAATAAAAGTGCCTCTTCTCTAACTTATTATTCGTAGCGAGAAATGCTTGGTTGTTGTAGACAAACTCTTTGTAAATAACTTTGGTCTTAAGACTTAGCGTTTTTTGAAGTTGGAAGTTTGCCATCAGAAATCTTCTCTTTTCCTGATGTAATCTTCTTCAGAAAACTCATCAGAGGCAAGCCCCAAAAGCATGGCCCTGTTCTTAAAAAGCATTTTTCCCCACCACATCGGCGGTATGTATAGTCCTTTATTTGGCTGGTCTAGGGTACAAGTAAAAACCTCGCCATTCTTGGATTCAAGCACTACTTCTATCACCCCTTGAATACAAACGATTACCTGTTCTCCTACTTTGTGCGCATGATCTCCTCGCACTTGCTGCTCTGGAACATCTGTTAGCCAGTATACTCTTTTGACTTCAAACGGGACATCTTTAAGTTCTTCTAAAAAAGAAAGGTTTCCTCTAGCGGCAGCAATGTTATTAAAATCGTAGAGCTCTGGTTTTTTCAATTCAAAGAGTGTTAGGTATTCTGATAAGTCAACAATATACAAATGTCAGAATAAGATTGTATTGACTAATTTCGCTTCTCGTGTTTTATCTACTCCTGACCATACTCGCAAATGTGGCCATTTTTATGGCCTTTCGGTCTTATACCAAACTTGGCATCAATACCTTCCCAGCCATCATTACCAATTATGGTGTCTGCGTTATCACAGGAGTACTTTACACTGGTTTTTCAACGGTAAGCAAGGAAGCAGATGCAACGGCTCCATGGTTTTATATGGCTGGGGTTTTAGGGGTAGTCTTTGTAAGTACGTTCTATTTGATGGCCAGAACTACACAACTTCGTGGCGTTTCTGTAGCGACAGTTGCTAGTAAAATGAGTCTCGCCATTCCCGTCGTATTTAGCTTGTTCATTCTTAAGATTGGCACAAACAACCTCGATATTTGGAACTACACGGGCATTGCCCTGGCTTTTGTAGCCATTATTATGGTGAGTAAGAAGAAGCAGAACCAAGCTTTGAAACGTCAGCCCCTTACTTTAAAATACATCGCTTTACCCTTAGCAGTTTTCTTATTGGGTGGTGTAATTGACACCGCGCTGAACTATACAAATCACCATTATGTAGATGAATCTACTGAGGCCGTATTTCCAATTTTCATTTTTGCTTTTGCCTTTATCATCGGTATATCTGTAGCGCTAATTCGAGGGATCAGGTTTAGGCGCAAAGATATCCTAGGCGGAATTTATCTCGGTATCCCTAATTACTTCTCTATCTACCTACAACTTAAAGCGCTCAGTGCTTTTGACAACAATGGCGCTATACTTTACCCTTCACTCAACATTGGGATAATCATTGCCTCTACTCTGATGGCAATTTTACTTTTCAAGGAGAAACTGAGCAGAATTAATACTATCGGTGTAGTTTTAGCGATTGTGGTGATTATGCTTTTAAGCCACCAAGAAATCCTCAAGGCAATCTAAATGCAGGATAGTTTTTTAACCATATCGAATTCCGCTGAAGGGCTGTACAAAGAGAAAGGAAGCAAGTTCATTGCCGTCGCTTTTCCAGTGACTTCTGTGGAAGCTGTAAAGGAGAAACTTGAGTTGCTAAGGAAGGATTACTACGATGCAAGGCATCACTGCTACGCCTATGTGCTGGGGCATGATGGCTCAGAAACGCGGGCTAACGACGACGGCGAGCCTAACCATTCTGCTGGTGATCCAATTCTGGGTCAAATTAAATCCAAGAATTTGACCAATACGCTATTGGTTGTCGTACGCTATTTTGGCGGAACAAAACTTGGCGTGAGCGGTCTGATAAATGCTTATAAAACTGCTGCTTTTGAAGCACTAGAAGAAGCACAAATTGTAAAACGAGAAATAACCGAAACTGTAATTTTAAGGTTTCCTTACGACGAAATGAATGAGGTAATGAAGCTTGTGAAAGACCTTGAATTAAATATTAAGGGTCAAGACTATGATTCAGGTTGTGTTATGACGATCGGAGTAATCGTTAGTAAAATGGCCAAAATGAATGAAAAGCTAACATTACTAAATGACCTTGGCCATAGCATTAGCGTCTCTGAACTATAAATTTTAGCCCTAGACTAATGATCATCCATGAATACGAGTTCCCGATAACATCAGAAAGGCTCTTCTACCGACCTATTGTCAAAGAAGACACTAAGCCCTGGGAGGCTTTTTTTATTGGCAATGACCAACTCCATTTTGTTGGGATTCCTTCACCAAAAACCCCAGAGGAAGAGGCTGTTATTTGGATAAACCGGCAAATGAAGCGCTATGAAGAAACTGGCATTGGTATGTTAGCCGCCATCGATAAGGAAAATGGCACCTTGATGGGGAATGTTGGACTCATTTTAAGAGAAAATATACTTGGAGAAGACTTCTTCGAAATAGGTTATGGCGTCATTCCTAGTTATTGGAATAAAGGTTATGCATCTGAAATGGCTATTTGCATTCGTGAATACTTCGAAGCACAAAGGCTAGATGAAAGAGTGGTATCGATCATCAATATTGACAATATTGGTTCTCAGCGCGTAGCTGAAAAAAACGGCATGAAACGCACCGTAACTTTTGACTTTCATGGCGCACAAGCCTATTTGTATCGAAAGGATCTCTGAATCAAGCCGCCGTTTAAAAGAATTGGAAATGGTGAGAACGGATGAAATTCTTATCTTCCGAAGACTCAACCACCAAAAACATGCTTAGCTTCTTCAAACGCCTAGTTGGCGTTATTAACCCTCCAAAAGGAAAAGAGTTAACAGAAAATCAACTGTTCTGGAAAGGTGCCTTTTACGGCCTTCTTGCCCTGAGTTTACTCGTAACTTTTATGTCAGGCTGGTTTTTCAGGACAGGCATTAGTCCTATACTCGTGGGAACCGGCGCTTTGCTCATCGGACTTATTGGATTTTGGATATTCCGTTTTATCGCGAGCCTTATTCACATTACCATCAATAGCCTCCCAACCTTTGTTTTTTCGCTTGTCCTCGGCACGATCGCCATATTTAGCTTGGCAAAAGAAATGCGGTTTGGGTGGCCATCGGTTATTTATGACTCGTCGATAGCCATCGCTATGCTCAGTTTCGGTCTATTCGCTGGTTCGCTTCTGGTACTGGTTAAAAAGAAAAGTAGCATGAAGCTTTTTCATGTCGTGACAATTTTCGGTGCTGTTGCTATGGCTGTCTTATCAATTCAATCTATCAGCAATCCGGGAGATGATCCCTACCCAATCAATTTTGAACAGACTGCTGCCCCTTTACTATCAGCAAGTGGAATAGAAAATCCAGGTATAAAAGGAGACTACAATATTGAATTTTTCACCTATGGAAATGGGACAGATATCCGTAGAGACGAGTATAAGGATGTGAAATACAAAACAGAAACGGTCAACGCATCTAAAATCATCCCAGAGTGGAAGGGCAAAAAAGCTAAATGGAGAAAGAGATTTTGGGGATTTACAAATGAAAATTTTCCGATTAACGGTCGCGTTTGGATGCCGAAAACTGAGGGAACCTTCCCATTAATATTAATCGTTCATGGTAACCATGGCATGGAGCACTTTTCCGATCCCGGTTATGAATACTTAGGCGAACTATTGGCTAGCCGTGGTTTTATTACTGTTTCGGTTGACGAAAACTTCATTAACGGGACTTGGTCGGGAGATTTTAGAGGAAAAGAAATGCCGGCCAGAGGCTGGTTGCTTCTCAAGCATTTAGAACAATGGAAAAACTGGTCTGCTGATAATGGACATCCACTTTTTCAAAAAGCCGACTTGAATAACGTGATGCTAATGGGGCATTCAAGGGGTGGAGAGGCTATGCCGATTGCTCTTTCCTACAATGAGCTCTCCCACTTTCCTGATGACGCTTCTGTAAAATTTGAATTCAACTTCGGCATAAAAGGCGTTGCGGCTATTGCGCCAACGGATGCTCGGTATTTTCGAAGACTTAACTTAAAGGATATCAACTACTTTTCCATTCAAGGCTCCTATGACAGTGATGAGGCGAGTTTCTTCGGGCTAAGGCAGTATCAACGCACGAGTTTCACAGATACGGCGATGAATTTCAAGGCGGGGCTTTACGTTCACTTAGCCAATCACGGACAGTTTAATTCAATTTGGGGACGAAGAGACGGTGGTCCGCCTTACGGTTGGTTTTTAAATACTGGTCCGATGATGACAGGAGAAGATCAACGACAAATTGCCAAGGTATACTTAGGTGCTTATGCGGAGGCCATTTTACATAAAAACGATGCTTACCTTCCGCTTTTCCAAAATGCCGCTGTGGCGAAAGATTGGCTTCCAGACGCTTTGTTGCTGAATAACTACAAAGATTCGAAATCAGAGGCACTGATCACCTTTGACGAAGACATTGATTTAACAACGGGTACTGTAAAAGGAAGTCAAATCAGTGCTAAAAAGGTCCAGGTCTGGAAAGAAGAACCATTAAAATTCAGAGACGGCGACTTGCAAGGGACCACTTCCGCGGTGATCGGTTGGACGAGTAATGAAGCTTCTTATTCCGTGGAACTTGATAGTGCTATTGGGACAGCACCTTTTAGTGCACTAAGACTTTCGCTCGCAAGAGGAGATCATTCAACGCTTAAATTTGATGCCGATGAAGAAAATTCAAAAGAGCCAGAAGAATTAAACTTCACAATTCGGCTTACTGATAGCGAGGGCAAAACTAGCGAGACTACAATAAGTCAAGTGAAAAAAATATCGCCTAGAATAAGTGTTAAGTATATGAAACTGGATGAAATGAATGGCAGATTTGGTAATAAGTGGGAAGCTACCCTAGAAACCTTTGTGCTGCCTTGGGGTACTTTCTCTTACTCCGAAAACCTAAAAGACATTCAGAAAATTGAGTTTGTATTCAACAAAACTGAAAGCGGTGTTCTGATTGTGGATGAAATAGGGTTTCAGCAATAAAGACTCAATTTAAAACCCTTATTGCTGAAACCTAACCTCTACTCACTCCTGAGAGAAGTAGCTGGATTGGCCAGCGCGGCTCTCCTAGCTTGGTTGGTGACGATCAACAGTGCGAAAACCAAAGCAATCACTCCTGTCAAAGCAAATACCCACCAATCGATCGATGTACGGATAGTATATCTTCCTAAATATTGATCTAAGCCGAAATAGGCCAAAGGAGAGAAAATGACGAACCCAAGGAGTACTAATTTTGCAAAGTCGATTGAAATCAACCTAATCAAATTACCTACCGAAGCTCCTAATACTTTTCTAATACCAATTTCTTTGATGCGTTGTTCTGCCATGTAAGACGCTAAGCCAAACAGGCCTAATCCGGTAATGAAAATGGTCAGGAAAGCGAAAATCGTCGCTAAATCACGAGTCAAATTAATGGTGGTATACTTTCTAGCAAAATCAACATCCGTAAACGTATACTCAAAAGGGTATGCAGGATTATATTGCTCAAAAACTTCCTGAATGTCGGCCATTTTGGCTTGGATGTCTTTAGTGGCAGGAATTCTCAGGCTCATTGTTCCGTAACCCCAGTCATCTAGGATCATAAACATCGGGCGCACTTGCTCATAGGGCGAACCCATTAAAATATTGTCGATTACCCCAACCAAAGTTCGTTTATCGCCCCATAAATCTAGTTGCGTACCGAGTGGGTTCTCCAACTTCATAATATCTAATGCAGCTTTGTTAATGATGATAGCCGCACTATCAGTCGCGTACTCTTTCGAGAAATCACGTCCCATCAACATTTCCGCACCCATGGTTTCAGCATAATCATAATTACCAACAATGGTCACGAACATCACACGTTGCGATTCAGGTTTACCTGGCCACCCTAAAAAGTTGTTCGAATTGATAGAGGTGATGCTACTGTTAGACCTTGTCATGTTTATAATCGCTCCTTTTCTAATCAATTCCTGCTTGATGACATCGTAGTTTTCGACGATATCTTCTGTTCCTGGAATGGAAATGAGCCCTTCTTGATTGTAACCCAAATCTCTCTTTTTGGCCAAATCAATTTGCTTCACAATCACGATTGTTCCTACAATAAGAATCACAGCTACGCCAACTTGGAATACCACTAAAATTTTCCTTGGTAGGTTAGAATTCTTACCAATGGATACCTTGCCTTTTAGGGTTTTAATTGGATTGAACGATGATAGGTATAAGGATGGATAACTACCCGAAACGATGCCCGTTACCAGAATAATTCCCAGCGAGAACATCCAGAACTGACTTGACTGAAAATCTAGAAAAAGTGACTTATCTACCAAGTTATTGTAACTCGGCAGTAATGCGATCACTAATAAAATTGCGATAAGATAGGAGATTAAGGAAATGACAATCGACTCTCCGTAAAACTGAAATATTAACTGGCTTCTTTTTGAACCAAGGCTTTTTCGAATGCCTACTTCTCTTGCTCTTTTTTCCGATCTTGCTGTCGCTAAATTCATAAAATTGATGCATGCAATGATCAAAATGAACGTGGCGATCGCGGTGAAAAGGGTTACATATTCGTGTTGTCCACCAGATTCTTTACCGTTTTCAAAATTCGTATGAAGCCTCCACCGAGACATCGGATGCAAGAAAAACGATCGTTCTATATCATCCTGACCTTTCTCAGTAAGTATATCTCTAATGCTTTCTTCTACCTCTAACTCATCGTTTTCACCATTTAGCTCAACATATACTTGAAAGGAGTAATTACCCCAATTGTCTTTATTATCAACCACCCACTGCTGAGTAGCTTCACGATGTTTCCAGGGAATTAAGTAATCGAATTGGAATGTAGAATTATCAGGAACATCTTTAAATACTCCCGTTACCTGTAAGACACTCTCGTCATCTACTTTCACAAACTCACCCACAGGATCTTGGCCTTTGAAAAGTATATTCGATAACTCTTCGGATATCACAATGGAAGAAGGATCGTCCATAACCGTAGACCGATCACCAACGACCATTGGGTATTCAAAAACTTCTAAGAACTCTTCGCTCGCAAAGTAGCCCCTTTTCATGATTCTATTGTCTTCTTTCGCGATAAGCCTCATGCCGCCCCACCCTGTGACTACAGAGTTGGAGATTTTCGCATGAGCGCTTTTCATTTCCTCGTAAGTAGGCAGTGGAACCGAATTCCAAGACTGAATACCATTATCGAATGCGGCGTTTACCCACACTTGATGAATCTTATTGACTTTGGGAATGAATTTGTTGAAAGAAGTTTCGTCCTGAACCCATAATAGAATCAATATGCTACAAGCAATACCGATAGAAAGTCCAGAAATGTTAATGACCGAATAGAGGGTATTCCTGCGCAGATTGCGCAGGGTTACCAGAATAAAATTTTTGAGCATTTGACCGTTGGGTTGTTGACCGTTTTCCTATAGACTGAGAAGTGTGCGAATCGTTACACACTTCTCGAAAAAAATATCAAGTATTCAGCTACTTGCGTACTACAGCTCGACCAGAACCGCTGCTAATCTTGACCAAAACATCCTTATTTCCGACTTTGGCCTCTTTTACGTATCCTCTATTGCGTCCTCTTCTGTTGTAACCGCCTCTATCGTCTTCATATTCTTCATCGAATTTGAATGGCGCTCTGATATCCGATTTGTCGCTAGCTCTCATAACAAACTCGCCAGCAATCTTTTGACCATCAAAATCCAGAACAGCATCACCTGAGCCTGTACTGAGTGATAAATCATATTCTAGTTCAGCTCCCAAGGAGAGTTCAGTTCTTCCAGATCCTGTACTGAAGTTAGACCGGCCTGTGAGAATTGCATTGGCGATATCAATATTTCCAGAACCAGTACTCATAGAGAATTCTCCTTCAACACCGTCACCTTTAACATTACCGCTACCGGTACTGAAACGTGCTTCCCCTTTAATGGATCTTAAGCGAATAGACCCAGAGCCTGTGCTGGCGTTCATATCGCCATCTATCTCACTAAGCGTGATGTTACCAGAACCAGTGCTGGTTCTCATATTTCCAGTTACACTTTCTACTTCAATATTACCTGACCCTGTAGAAACCTTAAGTTCAACAGCAATGCCATCTATCTCAATATTTCCAGATCCAGTTTTAAAATCTAATTCAAGACCGTCAGGTATTTCAAGTGTCCATTCAGCATAGCCTCTGCTCCAGCGGCTTCTTTTAAAGTCTTCTTCAATGTAGAGTCTATCTCCATTTTGTTCGAAAATAGGTTCATAGATATCGTCGTCATAAGTGTACCTGAGATGAACCTTAACTTCGTTAGTATTACTTTTCTTAATAGTTCCGTTACCCGAAGCGGTGGTTAAACGAATGGTTTTAACACCTGTATAAGATTTTTCAATCGTCTCCTGGCCAAAAGCCAAGGTTGTCATGAAAAGAAATGTTAGTACTAATATTGTCGGTTTGAGTTTTTGCATGATAAGTGAGTTTTTTGTTATAGACATTAACTAGATTCGAAAGGATGCATCAACAGAAATAAAAAATGAGCTTCAATCCTAATTTTTATATTACTGCCTTAGAAGCGAATATTGAGGCGGTAAAAAATCTAGCAATTGCTCACTCGGCAGAGCAGCAACGCTGGAAACCAACGCCTCAAACTTGGTCGCTCTTGGAGATTATTTGCCATTTGGTCGATGAGGAGGTATTGGACTTTCGCGCCCGATTACAAACCGCTCTTTATCCAGACAAATTCCCCTTTATACCCATTGATCCAGA
This sequence comes from Roseivirga misakiensis, assembly GCF_001747105.1. Lineage (NCBI taxonomy): Bacteria > Pseudomonadati > Bacteroidota > Cytophagia > Cytophagales > Roseivirgaceae > Roseivirga > Roseivirga misakiensis. Next base: position 503,593 of record NZ_MDGQ01000005.1, on the reverse strand, counting down.
AAGTTGGGTTGAATCTAAAGCTTATTTGGCGCAAGATTATGACAGTAAAATCCAAGAATGGGTAAACGAAAGAAAGAAATCCATTCAATGGCTAAAAGGTCTCAAAGAGGTGAATTGGTCTAGCGCTTTAGACCATGAAATTTATGGGAAAATGAGTGCTCAACTCTTCTTGGAAAACTGGCTTGCCCATGATTATATCCATCTTAGACAAATAACGCGTACCAAAAGAGCTTTCCTTGCCGATTTAGCAGATAATGACATTAGCTATGCAGGTAAGTGGTAAAATCCTTAAATTAATGCTATGACACTTGACGAGGTAATGACCCAATTAGCCGAATTCGGCGACGAAAGAACTAAAAACACGCTGATTAAGCACGGCGCTAAAGAACCTTTCTTTGGTGTAAAAGTGGCTGATCTAAAAAAGATTCTCAAGAATACTAAAAAGGATCACGAGCTTTCTTTAGCACTTTATGATACTGGCAACTCGGATGCCATGTATCTAGCTGGATTAATGGCTGATGAAAGTAAGATTTCCGAACAAGAGCTTGATCAATGGGCGGATCAAGCTTATTGGTACTATTTAAGTGAATATGCGGTTCCATGGGTCGCGGCAGAAACGCCTTTTGGTTTTGAATTAGGACTTAAATGGATAGAGTCTAAAGAAGAAAGAATTGCCGCGGCGGGTTGGTCTACACTCGCCTCTTTTGCCAGTGTCAACACCGACGATGCTTTAGACATTCAAGCCTACAGTGATCTACTCGATCGCGCGAAAAAAGAAATAGATACTGCTCAAAACAGAGTAAAGTATACCATGAACGGCTTTGTCATTGCCATCGGGACTTACATTGAGGCTTTGACTGATAAATCGGTCGAAATCGCCAATGAGATCGGTAAAGTGGAAGTATTAATGGGTGGTACAGCGTGTAAAGTTCCTTTGGCCAAAGACTACATCAAAAAAGTAATGGATAGAGGGTCTGTTGGTAAGAAAAGGAAAACCGCACGATGCTAGTTTGAGGCTTCTAGTTCTTTGCTCAATTTCGCTAACATCTTTTTAAGATTTTTGGCTGACAAGAAACCGTCATTCTGATAGATGATCTCGAGCTTGTCGTTTAAGAAGACCACGGTCGGATAAGAAACCATTCCATTCTTTGTTCCCAATTGCTCGGCCAATTCATGAACACCAGTATTTGCCCCTGTAGGTTTATACTTGAATGTTTTCCCCATGAATTCAACGTCGCCTTTAGATTCTCCATCAAAACTTGCAAAGTAAAAGTCTTTAGAAAGTATATTCTTAATCGCCTCATCTTCAAAAGTCGTTTGCTTCATATTATCGCAAAACTTACACCAAGGCGCATGTAAGAACACAATCACTGGCTTAGGTGACTTTCGATACTCGATCTCTAAAGCTGGAAAGCTGATAGCAGCTTCTTGCGCTAAAACCTTCGGCATGCTAAAACCCAATAACATTAAGAAAATAAAAAGGCTCTGCTTCATTGCTGGCTTTATCTCACAGTAAATCTAATCCCCAAAAATCCTCTTATCCCTTGATTTGAAGCATAGACGTAAGAGGGATCAAAAGTTAATGCATTTGGATTGTCAGGAGTTGGTACTACTTGACCGTTTGAATTAAACTGTACATTACGATCGAAGGGATCGAAAGCCCGTGCAATGCTATTTGCATCAGGCGTAAAGTTCAATAGATTTTTTACACCACCGTAAATTTCCCATTGTCCAAAGGCCTTCGTTAATTGAATATTCTGAATGCTAAACCATGGTGATTCAGCCGGCCGATCGTCTAATTCGCCTAACAATGGCAAGCGCATTGGTCCATACAGGTTCCCTGTATAATCAATCTTCAAACCATTATTTAGGGTATATCCTACACTCCAAACCCCTTGAACCGATTCTGTCAAAATTTGACGCCTTTTCTCACCGTCCTCTTCTACGGTAACATCCATTACTGTGACTCCTCCATTAATCGTTAATCCACTTTCCCAAGCCGCATCCACGTTTAGCGACACGCCTTTCGAAACAGAACTACCCTCCAGATTGGCATATATGATTTTATTTGGATCAGTCTCATAATCAGGCAGTATCCTATTGGTGAAATAGGTATAAAATGCTGTTAAATCTAGCCCAATGTATGTACTCTTTTGAGTGTACATTTTCTTCACAAAATTGATATTCGCATTCCAAGAGGTTTCAGGATTGAGTTCCCCTTCAAATTCCACAGTTCTGGCTCCCGTAAGTGCTGCGTGGTCTTCGGTAAACACATTGGCCACACGATAGCCGTTGCCCGCACTTAGGCGAAGTATATTCTTTTTATCCGGTGAATTCCATTTGTAGTTGACCCGAGGGGTGATGATACCACCATGGAGGCTATTATAGTCGTATCTCATCCCAATCAATAGTTTTTTTCGATCAGTAAGACTTATTTCATCTTGCACAAAAAGGCCCGGCAAGTGAGTGATGGAAGGGTTATTGTTGCCATTGGCTCCATCAAAAGTGGCTGGCGTATTATCGTCGTAGTAAGTGTATCTATAAACAGCCCCAGATACAAAATCGTGAATACCCGACGCTTTATGCCAAGTCAGTTGACCAAAAGCTACGTACTGATCGGCATCGTAATTTGTATCTCCATAAAAGGAATCTTGTACATGACCATTGGCACTAAACTGAAAATTTAATTTTTCAGTAGTTGGTAATTCGTAGATACCAAAAGTCTCCCATCGGCTCGTATAAATGCTTTCACCGTAAACGTCTGTACCTCCTCTATTTTCTGTTAGCCAGTCCATTTCACCACCCCAACGATCTTCATAGACATACCTAGCCGCTAACGAAAACACTCTATTATCTTTTCGTTGGACATTGATTTTATTGAAGATTGAGAGCCTGTTTTGCAACGTGAGATCGGTAAAATTGTCTCCATTATTATCGATTGGGTTTTGATAATTGAAGTAGTTAATCCCTAGTAAAGACTGTACTTTATTTCCCAATCTATATTTCAAGCCAAGGTCTGTATTGACTTCGCCCCAGCCAGTAGCAAAAACATCCACCGATGTCTGTGGGGCTGAACTTGGCTTTTTGGTAATGATATTAATCAAGCCGCCAACAGCTTCTGAACCATATAATGTAGAAGCTGGTCCCTTCACAATTTCGACCCTTTCTATTAAGGACTGTGGAATCCCGGTGAGACCGTAAACCGTTGCTAAACCACTAACGATAGGCATGCCGTCCAATAAAACCATGGTATAAGGTCCTTCGAGGCCATTGATATGAATATCGCCCGTATTGCAGACATTACAGTTCAATTGTGGTCTAACTCCATTCACATTTTGGAGCGACTCAAAAATAGAGGGCGTCGGATTGGCCTTAAAAAAGTTCTTTGTGTAAACCTCTACTGGTACTGGGCTATCGAGTCGAGATACCTCCTTAAGGGTTCCCGAAACTACTACATCGTCCAAGGTATTTATCGAAGCCACCAGATCAAAACTAAAAGAAAGGTTTGGCTTATCTGAGGTAAGGGTAATACTTTCTTGGATCTTTTCGTAGCCAATCACTGAAACCACCAAAGTGTACATACCGAAAGGAAGTTGCTTAATTGTAAAATTTCCATCCACATCCGTGACACTACCATAAGTAGTACCCAATACCCCGACATTGGCGAATTCTATTGGCGCTCCTTCGGACTTCACCACACCTGAAATTCGGCCTTCTTGGCCAATCAACTGAAACGTTGTGCTCAGGAAAATAAGAATGAAGAATAACTTAAACTGCTCCACGAATTAGAATTAGATCGACTAATAATATTTATTAGATACACAAAAGTATAATGTTAGACTATTCTAACAAAATGAAATGACTAATATTTCATTAGCTTTGAATCAAGTTTAAATTCATGGCCTCTCAAACAGCAGAAAACTACCTAAAAGCCATTTTTTATCTCTCAAAAAAGAAGGAAGAGGTAAACGTATCTGAGCTTAGTACTGTACTAGGCGTAAGCAAACCGACGGTAAATAGCATGATAAAGACTTTGAGTAATCAGGGTATGGTCAAGCACGAAAAATATCGTCCGTTGGTGATGACTAAGAAAGGGAAAACTGCTGCCGCCTTAATCATTCGAAAACACAGACTTACTGAGATGTTTTTGGTTGAGAAAATGGGTTTCGGTTGGGAAGAGGTACATGAAATAGCGGAGCAAGTAGAGCATATCAGCTCTCAAAAGCTTTTTGACAGAATGGAAGAGCTCCTAGCCTACCCTTCTGTCGATCCACATGGTTCGCCCATTCCTGATAAGGATGGTAATTTTCGGCAAACCAATTTTAGACCTTTGAGTCATTTCAACATCGGTGATACGGTCATTTTTAAGGCCTTAGAGGATTCGGAACAAGATTTACTATTGTTCCTGAACAACAAATCTATTGAGTTGAATATGGAATTGCGCATAGAATCTAAAGAGGCCTTCGACCAAAGCATGCAAGTCACCTATGGAAAGAATACTCATACTATGTTAAGCCAGCGTGTTTGCGATAGCCTACTCGTAGAATTAAAATGAGCCTATTTTAATTTGCCAATTGTGATGCCCCTCAATTGCCATAAGGCGCTTTTGGTATCTGACAGATTTTTTTGAAAAGCTACTTTATCTTTTGGATTAAGGTCTAGTGTTGTGTCAAACACTTTCCCATAATAGTCGAACCAAGTATTCAGAATATCTTTTTCGGCCTCTTTATCTTTTCCTCGATCAACTTCAAACTGGCTCAATCTTGCCTCAGCAGTTAAACGCATGGCAGCCTCTGTAGAAACATGAAGTAAAATTCTATCTGCCAATTGAGGCTTGTTTTCGGTTAACATAAGGGAAATCATCATGGCGCCAACACCAACATTGTGTAGCGTTTCTTTTGAAACCTTATCCAGTCGATCGCCATCCGTATGGTAGAATTCATCTGTGAAATGCCAAAGCAACAAACCTGGGATATTCCCTGATAAAAATGGGACATGATCGCTTCCTCCCTCAAAAGGGTTGAACTTTACTTCCCAATCTTTCTTTTCTCCAATATGCTCAAAAATACCGATCGCTAGATCATTGAAATAATGCGGTTTCAGATCCTTTTTCTGCAGCGGACGACCGCCCCATTCTGAGTGCTTTTCTACCCCTCTTACCCAAATAGCTCCCGGATCTGGCATTTTCTCAATCAAGAAAGTTCCTCCAGTCAATGCTGTGTTTTGCCCTACCATATCCAAACTCATGCCCCACTTAATATTCTTTGCCCTCTCTCGGTCTTCTTGAATATACCGGCGTGTGGAGGTAATCTCATCACCAAAAAGATAGGTTATTGTACGCTCTGGGTTAACTTTTCCAGCCTTAAGTAGCTTGGCTGTGCTCGACGCCACTTCCATCAGCACCCCGACACCACTCGCGTTGTCATTGGCGCCTGGCTCTTGCACATGTGCACTAAAAACAAACCTTTCTTCAGGAAGGCTGCTTCCTCTAACTTCTGCGACTAGTGTTAACTCTTCTGACGGATAAATTTTGGTTTCCAGATTGATCTTTAGCCCATATTTATCTTCATATATAGCGTCCTGAATCTTATTGTAAGCATTATAAGAAGTGAGAATGGCGAATGATTTTGCTTCTTCGTCCCGAGGGATACTACTGAATGAAATTGAGTTTCTATGCTTGCTGGCTTGGTTATAACCAGGAATTCGATAGCTAATCACACCGACTGCTCCACGCTTTTGCACGCCTTCGCGAAATAAAAAGCTCGCCGAATTTTCACCGATTATTACTTTACCCTTGATGTCGTAGTCATCCAACTCGTTGGCTTTAGAATCACCAACATAGACTAGGTCAAAATCCTGCTCCCCATTCGTGCTGTAGGAGTTTATAGCGATCATGTTGAAGTTGGTTTCGAAATTCAGTATTTCCTCTCCAGATGCTAGTTTTAAACTCCCAGCTACTGGTTCCCATGTTGGGTTTTTAAGCGCTCTTTTTTCTATTCTATATACCAGCCGATCGCTTGATTTTGCCGTTTTCTCTTCCACATAACCTGCTGCCTTCAGTTTTTCCACGACATGGTAGATGCTTTTGTCAAACCCGCTGTTTCCAACTACCCTAAAATACTTCTCCACGAAAGAGACAGTCCCATATGCCGACTCTTTATCGAAATTTGAATCAGCCAAATTGTAGTATGTTGTTGTAAATTGATCGAACTGAAAGCTAAAAACGCTGGAGTTTGTCCCTAACAGTATGGCGATAAGCAGTAAAAAAACTCGTTTCATGATATTCTAAGCACTTTGACTTAAAGTAAATGGAATTATGATCAAGCGCCTATTTTCTCCTTGAAAACCTGCTAAATTTCACTGATGTATTCTCTGAGGGGTTGCTCTTGCGGAAGGTTCAACTTTTTCTTTAAACGATGGAGTGCTCTTCGTACTGAACCACTTTCGACATTCGTTAATGAGGCTATTTCCTTATTCCCCAAACCGATCTTGAGATAGGCACAAATTCTAGCCTCATTATTTGTGAGTGCCTTACCGTTATTCACACTTTCAAAGAAGTTTGGATGTACCTCGTCAAAGTGTTTCTTGAAGTTAGACCAACTCTTGTCTATGTTGGCGTAGGAGCTTATTTGACGAGTTATTTTCTTAATCTCTGGTGCGTAGAGATTGTTCGTAAGGTTATCTAATCTTTTTACTTGTTCCAAAAGGTTGGCCAACAACTCGTTTTTCTGGTAGTCAATCAGTGTAGCCGAGCTAAGTTCTCGTGTTTTAAAATCGAGGTTCTCCTTTAATAACACCCGTTCCCTTTTGGATAGTGCCAAAATTTCGTGGTGCTGCTTTTTAATCTCTTTTTGAGAAATGGCTAACCTCAAAGCATTTTCAATTCTGGCTTTAAATTCAATGCCTTCGAAAGGTTTTTTAAGAAAGTCATTCGCGCCAGCATCCAGAGCAGTTTTCAAATCAACGGCTCCTGTCATGACACCAGTAGCCATTACAATTGGGATATCCTTTGTGATCTCGTTTTTCCTAATGATACTAATCGCCTCAATACCATTCATGACTGGCATTTCCCAATCCAAAATAATAAGGTCCGGACGTTCAGAAGTGGCAATTTCGACCGCCTTTTCTCCATTTGGGGCATAAAGCACCTCGTAAGCACCGTTTTCTAAATGCGCCAGCATCACCTCAAGGTTTTGAGGGTCGTCGTCCGCAATTAATATTTTAGATTTTTCGGCCAAAGCCATCATGGAGCCTTTGGATTAAAATCGATCAGTTTCTGAATCAGTTCATCGTATCCTTCTTGGTTTGCATTATAAACCGCGGCCTGCACTTTAACCCTCCAATTGGACTTAATACCCTGTGCTTCCAAGCCATTCAAAATCCTGTTTATAGCACTGATTTGGTGTACTTTTAAATTCTTCAAAAACTCGGCGTGCGCAAGAAGTTCCTCATGCTCATTCGCTTCAATTAAAACTTCCTCGTCTATAAACACGCTTTCACTATTTCCGTTTTTGTCGGAAATCGCTCGATCGCATGATTCACTTGTATCAATTGGGAGTGTCATGAATATTGAAGTTCCCTTACCAATTTCGGATTCAGCCCAAATTTTTCCACCATGTGCCTCGATTGTCATTTTACAGAAGGTTAACCCCAAACCTGTAGAGGCCGCAAAACCTGACTTCTTAGCATTAGATTGCCAGAACTTTTCAAATACGAATGGTAATCTTTCTGGTGAAATTCCAGCTCCTTCATCTGTGACCTTAACAAAGATTCTGTCACCCTCCACTTTCAACTTATCAACCGTGATTTTGCCTTGAGAAGAAGAATATTTTATGGCATTGGAGATCAAATTCACAAATACTCGTCGGATGGCTTCTGGGTCTACATTGACGCAGATCTGTTTTGGAATCAAGCTTTCGAACCGAATGCTTTTTGCTTCTAGCAAGATTTCAACTCTTCTCTTAGATTCCAGAATAATTTGATCTAGCGGAATTGAAGTGGTTTCTAGCGTATAATCAGTCGATTGAAATTTATCGACGTCTAGCATATTTGTCACCAGGTTTAGCAATTGATAGCCAGATTGCGTGATGTTTTTGAAATGTTTGTCATTCGGGTCGATAGTTGAAAGCCCAATAATAGAATTCAAAGGGTTTTTCATGTCATGCGCGATCATTCTTGTTAGGTCTGTTCGAAACTCGGCCAATGATCGTAGCTGAGAATTTACCAATTCTAATTTATCCGTCTTGAAACTTAATTCTTCCTTTTGACTGGTGATCAATTGGAATTGATCGGCAAGTTTTAGATTTGACAAACGCTTTCTTCTATAGCTAAAAATTAAGACGGCGATTAAGATGACTGAAACGGCGATAACCACTACATGAAACTGTTGTATCAGTTTCTGTTTCTCAACTAGTGCTTCTGATAACGCTAAATCATTCTTAAGGATTAGATTCTCTCTTTCACTCTTTTCTGTTTCATATTCTACCTGTAATGCACTTAATTTTTCGGCCGATTCCTCAGTAAAAAGAGAATCTTGGATGGCTCTTAGGCGTTGATATTTTATTAATGACGCTTTAAAATCAGATTTTATAGAATCGATTTTATAGAGTGTATATAAAGCTTCTTTCTCTCTTAATGCGAGTTTTCCGGCAACTGCATTATTCAGTCCGTTTTTTAGCCAATATTCCGCTTTTTCGATTTGACCAAGTGCCAAAAAGACTTCCCCCATTTCAATTTCTACTCTAGAAAATGCGTCATTTCCATCTCCCTCATCAAAGACTTTATAAGCATCCTCTAGGTACTTTAGTGCTTGATCATATTTCTTAACATCTCGGTAGAGCTTACCTAAACTAATCAATGCCCTTCCACGATATTCGCCAAATTCTTTGGTGGTGTCGGTAAGCATTATTTTTAAGTATTTATCAGATTTATCAAAATCGAAATTCTCAGGCATTCTATAAAGACTTGACAGTCCGAATCCTGCCTCGAAAATCATACGCTTATCATTCTTCTCGTAGCCAAGTGCTAGTTTAGCTTCAAAATTTTCTTTTGCCTTGTCGTAATCTTTTATGCGCAAATAATAATCACCTATACCCCCATAAGCCATCGCTTTGACTCTGCCTAGACTATCAAAAGCTGGTTCGGCCAAAACAGCCCGGAGTGCTTCATAATAATAGGTCATTTCGGCTTCTTCTTGTCCTCTATAACCATTGATAAAGGCCATGTTAATTAAAGAAGTAGGGTATCGTTTGGGTAAGTAGATTTTTGATACTTCCATGCAATAATTGAAGTAGTATTCACTGGAGTCGAAAGTGCTTTCATTGAAATAAAAGGTCCCTAGGAGGTTAGCGGCGTTCATAGAAACGTCATAATCTTCTATCTCCTCTCCATATTTAATATTCGATCTAGCTAATGCCCTGCTGCTATCTACCAGATTATTGTAATACAGCAACTTTGACAGGGTATGACTAATTTTACCCTCTAACCGCCGATCATCGGTATTCTGAGATTTTTTTAGGAGCTGGTAAGCGAATCGAATTCCATCGTTTAAATCACCTCTTCTTTCATATTGGAATAACGAATCGTACTGACGCTGAAGATCCTGATCATTTGCCGGTGTCTGCCCATGCGAAAGCACCGGTAGCATCAAGGCTATTACATAAAGATATATCTGTTTCAAATGATATCTATTCCCCTGGGTAAGGGTTGAGTTTTGGTTCAGTATCTATAAAAGTATTAAATCTTAATCTAATGAGTTAAATCAGTTATGCTATAAAGTGAAAGAGCTGTCCTCGTCTAGGTCAGCTCTTCTCATCAAAACACATAGTACTAAATAAACTCTATTTTATCTTTTACAGATAACCTTATCTTCAACATTTCCAACTTCTGCAAAGGTCTTCTGTTCATTCAAGGTTTTGACTTAAGTCCTTAACTATGAATGGATAAACAAATGTAAATGTCCCCCGCATTAGAAAGAGGGGGTAGGCGTAGACAAGGTGTAGACAGGTAGGGATTAAATGTATCCCCAGTAAAGGAGTTTATTATAAATTTCTAGACAAATCCATGCATCGGTAGATGCATACTTCACTTGTTTATCAGAAAGTGTATGAGCTTCCCAATTAGAGGTTTGGGCAGATTTAGATATTCTGATATCTAAAACCATGGCTGCCAAGTTTCTAGCTCCTATTTTTTCTGCCCCGAGCTCATTAAAGGTATTATTGAGATCTATAAAGCCGTCTGGTTTGAAGGGACGAAGCCTATCCAGCAAATTATAATCATCTAACAATCCTATGCCTACTTTCGTGACATTGGGGTCTTGTAAGAAAGTGTGTAATTCATTTGAAATACCCGTATGCTGAGTTCTTAGAAGAAAAACCTTGTCTGGTGTAGCAACTTGTATTAGGCTAATATTTCGGATTTCGCCCTTTTTAAAGGTAGGTTTGGCTTCCGTATCAAAACCGACAGTATCGCACTGGCCGATCTCTGCCATTGCCGCTGCAATACTTTTATCGTCTGCCGCAATGACTACTTTACCATCGTAGCTTTTTAGCGGACGCTCCATCACTTCATCTTTGGTTATTGAAAGCGGAAACATCATACGGCAGCCTCAGTTTGTGTTGAACCTGGCTTGATCTTTCTAATCTTGAAGTTCAAGTAAGCGACGGTGATGGTCATCACCGGACTAATAAGGTTAAAGAACGCGTAGGGTAAGTACGCACCTGTCGCCACACCTAACACGTTGGAATGATAGGCGCCACAAGTATTCCAAGGCACCAAAACTGAAGTAACAGTTCCCGAATCTTCCAAAGTCCTACTTAAATTTTCAGGCGCTAACCCATTTTCTCTATAAACGTCGGCGTACATTCTGCCAGGCACTACAATCGCCAAGTATTGATCAGAGGCAGTTCCATTAAAAAAGATCGTTGTACCAGCTGTGGCTGTTACTAATGAGCCTGTAGAGCTGACCTTAGTGATTACTGCTTCTGCAATTCGTTTTAATAGACCACTAGATTCCATTACGCCACCAAAAATCATCGCTGAGATAATCAACCAAACCGTTTTGAGCATTCCGCCCATTCCTCCTGATTGCAATAAGTCATCAACTACTCCATTACCTGTGACAATTGCGACGTCTCCGAAGAGAGACTTCATAATACCTACAAACATCAACTCCCCAGTACTACCTGTTGAATCGGCAACGGTTTTTACTACTTCTGGCTGGAAAATTAGGGCAAAAACCCCTCCTAAGAGTGCTCCGATTAGTATAGCCGGGATTGCAGGCACCTTTTTGACAATGAGAAAAACGACTGCGGCAGGCACTAAAAACAACCAACCACTAATATTAAACTTGCTTTCTATGGCGGTCAAAATCGCAGAAGTTTCTGTTACTTCTCCAGATCCACCTTGTGTAAACCCAAGGATCAAAAACAGTACTAATGCAATACCTATTGAGGGAATTGTGGTGATGGTCATGTACCTGATGTGCGTAAACAAATCGGTACCTGCCATAGCTGGGGCCAAATTGGTGGTATCAGAAAGTGGCGACATTTTATCACCAAAGTAAGCTCCTGAAAGAACGGCTCCAGCGATCATCCCCTCATGTACGCCTAAGGCTTTTCCTATGCCCATTAGGGCTATACCAACCGTTGCAGCGGTTGTCCAAGAACTTCCTGTGGCAATAGACACAATCGCACAAACTATACAAGCGGCAACTAGAAAGATGGTAGGGTTTAGTATTTGAAGACCATAATAGATCATGGCTGGCACTACACCTGATAAAAGCCAAGTACCTGCCAACGAACCAATTAACAATAGAATAATTATCGAAGACATGGCCGAACTGATCGTTTTAACGATCCCTTTCTCTATCTCTTTCCATTTCATTCCCAACCGCATGGCTACGATCGCACCTACCCCTCCTGAAAGGATTAGAATGATTTGGTTGGAGCCATCCAACGCGCCATCGCCAAAAACTAGCACGTTATAAAAGAGTGCTACGATTAGAAAAATAATTGGAATTAGGGCTTGAAGTAGGGTTGGCTTCTTGTAATTGTAGGTCATAGACTTTAAGCTGAAAAGATCAGAACTGAAATATAAGGAAAATTAGGTAGTTGGATACATCAACTCCGCTAGTTCTTCTCCTACTTTACTACCAATAGCAACTCCCATTCCACCTAGTCTGATTCCGATAAAAACGTTCTCGCTATGTTTCTTTAAAATTGGTTTTTTATTGTGACCAAAGGCCATAATCCCCGACCAAACGTGGTCAATTTCGAAATCATGGTTTGGAATAATCATTTGTTCGAGATCTGTTTTCAATCTATCTAGTATTAATGACCGAATTTCGAAATCTGTCGTGTTTTCTCCTTCTAAATCAAGATTTCGGCCACCACCAAAAATTATTCTATCCTGATAATTCCTAAAGTAGTAGTAGCCCTCGTCATAATGAAAGGTACCTTTTAATGTTAAGCCTTTGATCGGCTTTGTAATCAAGACCACTCCTCTTCCCGGCTTGAGTTCGGCGTCTTTGATCAACTTCTTTGAGAATGCATTCGTGCATATGGCTACTCGTTTCGCCTTAAAAGTCAGCTCATCGTTTGTCAACACTTCACATTCTTGTCCGTTGTCCGTAAAATTCTTCACAGTTGTACCAGTCAAAATATTGACGCCTAATCTCTGAGCTAACATCGCAAGTTCACGCATCATTTTACCAGTATGTATCTGGCTTTCTAGGGGGTTGAAGATTAACCCTTTAACTTTTTCCTTCCCAAACCTAAAATCAGGTAGGCGATCGGTAACAGCGCTATATACATCTTGTTTGAATAGTGGATTTAACAGATCGTTGACATTGTTCATCTGATCCAAACAATCCAATTGGCTTTCACTCAATAACTCGTAACCACCATAATTCTTGTAGTCTATAGCTTCGTCTCCAAGTCTTTCTCGCAGTAGGTTTAAGCCTTTCCACCTTAATTTCACAAGGTTATAAACTTCTTGACTTGGCAGTGTTTCCAAGTCGGATAAGATCTCCGTTAAACTACCAAAACAAGCAAAACCGGCGTTTTTGGTGCTCGCACCAGTAGGGAAAACTCCTCGCTCTAAGACGAGCACGCTCAGTTCTGAATCCTGTTCTTTTAGGCTGATGGCCGTAGATAACCCAACTATACCCGCTCCAATAACGATAACATCATAATTCAGAAATTCATCTTTCTCCCAAAAGCTCAGCATTATATAATATGGTTTAGATGCTCTAAATTAGTTGAAAATCTCTGTAATGTTGGACCCTGAAAAATTGATGGAGCGGGCAAAAACCTCCAAAAGACACTTAGCACTACTTAACTTTGGGCTTGCTCGCATGATTCCCTTCAATAAGCCTCACGGTTTTAAAATTGTCAGCCTGGGTGATGACGAAGTAAAAGTGAAAATTCCTTACCGCCGTATAAACTTCAATCACATCAGAGGCATCCATGCATGCGCCTTAGCAACAGCATCGGAATATGCTACAGGTCTTGTTTTGTTAAGCAAGCTAGGTCAAAGCGACTTCAGGATCATTATGCAGAAAATGGAAATGAACTATCACTACCAAGGTAAGATGGATGTATATGTGACCTATAGTGTCAAAGACGAATGGCTAAATGAACATGTACGCAATCCTTTAACTAAAGAAGATGCCGTGATCATAGACTGCGAAGTTCATTCTCATGATGCTGCAGGCAATCAATTAACGACAGGCCATATTTTCTGGCAGGTAAAATCTTGGGAAAAAGTCAAAACAAAAGCTTGATTGTGTTCCTTCCGATTTTAGTATAAAAAAAGAAGGATATTTGTAGATACACATAATTGCTTTTCACATACATCTAAAATCTGATCGTACTCAAAAAGGTTAAAAACAGGCTAAAAACGAAGATTTGTGTTCTAAACATATTTGACTTTTATCGAGTTCTTTGCATATCTTGTTGACGTTCTCAGGAACAACACCGAACCTAAACACTTGAATAATTGACAATGCGAACTCTGTTTTCATCAGATTTCCAATGGAGTCTTAGCTCCAAAAAAAGACGGCGCTATCAGCAAAGTAGAATCGACTTTTATGAAGGTAGAAACGCTCTAGTTTCTAGATCTTCCTTCAGTGTTCTCTTCAATAGTCATGACGCAACTCCGTCTCGCGACACCGAAAAACCTATCCGATTTTTTGGATTAGAATTCGGCCAAAGCGTAAAAGAAACCATTAAAAAGTTAGGCAAGCCGAACTACAAGGACAAAAGAACTCTTTGCCTTGATAAGCACACAACTATTTATTATCGATTGATGATTAAGCAAGTGAAGTGTATACTTCAAATGCATTACTACCAAGACCAATTCTTCTTTGGTAAAATGGAAATTAGAAGTAGTAATCCTCAGACCAAAAGAGATATCAGTGCACTGGTATGTCAGAAATATGGAATCTCTGAAAATGATTGGACTGGTGCCATCATTGATCAGAATTCTAATAAAGTTCATATCAAACAAAACATGGTTCCGAGTGTTATTTACGTAACTGGTAACCAATTTCTTCTAAACAGGATAAAATTAGAATTAGTACCTGTGCAAAGCACGAAAAGATATAGCCGATTAGAGCAATCCGAATTATTGCTCGATATGGTTTAAAGATCACCTTTACCTAAACACCTAATACCCAAAGTCAGCACCTAAAAAGGCTGACTTTTTTCATTTATCAACTTTTTGAACTGTCGATTCATCCCTTATCTTTGATTTTGAGTCAGGTTCTTCTATGAAGCCCAAGAAGCGTAAAAGTGCTATTTGCCACAACTGTGGCCATTCTCTTGAAGAGAACTATAATTTCTGTCCGAATTGCGGGCAGTCGAACTCGGATAATAATGTGACTTTTTCGACTTTAATGAAGGAGTTCATTGACAACTATCTGGGAATTGATTCAAAAATGGCTCACAGTGCCATTCCTTTTTTAATCAAACCAGGTAACCTGACGAACAGATTCCAAGAAGGAAAAATAAAGCACTTCATACACCCTATCAGACTCTATTTTGTAATGAGTCTCTTCTACTTTTTCACAATTAGCTTCTTGCTATCTGGAATTGATTTGAGGCTGATTGATGATGAAGACATAAAAGTCTCAGGTGATACGAGACTGATGCAAATGAATACCGGTGAACGCTGGAAATTAGTTACAGACGACATAAAATTAAAAGCCGTACCTGATTCATTAGTTAATCTGTTCTCTGGAATCGAAACCTTTGATCAGTTTTATGATTCGCTAAGTTCAAAAATTGGAATAGATTCTATCGAGAAGTTTTCTGTTTCCATAAAGCCGACGACTTTGCCGCCGGTGGAAGAACGAAAGGTGGAGAAATTTCATCGCTTGGCTCGCGATAAAAGGAGAATTAGCGATGAGGCTTTTATGGACTCTCTTGCTTATGGCTCTGGCCTTATGGAAAGCAACTTTCTAGATCCTGACCAGCGAGCACACTTCTTTAGTCAAGTGAGGAAAATCTTTGAAAATGACGAAGGGTTCAAAGGCTTTGTTTTGGGGAATTTGCCTTTAATGATGTTCATCTTGATTCCGCTTTTTGCAGGGGTCTTGAAGTTCATTTACGTCAGAAGAAAACATCTATACATAAAACATATAGTTCATTCCTTACACGTACACTCCTTTGCTTACTTAACCTACGGCTTAGGTTTACTTTTAATGTTTAAGGTTTTTACCCCAGGGAACTTTCCAAACCTTGATATTACTAGTTGGCGTGTGACCATTGGCATTATTACTTTCGTACTGGTCAGCACCTACGTGTATATCTCTTTTTTAAAGGTATATGGACAGGGCTGGTTTAAAACACTTATCAAGTTCAACATAGTGGGCTATGTCTACTCCTTTTTCCTCTTTGTGTTTTTCTCGCTAGAAGTATTTATTAGCTTTTGGTATTATAATGGATAGCCTTTAAAGCTATTCTATTCGCCTCAACTATTTTTCCTACCGCATCTGTAGTGATTGATTTTGAAATAAAGAGACTTTCGTATTGCGACGGCGCTAGATAGACACCATTGTTCAGCATTTCCCTGAAATACTTCCCAAAAAGCTCAATATTACTAGTTTTTGCTGTGTCAAAGTCAACTACATGCTCTTCTGTAAAGAAGAGGCTGATCATAGAGCCAATTCTATTCATGGTATAGCCTAAGCCAAGCTCATCTAAATTAGCTTGAAAGCCTTCCTCTAGAGCTTCTGTAGCCTTAGAGAGATCGGCATAGAGCGTCTCGTCTTCATTAATCTGAGTAAGCATGGAAAGTCCCGCGGCCATGGCTACTGGGTTTCCAGAAAGTGTACCAGCTTGATAAACGGGACCTTGAGGCGATACGTAATCCATTATCTCCTTTTTCCCTCCATATGCTCCTACTGGCATTCCTCCGCCAATGATCTTACCGAGTGTGGTAATATCCGCTTGTACATTAAAAACGCCTTGAGCACCAGCTTTCGACAATCTAAAACCGGTCATTACCTCGTCGAAGATTAAAACGATTCCTTCCTCATCGCAAAGTGACCTTAAGCCTTCCAAAAATCCTTCCGCAGGTAAGACACAGCCCATATTTCCAGCCACCGGCTCAACAATGATTGCGGCGATCTGCCCGTCATTTGCTTTGACGATTTCATGAACGCTATCCAAGTTATTGTATGGGGCGGTTAAAGTATCTCGGGCTACTCCCTGAGTTACACCTGGGCTATCTGGCTGCCCTAGTGTGATCGCGCCGCTACCTGCTGCGATTAAGAAAGAGTCTCCATGGCCATGATAACAGCCTTCAAATTTGATAATCTTATCGCGACCTGTAAATCCACGGGCCAAACGTATAGCCGACATAGTGGCTTCGGTACCTGAATTGACCATACGGACTTTCTCGATGCTCGGCACCATTCCGCAGATCATTTTTGCCATTTCAACTTCTATGGCAGTGGGTGCCCCAAAAGACAGCGAATCTTCGATGGCCTTAGCAACGGCCGCCTGAATATGCGTATTGCCATGCCCTAAAATCATTGGTCCCCATGAGTTGATCAATTCGATATAAGCATTATCGTCTTGATCAGTAATGTATGCTCCCTTAGCTGATTTAATAAAGAGCGGGTTGCCGCCTACTGCTTTAAATGCACGAACTGGTGAATTTACACCTCCAGGAATATAGTTTTGCGCCTCTTCGAAAAGGCGTTGGCTGTTTGAATGTGCTGTCATATTTAATGTTTTTCTACAGGCACCACGACACCTTCCTTTACTTTCAATACCGGTGTATAGCGGTTATCGTTCGAGAATTTGTAGTTGAACTTATCGGTGAGTTCTCCTGAGATAACGTCTTTCCGCTTTAGCCCTATTTGAAAGTATTTTCCGTATTGCTGCAGCAATCGGCCAAATGTAACTGTGATGTCATACCCAATGTAAGCATCGCCTAAACGATCTTCTTTAATGGGACTGGCTAAATATTTTTCTACATATAACTCCCTAAATGTCGATACCTCGTCGGTGGTATAATCTATTAAGTTTGAACCAATAAATGTGGCATTCAGCCTTTCCAGTTGATCAAATGATATTGAGTTTTCTGTACTCAAAAACCTCGATGACGAAAGATACTCTACTGTATCAGGTCTACTTTCAATGCCGCTCAAAGCACTTGAGGCTAACGATGAAAAATCAGATGCAATGAATACATGCCCTATACTATCCGGTAATATTTTTAGTGTATCATACACAAAATCTCTAGGCATATAGATTTCCCAATCTTCTTCGCCTGCTTCTCTTAAAGAATCCATTTCGGCAATCATATTTGCCACAACAGCTGAATCCTTATCTTGTTCATGCTCTTCAGATAAAAGGGTTTGAATGTAGGCAGACTCGTTTTCACGCACCTCTTGAAAAATCGTCACATTGAAGGAGTCTTTTTCTATGATTTGCTTGTAAAGGTCAGCCCTTGCCTTATCGGCAAAGCCGCTATAAAAGACTGCGACATTCTTATTTCTAGTAAAATTAACGCGAGCATAATCAGCCGCTTTTATAGCCAAAGATTCATTGCTTGGGTAGTAAAGAAATGCAAAAGGATTATCGGTTAAAATATCGCTATTAGAAGAAAGTGGATTAACCATGTTGATTCTTTTGTTCTTCGAAAAGCCCGTAATCAATTGCACCGCGCTTTGCGTAACAGGACCGATAATGAGATCTAAATCGTCAAGCTCTCCGCTCCTGATCATTTCGAAAAGGCGTGTTTCGCTATTACGCGTATCGATCGTAATCAAATTCAAGTCGATACCTTCTTCTTTCAATTTATCTACTCCTAGGCTCACACCTTGATACATCCTTGTTGTCCAAGTAGTCATAGACCTTACTAGTCTTGCAGAATCGCTGCTATATGCGAAAGGCAAAAATAAGCCGACATTGTAGGTCGACTTCTTTGGGGAGGATTCTATGCCATCGATACTCAAATCCAAATCCAGTGAATATGTGGACTGGAGTTCGTTTAATAAATCAATGTCTTGATCTTCTACATCTAAGGCTAAAATTCCATTGGCAAGTTTTGAAGCAATGAGATTATCTTCTGGATACTCAGCGAGTAATTCTTTCAATATACCCATATCCACCTCTCCAAGAAGTGCCTTTTGCTTTACGGCATTTTTTTGTTTGGTATCAATTGTTTCGGCTTTGGCTAAGTAGCTAAAGGTATCACTGAGGTCGCCCCTTTCTGCGGCCAAAAAGCCCAACCAATAATTGATATCATTGGTGACGTCCCAATTTGGGTACTTGCGTAAAACCTGCAAGAACATATTTTTGGCAGTCACATTGTCTCCTGACTTATGGGCAGATATGGCATAGAAATAAGCCGCATATCTCACCATATCGTTTGATTGATCAAGTGAAGTTAGAGGGGCAAACTTTGCTAAGGCCAATGCGTATTGCTCTTGATCAAAGAGTTGTTTTCCTTCTTCGAAAAGAGTTTTCACATTTTGGCCTTTGGCTTGCAGCAAACTGCACAAAACCAAAACAACCGCCACAAAGTACTTACGAATTACTCCCATTCTATAGTCGCTGGTGGTTTAGAGCTAATGTCATATACAACTCTATTGACTCCTTTAACTTTATTAATTATTTCGTTAGAAACGTCCTGTAGAAAATCATATGGCAGATGACTCCAGTCCGCTGTCATTCCGTCCACACTGGTTACGGCTCTAAGGGCGACAACGCGTTCATAGGTTCGCTCGTCTCCCATTACGCCCACAGATTGAACTGGTAACAGCATGGAACCTGCTTGCCAAACTTCATCGTAAATACCTCTTTTCTTAAGGCCTTCCACGAAAATGTAGTCTACTTCTTGTAGTATGGCCACTTTCTCGGCAGTAACATCACCCAAAATTCTGATACCTAAACCAGGCCCTGGGAAAGGGTGCCGACCAAGGATGTTTTGATCTATTTCTAAGCTTCTGCCAACGTTTCTCACACCATCTTTGAAGAGTGTTTTTAATGGCTCTACCACTTTCAAATTCATCTTCTCTGGCAATCCACCAACGTTGTGATGAGATTTTATTGTCGCGGATGGTCCCTTTACTGAAACAGATTCAATAATATCTGGGTAGATGGTTCCTTGCCCTAACCATTTTACCCCAGTAATCTTTTGTGCCTCTTGGTCGAAAACCTCTATAAATACGCGACCAATAGCCTTTCTTTTACCTTCAGGATCAGAGATACCTTTTAATGCTTCATAGAACTGATCTTTCGCATCAACTCCTTTCACATTCAGCCCCATTCCTTTATATGAGTCCAAAACTGACTCGAATTCGTTCTTGCGAAGTAGTCCGTTATCAACGAAAATACAATGAAGGTTCTCACCGATCGCTTTATGAATTAGAATAGCGGCTACGGAGGAATCTACTCCACCTGAAAGGCCTAGAACCACTTTATCATCTCCAAGTTGTTCTTTGAGCTCGGCTATTACCGTTTCGGCAAACATATCTGGCGTCCAATCCTGCGAGCAATTACAGATATGCGCTACAAAATTTCTCAGTAATGTTTTACCTTCTTCGGAATGTGTTACTTCTGGGTGAAACTGAATCCCATAAGTATCCTCTTCTTTGATTTTATAAGCCGCCATTTCAACGCTGGCAGTACTGGCAATGATTTCAAAATTATCTGGAAGAACCGAAATTGTATCGGCATGTGACATCCATACTTGGGAATCTAGACTGATCTCTTTTAACAAATCATGATGTCCATCTACGCGACTCAGTCTAGCACGGCCATACTCCCTAATTTCGGATGGCATAACGTTGCCACCGAACTTCTGAGCCATCAATTGTGCACCATAGCAAATACCCAAAACAGGCAGCTTACCTCTAAATTGTTCTAAGTCTAAATCAGGTGCATCTTCTTCTCTTACCGAACAAGGGCTACCAGAAAGGATAACACCTTTTATGTCGGGAGTAATTTCAGGAATATTGTTAAATGGATGTATTTCGCAATATACATCAAGCTCTCGAACTCTTCTGGCTATAAGCTGCGTGTACTGTGAACCAAAGTCGAGAATCAGTATCTGTTCTGCCATGCGCAAAAATAATATTAGCCCTGACTAATCACTAATATTTAGACAGTATTTCTAGTGACAATTGGGCTAATATTAGGCCTTGAACAGATTAGGTATTTAATTCCTATTTCATATTCATTTATTCCGATCGCAATGACTCTGCTGGATTAGCCTTTGCTGCCCTAATAGAAAGATAACTTACTGATAACCATGATAAAACGATCGTAATGAGTAATCCTAAAATAAAGACATGCGGCTGAATACCTATGCTGTAGACAAAATTATCTAACCAATCATCCATGGCATAATAGGCTATAGGAATAGACACCAGCGCCGCTATAATGATCAGCCTGAGATAATCTTTTGATAACAAGCTTACTATGGTGGTGATGGAGGCACCAAGTACTTTTCTAACCCCAATTTCTTTTGCCCTTCGCTGCGTAGTAAAAGCAACTAACCCAATTAGTCCTAAACAAGAAACAAGGATCGCAATGAATGAGAAAATCCTGAATACCATGGCAAAATATTGATCTGACTTATAATACTGATCTATTTTATCGTCCAAGAACTCATAATCAAAAGGATACTCAGGAATAACACTTGTCCATATCTCTTCTAATCGCCTTAATGCATTGGCCTTATCTCCTTCGGCCAAACGAACTGCAATATTCCAATAATCGAACTGAGGGTTCTCGCTTTGGTGCATTACCAATGGTTCGATTTCATTCCGCATAGATTTAAAATGGTAATCCTTAACGACCCCAATGATGCTACCTTCCTGACCATTTCGGTTTATTGCTACACCCAAAGGTTCTTCGAGCCCAAAATGTTTCACAAACGTCTCATTCACTACAAAACCTTTTGCCTTATCAGTAGCATAATCGGCAGAAAACCAACGTCCTTCTTTCATTGTGAGTCCTAAAGCTTTATGAAAATCATCACCAACCGCCAAAACTTGAAGCATTTGATTATTATCCTCAGGGTCTTCGGTGCCAACTATGATACGATTACCTGGCATATTACCATCCCCGAGAGAAGCGCCTGTAAGTGAGGCAGCTACGATACCACTTTCCTTTATGATTTCCTGATAAACTACTTCTCCATATTTAGCCGCTACTTTATAATCAAGGGTCAAGTACACAACTTCTTCCTTATCGAAGCCGAGGTCCTTTTCACTCATAAAGTTCATCTGACTTGTTATAATGAGCGTTGCTACTATCAAAGTAATGGAGGTTACATACTGGACAGTTACCAAAACCTTCCTCAATAAGCCTCCTCCAGAACTGAGAGCCCCACCACCTCTAAGTAATTGGTTTGCCTTCATTCGCGAGAGGTACCAACCTGGATAAATACCACAAACCAGGCTAATGAGAAGACCGAGAACTATAAATACAACGAATTCACCGGTATTTTCCGCAAGGCCTAAACCCAAATGCAATGAAAATTTAGAATTTAAAAAGGGAATAAGTATTAAGACTAATACCGAAGCTAAGATCAAGCTTATGCAAGAAATGAGCGTGCCTTCAACAAGGAATTGAGTTAAAAATTGTCGTCTCCTCGCGCCAATCACTTTTCTTACACCCACCTCTTTTAGCCTAATCGAAGCTTGTGCAGTTGTCAAGTTCACGTAATTTATACAGGCTATAAAGACTATAATTATCCCTACGAGCACAAAGAGCTTTAATTGAGCATAACTACCTTCCGATCCAATCTCTAAATCACCTTTATTCAGGTGGATATCAGATACTGGCTGTAAGTAATGCTCATACCAAATATTTTTCCCAAACCGCTGTTCAATCAGGTCGTTAATTTTTTGTTCCGCATCTTCAACAGACACTCCTTCACTCAGCTTTACATAGGCAGAACCATTTATGGAAGTCCAAGTGGGCTTATTTCCAGAAAAACCTTCTAGTGTTTTGTTGGAGATAAGAAATCCGAAATCTGTCCAACGGTTTTCGGCAAAATGAGTATTCGGAGGAAGGTCTTCATAAACTGCAGCTACCTCTAGCCGAAGTAATTTATCATTGACTTTTATTTCTAAAATTTCTCCTATTGGATTAATCTCTCCAAAGATATTCTTTGCCTGTTTCTCAGAAACAAGAACAGTATTCACCTTTGTAAAAGCATTTTCAATTGACCCTTTGGTTTCCTTCAACCCCATCATTTTCGGGAAATCACTTTCCACTGCCGAGATTAGGTTATTAAAGAAAACTCCATCGCTCCATTTTAGCGGTTGATTTAGAATGGCAAGAAACAAACCTGAGGAAGCTTCAATCTCTGGAATATTTGCTTTAACCTCAGGGATCAGCTTAGCGGAAACAGATGTCATGTGGGTTGGCGTTTGGCCCAAATTAGAAATCGTATTTACTCTATATAGTCTATCCCCTTCAGGATATTGAGCATCAAATGAGTTTTCATATTTCAAATATAGGCCAATCGTAAGGGCCGCAGTCAATGAAATGACTAATCCGAAAATGTTAATCGCAGCATTGACCCTGTACCGCGAAATGTTTCTTAAAGCAATTTTTAAATAATTATGTAACATATCGATTGTGTTTGGCTGACTAAGCCTTTTGAGTTTGTTGACTTCTGTTTTTGACTCGAAGTTCATCGAGGCGAATACCTCTTCGAGGGCATTCTCGAATGTCTCGCCTCGGTTCATCTTCTCTTCGATTTCGCAAGAGATGAAATCAATAAGCTCCTCTTCAATTGAAAAGCTTTTGATGTTTCTCGATCTCACCATCCGAGTGATCATGTTCACTTGGCTTCTAGTCACCATCGGAAATCATGATTAGGTTCATCATTTTAGCGAATTGGAAATACTCTTCTATTTTGATTCTTGCGGCCTCATTACCAGCATCTGTTAAGGCGTAATACTTCCTCGTCCTGTTATCCACCTCTCTAGACTTGGTGGTAACAATCCCTTCTTTCTCTAACTTGTGAAGTGTAGGATATAGCGCCCCAAAAGTGAGGCTAATTTCATTCGAGGAAAGCTCTTTTACCTTTTGGGTAATTTCATAGCCATACATCTCCCCATTTTCGGAAAGCAACTTTAGAATTATTGTTCTAAGTGTACCTCTTATTAGTTCTTTTGAGTACATAGTTTTTATATAAGAAAACACAATATATAATTTTCTTATATATAAGTAAAAAAAGGAGTCAAATTTCACGAGGTAGCATTAGAGCTCATCGAAGCTACAACTCTAATTTGCTGATAATGAGGATTTACCAAAACAGAACTATATTCCGATATTTCATATATATAAAATATTATTCTGTACATGTAACATTTTACGATATATTACCGTATATATTATTGTGTTTCAGAAAAAGAAACATCTAATCTTAAATACCATGAAAACTTTACTCCCATTTCAAATCCCTCAAAAGTCAAGCACTCGCTTGAGCCGGGATTATTGGGAAATCCTTTCAGAACCTCCATCGAGGAGCATTAGATTTTCTAAAGAGAATCGATTTTAAAAACACTACCAGCACGCGGCATTCAAGGCCACTCGGCAGTGTTGGACACATCGATAATTCCTTTTCACATAGTGAATTAAACCCATAGCATTTTGGGTTAAATCACAATTTGGCAACCAATCGACGCCATCTAATACACAACCATGTTAACCATCATCGCATTTGCCAAACGGGCAGATCAGTCAAACTATGTTTCATCTTAAAACTTACAACTATGATACTTTTCGGAATCATTTTATTAATCATCGGAATAATCACTTTAATCATCAGACCCCTCCTTTCTGATGAAGATAAATTCAAGGAGAATACTTCTGGGCATCTTGAAAAAATCAAGTCAAAATCGCCGACATGGCTCCTCATGTTTAGCCGCAAGGTCTCCATGACCATGGTAATTGCTGGCCTAACGTTTGTCACCTTACCGAATTTATTCTTTTGGGCAGAACCTGGATATCAATACTTTCTAGTTTATCCAAATGGTAAAAAAAGTGCCATTATGACGGAAGGAATTAAGTTTAGGGGCTTTGCCAAAATAACACCTTGGCAAAAGTTTATCGACGTAAAAGTGGTGAACCCAGGGGATGACACGAATGATATTGAGGGTCAAATGGACCCAATTCCCATACGATTCATCGACCAAGTCACGGCTACTACAAAGTTATCAACTCGTTTTCAGCTACCTGCAGACAAGGAGTCTTTCATCGAGTTGGCTATCGAGTTCCGTAGCTTACAAAATCTTGCACAAAACACCCTAATACCTACCGTGCGAGAGGTTGTATCTAACACGGGTTACATGTTTGCGGCACAGGACTATATATCAGGTTCGGCTTCTGACTTCAGAGTTTCTATCGAAGAGCAATTAAAAGATGGTGCTTTTAGTGTAGAGAAAACCGAGTATCGGGATACTATAATAACTGCCATTGAGCAGGGCGAGCGCGAGATCAAGGAGGTACAGACACGTTATGAGGTAAACAAGCGGAAAGATGAAAATGGCCAGTTCATTAGAATACCTCACGATATAAATGAGAACAATATTATCGTGGCTCAAGTGATCGTAGACGACGTAGTACTTGAGCAGGTCTTTAAACAACGGTTAGAAGCACAACGAGACGAATCTGCGAAGCGTCAATTAGAGCAGCAAAAAATTAAAACTGCCAAAGATGCCCAAGCCAGAATTATTGCCGAAGGTGAGCGTGATAAGGCAGGAGAGCGTGTAACACAGGAGAAAGAGCAAGTAAAGGCTTTGATTTCAATTGAAACAAAGCTTAAACAAGAGGAAACTAACAAAAAGTTAGCAGCCATTGCACTAGAAACTGAGCGTCTAAAAGCCACGGCTCAAAAGGTAAAAGCTGATGCTGAATCCTACCAAAACGCGAAACTTGTATCGGCAGGTTTAACACCGCAGCAAAGAGCGGAACTAGAAAAGCAAATTGCCATAGGTGTAGCACAGCAAATTGCTAAAATCAAATTCCCAACCACTATGATTATATCAGGTGGTGATGATGGCGGCACACCACTAGAGGCTTTGATAGGCGCGGCCATGACCAAACAGTTGACCAACTCTGGTAAAGGAGGCAACTAATACCAAGGAGAGTTTTCACTCTCCTTTTTTTTATTCAATTTGTCCATAACGAAGTATCACACCCATAAAATGAGTAGTAACAGTTTAGTCGTAGCATCCAACCCAGCAGTTGACACAAAGTTCGAGAAGTACCCTGAAGATGTTAAAGCCAAAATGGATCAGCTTCGCGAATTGATCATTACTGTTGCAAATGAAACTCATGGTGTAGAAGACCTTGAAGAAACATTGAAATGGGGCGAGCCTGCTTACCTCACTAAACATGGCAGTACGCTAAGAATTGATTGGAAAACGAAAAATCCAAATCAATATGCTTTATACTTTCAATGTACAAGTCAGTTAGTGCCGACTTTCAGGTTTGTTTTTGGTGATACTTTAAGTTTCGAAGGAAATAGAGCTATAATATTGCCTTTGGATAATGATCCACCAGTGGACATTTTAAAACAATGTATAGCTACAGCATTGACTTATCACAAGGTAAAGAAACTGCCTACACTTGGATTGTAGTTTTAATCTATCGTCTTAAAGAAATGGCGGTAGCCGATCGTTACCGTTTGCCAGCCCCAACTATTTAAGCCTACATTGAAATTGGAGTAAAGCGCAATGTGTTTACCAAGTCTGTATTGTATCTGATTGCGCCATGCACTTGGTGTATCTCGGTTTTCAATATAACCATGATAACCAGAGACATCACTTGCGACAAACCATTTACCCTTAGTCCATTCAATTCCTACACCATAAGTACCTGCATCATTTTGAAAGAAATCGGAACCGTTTGGCAATCCGTTTTTATTGGTTTGCCAAGTGTAAAAGCCCAACATTCCCTTTAATAAAAGACTACTATCATCTGTTTTTAGAATGGTCTTACTAACAGTTGCTTCCCAGAAGAACATACTCGCATCGGTGAAACGTGCATTGCTTACATTTCCACCAGTTGTGGTTTTAGAGTGTGCTCTAAAAGTAATGTTCGGCAAGCGAGACTTATCTTCATTGGCAATTCTAAGAATAACCCCGAACGAAGTATCTCCTGTATTCCAGCCAATGCCACTTCTACTACGCATTCTGCGTTCATCGCGGATCTCATCTGTCACCTCCCAATATTCCCACGCAATACTTTGCACATAAAGAACAGCTTTATCCTTAGCCAATGGAATATTGAATTCAGACCAGTGATTCAATGTATTATCACCTTGACCAAAATGATATTCAATAGTATTTTCTGACCATAGCTCATTATCAATTTTGCCATTTCGGAGGACTGGAATTCTTAAGGCATTTGGCCCAAAATAACCTGGTGATATGCTCACGTATCGATCACGATCTGTTCCAGCCGCGTTAGGATAGTCATGCAGGGCATCCCACCAATCCAGGTTTTGACCCGATAGTTGATGAACCGTTAGGATGAGGAAAAGGCAAAAAATCTTCTTCATGGCTGAAATTCAAGGTCGAAAGTAAAACATAGGAGCTTAAAAGTGGAAAAATTTAACACCTAACTGTTAGCTGAGATACTTTAGCCTCTATTGCTTTCGGTTTTGGTCTAGAAATAATCTGATTTCAAAGAGCGATTCAGCCAACTTGTAGATTAGTGAAATAGGCTTGTTAACCACATTAACCCATTGAAAGTCTTCTCTTTAAATAACAGCAAAGACCATGAAAACAAATCAAAAACAACAAACCATAAGAGTAAGCTTGTTCACCTTAATCGCCATAGCGTTGTTCCAATTCGGCGGCCAAGCTCAAAGTAAGCAAGAGCAAGGCATTACAGTACCGAAGAAGACCATGAAAGCCTACGTAGGTAGTTATGAAATGCAAAAGGACACTTTTCTTAAAATTGAAATTGAGAAAAACAACCTGCAGGCCGTTGGACCAGATGAGAAGGTTTACGAACTGGTACCTATCACGAATAGTCGTTTTTTCCTCAAAGCATTCGGTGTAGATATTGAATTTGTGAAAAACGACAAAGACAAAATCACCAAACTGCTCATGATCCGCGAAGATGGCCAACAATTAGAAGCCATACGAGTAGACGAAGACTAAAAGCTCGAGGTTGTCAAATTCGAAAATTGACGACTTATATAGTAATTTCGTTTGACCGCGATTAGAGTAACCCTTTTGTACTCGGTAGAATATCGAGCTCATCTGGGTTTCTTTTTATTGCCATTTTGATCGCCTTGGCAAAAGCTTTAAAGATAGCCTCGATTTTATGGTGCTCGTTATCCCCCTCAACTTTAATGTTTAGGTTAGATTTTGAGGTGTCAGAAAATGACTTGAAAAAGTGCATAAACATTTCTGTCGGCATGTCACCCACCTTTTCTCGTTTGAAATCAGCTTCCCAAACCAACCACGGCCGACCACTAAAATCGATGGCAACTTGGGCAAGTGCTTCATCCATTGGCAATAGGAAACCATATCGATTAATTCCCTTTTTATCGCCAATCGCCTCTAAATAAGCTTCACCCAGCGCAAGGGCTGTGTCTTCAATCGTATGATGCTCATCTATATGTAAATCTCCCTTTACTTTGACCGTCAAATCGGCTCCCGAATGTTTCCCCAGCTGATCTAGCATATGATCGAAGAAGCCTAAACCCGTATCATTATCACACTGCCCAGTACCATCTAAATTCAAGTGTATGAGAATATCAGTCTCTTTTGTTACACGATGAATTTCAGCAGTCCGTGCTGGCATTTGTAAGTAACTGAAAATTTCATCCCAACTAGTTGTGGAAAGTGCAGCACGTTTATCGGATTCTTCTGATATAAATATCGCTCTCGCTCCTAAGTTTTCGGCTAGTTGAATATCCGTTTTTCTATCTCCTAAAACGTAGGAATTGGCTAGATCATAATCGCCTTCCAAGTAATTCGTCAATAGTCCTGTTCTAGGCTTACGGGTTGGGGCATTTTCTGCTTCAAAAGTACGATCAATGCATATTTCATTGAAAACCACGCCTTCCCCTTCGAGTGTTTTCAACATTTTGTTCTGAGCAGGCCAAAAGGTATCTTCTGGAAAAGAATCTGAGCCCAAACCGTCTTGATTTGTCACCATGACCAATTCAAAATCGAGCTGTTCAGCAATTTTTCTAAGGTTAGAAATTGCTCCCGGTAAAAACTCGAGTTTCTCCAAAGAATCAACCTGAAAATCTATTGGTGGTTCAACGATTATTGTACCGTCCCTATCTATAAAAAGTACCTTTTTCATTCTTTAATTGCCTATTTCCTTCAAAGTCTGGATTAAAATCCTGTTCTCAGATTTTGTTCCAACCGTAATTCTAATACCCTCTTCGCAAAGAGCTACTTTTGAGCGATCTCTTAATATGACTTGGTGCCCAATTAAATCTTCGTAAAGTTGACGTGCCTTGCGCGTTTTTACTAAGAAAAAATTCGCATCTGAAGGATATACTTTTTCTATTCGTTCCAAACCTTCTAAAGCGACCTTCAGTGTCTCTTTATTCACCAAAATGTCCCTCACCATATCATCTTTTCGCTTCACATCTTTCAAAGCTTCAAAAACAGTTTCTTGAGTGAGGCCACTCAAGTTGTAAGGTGCCTTTATCTTATTCAAAACATTTAAGACTTCCTTCGAACAAAAGGCCATTCCCAAACGAAGTGCTGCCAATCCCCAAGCTTTACTAAAAGTTTGTAGCACAATTAGGTTAGGAAACTCATCTAAGCGATCGATAAAAGAAGCTCTTTCAGTGAAATCAATATAGGCCTCATCGATGACTACTAACCCATTGAATTCCTTCAATATGGCCTCAATCTTGGTTAAATCAACATCGTTGCCCGAAGGATTATTTGGCGAACAGATAAATACGATTTTAGTCTGATCATCTATGGCTTGTCGAATGCCATCTACATCTAGGTCGAAGTCTCGCGTCATTAATACTTCGCGGGCTTCAACGTTATTAATGTCGGCGCTCACCTTATACATACCATAAGTCGGCGGATTGATAATCACATTATCGACACCAGGTTCGCAGAAAGCCCTAAACAGTAAATCGATCGGTTCGTCGCTTCCATTTCCTAGGAAAATGCGATCGGCACTGACAGATTTAATCTCGCCAATTCGACCTTTCAATTTTACTTGATATGGGTCTGGGTATCGGTTCCAATTCTCTTCGGTAATCGACCCAAAAGGATTCTCGTTCGCATCTAAAAAGACACCTTCACTGCCTTTATAATCTTCTCTAGCCGAAGAATATGGCACCAAATTTTTCAGATGAGGTCTTAAAAGTTCGTTAGGATCAAACATTATTAATCTCATTTAACCTTAAGGTAACCGCGTTTTTATGTGCTTCTAATTCCTCCGCAGCAGCCATAGTTTCCACCACTGGCCCCAAAACAGAAAGACCCTGCGGCGTAATTTCTTGGTATGTTATCTTTTTCACGAAACTATCAAGTGAAACACCGCTATACATTTTAGCATAGCCATTTGTCGGTAAGGTGTGATTGGTGCCTGACGCATAATCTCCCGCCGATTCTGGCGTATAATTACCCAAAAAGACCGAGCCAGCATTTACAATGCGATTGGCAACTCCCCAGGGTTTCTTGACCGAAAGAATCAAGTGCTCTGCCCCATATTCATTTAACAAATCAATCGCTTGATCTTCGTCAGACAACACGATCGCGATACTATTTGACAAGGCTTTTTCGGCAAACTCTGCCCTCGGCAATGTCTTTAACTGATCAGCAACTTCGGCTTTCACCTCATTGACGATCTCTTCTGAAGAAGCGACCAAAACGACTTGTGAATCCACACCATGTTCGGCCTGAGAAAGTAAATCTGCCGCTACAAAGGCTGGCACTGCTGATTCATCGGCGTAAACTGCAACTTCCGAAGGGCCTGCGGGCATATCGATAGCCACACCGTATTTCATAGCCAATTGCTTGGCCGCTGTGACATATTGATTCCCTGGCCCAAAAATCTTGTATACTTGAGGTATAGTTTCTGTTCCGAAAGTCATAGCGGCAACAGCTTGAGCTCCACCAACTTTGAAGATTTTTTCGATGCCGACCAATTGTGCCGTATAAAGTATGGCTGGATGAACATTGCCACTTTTATCAGGAGGGGTACAAAGTACAAGCTCCCGAGAGCCAGCAATTTTAGCCGGTACAGCCAACATCAATACTGTAGAAAATAGCGGCGCGGTGCCTCCCGGGATATATAAACCTACTTTATCTATCCCAACAGACTTCCTGAAGCAATTGACTCCAGGCATTGTTTCCACCTTCACGAAATCGTCTTTTTGTGCTTGGTGAAAGGTCTCAATGTTCTTTTTAGCAATAGAAATCGCTGCCTTTAAATCATCATCCACTTGGCTGATCGCTTGACTAATCTCCTCTGTCGTAACCTGTAGATCTGACAAAGAAACGCCATCAAATTTCTCAGTGAACTCGCGTAATGCTGAATCACCACGAGACTGAACTGACTCCATCACCGGTCTTACCAATCCCTCTATCGATTCCAAGTCCATGGTTGGCCTGGCCAGTAGCTCCGACCATGTAGACTTTACAGGGTTAACTACTGTTTTCATAAGATCATTTTTTCGATTGGCACCACCAATATACCTTCTGCCCCAGCACCTCTCAATGCTTCAATAATTTCCCAAAAATCGTCTTCTTGAATAACAGTATGCACAGAACTCCAGCCTTCATCGGCCAATGGCATAACTGTTGGGCTTTTCATACCCGGAAGTATATCAATGATCTGCTGAACAGACTCGTTCGGCACATTCATTAAGATATATTTGTTGTTTTTTGCGGCTTGTACCGACTCAATTCTAAAGATAAAACGATCAAGAATCTCGCGTTTTTCAGCACTTAGATTTTTATTCGCCAAAAGTACAGCTTCCGACTTGTAGATCACCTCTACTTCTTTTAAGCCATTGCTCAAAAGTGTGGACCCCGAACTGACTATATCACAGATACCATAAGCTAAACCGATACTTGGTGCAATTTCAACTGAACCACTGATTTCGTTAATTTCGGCGTTGACATTTTTCGATTTGAGGTAATCTCCGAGAATCTTTGGATATGATGTAGCTAGGCTCCTGCCCTCGAAGTCTTCAACTCCATTATATGTTTCGTTTTTATCGATCGCTAACGATAATCTGCATTTAGAGAACCCAAGGTTTTTAACCGTATCGACATCCTTATTTTTCTCCTCTGCCTCATTGCCTCCAACTATACCAATATCGGCAATACCATCTTGAACATAACCGGGAATATCATCATCTCTAAGGAAGAGAAATTCCATTGGAAAGTTGGTTGAATTGGCCTTTAACTTGCCCGCACCATTGTTGAATTTGATGCCACACTCTTTTATAAGTTTTAAAGAATCATCACTCAAACGACCCTTTTTCTGTACTGCTATGCGTAATGTATTATCCATCTGGATGTAAGAACTGTAATTAGTGTAAAATGATTTAAGAAAGTTGGGAATTCTTGCGACCGCGTAGGCCACATAGTTTTATATACATCTCAACCGAGATGATGGAAATGATGTGCATAAGCTGCGCTGGGTGCGATATGTGAATTTGCGTACATCGAGTGCAAAGATAGTTGTCGCTTATAATTCCACAAGCCCGCCTATCAAAAGATTTTATTAACCGGCGAATCTCTTCTGCCTCATTTTATGAGGATAATGAGAATAAATTTAGCTTCTTGAGACATTATATGGAATGTTTTGGTGGTTAATCAACAGCATTGGCTAGTTGGTGACAACACTAACAAGGGCGAAAAATCGTATGACTGATTTAATAGAACAATTTTTCAATGCTTATTGGCAACCTGGAATGAAGATGGTTTTCAGGGAGGAGGTTCCAAAGGAAATGATACAATCTAAAATTGACGAAGATGGTTGGTATGAGTGGAAAATCTTACCCGGAAGACTAACAATTGAAGACTATCAGAAAATAGAAAACCACTTTAATGTTGTTTTGCCAGAGAATTTCATAGAATGGCACCGAAGATACTTTTTTGAGGATGGCGACTGTTCTATCATAAGACTTCCTTCATCTTTACCCACTCGACCATTGGAATATTTAAGGAATATTCTTGATTGGCACATTCCGCAAAAATTAATTCCTCAAGGACTTGTTCCTTTTGCCGATGAAGGAAATGATACGGGCCCTTTAGTATTTGACTTAAGAGGACAGCTGGAGAAAAAGGATTTCCCTATCCGTGTATATGATCATGAGTATCAGGGTGACTTGGACGGACTTTCCGAAATAATCTTCTCTTCTTTCAACAAGCTATTAGAGTGTTTAACGCATTATTTAATCGAGAAGAAGACACAAAAAAACTTTAAAATATTACCTGACTTCTTCTCAATTGACCCAGATGGAGCTGGTTCTACTGGAAGGATTTATTGGGAGAATTGGATGGTAATGCAAAGAGAAAACTTTGAAGAATTCGGCTACTAATCAACATTCATTGCCTTGTTGGTTAGAACACCAACAAGAGCGTATAGTGTTTAGTCATCTTATATCCGAATCTTTACGATTGATTCGATATTTTAGGAATAATAAAATCTATAAGAAAAGGGTTTATCATGTATAAATATGAATTCGTCAAAATTGAATTGAAATCTGGTTTCTTGAGCGCAAAACCGAAAGTGGATTATAAAGAAGTAATCGCAGCTTATGCCAAGAAAGGTTGGCGATTTAAGCAGATCTTTGCGCCTTCAACATCTGGCTATGGTTCTTCCAGCTACTTCGAATTGATTTTTGAAAAGGAAGTGTAATCTCTGAAAAGTAAAGATGGATTTTTTCTCCCGTCTCTTGTTGGTGTTTTCACCAACGAGCAAACCAAGATAATCTTCTTAAATTGAATCGTGCACACACATGGTATTCAATTTTTTACAGCTACTATATATCAATGGATACCAGCATTATATGACCACCACAATAAACAGGTCATCATTGATTCACTTACATACCTGTGTAAGGAGAATAGAGTCAGAGTCTATGGCTTCGTGATTATGCCAAATCATATTCATTTAATTTGGAGAATATCGAACAAACACCTTCTCAAAGATGTACAACGGGATTTCCTTAAGTTTACTGGACAACAGATCAAGTTTCATTTACAAAAGCACAACCCTCACTTACTTTCTAAATTCGAGGTAAACTTAAAAGACAGAAGGTATCAGTTTTGGCAAAGAAACGCTTTGTCTATAGACCTATTAAGCAGAAATATGTTAGAGCAAAAGTTAAACTATATACATGCTAATCCAGTCAGTGGCAAATGGAACCTTGCTGACGATTTTGTCCAGTATCAATACTCTTCTGCCTCATTTTATGAGGATAATGACAATAAATTTAGCTTCTTGAGACATTATATGGAATGTTTTGGTGGTTAATCAACGGCATTGGCTTGTTGGTGACAACACCAACAAGGGAGAAAACTCAAACAACCTACTTCAAATCTGAATGGTTAAAAAACTTTTAGTTCTGAAACATCCTTGCTCTAGCGGAGCCTAATCACTAAGAATAAATACAATATCCTACAATTTACTCCTGCTTTATGTCTATTTTAATAAATTATTCTAAAACAGTTAGATAGCCTCAGCTCTTAATTGTCTTAGCAAAAAAAATCAAATTAGAATGACAAATTTAATGGTAAGTCATAATCTCAATTTAGTCTTTACTCCAACGGCACCTGCTAAACTTTCTTTCGTCGAACGGGACGAGTCAATAAATGATGATTTAGTAGATGCACTACGGACACCTGGAATGCAAATTGTAGTATATGGGCCTTCTGGAGCAGGAAAAACCACATTATTAGTCAACAAACTTAACCAGCTCTACGAAAATCATGTTATTACAAGATGCATGAAAGGGATGACTTTCGAGCAGATACTGGTTGATGGCTTTGATCAACTTAATAAATATTATACCGACGAAAAAAGTTTCTCAACTAAATCATCTATTTCGCTTGGTATTAAATCTGAATATTTGAGTATCAAAAATTCATTTGAGGAAAATATTCAGGAAGTTTCTAGGCGTTTAGTACCTGTTCAGTTAACCCCTCAAAGGCTCGGGAAGTTTTTTGGCGAAATGGGGATCTGTTGGGTGCTCGAAGATTTTCATAAAGTTGAAGAGCCCGAGAAAGTAAAAATAGCTCAGATTATGAAGATCTTTATGGACTATTCTGTTGACTACCCCGATCTCAAAATATTAGCGATTGGGGCTGTAAATACGGCAAGGGAAGTGATTAAATACGATCCAGAAATGAAGCAACGTGTTGCCGAAATCTATGTACCCTTAATGAATGAAAACGAATTATCGAAAGTCATCTACAGTGGTGAAGAACTTCTAAACATCAAGTTTCAATCAACGGTTGTAAAAAGAACAATTAAATTTTCCAGTGGCCTTGCTTCTGCGTGTCATCATCTATGTCTTAACATGTGTCGAAAAGAAGGGATAGAATCTACCCAAGTTAAAACGGTTACATTAAATGTTACCGATTTTGACAAGGCTGTGTCAAAGTACGTAAAGTCTTCGTCGGACACATTGAAGGAAATCTTTGATAAGGCCATGAAGGTTTCAAGATCTAGAAAATATAATAACCCTCGGATAATTCTGAAAGCCATTCTAGACTTAGGAAAAGATGAGCTTTCATACAATGAAATTCTAACTCATATAAGAATAGCTCAAAAAGAATACCCTGCTGGTAATCTCACAAGCTATTTATCCAAACTTCAGGGACAAGATCGAGGCAGCATTCTGAGGCATGATGAGATATCTGGGCTTTACTCATTTTCTAGTCCTTTTGTGAAGGCTTATTCTCATTGTATTTTGACTCAAACAACGAAAAAAGGTCTTTCAACGATTGAAGTCAAACTACCTATTGAAGAATTAACGAAGCTCATATTAGAGAATCTTAGTGAGAAACTAAAAGCAATAGAATAGGTAATACATCCTTGATAGTCTAAGGTCATAGACTGAATTCTACGCTCTTATTGGTCATAAGACCGACAAAAGCAAGAAGACCTCGTTCTCAGGAATATATAAAAAGACTTGATTTAGGTCGTCTTACCAAAAAATGAAGTCATAAGGAGCCATCAGAAAATTGGAGGTATCTCATCGGTACTGGAAGCAGTTTTCTCCCGTCCCTTGTTAGTTTTTCACAAGCAAACCAAAAAATCAAACCTAAATAGCTCTAAAAACGGTTTACAAAGCAATCCTTTTCCTCTTATACGTGTCTACGATTTAGCTTAAAACGATCCTATAAGTCTACAAAAATTGGAGGTTGAACGCGCGAATATGCTCCTCGTGTCTTTTATATTTGTACCTATCATTTTTCTACAAACTGTTGAATAATCAATAAAATGAGGACTCCGATGATTACCCCGGAAGGGATGGAGAAACTAAAGGACGAAATTGATCACCTCTGGCGTGTAGAACGTCCTGAGACTACAAAGAAGGTTTCCTGGGCGGCGAGTTTGGGAGACAGATCGGAAAATGCCGACTATCATTACAATAAAAAACGCCTTAGAGAGATTGATGGACGCATTCACTACCTGCGGAAGTGCGTTGACAACTTTAAAGTTATCCATTATCATCCCCATCAAGAAGGCCAAGTCATGTTTGGTGCTTGGGTAGAAATTGAAAACGACAAAGGCCTAAAAAAAAGACTTCGGATCGTTGGCTATGAAGAGCTTATAGGCATGAAAGATTATATTTCTATCGACTCTCCTATCGCTCAAGCCTTGTTAAAGAAACGGGAAGGAGATGAAGTACTAGTTAAAACTCCAGCGGCTAGTATTACATGGCGCATTCACAAAATAGAATACGAGAAGTAAGCAAAGACTCTGTATTAATTGAGCTAAATTTTGGCAATTGGAAGAGATCAAAAAGTTTATAGATAAAATTTATCCAATGAACGATCCTGATTGGAGCCTTTTTGCTTCAAAATTGGATAAGGTAAAATTGAATAAGAATGCTAACCTTACGGCGGTTGGATCAATAGAAAACTATCTATCCTTTATTTCTGAAGGGATAGTGAGATTCTATATTCCACAGGAAGAGAATGATTTAACCTTTGGTTTCTTATTCGAAAATGAATTTGTAACTGCTTATGACTCCTTCATTACCCAAGCACCATCTCACTATCAAATAGAAACGCTGACCGAAACAGTTTTGTGGCGCATATCTTACAACGACCTTCAAGAGGTTTATGACAAAACTGAAAGTGGAAATTTTATTGGACGTATTATGGCTGAAAATATGTTTTTAATAAAATCTAAAAGAGAGCTTTCCCTACTTAAAAAAACTGCAGAAGAACGATATTTAGACTTGTTCTTAGAACGCCCTAGGCTACTAAAACAAATACCATTAAGGTACATAGCGTCTTATATTGGTGTTACACCTCAGGCCCTGAGTAGAATACGTAAACGCATTACTTAACCCAGGTTCATTGCCATCTCCGAAATCATTTACTCCCTTTGTAAAGGATTAAACGCAGATAACATGAAACCATTAGTAGTACTTTTAGCAAGTTTTGTGCTTACCATTTTCGTGATGAAAATGGTAAGTAATGAATACAATTTTGCCTTTTCTGCCAGATTGGCCTTGTCAATAATGTTGTGCTTTACGGCAATAGGGCATTTCGTATATACCAAAGGGATGTCAATGATGATACCGCAGTTCATCCCTTTTAAGACAGACTTAGTTTATCTCACTGGAGTTTTTGAAATCCTGCTGGCCATTGGCTTACTAATACCAAAGTTGAGAGTGATCAGTGGATGGGCTTTGATTATTTTCTTAGTATTGATGTTACCAGCTAACATTTATGCCTCAGTTCATAAAATAGACTTTCAAAAAGGCTCATTTGATGGGCATGGAATTTCATATTTATGGTTTAGAATTCCTTTACAGCTTCTATTTATAGCTTGGGCCTATATAAGCTCAATCAAATTTTTATAGAGAGTCAGTCAAAAGAATAAACTTCGATTTGATAAAATTAGATTCTGTAAATTGATCGGCGTGGCATTATAATAAGTATTCATGATCAAGTTCTTTCGTAGTATCAGGGGAAAGTTAATTTCACAAAGTAAGACTGGCACATACCTAAAATACGCCATTGGAGAGATCACTCTCGTTATGATTGGTATTCTTCTCGCAATGGGTATCAATAACTGGAACCAAGATAGGTTAAAACGCAAGCAAGAGCTTGTGTATTTGACAAACCTAAAAAATGATTTAAGTAATAATATCGAACTATTAACTCCCCTTGATTCTATATATAAGATCAACATTTCAAACCTTCAGAAAGGGATTCAATTATTTAAAAACACCCCTTCAATCTTTGACTTTAGGACCATAGATTCGTTAACTTCTACTTACTGGAGCATATTTCCAGTTAACCGGAGCACTTATGATGAAATGCTTAGTGGTGGAAATTTTTATAGCATTAGGAACGCTACACTGAAAGAAAAAATCAGTAATCATTATAACCTGGCCGAGAGTTATGAAAGTGCTTTTCAGGAAATAAATCGAAATGGTCAGGACATTACAAACCTTAACAAAGAGCTTTATCCCCTGCTAGTGTTAATAGACAGGTTAAAACAATCTCCAATAGATTTAAAAGGCATAGATACCACCTGGATACACAACCCTAACTCCGCGAGTTATATTGGCTTTTTCAAGCAAGCATCTTTTTTTACAGAAACAGACAAATACAGGTTGAATGAAATAAAAGATTTCATTAACAACTGTAAAAAACTGATGGTAGATATTGATCAGGAATTAGAAACAAGAAACTATTGAAAATAAGTGACCAAGATCTCAACTTACTTAAGGTAAGTTAACTCCCAATCCCGGCATTAGTTAAAGCATCATTGATATACTCACTGACTTCTGTGCTTGCAATGGTAGTCACAGGAAAAATACTAAAAAATGTACCAGTTTGCCCTTTAGTATATGGCCATGAACTGGCTGCATCTATTGTTTCATCTATACCCTTTAATTTCTCAGAGTAAGCAATTAATTTTTCTGCCTCTTCCATGGCCTTTTCGTTTTGATAGTCCAGGTCTATAAGTTTTTGATCCACACTTCTCAACTTTTTTCTTAAAGCAAAATGTTCTTGCTCTTTGTAACGCTTGAGTTTAGAATGAATCTTCAATATCGGAAAGCCAAACACGATCACCGACAGCAAGTAAGGCCAAGCAACCCAAAACCAATAAACAAACTCTTTAACTGGAACAAAACGATTATGATCCCAAGATAAGCTAATGTAGCTCGATACCAGAACAGCCATTGCCAAAGTGATAAGGGCGAAGGTAAAAAGCAAATTACCAATACTAGAAGTACCACAACACTTGTCTGGATGATAAAAATTTAACCGAAGCTTCAATAAACTAGTACGGTGGGTCATCACTAAAATGGCATAGATACCTCCTACCGCCATTCCACATAAAAAACCGATCAGAAAGTGCTGAATATGAATGGATAAAATTAAGGACGCTGTATTATAGTATGGGCCAAAAAGAAAGCCAACAAAAAGATTTAATATCGCAAAAAACAGCCCCCAAGGTACGAGACCGAAGCCACCTACATTCCTCTTCAAAAACTTTATGGAAGTTTCTAAATAGACTTCATTTTGGAAGTATTCAACACTTACCAAATCCGTAAGTTCTACAGCATACCTTTTAATTCGCCAGGTGGCATAGGTTAATACGAAAAGACAGAAGCCGTGCATTATAGATAATAAAAAACTATAATCATCAAAGATAGAATCTACCGTATTCAGGCTTAGACACAAATGAATACCATAACTTACGACCGTTAAGCCTACAGAAGCGATTAATAACTGGGCGTATTTCGTGGTGCCTGGGACTTTATAAATTAACTTTTCGTAAAATGCTTGAATGCCTTCGGCACTTTCTTTAAGCCGAACCTTGTTACTCTTTTGATTTGAATCCTGCAACTCACTCATCTTAATGAATTATCTGTTGGTAATGTTGCCCTTTATATGCGCCTTTCATAACAGTTGACCTCAATTTCTTTAAGGTCATGAAAGGATCTTTTACGGCCCTCCCGTTCACTAACAAAGCAGGAATATTCTTTCCAGGATCAATGGTCAACTCATATGTAACTTTGATCTTACCACTTTCCAATGGAGTAAACTTCCAAAACCCCTGCGCAATTTTAATTCGATAAAGGCTTTCCTTATTTGGTATGTATGAATTTGCGTTTTCAATAGCTATAGTAACCTCTTTTGAAGGCAAATGTTGATCCATCTTAAGTTCCATAATAACATCTCTATTATTATAAGGCCAGGTTACACCTATCTCATAATAATTGAATTGGTGCCAAAAGTTAACAGTGTCTAATAGTTCTGATTCTTTACACTTATAAATCCAATTACGATTGTTTTCGACATCCTTCAATATAGCGACAAGTTCGCTTAGGGTTGATTCCACCTCCATTATACCTCGGAAAGTTTTAACTCTAAAACTAGGATTACTCTTAACATAAACGGTAATGCCTTCTTTATTCTTCTTCAATATCCATTCCGAATTTCCATCACTTGAATTCGGAAAAGTCATCGTAAATAAAACGGCTAAATGCCATATCAAATAGTGGTTCTTCAAGTCTAAGTATTAAATTAAGTCATACATGATAGAAAGATTTTCTATCTTTTAATAGCACTAAATAAAGAAATTTTTTAGCCATCAATGGATTAATACACTTCTCATAATAGAGAAAATAGAAAGGTCAAAAACAAGGTTTAGGACTTCATTGATGTGTTTGTTTTAGACATAAAACCAATCACATAGGTGGTGTAGCCATCGAAAATTGATAGTACTTTCACCAATCAAAAATCTCATAAAAAAGAACCTTGGTGGAGGTTTATATATTCAAGTCTAAACATTTAGACAACTTATTTTATTAAATTAGTTAAATCCCCGAACCTGAAGAAGATATCGAGTCCCCCATGGGTCTTAGACACTACGGTTCTTGACTTTTCTCAAAACCTCAAACCCCTTATTAAACCCCTGATTAAGAATAAGTTAAATCGATTAATATGAACACTATGCACACAAACAAAGTAAAGGGGTGGCAAAGAATACTGCTATTAATAGTCCCGTATCTGATTGTCGTTGGGATACTTCAATATATAGGAGCATTAATAGTCGGTGTTGATATTACCAACCTTGAATCGCAAGAGACATCTATTCAGCTATTAATAATTAGCATTTTTGATTTGCTTGGGACATTTATAGTCCTGTGGATGTTCATGCAAAATGTAGATAAGAGTCCTTTTATTAATTTAGGCTTTCACACAAAAAACCGACTCAAAGAATTCTTATATGGTATTTTTCTTGGTTTGATCATCATATCATTGGGGTTTTTACTATTGCTCTATCTCGAAGAAATCTTCATTGTGGAAGTTAATTTCGACTTAGAAGAATTAGTGATTTCAATAATGCTCTTTACATCTGTTGCGGTTGTTGAGGAAACACTGATGAGAGGATACATT
This sequence comes from Roseivirga misakiensis, assembly GCF_001747105.1. Lineage (NCBI taxonomy): Bacteria > Pseudomonadati > Bacteroidota > Cytophagia > Cytophagales > Roseivirgaceae > Roseivirga > Roseivirga misakiensis. Next base: position 462,492 of record NZ_MDGQ01000005.1, on the reverse strand, counting down.
TTGAAAAACCTGATGAGTTCATTCAATAAATATGTTGCCTTGGTTATTTCTTCAATCCTTTTCGCATTAATGCACTCATTTAACCCTAATATCAGTTTATTCTCACTTTTCGACCTATTTCTGGCAGGTATATTACTTGGGTTATCTTATGTGTATACAAAAAATCTATGGTTTCCTATCGCACTACATTTAAGCTGGAACCTGTTCCAGACACTTCTTGGGTTCAATGTAAGTGGACAAGACACCTACTCAATAATTGAATTTCAGATCCAAGAAAGCAACCTAATGAACGGAGGCTTATTCGGTCTAGAAGGTTCATATATATCCATCGTAGCCGAACTCATCGCCATTTTGGTAATTTGGAAATACTATAACGGAAAAAAGGCAATGAACAACCTTTCTAATCGATCTAACACTTTAGCCTAATTTGCCAAAGACACCTAGACGTTTAAGCAGTTGTATATTATACTTGTTTTGGGCATCTTCCTTTTATAATGGTAACTCAAAAGCACCTCATATTCTCAATTCTGTTGATAGCAGGACTATTGAGTTTATTTGCATGCCAGAAGGAACAAACCATCAGCTTTAAGATCATGTCTTACAACATAAAACATGGTGTAGGAAATGACGCTGTTTTGGACTTATCTAGAGCCGCAAGCGTCATAAATGACCAAAAACCTGATATCTGTGGACTTCAGGAAATTGACTATTTGTGCACACGTTCAGACAGTGTAGACCAAAGCCGTTATTTAGCCGAAAGAACTAACATGAAAAGCACTTTCGGTAAATTTATGGACTATCAAGGAGGTGCCTATGGTATGGCCACGCTCACTACCAATTCTGTTGTAAAAAGTACGGTATTATCCTTGCCCGATGGTCTTTATGAACCCAGGTCAGCGATAGTCCAAGAGTTAGAGCTTGCCAAAGGCGGCCAGATTGTTTTTGTTAATGTTCACTTTGATTGGATCGGTGGAGATGAGGGGTCAGCCAGTCGATTAAGGCAAGCGAAAGCATTAGTCGATCACTTGAACTCATTAACAAATCCGATTGTCATTACAGGGGATTTCAATTGTACCCCCGACTCCCCTACCATGCGATATTTCTATGATCATGGATTTCAATTTGCGGACAAAGGCGAAGATAATTTGAGTTTTCAAGGAGAAAAAAAATCGGAAATAGATCATGTAATTTATCGTGGTACTTCGGAGCAAAAAATCGGTCTAAAAAGTATTCGACTCTTGAATGAACCCATTGTTTCTGATCATCGACCGCTGGTCGCAGAACTACAAATCACTTATTAATCACCCACATCAGAAGGCTACATCAAAGCATCTAATAAGATAAAGGCGCCTTATCAAAGTAGAGTTGTAGGTCATAACCAGACTTAGTACCTTATAAAATGCTTCAACCAAAATACTTGTGTATAGCCATTGGGCTAATACTCAACCTTACCTTATCGGCCCAAGATTCTCTTAGGTGGGTTATAGATAATCAACTTAGAGCAAGAGACTATGCCGCCGCAGTTAAGACCTACGACCTCTTATTCACAACGTATCAAGGCAATGGTAATGACTATTACAATGCTTCCTGTTCATGGTCATTATTGAAGAACCAAGAGCAGTCAATAAGGTATCTTGACAGTGCCTTTCTGTCTGGGTTCGCAAACCTGGAATATGCCAAAATAGACCCTGATTTAGCCGTAGCCCGGCAGAGCCCTAGTTTTAATACCTTGATCAAAAGAGAGGAAACCTTTTACAGTGAGGAAAATATTGACTATCTGTGGCTTTTGGAAGCACTGACTAAAAGACGCGTAGTAAGTCTTAGTAACAAGAATCATTTTAGCTCTATTGGTAGTTGGTATGATTGGAATGGCACCCCTATTAAAAAGATTCTAGATGCAAGACCAGACCTAGACCTAAAATTCACTAGCGACTCATTGATCGATTTTTCTGACAAAGATTTAATCATAAGGAACGGGAGGGGAATCATTCTACTTGAGCACCTCAAGCTAAACAGGCTTGATTTAGCCAATTCACCAGGACTTTTAAATATCAATGACCAATCTCAAAATGTAGTTGAGCTACACGACGTTGAGGCTAATGTAATGTCTTGGAATCTTGAAGGCTATAACTATGTAAGGTTCTTTGGGGTTGAGACCGAAAAAATTGAACTATATAACTGTCAGGGTGTGGGAAATTTCACTATTGCCGATTCAAAGCTTGCCTTGACACAACAATTCTATAGCACTAACGAAGGCGCACCATATTTTCCATTTGGCACCATTCAAAAACCAATTAATGAGATTAGGATTGAATCAAACGAATTCAAATGTAAAGAGGGTGCGGTTGGCCGAATACCTTTCTCAATTAATGCTTCAAAACTGTATATCGATAACAATGTCTTTCATGACGAAGTCGACTTCATTGATTCTAAGGTGGGAACCTTAAACATGTTAGGAAATCATTTCTTAAAGGCAGTAAACATTGATGGAACTAACTTTCATAATCCCACTAACTATTTACCCTATCGCCAGTTCGAAGGTGGTTTTGGTGTTTCAGGAGAATTGAGTTGGGAACAATGGCAAACGCGGACTTTAATTATTGGAGAGCAAGATGAGATTACACAGGAAATGCCTTATGACAAGCTTGTTTACAATTATAAGCTTATGCATAGCAACTATAAGGAACGTGGCGACATGATTTCAGCGAATGATATATACATAGACCTAAAGGATCTTATGCTGAACCATGATTACCATACATACAAAAAAACGGGATCGTATGAGAGCCTTATCCAATACCAGATCGGCAAATTATTAAAGTTCTATACACGTAGTGGAACAAGTCCTGCTAGAGCCATAGTGGTTTCTTTCTTTATCATTTTACTCTTCTCATTTATCTACCTACTCTTCCCTTCTGAGTGGGACACTAAGAGTAAGAAGCGCATGATTGAAGATTATCGCATTTTCAAAGAAAAGAACGACAAGGGGTACGTTCGGCCGTTCTTAGTAATGTCAATCGGAATTATCCGAAGTTGGCTAAACGCGTTTGCGCTTAGCCTAAACGCCTTTGTAACACTTGGTTTTGGTGCGATTCCGACAAAAGGTGTTGGTCGTTATATCTGCATTCTTCAGGGGTTTATGGGCTGGTTCTTGTTAAGTATCTTTACCGTATCACTGATCAATCAGGTATTGATTTAACTGAAAGAATAACGATCAAATAGTGGTTGATAAATAGAAGTCGAAATAATTCTGCGGACAGTACTAAATCCAATACGTAACCAATTGATAATTCCGTAGAATTTAGGAACTTTTCGGTGTGAAAAGTCATCAAAGCCTATGCCTATTGTAGCCAAAAGTATTCTTGTTGTAGCCAAAAGTATTCTTGCTTTATTATTATTGACTTTGATTAATTTTTCTGGCTTTGCCCAAGACACGATCGCTGTCAACAAAACTATTCGCCACACTATTAAGTCAGAATACCTTAACGAGAATAGAGACTACTGGATAAGCTTGCCAATTCGTTATTCAGATAGTCTGGAATATCCAGTCATCTATGTTTTTGACGCTGAATGGCGCTTTGAGTTGGTTCGTAACATTGCCTTTGATTGGGGAGCCAATGAGAAAATCCAGAACGCTATCATCGTAGGAATTCCTCATATCGATTGGAGAAAAAAGCGCGGCCAGGACCTTACTTTCAGTCATTCTACATACGAGTACGATGGTGAACAGGTAGACTCGACTTGGTACAATGACTCAAATTCAGGTAATGGTTTAAACTTTTACAAGTACCTGACAAAGGAGTTAATACCAAATGTAAACCGAACTTATTCGACCAATAATCATGAAACACTTATTGGGCATTCTTATGGTGGCTATTTTGGAGGATACATACTTTCACTTGACCATCCTTTTGACTCAATACATATTTATGACCCTTCAATTTGGTTTAGCAATGGTGAGGTAACTGAGGCTTTCAAAAACACACGCTATACAAAAGCCACAAAAATCCATATCACTTACCAGCCCGAACCGGAATTCCATAAGAGAAAAATTGAGGAGTTTATTGAAGCCTTAGAGCGCAATAAGAATATAACATTAACAAAGACTTTCTATCCTAACGAAACACACAACTCTCTTTATATCGATAGTTTCTATCAGGGTATCATTAAGACCAATAAGTAGTACGCTCACAAGAACTACACTCTAGTGTAGCGATTCCAAAACATAGCCGTAATAGCTTTATGCTTGATCAAAACATTGTATCAAGATGAAAAGACCGTTATCCCTACTGCTTTTGCTGAATAGCTTCGTAGCATTTGCTCAAAACGGAAATATTGAGGTCAATACTTACCGATATATCACTGACTCAATTTATTCGGACTACCTTCAAGATTACAGAACCGTAAAGATCTACTTACCTGAAGGATACACGGAAGACTCTAAATATCCGGTCATATATACATTAGATGGTGAATGGCTATTTGAACCTACAACGACTGAGGTAAAAAAACTTATTGACTTTGACGTTTTACCAAAGTCCATTGTCGTAGGTATTTTCCATAAAAACCGAAACCAGGATTTAGAAGTAACATGGAAAACAGGGCAGTTTAAATCAAAAAGCAATCAGTTCTACAAATTCTTGACTTTAGAGTTAGTTCCAAAACTAGATGACCATTATGCCACTTCTGGCTTTAATACGCTCATAGGGCATTCTAATTCAGCAACATTTTCGGCGAAGGTCTTAACTGAAGAAAAACAGCCATTTCGTGGTTTTATCGCATTGAGTCAGAACCTTTTTGGCAATCAACTTAACGAGTACATCAACTTTTCAAAACAAGAAAAAGAGAAGCCGATATTTTATTATGTGGCATCTGGGAAACGAGACGCCATCGACAGGTTGGAGTCAGGCCAACAGCTTGATAGTTTGTTCAACATTAACCAAAACAAACATCTAATTACACGTCATGATTTATTCGATGCTGATCACGATGGAGTAGCAGCTAAGGGTCTGGATAATGGCATTATACATGTTTTTTCAAGTTATAAGCGTCACAATGATTGGGAGGAAGACTTAATCGATGAGCTTTGGGCTAAAGGCATCAAATCCATGGACTTTTTAAACACGCACAAAAGTGAAATGGCCAATATTTATGGCATAGACTATAAATTCAACAAAACTGACTTAGGTTTTATGAAGGCTATGGCCATGACCAATGAAGAAATTGCTGAAATACAAGCCTTTGAAATAGCCAACTTCGAGATTTCGCGAGACTTCTACTCTGGCTATGCCCAGTTATATGAAGCTATCAAGAGTTACGACAAGGCTTTAGAATATTGGAACCTAAGGCTTGAAAAAAACATGGATGAGGATATTCATCCGTTTTATTATAGACGAGCAGTTGAATTGCTTCATGTAAAAATGAAAGCTCCAGAAAAAGCGATAGAATTTGCTAGAAAATGGCGTGAAATCCGGCCTAACCTTTCGCCATATTTTAACCTATGGATTTCCAGAATCGCAGTGGCATCTGGCAAATCAAAGGATGTTGGGTTAGCCTCTATCCGAGAATATATCAAGAACTATGATAGCGACTTTCCCGGGGACCTGACAGAGGCAAGAGCTATTGAGTCTGAATTGACTGAAACTTCGGCAATAGAAAAGGAAAAAAGGAAGTAATTCTACCCCATAAAAAAAGCCTAGCTTTTTTAGCTAGGCTTTAATAAGACTAGGAAAGCCCTATTTGTCGTTTTGGATTAAATATGGCGTTTTACCATCTGTAATAATCACCTTAGAATTCTGAGATTTAGCTAATTCAATGAATGCTTCGATACTCTTAAATTCAAGAATCTGCTTAGTCAAACCTTCTGCCAATATCTTCTGGGCATCTCTTGTACCCTTAGCTGCGATCAGTTTACGCTCAGCTTCTAATTTTTCTCTGTCAAGAATAAACTTCATTCGTAAAGCATCTTGCTCGGCCTGAAGCTTTTGTTCTATACTATTGGCTAAGGCCGCAGGTAACTGGATACTCTTCAATAAAACCTCCTCGATCAAGATCCCTTTGTCATTCAAAATTTCACTCATGCGCGTGGCAATGGCTCCCTCAATATTAGCCCTCATACCAGAGTGCATGTCTTTAGCGCTATATTTTGAACAAACATCAGCACTGGCACTTCTAAAGATGTTGGCAATGATAGGTTCAAAATTAAGGCCCAAATCTTCCACGACTTGTGTTACTTTTTCGGCATTTACCTGATATAAAATAGAGATTTGAGAAGTAATACTCAACCCTTCCTTACTCGGTAAACTAATTGTCAACTCAAGGTTTTCAGTTTGTGTAGACACTTTGATTACACGGCTACTCAACGGATTATACCAAATTGATCCAGATGCTTTTGACTGATCACTGAGCTTACCCATTTTCTGTTTTACACCCACTTCTCCTGGACGAATGACGGCACAACTACTTAACGATACTGCGAGAACTAATACTATAAACAACCTCATATGAATGTATTTGATGGACTGATATATACCTCAGTTACAGTCAATGAGTTGCGCATTTATGATAATATTATTCGTAGTTTAAATTATAGTTAATTTATTATATGTATGACAAACAATTGAGTTCGGTAAGTAGTTATAATAACTTATACAATGATGAAAAGGCACTTTTTAGCCATACTTTACTCATCTTGTAAACACTCTACTGGGTTTACATTGGCTGCCCTCATCGCTTGAATAGCTACGATCCCCCATGCCAAGAGTACTACCACCAGCCCAGAAACTGCAAAGATTCCAAAGTTTAAGTCCATACGATAAGCAAAACCATCAAGCCAACCTTGGGACAAATAATATCCGACAGGAATAGAAATGATCAGTGAGATAATCACCGTCCTGGTTAAATCTTTTGTCAAAAGGCCAACGATTCGCCAAACACTCGATCCTAGCACCTTGCGAATACCGATCTCTTTGAGCCTCATTTGTACTGTAAATGCTGCAAGCCCCAATAACCCTAAACAAGAAATAAAGACCACTACAATAGCAAAATATCTATACAGTCGTGCCGTTCGCTCTTCCGCCAGATATAGTGCTTCGTAATTCTGATCTAAGAACTCATAGTCGAAAGGCAAACCTGGATTAAATGATCGGTATAGTTCTTCGAGTTCCGTTATGGTTTCTCGTTCTGTGCCTGACTGAATTTTTATAACTGCCCGATTGACATCCTCGGGCCTAAAAACGAGAAAACTTGGTTTAATTTCATTGTGAAGTGACTGCAAATGAAAGTCCTTCATTATCCCGATTACTTGCTTTTTGCCACGTATGTCATAAACCTTACCCACTGGATTTTCTACACCCATGGCCTTCACAGAGGTCTCATTCAGGATAATTTTCGTCTCTTCATTGGCAAATTCTCTGGAAAACGATCGGCCTTCGAGTAGTTCTATGCCCATAGTTTCTAGGAAATCATAACCAACCCTGGCAAAAGTAAACTGGACCATAGGTTGATCTTCTCTTGGGAATCCTCCACCTGAATTAGTGAAGTATATTGGATTACCCTGTACCATTCCAGCACTTACAACCCCTCTTAATGCTTTTGCCTCATTCAAAAAGGCCTCGTAATTCCCCAACATTTTGCCTTCGCTGCGAAACGATAATACGTTATCTCTGTCATAACCTAAGTTCTTTGATTGGGTATAGTCAATTTGTTTGTTCACCACAATGACAGTTATGATTAAAACCAATGAGACGCAGAACTGGAAGACCACCAGGCCTTTTCTAACAAGAACTTCACTGATAGAAGTTTTGAGCTTGCCTTTTAAGATTAGAATAGGTTTCATCCTAGAGATGAAAAACGCAGGGTAACTTCCCGAAATTAAGCCTGTTGCAATTACGATAGCAATGATTCCGACGATAAGTTCTGCGTCCCAATTTATGATAATATCTCTACCAGAAATCATGCTCAACTTTGGGTATAGTGCCATGGCGCCGATCACCGCGATTACCGATGCCAGACCAGCCAAACACACTGATTCTGTGATATACTGAAAGGCCAGTGACCTTCTAGATGCGCCAACTACTTTTTTAACCCCAACCTCTTTCAACCTCCTAAAGGCTTGAGCAGTGGACAAGTTCATAAAGTTGATACAAGCCACAAGCAAAACCATAACCCCTACGGCAGCAAATAGAATGATATAATCAATTCGGCCACCGGCTAATACGCCATTCTCGTATCTATCATATAAATAACGGGTTGAATACTGCTGCAAAAACATATTCTCACCCCATTCTGGATCTAAATCATCGTCTTCTGGATATCTTTTATTTCTAAAAAAGACGTTGAGTTTTTCATTAAACTGGTCTAAATCCGTTCCTTCTTTTAATGTGATATAAACGCGAGAACTATTACTATTCCACTTATTATTACCAGGGCTTCGTTTGCTCAAGAAAAGCTCAGTGGTCAATAAGTAGTCAAACTTTTCTGAGACATTCTGCTGGGACAAGTCTACAATACCTGTGACTAAATAATCGCCTTCATATCGCGTACCATATTGAGTTTCCCCCAAAATGGAAACAACTTTTCCTACGCCCACTTCCTGATTCACGGATAAGGTTTCGGCCATTTTTTTAGACAAAACAATGGAGTTGATTCCCGATAATGCGCTAGCCCTATCACCTTGAATTAAATCATAGGAAAAGGCGTTGAAAAAGTCTTTTCCTGCTAAGCGACCACTGGCTTTAATATTCTTATCACCATATGATAGGTAAACATCTGACCACACTTCCACAAAAGGAACGGCATATTCTACTTCGGCCATTTCTGCCCTTAAAGCATCCGGTAGTAAATCGGAGTTGTTATTATAGACTCGAATACCTTGCCCATAATTGGAGTTTCTCATGACTTGAAAAAGTTGTTCATCTTTTTCATGAAAGGCATCTACTGTGACTTCACTATAGACCCAGAAGTAAATGAGTAGTGCCGACAATAGACCAACTGACAGCCCCACTAAATTGATTAAAAAGGAACTTTTGTATCGCTTAAAGTTCCGCAGTGTAATTAAAAGATTATGTTTAAACATAGCTGTTGTGTTTGAGTTCCGATTACTCGGGTTGACCTGAAATATTGATTTAATAAACTCGGGACGCAGACATCGCATGACGCCCCAAAAGAATTTTCTTTTTGCCTTTGTTGGTGATTCGGTATAATAGATCTCGTAGAGCTCAACAAGATCACCTTCGAATTCTTCGAGGTATTCTTCTTTACAAAACCATCGTAAAAACCTCTGCGACCTATGTGGTGGTTGTGGTTTCATTGACCAAATGAAATTTTCGGAATCTGTTTATAAATGCTCGTCCTTAATTCATATTGACTGTCCAGCATTTTTTTTCCAAGCGAAGTGATGGAGTAATACTTCTTCCTCCTACCCCCACGTTCATTGGTGATTCCACCATAACTTGATTCCACAAAGCCTTTTTTTTCCATTCGCTTCAAGGCCACATGGATGGCACTGATGTTTAATTTCTTTTTCAACCTTTCTCCTAGTTGCTCAAGAATCAGCACACCATAAGCCTCATTATTATTCGCCGCTACCACAAGTAGTACGAGTTCTTCGAATTCACCAAGTGAGTGTCCAGACATAAGAATTAATTTACTTAACAAAAGTAAAACTAATTATTAATTTCATATTTGTTAAGTAAATACATTGTAAATTCTTAAGGGTTGCACATCAACTGATTATTTTTCAATCTTATTGATGTAATAGACGTATTAATGGGCTTTAGACTAAAATTTACAGTTATCTAGGCTCGAAACAAGTATAGCTTATTGGGTGTTGCTATCGCATAGATCGTAAAAGACAAGATAACTATGTCCAATAGAATCCTATTCTGCATACTATTGATGACGCTAAGTCTAAAAGCTAACAGTCAAAATTCGGAATTTAAAAACCAAAGGGCTGAACTAGCGATATTTAATGTAGGCATGAATGGCCTTGTTGCTGGTTTAGGTAGTGTAATCAATAAAAAAGGTGGAGACGCTAACTTTAAGACATTTTTAAATGGCTTCTACAAAGGAGCAATTGGCGGAGGTATTAGTCACATAGGCCTATCCATGACCAATCTCGTCTTCCAACAAAAGAATATTGCCTATGCATGGCCTGCTAGAATCGTCAATTCCCTAGGTAGTTCAATTGTCCAAAATGCTGCACAGGATATGGGTATGTTCGAGCGATTGCATTTCAATTTGTATATAACAAGACTCGAATACTTCCCATTAAAACGAAAATTGAAAGCACGGCTATTCGTTTCCTCATTATTCGGTTTAAGAATAGTCGGGAGAGGCGCACGATTTGACCTAGGTAAAACCTTAAAATCCGGAATTCTCTTTTTCGAATCCGATGGAAGGTTCTCTTCTTCACTTGGTTCTGGAAAAGCCACAGGGCAAGTAAGCTCAATCGGCATGAGCTCAAGGTTAGAGGGAGATGAATTTTATGATACATATGCGGAAGAGGTAGCGCATATATTGCAATATGATAGAAAAGTAGGCGGAAATGCTTACTTAACAAAGTTCGATGCCAACCTTAAAACATCCTCGAATTTCTACAAATCACTCTCTAAGTATATCTATTTTGATATGAATGGGCCCGTTTTTTGGCTAGCATATAGTTTTGAAGATGCTACACGCTGTAATTTCTTTGAACAGGAAGCTGTAAACTACGCCAATAGACGACTTGATTTTTGTAATTAAACTACAACAGCAAATCACACAAGCAACCATCCCACCCACTAGCTGTCTTTTACATTAACCTCAAACTACAGCTATGCGAAATTTCGTAATCATCATTCTGCTATGTCTTTCTGTGACAATCAAAGGGCAGATGCCACCCGTACCTGACCTACCCTATTCAAGCTTGGAAGAGGTCGGCTTTAACCGGGACTCCATGGATGTGCTGATCAATGATATTTACAATTTCGATAATGGTGACTTTACGGGTTTAGTCATTATCAAAGATCACAAATTAGTCACTGAATGGCATTTTAATACTTTCTGGAGAAAACAGATCCTTGATATTCGATCGGCCGGTAAAAGCATAACATCCTTATTACTAGGTGTTGCCATGGAAGAAGGATTAGTGCAAAGCATAGATCAAGATGTCTACTCGTTTTTTCCAAAAGAGAAATACCCCAACATTCATGAAGACTACAAGAAAATTAAAATAAGCCACCTGTTAAATATGGCTTCTGGTTTGGATGCCGATACTGATCGAGGCGAGACCCCAGGGCATGCCGTAAACTGGTCAGGAAAAGAAGAATGGGTTCAATACATATTGGGCGTTCCTTTAGCCAATAAGCCTGGTGAAAAGTGGGTATATGCCGATATCAATGCGGCCGTCATAGGAGCGATAATCGAGGAAACTTCTGGTATGAGCCTAAGAGATTTTGCGAACAAACATGTCTTTAAACCCATGGGTATCAAACAGTTCTTTTGGTTCACCAATGAGGCTAATCAAACTGTGGCCGCTGGTACTTTATACATATCTACCTTAGATTTCGCAAAACTCGGAGTTCTAGTTGCTAATAATGGCCAATGGGCCGACAAACAAATTGTCCAATCCGAATACGTAGAAAAATTGATCGCAAGCCGGGACTTTGACTTGACTGATTACTGGGCTTTAACCGACGCTTATGGCATGCTATGGTATAAAAAATCTCGAACAATCAATGGTCGCAAATTTGACTATTTATGGGCATCAGGCCGGGGCGGAAATCAGTTAATTGTATTGCCAAAAGAGAATATGGTCATCGCACTCACCTCCACTGCCTACGGGCCACGGTATGGGCATCCTAGGGCTTATAGAGTGCTCGGCAAAGTACTAGCCGCCATAAAATGATCTAGGTACCCACGACCTTTGTCTATCAAAATGGCATTTTCATCAGATAAATCAGGCATGCGTCGATTCATTGTCCCCTTAGAGTAGGCGCGCTAATTTTCTTAGTTAATTTAGGAACTCACAATACCTATAAGAATGAAAACAAGACTATTTTTTGCGCTACTATTGATCACCGCGCTGTCAAACGCTCAAGAAACCTCCATTGCTTACGAACTGAATGGAAGAAAATCGAATCAAAGCCTTGAAGCTGGTGATTACAAAACTTCTATTAATCCATTTGTAAAATTCATCGGCGAGTGGGGGCTTAAAAATGATGATTGGACACAGAATTGGGGAGGCGAGACTGAAACGATTAAAATCCCAGGTCACCATACTGTATCTAGTCAAATTAACACTGACAATAGCTTGCTTTCAATCATTGACGGACCTGAGCCCAATGGACATATTTTTTGGTCATTTAACCCTAATACCAAAGAAGTATTTCACTCTTCTAGTTTTGGTACTATTCGCGCAGGCCAAGGCCAAGGTACAGTCAATGAGAATGGAGATCTTAGATTAAAAATCTCTTTTGAAGGCGAACCCAAAAACACCTACCGAATCTATACCTACACATGGGTTAGTTTAGACGAATATGCCCTTAAATCAGTCCAGTTCGATGCATCTGACAAACCAACTGGCTTATTCTATCAAGGGAACTTCGTTCGAATCAAAAAAGACAAAGCCGATTTAGCTAAGCAAGAAATCCTAAAGCATGGGGCGGAAATTAGAGCTGCATTTGCCGAAGGCGACGTTAAGAAAATTGAAAGCCTCCACCACCCCGAAGTTAAAAAAGCTCTGGGCTTCAATGATACTCAGGTGGGTAGAGAGGCTGTTATTAACGGCATAAAAGGCACACTTGAAAATTTCAGATTAGAATTTGTTAAAAACGAGGTCGAAAGTATTCTGATCGAGAGAAACATTGCGATTGAGCAGACGCGATTCTCAATCAAAGGAACCCCGCTAGCTGGCGGAGAATCCTTCATTTTCGGAGGCCGAACTATGGTAACGTATATCAGATATCCTGAAAGCCCCACTGGCTGGGCTACGATTCGAGAAATAATACAACCAGAATCCAATTAGAGAGCTGGTAAATACCTTTCTTTTTAAGCCCATAATGTTGATATTCCTCCCTTAAACTAGGGAAGAATGAATGCTCACGAAATAGACTACACACTGCATGGAGATGACATGCAAATGGTGGAAATAGAATTGGATCCACAAGAAACAGTGATTGCCGAAGCAGGGGCGATGAACTGGATGGACACCCAGATTAGTTTCGAAACTAAAATGGGAGATGGATCTGAACCTGATAAAGGTTTTTTTGGAAAACTGGTCAGTGCAGGTAAGCGCGCACTAACGGGAGAATCTGTCTTTATGACTCATTTTACCAATATTGGGAATGGTAAGAGAAAGGTATGTTTTTCTGCTCCTTATCCAGGTAAAATTATTCCAATAGACCTTGCCGATGTCAATGGTGAGATTCTTTGCCAAAAAGATGCCTTTTTATGTGCTGCTTTGGGCACAAAACTAGATATAGCTTTCACTAAACGATTGGGTGCTGGTTTTTTCGGTAAAGAGGGATTCATACTGCAACACATTCAAGGGAATGGGAAGGCATTTTTGCACGCTGGTGGTACGGTTATCAAACGTGAACTGAATAATGAGACCGTATTGGTAGACACAGGCTGTGTTGTTGGCTTCACAGCGGGCATTGACTATGACATTCAACGAGCGGGCAACATGAAATCCATGTTTTTCGGTGGCGAAGGCCTTTTCTTAGCTACACTTAGCGGTACTGGCACCATCTTTTTACAGAGTTTGCCTTTCTCTAGACTGGCCAATCGCATTATTCAAGAAGTTCCTGTACAGACTAGAGACAACGGCTAAAGCCTAAATATGTCTTCTTAATCTACTCAAGGTGCTGTCCGTGACACCCAAATAAGATGCAATATGCTTGAGTGGCGAGCGCCTGATAACTTCAGGGCGCTCACTCAAAAGTTTTTCATACCGATCGCGTGCGGGATCGGTATGTCCAGACAAATAAAACTCTTGCCTTTTCACCAAATAGTTTACCATCCACTCCCTACCCCAAGTACCAAAAGGTCCATTTCCCTTCATAAACTTTGAAAAGTCTTCGAAGTTAACTTCCCACACCACAGAATCAGTCAAAGACTCGATTGCTTCGAGCGAATTCTTTCTCAAAAAGAAACCATTGAACTCCATGGCGATCTCCTGGGTGCCGTAAAAGTTAGTCGTGACATCATCGCCATTAGGAGAAATGACAAAAGACCTGAGTAGCCCCTCCTCCACTATCCAATAGTGATTACTTTTTACGCCAAGCTTCAATAGCGGCTGTCCCTTTTTTATTTCTTTCCGATGATGAATACCAAAAAGCTCATTTTTAGCACTAATAGATAGTTTGGCTTTATGATAAATCGAATTGAGCAACTCCATATGCACTAACTTTTCAGAATATCTCGGATGATCTTTAAATGGTGCTTTGTGTGCACTTCAATAAAGCGTTTTGTCCTGCGCCGATTCAAGTTTTTAAAAGCAAAATGATAGAAGAAGCTCTTTTTAGGTAGTTCATCGAACCGATCCATTTTATCACGTGCCTCTTTCAATTGCGTATAAATATCGGCTGTATTGATGTTATCTGGTGGCAATACCACCTTAGGCGAGGTGGCAATACCTCTCGGGAAATCCCCCCAAAGAAAGACAAATGGTCTTGCGAGACTAAACTGATACTTATACTCCGTTGGATCAGATGAAGACAAAGAATCGTAAATTTTATTGACCACTTTAAGCATATGATCAATATGCCAAGCAACATCAGATTTTGACACCTCTGCGTTGAGACTATCCCGTAAAGGAATTAGTGATTCGATTTTATCAAAGTGCTTGTCCATTTTAGAAAGTTTGCTTTGCTGTTGCGCATGTATCCACCATGGTGCAACTAAAAATACTGAGATTATAATGTTCCTTTTCATTTGAATGAGTTTTTGATTGTTGTCATCGCAAATTAGATAGGGACACCTGCAAACTTCTTGACCTAAGGCAAGAAATGGCCTTTCAATTGTGAATCACAATTTGACCGATATTTCTGTAAAGAGTATTTTGAGGTAAAAGACTAAACCGCCTCTCTTTGTGTTTTCATTTTGCGCTCGTAATCGTTGATGGCCACAAAATAATCTGGATCCTCGACAACGTTTACTTCACAAATTTCACTCGCACGTTTCACCATTCTGATACAGTCTTTACTCAGATGTCTCAAATGAATCGTTTTACCTTCTGAAGTATACTTCTCGGCAATCTTGTTGATAGCTTCTATGGCCGATTGGTCCATAACTCGAGATTCTTGGAAGTCAATAATTACCGAGTCCGGATCATTCTTCGCATCAAACTTGGTCAAAAAAGTAGTCGTTGAAGCGAAAAATAGTGGACCAAAAATTTCATAATGCTTCACTCCATGATCGTCGATATATTTTCTTGCCCGAATTCTTAAGGCATTTTCCCAGGCAAATGCTAATGCCGAAATAATTACGCCTACCAGCACAGCTACGGCCAAATCTTCAATAACGGTGATGACCGAAACGATGATGATTACCGAAACATCCAGTTTCGGCACTTTATTCCAAATGCGCAGGCTCGACCACTCAAATGTGGCGATTGCTACCATAAACATAACCCCCACCAAAACAGCGATCGGCACGATAGCGATAACTTCACCAAGGACAAGCATAAAGGATAACAGAAAAACTGCCGCGATAAATGATGATAGTCTCGCTCTTGCTCCTGAATTAATATTGATCATGGTTTGACCAATCATTGCGCAGCCACCCATTCCACTAAAAAAACCTGTTACTACATTGGCAACACCTTGTGCCATAGATTCTCTATTACCACTACCTCTTGTATCGGTCATTTCATCGACCAGGGTCAAGGTTAAAAGGCTTTCAATCAACCCTACTCCAGCTACCTTCAGGGCAAAAGGAAGAATAATTAGGAAGCTTTCCATGTTAAATGGAATGGCATCGAACATCATATAGAAAGGAGCAAACAAGCCGTCAGACATAGAACTCATGTCTGCTTTATCACCTATTGTAATGGTATTTGGGAAGAAGAATACCGCCACGACTGAGGCTACGACGATGGCCACTAAAGCCGACGGTATGGCCTTGGTAAACTTTGGCAGTACAAACATAACCAGCATTGTAATCGCAATAAGGGCACCGAACGCGATCAAACCAGCATTATCTAGAGCACCTCCAGTTTTGCTCGTAAATTGACTGAATTGAGCCATGAAAATGACGATCGCCAGTCCGTTTACAAAACCCAGCATTACCGAATGCGGAACCATTCTAATAAACTTACCAAGTTTCAGGGCACCAACGGCCATTTGAAATAAACCGGCTAAAATGATGGTGGGAAAAAGATACTCTACACCACTATCCATAACCAAGGGTGCAATAACGACGGCCACAGCACCTGTAGCACCTGTAATCATACCAGGCCTACCTCCCAAAAGTGAGGTAATGAAACCCATCATAAAAGCAGAAAAAAGACCAATTTTTGCATCCACCCCAGCTATGATGGCAAATGCGATGGCCTCAGGCACCAAGGCGATCGCCACGGTAAGGCCTGATAAAACTTCGTCTTTAATGGTTCCCTGTTTCCTGTTGATAAAAGTATAAGTCACACTCTTGGTTTTACGCTTCAAAAAATCAAGCGGCAAAGGTAATCTTTCCTATTGATTCTGTAGTAATAGTGTTCACGAATAGTCTAGCTATCGATTGCATCCCATTGACTATCAATACCTAAATAAATTTCGTTGCCTGTGTGACATTTGAACAAAACGGCGTTTAATCATGTGAACTAAACATACACAATACACCTTTTTTCACTATGCAAACCAAAACGCTTCGCTACTTACTTTTGTCAATCCTCTTGGTCCTAGTTTTAACCAGCTGTGATACAGATGACTCTCCAGATACAAATACCTTAGCCGGATATATTGAAGCTTCAGACTCAGATCCAGTGAACGAACTCATTGCATGCGCTCTAGGTGGCGAATCCAATGCCCTTGCATCCGCTAGCCATCCAGTATCCATACTTTTTCTTCCAGAAGGTAATGCCTCGGAATTTAAGTATTTCGAAACCACGGGAATTGACGTGGACAACACGGACTTTTCACAGTACAATCAGACAACCTTGAATGATGAACCGCTCTTTGGTGGTTTTCTAAGGTATTTCGAGCAAAGTGCCACTCAAAATGAGCGATGGGGAATAGTGACGTTTGTGCGAAACGGGGCTGTCCACTATTCTAACCCGATTAGAATAAAGTATTCCGAAAAACCCACGGAGTTTAACAATGCACTGCTGAACATAGACCAGACGGATGTGTTATCTCCAATTTTTCAGTGGGAAGAAGGACGAACACCCGAAAACGTGATTTACTTTCATGTGGTGTCTGACCAAAACGGTGACTTAATTTCAGGAACCTATACGACTGAGAGAAATTGGCAGTTTTATGACTTGTCTAATGTTGTTCTCAATATTAATGATGTGGCCCCTGCCCCAATGTTGATGTCCGATTCAAATTATACCTATACCATGCTTGGGGTTAGCCTGGATAATTGGGTCAACCTGGTACTCAACACGTCTTTCGATACATTTTAAAAATTTATTTTACTGATATTCAATTAGTTACAATAATAATAACTACAAATTAGGTAAAAATGCAACCATTTATACCAAATGGCATCTATATAATAACTACTTTTGAGGTAAATATAGAATCATGGGTAAAAATCACTTAGGCGAATTCGAAGAAGTTGTAATGCTTACCGTAGCCATTTTACATGGCGAGGCTTATGGAGTAGCCATTATTGAAGAAATGGAATCTAGACTCAAAAGGTCAGTCAGCATTGGCTCTTTGCAGGTAGTGTTAAAAAGACTGGAAGAAAAAGGCTACCTCAAATCTGAGATGGGTGAAGCCACCTCAGTAAGAGGCGGGAAACGCAAGCGTTTTTTCACAGTAACTAACGTAGGCAAAGACATGCTGCGAACCTCGAAAGAGCAGCGCATGCAGCTGTGGAACGCCTTGCCAGATGTAGCACTAGAATTTGCTGGCTTAAAATAGAATCTATTCAATGAGCCAATCTCAACCAACACCTCCACAGCTTATACTTCGGTTTTTCCGAATGTACTGCAATCCACTACTGGTGGAAGCTATAGAGGGTGATTTGGTGGAAAGGTTCGAGATACGCGCTTCGAAAAAAGGTCATAAAAAAGCGAAGCGATTATTTATAAAGGATGTAGTTCAGCTCTTCAGGCCTGAAATCATCCGACCAATTACAGGAACTCAAAAACTAAACGAATTAGGCATGTTTAAAAACAACATTGTTGTTGCCAAAAGGCAACTATTGAGACATAAGATGTACTCAACCATAAAAATTGGAGGCTTTGCGCTAGGTATAGCAGTTTGCTTACTCATCTCACTTTTTATTAAGAATGAACTTAGCTATGACAAGCATATCCCAAATCACGAAAACCTTTATCGAGTTTTAAATAACTATAAACTTGATGGCGACATCATTAGATGGACGTGGTTTGCCCCACCGTTTGCCCAAGCCATTCAAGATGACTTCCCAGAAGTAAGCCTAGCTGGTAGAACACTTGAAGGAAATGGTTTTGGCGCAGGAAAAACTAACATTCGCATAGAAGGCGAAATGCAGAATCATTATGAAGGAGACTTTATCTACGCTGATCAGCAGATTCTAGACCTCTTTCAGTTTGACATGGTGCACGGGAACTTGAAAGAAGCCCTTGCTCAACCCAACACCTTGGTTATGACAAGGAAAAAAGCCGAAAAACTCTTTCCAGAGGAAAATCCAGTTGGAAAAACAGTTTATATCAATGACAATACCGATCGCCCATTTAAAATCACGGGTGTTTTGGAAGACCTCCCTTCCACAGGATTCTTTCAATTTGATTTTCTCTGGACACTTTCAGGTAGAGAATTCTGGGATGGCGAACAAGCCTCTTGGGAATCTCAGAACTATCAGGTTTATGTAAGAGTAAATCCAGGAACAGATATCGAGTCGCTTAACTCAAGGCTATCTGAAATTGGAACAAAGTATATACTCCCAGTAGAAAAGAGAAATGGTAATCCGAATGCAGAGGAGGAAATGAAAAATATGAGTTTCAGCCTTCAGCCGGTTACGGATATTTACCTTCACAGTACTGACATTAGCGACCCATACCGCAAGAGTGACATAAAGTACATCTGGATCTTCGGTATAATCGCAGCGTTTATTCTTGGTTTAGCTTGCATTAATTTTATCAACCTATCTACGGCAAAATCTGCCAACAGAGCCAAAGAAGTTGGTCTTCGCAAAACAATTGGCTCATACAGGTCTCATTTGATTACACAGTTTTTAACTGAATCAATTCTCTATAGCCTCTTGTCATTTGGCATCGCCATTGGTATTGCCAGTCTAGTTATGCCTTATTTCAACGAATTGGCAGGCAAATCTTTAGAACTTCCATGGACTGAACTCTGGTTTATTCCTACACTCGCAATCTCAGCTATAATTATTGGAGTGATTGCGGGGCTTTATCCAGCGTTTTATTTGTCCTCTTTTAAACCCGCCTTAGTCCTAAAAGGAAAGTTGAGTATGGGAAGCAAAAGCTCTAGACTCAGAAATGCCTTAGTGGTATTTCAATTTACGGCGTCAATTGTGCTCATCATCGGAACGTTTGTGGTGTATCAGCAAATGGAGTTCATCTTGAATACCAATACAGGATTTGACAAAGAACAAGTAATTCAAGTCAGAGGAACTGGTTTCCTGGGAGATCAAACGACTCCATTTAAAAATGAGCTTCTCAAAATTTCAGAAGTTAGCAATGTTAGCGTGAGTAGCTATTTGCCTATCAGAAGTACTTCACGAAATGGAAATACTTGGTGGAAAGATGGTAGAACCAAGATTGATGCTGGTATTACTGGACAGAATTGGGAAGTTGATGAAGACTACATCGCAACACTTGGTTTAGAACTGCTAGAAGGAAGAAATCTTGATCGAACGATTAGTTCAGATACCTCTGCTATGATCATTAACCAAGAAATGGCCAAAAAACTTGGCATTATTGATAATCCTATCGGTCAAAAGATCACAAACCGTGCAAGTAACAGAATGGTTTGGACAGTTGTAGGCTTAATCCAAGACTTCAACTTCGAGGATTTAAGAGCCCCTATTCGGCCACTAGCCATGCGATTAAATTATGGAGCAAACATCGCCTCCATAAAAATGAATGGCGAAAATATTGCTTCTACGCTAAGTCAAATTCAGGGAGTATGGGAAGAAATAGCCCCTAATCAACCATTCGTGTACGAATTCATGGATCAGAGCTTTGCCAAGATGTATGCGAATGTGAAGCAAATCAGAAATATATTGACCTCGTTTGCCGTGTTGGCTATAATAATTGCGTGTCTCGGGTTATTTGGACTTTCAGTCTTTATGGTCGAGCAGCGTTCAAAAGAAATAAGCGTAAGAATGGTTTTGGGGGCAAAAGTCACTCAAGTGGTCAGCATGTTGAGTTTCAACTTCATGAAACCAATCTTAGTCGCATTGCTGCTAGCCACACCAATTGCATGGTATATGATGAACGAATGGCTCAGCGATTTTGAATACAAAATCGGCCTAAGTGTTCAATTATTCGTATTGGCTGGCCTTTCAGCTCTGCTAATAGCACTTATTACCATTAGTTTCCAATCGCTAAAGGCAGCATTTACCAGCCCGGTACAAGGCTTGCGTAATGAATAACTCAACGAAATATGGAAAAACCCCTCTACTCCTACGATTTTTTCGATGGTTCTGCGACCCGAATATAGTCGAGGATATAGAAGGCGATCTGCTTGAAAGATTTGAAATCAGTGCTGCCAAGGAGGGGAAATCCATAGCCAGAAAGAGGTTAAATAAAGATGTAATCCAGCTATTTCGGCCTGGTATAATCCGATCTATGACTGGTACTAGAAAACTCAATTCACTAGGTATGATCAAAAACAACATTACCGTAGCAAAAAGACAGCTCTTAAGGAGCAAAATGTATTCTACGATCAAGATTGGCGGATTCGCCATTGGCATAGCGGTTTGCCTCCTTATCACACTTTTTATCAAGGAAGAACTAGACTACAACAAGCATATTCCTGGCTATGAAAACATTTTCATGGCGGTAAAAGAGTATCACGAGGAAGGCGAAGTGGAAAAATACACTTGGATGGCTCCGCCATATGCGAAAACGCTTTTAGCGGACTACCCTGAGGTGGAAAAAGCTGGCAGGATATTATTTAATGAAGGATTTGGTGCTGGAACAGCAAATATTCGTAAGGCAAATGATCCAACCAATTATTATGATAAGGGCTTCGCTTTTGCTGACCAGTCGATTTTAGAAATCTTTAATTACCCAATGGTCTATGGCGATCGTAATTCGGCACTTTCTGAGCCGAATAGCATAGTTCTGACTAGAACTAAGGCCGAAATGATCTTTCCAGGTCAAAATCCAGTGGGTGAAATTGTTTACATCGACGAAAACTCGGAAAATCCCATGACCGTAGGTGGGGTGATTGAAGATTTACCAGAAAACAGTACGGTTAAGTTCGACTATCTAAGAAGCTTGGCTGAAGTTGAATTCTGGCAAGGTGAACAGACTTCGTGGGGATCAAATAATTATCAAGTTTTTGTAACGCTAAAAACTGAAACCAACCCAGCCGAATTTCAAGGCAAGCTAGACCAGCTCAAATCAAAATATCTTTTGCCTACTTATCAGCAATTGGGTTTTGCAAATTCTGAGGGATTGGTAGAAACAATCCACTTTTTGATGGTTTCACTCGCCGATATTCATTTGAACAGTGCAGATGTAGTCGATCCATTCCAAAAAAGTGATATTAAGGTCGTGATGGTTTTTGCTATAATTGCCGCATTCATTCTGTGCTTGGCATGTATCAATTTCATTAATCTATCAACCGCCAAATCGGCTAACAGGGCAAAAGAAGTTGGGCTTAGAAAAACGATCGGTTCGAGTAGAGGCGGGCTGATCACACAGTTTCTCACAGAATCTACCCTATACAGTTTATTATCATTTATTCTGGCGCTAGTCTTGAGTTATTTACTCCTACCCTATTTTAATGAACTGGCTCAAAAATCGATCAGCTTACCATGGAACGAGCTTTGGTTTATCCCGAGTCTCACAGTTGCCTCTGTACTGATTGGAGTTGTGGCAGGGCTTTACCCAGCGTTTTATCTATCCGGATTTAAACCATCGACCGTTTTAAAGGGTGAATTAAGCATAGGCAGTAAAAGTGGTCGCTTAAGAAACACGCTTGTGATACTACAATTCACAGCTTCGGTGGTTCTAGTGATCGGCACTTTTGTGGTCTACGAGCAAATATCATATATCATGAATAGGGACATCGGTTTCGACAAAGAACAGGTGCTCATCATAGAAAGTCCATACTTGGTAGGAGATGATAAAATTGAAACTTTCCGAGCCGAACTCAATAAGCTTCCACAGGTAAATTCAACATCCTTTAGCGGTTATTTACCCGTATCTGGATCGACTAGAAATGGGAATGTTTGGTGGCTCGAAGGCCGAACAAAAAGCGATACTCCTGCCGATGGCCAAAATTGGACTGTCGACCATCATTATATGGAAACTTATGCCATTGAGCTTATCGAAGGCCGAAATTTTTCCAAAGAAATAAAGAGCGATAGTGCGGCAATGGTCATCAACGAGTCAATGGCCAAGGCGCTGAATATAGCTGATGATCCAATCGGCAAGAAAATCACCAATACAAATGACAATTCGCAGACATATAAGGTGATTGGTGTAGTTAAAGACTTTCATTTTTCACCAATGACAGAGGCCATCGAACCACTGGCCATGAAGCTCGGCACTATGTATTCTACTGGATCAGTTAAACTAGCAACCGACCAAATCCAAGGTGCTATCGATCGGATTAGAGGCGTTTGGGAAGAAATGGCACCGAATCAACCGTTTGTCTACGCGTTTTTGGACCAACGTTTTGAACGCATGTATGCCGAAGTTATCCGAATCGAAAAGATATTGATGGCCTTCTCATTGCTTGCCATTTTAATCGCCTGCCTAGGGCTGTTTGGGCTATCGGTATTCTTAGTGGAACAAAGAACGAGGGAGGTTAGCGTAAGACTTGTACTTGGGGCAAAAGTGGGACAAATCATTAGGCTATTGTCATTCAACTTTATGAAACCGATCTTAATTTCAATCCTTATCGCAATTCCAATTGCTTGGTATGTCATGAAAGATTGGATCAATAATTTCGTCTATTCCGATGGTCTTAATGTGACCGTTTTCGTGGTGGCCAGTGGCGCTACTTTCTTGATTGCGCTGATTACCATTAGCTTTCAGTCATTAAAAGCCGCACTGAGTAGCCCAATTAAAGGTCTACGAAACGAATAAAAGTTTTCTGCAACATTTTAAAGGCGACCGCTCTCTTATCAACTCAAGAGGGCGGTCGCCTTTTTTTAATCAAAAAAGAAAATGTTCAAAAACTCCCAATTTTTTAAATCAAGTAAGCTACTTGCTTTCATCATATACCTATTTTATTCCGTGGCCGCATACGGCCAATCTGAAGATAAACTTGTGCTAGCAATTCGCGAAAATGACCATCAGTTTTGGCAAGCTTACAACAGCTGTGACATCAGCAAAATGATAAGCTTTTTGACTGAAGACCTCGAGTTTTATCACGATAAATCTGGTTTAACACAGGGCCTTTCGAACTTCAAAAAGTCATTAGAATCAAACTTATGTGGCAATGGAGCTTACCTAGAAAGAACCCCTGTCAAAGAAAGCATTGCTATTTATCCTTTGGGAAAATCGAGGGCTATTATCAGTGGCGCCCACAACTTTTCTATTGAAGGCAAAATGGTTGAGTCAGCCAAGTTTACACATGTATGGGTCTTTGAAAATAATCAATGGAAAATGTCACGTGTTCTGAGTTTTGATCATCAAACGGTGCAATTCAAAAGTGCCAATACTGCCATCTTCTTAAGTGAAGAAGCATTGCAGAGTTTTGTTGGTGAATTCCAAGCACCGCAAACAGGCAAAGTGACCTTTGGTAAGTCAGAAGGGAAACTTAAGATGAATGCTGGACCAATGGAGCTACTTTTAAGCCCTATGAAATCGAATATGTTCTTTCATGAGCAAAGTAGTCTCACTTTTGAGTTCCTGGAGAACGGAAAGAAGGTTGTTATTCGAGAAAACGGCAAAGTAGTCGAGGAAGCGATCCGTTCGAATTGAGGTCAATTTACTTTAACCTCCTTAAGCCCTCATAAACGACTATGCTGACTGCATTGGCCAAGTTTAGGCTTCGGATATGCTCGCTATGCATCGGGATTTTAAAAAGCCGATCGGTATATTTTTCGGTGATTTCTGAAGATAAACCCACTGACTCTTTACCAAATACCAAGAACATATTGTCTTCATAATCAATTGACCAATGGTCTTTAGTTCCTTTACTGGATAAAAAGGCCATTGGTTTATCTCCGTTTTGCTCGAAAAAAGATGCTTGATTTTCATAAATAGTCAAAGACAGATGCTGCCAATAGTCCAAGCCAGCCCGCTTCACTCTTTTATCGGTTAGTTCAAAGCCGAATGGTTTTACGAGGTGTAAATGTGCTCCAGCTGCTAAACTCAAACGACCAATATTACCCGTGTTATTAGGAATTTCAGGTTCGATCAATACAATATTCAATGCCATAATTATTCCTCGATCTCCTTGTCGATCGCTTGACTCACAGATACTACTCTATCTACTGTTTGCATGTAAGCTCTCGTTAAAAAGCCTCTCCAATCTTTAATTTCTTTCAAAATCATCATGATTTCGGTGTCGATCTCTTTCTGGTATTTCTTGTTAAAGAATAATTGCCCATTCTGATCAAACGTTATATAATCCTTAAAATGCTCGGTGAGGGTGGTGAAATAGTTTTGGTGGAATTGTGCTGGTTGATATTGCTCCTCCAGCTTTTCTAAGACCTCATACTCGAAGTCATATAGTAAAACGATATCGTTTCTAAGCTTTTCATTTGAAATAATATCCAAGCCTTTAGATTTCAAAGATTCGTAAGCAGTAGTGTTTGTAATGGATATATAATCGCGATAAAGGCGTGAGTAGTTAGCGCTCAAAGAATCAAAGCTGACCTCCTGCCCAGTGCAGTATTTTTGAAATAGTGCAACAGCGGCCAAACCTCGCTCGTGACCGCCAATATTTGTTTTAATATCTGACAAATCGGCCTCGAGCTCTTTTTTAATCTCTACTAGAATCTTCTGCTCACTAATTCTATCTTTTCGAAGATCATTCCAATGGTTTGCTAAAAATGCAATGGTAACCCCTAAGAAAATTGAAAAAATTTCAAGGATAAAGAACCGAAGTCCCAAGTTGCTTTTTGTTTTTGACATAGCTTACAGTTTTAATACCTAAAGTGCCGAGTATCAGCGACTAGTCAGTGTATCATTTAATTTGGGAATTTATATAAAGTAGGTCGATCAGCCTATGAGAAAAGCCACTTACTTATTTCTTAATCGGCAAAAGAGTATTTCTGCTGGCTTAATATTTACTAATTTTCGATCGCGATACCGAAATTAAAACTGCTCAGTTCGACATACGCATGGAATTAGATTATAGTTTAACCAATGTTCTCATACTCCTTGGAGGTATTCAGGGGCTTATTTTTTCACTGATCTTACTGTCCAAGAGAAAGCGACAAGCACAGCTCTTTCTGGGCATTTTCATTTTGGCTATTACCTATAACGCCTTTGAAACCTTTACTGCCCTTTCGGGATTAAGTAAAAGCATTCTTTTCTTCGATTTTTTCTCGTACACAGTCGTCTTTTTAACAGGCCCAAGCCTTTATTTTTACATACAATCCATTCTGTTTCCCGAAAAGATCATTGCCCGAAGTGTAATCCTAAAACACTTGATATTGCCCATTTTTCAAGGTGCCATAAATGTGATTCTACTATCTATTTATCTACTCGCAATAAGTCAGGTAATAAGTTTTGAAGTTGATTTAATCGGACTATATCAAATATTCGATACATACAGCCAACCTCTGAGTATTTTGGTATTTGCTACCTATCTGGGTATGTCAATTAAGCTTTACGTGAAGAGTTCAGCTGAAGAAGGGGAATTGATTAGTTCAAGTGCTAATCAAAAAACCACTCTAAAATTCACGAAAATCTTACTGATCATCTTGTCGGGCCTTGCAGTATTATGGATCGTTGCATGGACCCTTGCAAGTTACTCGACGATTAATGTTCAACTTGTTTATTATCCTTTAGAAATCACACTCGTATTCTTCATCTACTGGTCCTTTTTTGTGATCAACAATAAGCTCCAGTTCTTGAATGAAGAGCAGAAACAAACAAACCAATTACAAATTTCTAAGTCAGATGCGACCAAAATTATGAGTCAATTGAAGAGGCTCATGGAAGAGGACCAGCTTTACCTCAGTCCGAAAATTACAAGAGAAATAGTGGCTACAAAAGCAGAGGTGAGCCCCAAACACATATCAACTATTTTGAACCAATTCCATAAGCAAAACTTCAATGATTTTGTGAATAACTACAGAATTGAAGCTGTAAAATCACACTTGCGTTCTGACAAACTAAAAACCAATACAATCACTGGAATAGCACTTGATTCAGGCTTTAATTCACAGGCAACTTTTCAGCGTGTATTTAAAAAATCTGTTGGTGTATCGCCAAAAGAATACGCAGCACAGTATGCAGAAAAAGCTTTAAAATAATGCTCAAATCCGTATTTGAGTAGAATTCTCATCAACAAAAGAATCTCTTGCGGGTAATACTGAAAACAACAATCAGAAAACTTACTCGACATGAGAAATTACAAAAAGGTCCTACAACTCACACTCCTACTATGCCTATTCGTCAAAGTGCATGGAACACATGCACAAAACACGAACGAACGAGAACGACTGCTAGCAATAACTGAAAAGCAGGGCACAAAATTCTTAAAGTCAAAAAATATTAACTCCGTTTCCATTGGAATTTATTACCAAGGTGAAACTGTCACGAACCACCTTGGTGAACTCTATAAAGGGGAAGGAAATACTCCAAACGACCAAACGATCTATGAAATTGGCTCTGTCACAAAAACATTGACGGGTTACCTCATGGCTAAGGCTGTTTTGGATGGAAAAATTAATTTGGAAGATGATATTAGAAAATATCTAAATGGGGACTATCCCAACCTAGCGTATGAATCCGAAGCAATAACGATCAGACACCTCTTGACACATACTGCTGGCTTACCGCTTTTCCTACCCGAGCCAGCCAACGTAATATTTCAGAAGTTGCAAAAGGACGTTCCACAGGAATATTACAAAATCGAAAAAGAGTATACAAAGGATCAGTTTTTCACCGACTTGAGAAAACTGGAAATCACCGCAAAACCTGGCACAAAATATTCCTACTCCAATTCAGGGGTTGAATTAGTTGGCTACATCTTAGAGTCTATCTATGAAAAGGATCTAGACACTCTATTAGAAGAACATATACTAAATCGGTATGGTATGACTGATACAGCAATAAAGCTGGACGAATCGAAAAAAGAGCGCTTAGCTCAAGGTTATTGGCTGGATAACAAAACACTTTCGCCAAATCAACTTAATACACTTTGGGCTGCAGGATCAGGCCTTAAAATGACCATGGCCGATATGATGCGCTATGCTAAGGCACAGTTGGACGATAGTGACCCTGTTATTGTCAAATCACATGAGCCACTATTCGCACAAAACTCTGCTTCGAAAATGGGCTACTTATGGCAAATGCGCCTTGATAAACATGGCAAATACTTCAATCATCATGGGGGAACTACAGGTATGCAAAATTGGCTATTCATTTTTCCAAAGTACGACCTTGTTATTTCAATAATCACAAATCAAAGTGGACCGAAAACTCCAAAACTGTTAAGTAAAACTGCCAACCAGATCTTAAAAGGAGTAATCAAGTGATCCTTAAAGAACTTAGGGCTGATAAGTGGGCATTACTATTAATAGTGCTGTTGCTTTTACCGAGTTGTATTTCTACCAATACCATTGTTCGCAAGGATAACTCGAGTTGGAATGAGCAAAACATAGCGAGTTTCGAGAAAAAGCTAGAGGCACTGCGTCAAAAGCATCATATCCCTGGTTTTTCAGTAGGCATTGTAAACCAGGGAGAGCTCAAATGGAAGAAAGGGTTCGGAGTACGGGATATAGAAACACAAGAAATCCCCGATGAAAACACTGTCTATCACACGGCCTCCATTACCAAGACGTTCGGTGCCCTAGTGTTGATGCAACTCATCGAGGATGGAAAATTCAGCCTCAATGACCCGCTGAAAAAGCATGACATAAAATTGCCTGGAAAATGGGGATTAAGTGATAATATCCAAATAAAACACCTGTTAACACATACGGCGCGAGGTAATACATTGAATGGTTTTAAACCCGGCTATAAACATCGATACAATGGCAGTTGGTTCCACCTTCTAGGAAACGCTTATTTATCAGCCGCTGGAAAGGACTTTAGCGAATTAGTCGTGAATGATATCATTAAGCCAATTGGCATGACCAACACAGCGCCCAGTCTCGATGACAGTCTTGCTTTTGCAAAGACTGGCTTAGATCCAGATGCTTATGCCAAAAAAGTGGCAAAACCTTACGATTGGTTCAAGAAGAAGATAGTGCCAGTGGATTTTAACTACAATTTTGGTCCTGCAGCAGGACTGATGAGTACTGTTTCTGACTTGGCTAAATATTCTAATGCCATAGATTCTCGGCTTTTCTTGAGTTCGGAATCTTGGAACAGCATGCTCACACCCTTTGCGACACCAAAAGGAAAAGAAACCATCTATGGTTTAGGTTGGTTCGTCCACGATTACTATGGTTTGAAATTCATTTGGCATACTGGATGGTGGAAGGGGTACTCTTCTTTGTTCTTGAAAGTGCCAGAACTGGATCTAACATTTATCATCTTAGCCAATTCTCAAGATGTCAGCCGACCGTTCTACAAATTTTTAATTGGAAATAGTCTACATAAAGATCTTTTGGCGTCTGATTTTGCGACGACTTTCATCGATCATTTTGTGATAAAAAAAGAAAACTGATGCTTCCCTGACTTAATCATCGCTCCTTTTTAGTGGAGCTGTGTCCGATTAAAAATCGCCAAACACCTTCTTCCTTTTGAAGTAGCACGGTCATAGCACCATTGATGTTAAAAGCACCTCCAGAAGACATTGCCATGGCCTGATCATATTCAAGAAAGGCTATGGCAGATTCGTCACTAACCACCTTTATCCGTTGATTAAGGATTTTCATATTGACACTTGACACCATCCCTACCAAGCCACTTAATGAAGCTTCAAGCACTTGTTTATTGGCATATTGAATTTTGCCATCCTCTACCCAATAGAAACTTTCATCATTGGAATAAAAGCCTTTCAGGGCATCTAAATCCATATTGTTATTACTGGCGACAAAAGCATCCATTCTAGCCTGTACTTCTTTAGTGATTTTGTCAGTATTTACTACTTTTTCCTCCTGTGGGGAACATGCAATAGTCATCAAAAGGATAATTGCCACAACTGATTTTAAAAGATGTTTCATAGGATGGATTTGGAGAGAAAGTTACAATAATCTTATCAATGAAAAAGACCACCCTAGTTACCTAGTGGTGGCCTTATCATCGGGTAGATATATCAGTCATAAATCTCCCAACAGAAATGTCCTACATCTATTTTCAGAGGTCTTCAATAATCTTTACAATCATATCTGGAAATTGCTTTTGTAACTGCTCGCGAATCCCCAATACGTGCCCTGCTCCTACCACCACTACCGCTCTTTGATGACCAAATTCTTCCATTTGGTCACCAATGTTTTTGGCCATACCGGCATTTCTCCTATCCCAAACGGCTCCAGCCTGATCGCATGGTTCGCATGGTGTCTCTCGAAAAGTAAATCGGTTAGATACCTCATAACTTTTTATGGTCTTCACCTTGTTGGTATGCTTTCCCAATCGACCAAAAATTGCAGGTAATTTAGCTTTGTTGTAAGTCCTTTTATTGTGTTTAACGAGTCTATCCACCTCACCATCTTCCTTGCTCATTTTTACACAATCACTCCATAACTTCGAATACAAACGCATATCATGCTGATGGTCCATGGCAAAAACACGATTCATGTTTAGATGAATGGCTAGTTTGGCCGTTAAATCTCCGTTTTCTTCCTGAGTAGGCTTTCTACTACCCTTTAGACCATAATTAGCGAGATAGTTATAGTAAGACCAGTTTCCCTTATCCTTACTGACCATATAATAATCACGGAGGTAGGCGTAATCGGCAGGGCTCATCTCCTTTACCCCAAGTTGCTGAAGGGTTTGAATTCTATTAACGTCTACCTTAAAAGCTTCTCTTAAAGTATCGCCTTTGGGTAAAAACCACTTCGATTCATAGTTTACCAAACTCAAGGAGTCATCAGGGCGCTGTCGCTCTACATAAATTGCCTCTGGTTTGTACTTCTTCCCAATTTTCAAAAGTGGTTTATAGCTATGCTTCACAATGTTGGGTACATCATGCATAGTACCGATGATGAGCACTTCTTTTTCTGATTGATAACCACTCAATTTCCCAACTATGACTAAACCGATGATAATGATTAGTAAATTTCTCATGATTAAAGTCGTTGTGTGTTGATGTAATCGATAGTTTGTTGAATCCAATCTGAATCAGGACTTAAAGTGATATCTGGGGCAACTCCAGTGACCTCATATTTCAAGAAATGATTAAATCTCATGTCCGTTGGTGTAAAACTGAAAAAACCAGATGGCGAAGTGTAGGTATAGCCATAATTGAGTCCGTAGGCTATCGCACCATAAGTTGTTTGACCTAGGTGTACTGTACTCTTAATATTCTTTAGCCTTACTGTCGTTTGCTCTGCATTACTGCCTGAATCAAAATTTGTAAGCACAAACACTTTCACACCTGATTTTCGAATGGCTTTGACTATTGGTAGTGAAATTTTACTTGCCCCTCCTCCATTGTTTCTCAAATCGACGATCAGGTTTTCAGCGTTAAGTTCATTTTTGATTTGCTTGACTAATGCGTCTCTTTTATCGGCATTTCCGAAACGAGAAAAGCTATTCAACCAAATGTATTGCACATTATCATTCAGCGTATGGAGCTTATAAGCCTCATGCGCTTTCTTATCTACATGCACAAAGTTCTCTTTTAGGCCTTCTTTAGTAACATTGCTCATTAAAATGCCATTCGATACTAAATGTGCCTTATATGAAAGCAAGTTCTTATGTACTTGGCCATAAGCGGTAATGTCATAGCGATTCGGAAGTTCGGTGGCTGTCAAATACATAAATATCTGACCAGGTGCCCAAACCCCTAGTTTGGAGGTAAGCATAACGGCCACTAGACTGTCAGCCTTTTCAGTTCTATAAACACCGACCTCCATAGAACTTCCTACATTATAAATACCTTCTATGTCATTGACAGGCTTAGATTCAAGACGTAACCTAAGTGCCTCCAAATCGATATCGACGGTTGGAAAGTTTTTAAAATCTTCACTTACCTGATATTGCTTTACAAAGTTGGAATCCAGAGCGTCATCAAGCGTGTAGTCTGGTCTTACTTCGTATAGCATAGCGTGTTTATCTTTTACTAAATCTACCAACTGGCCGATCGCCACATAGCAATCGAGTTTATCCATATTGTTGGTGACTTTTTCTGATATCTTTTGATACTCGACTTTAAAACTGGCCTCTAATTCTCCTTTAATCTGAGACTTATAAGAAGCCATGTTTTGCATTTGATTATATACAAATTCAAGGTCTGCTTTACAGTCGCAAGTAGTCTGCGCTGCGATAGGAAAACTGATAAATAATACTGCTAGGATTGTAATTAAATTTTTCATTTCTGTTTGGTTTTATTCCGATTTCTCGGGTGACTGATGACCCAAACGTACAAACAGAAATCGCCCTTTAAACCTATTTAACAGGGCTTGTGGTGAAAATGTACTATTCTGTGGCGGATTTGACAGCCTCTTCTATATTCGGCTGGTATGTTTTTGAAACTGGCACTTCTATATCACTTGATAAGATCACAAAAACCTTTCGATTCCCTGTTTTCCATTGCTTGAAATGATAAGGATTAATCAAAAATGATCGGTGGGCTCTAATCAATTCTGGTCTTGATATTTCTACCTCGGTCAACTTATTTCTGATCAGTTGTTTTTTGATCTCCCCATCTTCCCTGTAGGTAATTTCCACATAATTATCAGACGACTGAATACAAATGAGGTCATTCAGTAAAAGCTTGAGACTCTCATAATTTCCAGTGCCCTGAATTTCTATTTTCTGATCCTCCAATTTCTTGTCTTTGTACTTTCCAAAAGACCATCTACCGATCGCGATGATTGGGAATATTGTGAGTATACCTGGGAAGTAAATCGCTGTCGCAAAGTAATCGATCGTATAGGCATTGGGGTGTTGCTCCATCACGATATAGTAGTAAACAGACCGCGTGACAATGAAGCCTAATATGATTAAAAAAAGAAATTGAATCAGTTCACTCCCGTGCGTCCACTTTTGATTATTCCTTTTATAAAGCCAAACTTGAAACGGAAGTGTAGCGAGATAACAGAGCGATGTAAAAACTCCGTAAAGCGGCATATAAATCAGCTTTTCTTGTGGACCAAACTCGTTGACATCTAAAGGCTCAGTAAAAAATAGGAATATAAAAACCCATATGGCTAAACCAAGCGCCACAATGAAGTGATGCTTAATGGAAGGGTCGAAGGGGTACTTTCTTTTCACTGATCTTGTTATTCGGCGCCACAATATTATCTCTTCTATTGGAAGAATTGTTCGAACCGAAAAAAAATATCGCTAAATGCAACCCTCAGCATACGTTCTCATCTATTAGTTACTAAAAAGTAGAACATATTGAAAATGACTCCGTATATTTGTTCTACAATTTAGTAACATAAGTATTATGAAGGAAACAAAACTAGGTGACTTCGAAGAGACCATTCTGCTATTAGTAGGCATTCTTGACAAAGAGGCGTACGCGTTTAAAATCGCAGAAGAATTCGAATCACAAACTGAAAGGGCGGTTTCGATAGGTGCAGTACACTCTACATTAAATCGGTTGGGAGAAAAAGGTTTTCTCACTTCTGAAATGGGAGCTTCCACGGCCGAACGCGGTGGAAGAAGAAAACGAATCTACACGATTACTGCCGCCGGTCAGCGCGCATTACAAGAATCTAGGGACTTTAAAGTTTCGCTTTGGAACCAATACCCATCACTAGCAGGAGGAAACTTGAACTTTAATTTCTAGTGCTACTAAACGACCATACCGCACCTCCAAAAATGGCGGAGAAACTGCTACTCTGGTTTTTGAAAGAAGACCTAGCAGAAGAGGTATTGGGCGATCTAGATGAAAAATTTTATAGTCAACTCAACAATTATTCAAAGGCAAAAGCAAGGAGAAATTACTGGTATCAGGTCTTCAATTATATGAGGCCTTTCGCCTTTAAATTCTTCCAGTCAAAAATCTTTAACAACACAGGTATGATTAAGCACAACTTTAAAATCAGCTATCGACAAATCCTCAGAAATAAAGCCTACTCCTTTATAAATATAGCCGGGCTTGCTATGGGTTTAGTTGTGGCTATGCTCATTGGTCTATGGGTGAAAGATGAATTAACCTTCAATAAATATCACAGTAACTACGACAATATTTATCACCTACTGAGGCATGAAAACGAAGGTGGGGAAGTATACACCAACAACTCACTAGTAACTGCTATGGGGCAATTCATCAGCACTAAATATCCAGATATGGTAGAACATACTGTGATATCTAGAGCCCGAACCCAAAATCGTGTAATAAGCTATGGCGAAAACAAATTCAGGCAAATAGGAATGTTCATGCAAGCAGGTGCGCCTGCAATGCTAGGTCTCGAAATGACCAGAGGCACTGAGGATGGCTTAAGTGATGTCAACTCAATTTTAATCTCAGAATCCTTTGCCGAACGTCTTTTCGGGAAAGAAGATCCAATGAACAAACTGGTGAAACTAGATGCTGAGGACGACCTACTAGTCACTGGTATTTATAAAGACATACCGAGTAATTCAAAGTTCTCCGATGGCAAATACTTCGCAAGAGTAGAATTGGTGATCGGGGCTGACAAAATGAATACTTGGAATAATCAGAACGTAGATATCTTCCTACAGTTAAAACCTGAAGTCGACCCAAGAACGCTAAGCAAACTTATTAATGAGGCGCTCAAACCGAATTTAACTGAAGGTGCGAGAGCAGCAGATATGGAGTTTTTTCTCCACCCGATGAAAGATTGGCATTTAAATTCTGAATGGGAAAACGGTCAACCTGTGACGAGTCAAGCCAAGCGATTTTTATGGCTTTACAGTATAATTGGACTTTTTGTACTGGTTCTGGCTTGCATCAATTTTATGAATTTAAGTACCGCTCGCTCTGAAAAACGAGCTAAAGAAGTTGGTATTAGAAAAACCTTAGGCTCGATCCGAAAACAGTTAATCGCTCAATTCTATATTGAATCATTGCTTTACAGCCTCTTGGCTTTCGGATTGTCTTTAGGGCTACTCTATGCACTACTTCCGTGGTTCAATAATGTATCGGGTAAGGAGATATCAGCTCCATGGCAAAGCCCCCAGTTTTGGTTCTTAACCAGTGGTTTTGTTTTACTCACATCAATCTTATCAGGTTCTTACCCTGCTTTTTACTTGTCTTCTTTCAAACCGATTAAAGCTATAAAAGGCACCCTCACGGGTGGCAAAAAAGCAGCATTACCAAGAAAAGTACTCGTGGTATTTCAGTTTACAATTTCCATAGCCCTAATCATTGGTACCATTACTGTGAATAACCAAATACAAACTGCTCAGAATAGGCTGGTTGGTTATACTCCAGAAGGCATGATCGCGATTAATCCAGCTTCGCCTGAAGTGATGCCTAAAAGGCAATTACTTAAGGATGAAATACTGAAAACAGGTATGGCTGCCGCAGTTGGCAGTTCCAACTACCCGGTGACAACGACTAAAGGCTGGAATCCTGGGTTTTCCTGGGAAGGAATGGACCCAAATTTCACGAGGTCATTCAATACCATTAGCATTTCTCACGGATATGGAGATGCTGTGGGTCTAAAGTTCATTGCCGGACGTGATTTTTCAGAGGAGTTAGAGACAGACAATAGAGGCATTATCATCAATAGATCTGCCATGAATGCTATGAAACTGGAAAATCCAGTAGGCACGATAGTCACCTACAAACCAAGATGGCGAGAGGCAAGAAAGTACACAATTATTGGTGTAGTTGAGGATATGATTAAGGGGTCTCCTTTTGAAGATACGTCTCTATCCGTCATGTTTCTTGATGAAGGATACATGCAATGGCTTTACATCAGACTAAACCCAGAAATTAGTGCAAGCACATCAATTCCTGCCATTGAAAAAGTTTATAACGAAATTTTTCCAGAAGCACCTTTTGATTTCACTTTCGCTGATGACGATTACAATGCAAAATTTGAGCAAGAGCAACGTGTTAGCCGTCTCGCCCAGTTTTTTAGCATACTAGCCATTTTCATAAGTTGTCTTGGATTATTTGGCCTAGCGGCATACATCGCCGAACAAAGAACCAAGGAAATCGGTATTCGGAAAGTTCTGGGTGCCAGTATCGGAACTCTGTGGAAGCTATTATCAAAAGATTTTGCCTTGTTGGTACTCATAGCTAGCATAATCTCTATCCCTATTTCATATACCGTTTTGGACGGATGGCTTTCCAGTTATCAGGTCAGGACCAAGTTATATTGGTGGATTTTCGCCGTTGGAGCTTTGAGTGGAATGTTCATCACCATGTTAACGGTAAGTTTTCAGGCTATCAAAGCTGCGATCGCTAACCCAGTGAATTCCTTAAGAAACGAGTAACTAAGACCTCTACCTAAACCGCTCGGAAACCATCGATAACAGAAGGTTTTCGGGTGACTATGGGATAATATGAAAAGCACAAAAAATCAAATCACGCCCCCCCGACTCGCTGAAAAGCTACTATGCTGGTTTTTAAAAGATGAGCTAGCTGAAGAGGTACAAGGTGATTTGGAGGAGAAGTTTTACCTAAAAATTAGGCTGAACTCCTTGAAAGAAGCTAGGAGAAATTACTGGGTTCAGGTATTTGGTTACCTCCGCCCTTTTGCATTAAAAAAGATCAACTCACCCCGACTATTCGGGATAAATAACAACACCATGTTCAAACATAATTTACTGATAAGTTATCGCAACTTATTGAAGAACAAAACTTACTCATTGATCAATATCGGAGGGCTAGCCGCTGGCATGACTGTCGCGCTCTTGATCGGCCTATGGGTCAATGATGAACTCTCATTTAACAAGTACCATGAGAACTATGATCGAATTGTTCAAGTGCTACATCAGAGAGAACGGAACAATGGTGAAGTAATGACTAACACTTCACAAGTGAGTCAACTCGGGCCTCATTTAAAGGAAAATTATCCTCACTTTTTCGATAAAGTTGTCTTGATGCCTTATCGAACGGATGAGGTTCTACTCTCAGTCGATCGAAACAGCTTCAATCAAACAGGAAGGTATATGCAACCTGATGGCCCTGAACTTTTAGGTCTAAAAATGATTCACGGTACTCGGTTGGGTTTAGAGGATATGAATTCTATTATGCTGAGTGAGAGCTTATCAAAAAAGCTCTTTGGTCAGGCAGATCCAATGGGACAACTCGTCAAATTACGCGCTATGACAGACATGATTGTCACTGGGATTTATAAGGACATCCCGAAAAATTCTGCTTTTCGAGATGCCCAGTTTGTAGCACCGCTAAGACTGTTTTACAACAATGATCCCGAATTCTTCAAGTGGGATAATTATAATATGGCCGTTTTTGGTGAACTAAAAGCCGGCGTTGATCCAAAGGTTGTTTCTGAAGCCATAGAAGAAACTATGTTTCCTCACATGAAGGGTAAAAGTAAACCTCGCGCCTTCGTAATGCCAATGGCAGAGTGGCATTTAAACGCCTATTATGAGAATGGAATTAGAAAGACAAGTCCACGATTAAGGTTCATCTGGATATATACCACCATCGGGATTTTTGTATTGCTCTTGGCTTGTACCAATTTTATGAGTCTAAGCACTGCGCGTTCTCAAAAGCGCATGAGAGAAGTAGGTGTAAGAAAGGCCATCGGTTCGATGCGATCGCAGCTGATTAGGCAGTTTCTTTCCGAATCATTTTTGTTCGTTTTGTTGGCCTTTGCTTTCTCAATCATTGCTATTGCTGCAATATTGCCTTGGTTTAATGGAATCGCAGAAAAAACTATTCCTCTCCCTTTCTCTAATCCTTCCTTTTGGTTGTACTCGGTCATTTTTATTGTGACAACCGCATTATTATCAGGGGCTTATCCCGCCTTTTATCTTTCCTCATTTAAGCCGATTCAAGCGCTAAGAGGAACCTCCAAATTTGGTAATGGCGGAAAAAGATCGCGCCAAGGTCTGGTTGTTTTTCAATTCACGATTAGCATAGCACTTGTTATAGGGACTATTGCAATTCATAATCAAACGCAGTTTGCTAAAAACAGACCCGTTGGTTATAGCCAAGAAGGATTGATGACTGTAAGGGCTCAAAACAGAGAGTATGCCGGCATCTTTGAAACCTTGCAAACTGAACTTAAAAAGACTGGAGTAGTCACGGAAATTGCTCAAGCTGCATACCCATTGACTAACACGCTAGGCCAAAATCAGGGTTTTGAGTGGACTGGACAATCGGAAGAAAGAGAATTCTCCTTCAACACCGTTTTTGTGCGGCCAGAATATGGCAGAACGGTAGGATGGAAAATCTTGCAAGGCCGAGACTTTAATGAAGACATAGCCTCCGATTTAAACAGTGGCGTAATCATCAGCGAATCAGCCGCCAAGATCATGAACCTAGACGACCCAATTGGCATGAAAATTCGAAATAAAGATGGGTTCAATGGGAAAAATGAGTACACGATTATTGGCGTAGCCACCGATATGATTAAGGAATCACCCTTCGAGCCACCCATGCCAGCATTTATCTTTCCTCTTAATGCTGACCTCAGATATTTACTCATTAGAGTAAATCCAAACGTAAGCCTATCCGAGGCTTTACCCAAAATAGAGAACACATGGAGAACACTAGCGCCAACTCATCCTTTTCGCTATAGCTTCATAGACGATCAATATGCACTAAAATTCAAAGAAGAGGAGCGCATCAGTAGTTTGGTAACACTGTTCAGTGTATTAGCCATACTCATCAGTGTTTTGGGCCTCTATGGTTTAGCTTCATTTGTTGCCGAACAACGCACCAAAGAAGTAGGAATTAGAAAAATCTTAGGTGCACCTCTGTTAAACCTTTGGAAACTTTTGACGAGCGATTTTGCAGTCCTGATCATGATTGCATCTATTATCGCTGTACCGATCTCTTACTCATCTTTGAGTCGATGGCTTGATTCTTATCAGTATAGAATTGGTCTCGATTGGTGGATTTTTGTTGTCGCTATAGTCTCAACTTTAGTCGTAACACTTTTAATCGTCAGTATACAGACTATCAAAGCCGCTTCGGCCAACCCAGTAAAATCATTAAGATCTGAGTAAAACTAAAAACATAGCACCTCCTCGCTTCGCCCAGAAGTTACTGTTAAGATTTTTGAAAGAAGACCTTGCAGAAGAAGTCTTGGGCGATCTTGAGGAAAGATATGCCAAAAAATTAGCGTTAGCCGGTACTAAAAAAGCTAAACGTGATTACTGGCGACAAGTGGCAAATTATGTAAGACCATTTGCCTTAAAAAAGAATAGGTTAATAACACTCAAAACAGGAACAATGCAACGACACTATTTAAAGATCTCATGGAGAAACTTATTAAGAGATAAGGTCTTTTCTTCAATTAAAATTGGGGGTTTTGCTGTAGGCATTGCAGCATGCATACTCATAGCACTATACATCAATCATGAGCTCAGCTATGATAAACATTACAAAGATGGCGAACGCATCTTTCGAATCGCCAATAGCTATGAAAGTGAAGAATATTCGGAATTATGGACCAATCTACATGGCCCCTTTAAACCAGTTTTAGAGGAATATATTCCTGAAATAGAAAAAGTAAGCCGTGTGGTACTCTGGAAATGGGGAAACGTAGGAGACAATCACATCCGATTGATCAATTCCCCAACCAACATCTACGAATCAGGGTTCTTTTATGCCGACCCTGAGTTATTGGAAATCCTAGAAATACCGATGGTATATGGCAGTCAAATTAGCGCCTTAGATAAGCCAAACAGCATCGTTATTTCCAAAAGCAAGGCTGATAAGTACTTCCCGAATCAGAATCCTGTTGGTCAGCAGATCGTCTTGAATGATGATTCGGAAAACGCCTATACAATCGGCGGTGTGATGGAAGATTTCCCGACCACTTCGCATTTACAGGGCGACTTTATCATGACACTGAAAGATCGTAAAAGTGGGCCTGGAACTTCTGGCTGGTGCTGTACTAACTATGATTTCTACATAAAGCTCATTCCTAATACCGATAAAACGGCCATGGAAGAGAAGTTGGTAAAGATCAGAGATACTTACGTGATCAATGAGCTAAAAGAAGCCGGCCAGACCCGTACCGATGACATTCAACTACACCAAGCCTTCTATTTACAACCCATTCAAAACATCTACCTAAATAGAGAAAACATAGGCGATAATATGAAGCATGGGACGCATGATCTGATTTGGATCTTTGGAGGAGTTGCCTTGACCATACTTCTGCTTGCAGGGCTAAACTTTATTAACCTATCTACCGCCAAGTCGGTTAAAAGAGCTAAAGAAGTCGGCTTAAGAAAAGTTGTGGGTTCTCATCGGTCAGGACTTATTGTACAACACCTCACTGAATCCTCTTTTTACAGTGTTCTTTCTGTTGCCCTTGGAGCCTTAATTGCGTGGATTATGCTACCGCTGTTTAATGAGGTAGCAGCCCAATCCATCGCTATTCCATGGAGTTCTTTTTGGTTTATTCCAACTTTATTGCTCGCCGCTTTAACCATCGGTTTGCTATCGGGAATTTACCCAGCTTTCTACTTATCAAAATTCAACCCAATCGAAGTATTGAAAGGAAGTATGACTAAGGGCACGAAGGCTTCATTTTTCAGAAATACCATGGTAGTATTTCAGTTTACAGTAACCGTTGTACTGATCATTGCTGCCATAGTTTCTCAAAAACAGTTTCAACATTTCATGACCAAGTCCTTGGGTTATGAGAAAGAACAGGTCATTAACATAATGGGATTGAATGGCTTGAACGAAAATGAGCGAAAAGTCATGAAGGAAGAAATGCTGCGCTCATCTACCGTCAAACAAGCCTCATTAGCCGATTATATCCCTGTAGAGGGTGGCAGAAGAACTAACTTCGGCTTTGGGCTCATGACAAATAGAGGCTTAAATGAAGGTTTCGAAGCATCGCGTTGGACTGTCGATGAAGACTATCTGGCGACAATGAGTATGGAAATAGTAAAGGGTAGAAATTTCGACAAGGCAATGGCTGATGAAGAATCTAT
The DNA here is from genome assembly GCF_001747105.1 of Roseivirga misakiensis. Lineage (NCBI taxonomy): Bacteria > Pseudomonadati > Bacteroidota > Cytophagia > Cytophagales > Roseivirgaceae > Roseivirga > Roseivirga misakiensis. The sequence goes on along the minus strand of NZ_MDGQ01000005.1, from coordinate 421,847 downwards.
CATTATTAATGAAACCATGGCGCAAGCCTTCAACTTAGAAGATCCGTTAGGTGTTCAAGTCATAGATATGTTTGACGATAAATACCGCATTATCGGTGTGGTCAAAGACTTTTATTTCGAATCATTAACGGGTTCCATCCGACCGCTTGCTATGGTTTTAGGCAGTGGTAGAGAAACGCTTTCACTGAAGGTAGATGCTAGTAATGTTGAGCAGACTTTATCGTCTATTCAATACACATGGGATAAGTTCAAGCCAAACCAGCCACTGCGATACAGTTTTATGGATCAAAAATTTGAGCAAATGTATGAAGGCCTAACCCAAGCCAAGTTATTACTGGTGATATTTTCGATTTTATCAGTGACTATTGCCTGCTTAGGGTTATTTGCACTTTCTGCCTATTCGGTCGATCAAAGAATTAAGGAAGTCAGTGTTCGTAAAGTACTTGGTGCCAGTGCACAGCGGATCTTTAAACTACTCGCATCGGATTTTATAAAACTCATATTAATTGCCATTGCGATTGCCATACCTGCAGGCTATTACCTGATGGACGAATTGCTCGGTGATATGGCCAATAGAATCGATTTATCTTGGTCAATCTTTGGTTTGGCTGCGCTAATGGCCTTCACTATCGCTTTGATTACCGTGAGTTTTGAATCATTCAAAGCTGCTACCGTAAACCCAGCTGCAAGATTGAGGTCTGAGTGATCGGCCTAAAAAACCATATCGGTCCTCCACGACTCGCCGAAAAGCTATTACTCTGGTTTTTGAAAGAGGATTTAGCGGAAGAGGTTCAAGGCGATCTGGAGGAAAAATTCTATCAAACACTGGAAACACATTCGAGCGCAAAAGCAAAAAGGAATTATTGGTTTCAGGTGCTAAACTACCTTAGACCTTTTGCCTTTAAAAAATATCGGTCACCCCGAATCTTCGGGAAAAACTCAACTATTATGTTCAAACACAATCTATTAATCTCATTCAGAAGTTTTAGGCGCTACAAAAGCACCTTTTTGATCAATCTTTTTGGACTGGCAACAGGATTGGCCAGTGCGTTATTGATTTATCTGTGGGTGAATGATGAAATTAAGACAGATAAATTTCATGAAAAAGATAGCGATCGGCATGTTCAAGTTATCCATACTTATCCTACTTCAGGCACTTACCACACTGAAACAGATGGATCAACCCCAAACCCGTTATTTGAAAGGTTACCAAAAGATTTACCTGAAATTGAATATGCTTTTCCTGTCAAAGCTTATCAAGGCTACAAAGGCGTTCTCTCATTCGAAGAAAATAAAGCTCGAGCTCGATATCAATTCATTGGAAAAGGCTATTTCAATGTATTTCCGGGGGACTTTATCCATGGAAACAAACATGAAATACTGTCTGATAAAGGAGAAGTAGCGATTTCAGAGAAACTGGCCATCAGTTTATTCGATACCACCGACGATGCCGTAGGCCAACTTGTAGAGTTCAAAGATGAATTCTATGAAGGCGTATATCTCGTCACAGGAATCTTTAAAAAGACCAAGAACAATTCGGCTGACTTTGACATGCTCTTTAGCTATGAACTTTTCAAAAATCCAGACCTAATGCAATGGTACAACAGTGGTACTCAAGCGCACTTAGTCCTCAAAGAAGGGGTGGATTTGGCTGAGTTTAACACTAAACTCAAAACCTATCTAACCACATTATCTGAGAATTGGAAAGATATTCTTTATGCTCAACCTTACTCGGAAAGATATCTCTACGGCAAATTTGAGATTGGTGTACCGGTCTCTGGAAGAATCATTTATGTGCGACTCTTTTCCCTGATAGCCATTGCTATTTTAATCATAGCCTGTATTAACTACATGAATTTCTCTACTGCTCAAGCCTCAAGAAAAATAAAGGAAATCGGTGTGAAAAAGGCTATTGGCGCAGGCCGAAAGTCCCTTGTTTTACAGTATTTCGGAGAATCTGTGTCTATGGCTTTTCTTGCATTATTAGTGGCCATAGGTATAGCTTTCCTGCTTCTTCCACAATTCAATGAAATCACCGGAAAGGTATTGACCTTTACTTTCTCCAAGGATGTCGTAATTGCTATTTTATCGATAACCTTGTTTACCGGGTTTGTCTCGGGAATCTATCCAGCACTTTTACTTTCAAACTTTAATCCTATCGTCGCGCTGAAAGGGAAATTGAAGAGTGGTGGAAATAGCATTTGGCTACGCAAGGGACTAGTGATCTTCCAATTCGTAGTCTCAGTGATAATGATCGCTTCGGTGATCGTAGTCTACAAGCAGGTGGAGTTTATTCAAACCACAAATCTAGGTTATGAAAAAGATCACATCGTCACTTTCCCAAAAGAAGGCAAACTCAAAACGGACTTCGAGCCTTTTCTTTCAGGGCTAAGGAACATTCCTGGCGTTGTAAAAGCATCGCAAATGAGTGGTGAATTACCAGGCGAAGTCTATTACACGCAAGGCTTCAAATGGGAAGGTATGGGTGAGGACGATAAAAGTTTAAGGTTTTACAATATCCGTGGCGGATATGACCTGATCGACTTACTGGATATAGAGCTGAAAGAAGGGCGTAACTTTTCTAGGGACTTTCCTACTGATAAAGATGCTTATATATTAAATGAGGCAGCTGTTGAGATGATGCAATTAAAAGACCCGATCGGACAGAAGATTGGCAACTTTAACCCGAGAGTTAGTGCCAAAGAAGTAATTGGCGTAGTGGGAAATTTCCATTTCGAATCTATGCAAGAAAAAGTCAAGCCTTTGTTTTTCAGATTGACTGATAGCGGGTCGAAGTTCGTTGTAAAAATGGCCGCTGGAACGGAAAGAGAAACAATAGAACGAATCGAACAACTATACGAAAGCCTAAACGAGGGTTATCTTTTTGAATACAAGTTTTTAGATGATGACTACCAAGCGATATACGCGGCAGAGGAACGCATCACAGTGCTTTCGAAATATTTTGCTGGAATAGCCATTGCTATCTCTTTCCTTGGCCTTTTGGCGCTAACTACTTTTAGCACGCAGCGTAGATTTAAAGAAATTGCCATTAGAAAAGTCTTAGGGTCTACGAGTACGGCAATCGCTCAGATGCTGTCTCGAGAGTTTATTTTACTAGTATTCACAGCCATCATTATAGCCTTACCAATAAGTTATTATCTGACACAGAATTGGCTGGATGGATTTGCCTACAGAATTGAATTAAAGTTCATCTATTATATAATTGCTGGAATTCTCATGATGACGGTAGCTTGGCTCACCATCATGACACAAACCGCAAAATCTTCCAAAGTGAACGTTACAGAAAGTCTAAAGGATGAATAATGTCCTTCCTCAGGATTGTCTCCAGTGCTATAAATTTGCACTGGAGACCACTTTTACTTATCCCAACCAACAGTCAACCCTCCTCTCCTAATCAGGAATAGACCCCACGTAATTTAAAAAAAGAAGAAAATTAAAGGAGGTATGCAACCTTCCTAAATGTTTATTCTCTTTTCCGTAATATAGTTCAATTATGATGCTATATGTAAAAAGAAGAGTGAATGAAAAAACTGAAATTAGGAGCCTTCGAAGAACTTGTTCTACTAACCACAGGTGTACTGCAAGACAATGCCTATGGGGTCACCATCAAATTAGAACTTGAAGAACAACTCAACAAAAGCATAAGTCTTGGAGCGCTATATTCTGCGCTGCAACGATTGGAAGAAAAGGGTTGGGTGAACTCTAGAATTGGTGGAATCACAGAAAAACAAGGAGGCAGAAGAAAACAGTATTTCGATATTACCAAAGAAGGCATGTCCATACTCGATGAGGTACGCGCTATGCGAAACTCCCTCTTCGATCGCCTTCCACAAGCCAAAATCAATCTCATCAAACCATGAGTCTCGGGCGACAAAAAACACGGCCACCAAGAATTGCCAAGTGGCTACTAGAGAGCTTTTGTTCTTATGACTTCCTGTCCACAGCACTTTGGGATATGGAAGAGCTATTTCATCGAAATGTAAAAACTAAAGGAATCCACAAAGCTAAATGGCTCTATTTAAGAGAGGCAATTAGCGTTGTCACCTACCTCTTTTTCAAAGGAAAAAGTCAATACTCAACAAACAAAACCGCTATGATAAAACACTACATTCTTATCTCATTTAGGAGCTTCAAACGCTATAGAAGCACTTTCCTAATCAACCTTTTCGGCTTAGCCACTGGCCTTGCAAGTGCCCTCATGATATACCTATGGGTAAATGACGAATTGCATATGGGACAATTCGAGGAAAAGGACAGTGATCGGCATTTTCAGGTTTTGGTAAATACAAAATATTCCAGTGATATAAACACGAAAGAATATGCGCTGATGCCATTGGCGAAAGCGATGGAAGAAGAGTTTCCTGAAGTGGAAAAGGGAATACCCGTTATGGCAGAACCTTATTATAAGGGTGTGCTTTCTCACGAGGGCAACGACCTATGGGCAGTACCCATTTTTGCAGGTGATGGGTACTTCGATATCTTCCAATCTGACTTTTTAGCTGGTAATAAAGCCAATGCTTTGGATAATAACGGAGTGGTTATCTCCACAAAGTTGGCGAACAGCCTTTTTAGAGGTGCCGAAAATGCCATGGGTAAGACAGTTCAATTCAAGGGTGAATATCATCAAGGGCCCTTTGTGGTAACAGGAGTATTTAAGCCTGCTGAAGATGACATAATTCCTCATGACATCCTTTTAAGCTTCGACCATTTTTTAAGTTGGAGACCAGAGAATAATAACTGGAATAACGGGGGAACTCAAGTTCATTTGGTGTTGAAGGACGGAGTTGATATTGATCAGTTTAACGCAAAAATCTATGACATACTCGACAAATTCGCTGGGTACGATGACAAGCTATTTGTACAGAAATATTCTGATAAATATCTCTATGGAAAATATGTAAATGGAGTTCCAGTTGCCGGACGCATTGTATATGTAAAGATTTTCTCACTCATCGCGGTCTTTATTTTAATCATTGCTTGTATCAACTACATGAACTTATCTACCGCCCAAGCCTCACGGAGAGTTAAGGAAATTGGTGTAAAGAAGGCCATTGGCGCTCAAAGAAGAGCATTGATTTATCAATTTTTCAGCGAAAGTATATTCATTACATTTCTGTCTCTCCTTTTGGCAGTTGGAATAGCTACTATATTCCTTCCCTCCTTTAATACCATTACAGGAAAGTCACTGGCGATTGGTCAAGCTTCTCACCTCGTGCTGCCAGCCCTAACCCTTACTATTCTTACTGGTTTAATTGCCGGAATTTACCCTGGTCTTTATCTGTCTGGTTTCAAGCCGGTATTAGCGCTAAAAGGAAAACTACAGGCCAGTTCGGGTGGTCTTTGGCTTCGAAAAGGACTGGTTGTATTTCAGTTTGCTACTTCTGTAGTGCTAGTAATCTCAGCAGTAGTCATTTACCAACAAATGAGCTTCATAAGTGCGTCGAATCTGGGTTATGATCAGGAACAGCTTGTTTCTTTTAATCGAGATGGCAAACTGTACGAAGGCGATGCGGAAGCCTTTATGGGCGAAGTCCGAAACCTAAGTGGCGTGGTCAGTATGTCCTACCTCTGGGGGGAATTACCGGGACAAGTGAGCGGTGGTAGCGGCATGCAATGGGAAGACATGGATCGAGAAGCTCCAAGAGTCGACTTTAGTTTCATAGAAGGTGGTTACGAAATGGCTGAAGTTTTGGGTGTAGAATTCAAAGAAGGTAGGTCGTTATCTAAAGAATTTGCCACCGATGAAGTAGCGGTTGTCTTAAATGAATCCGCTGCACAGATTATCGGATATGATGCACCTGTTGGTAGAAGGTTCTATAATGGTCATGATGTAGGTGAGGTTGTAGGCTTAGTCAAAGACTTTCACTTCGAGGGCTTTCAAAAAGAAATCGGCCCTTTCTTCTTTATGTATAGTGAAGACGGAGATCGTTTCATGACCAAGATCAGGCCAGAAAATCAAATGGAAACCATTAGAGCCATTGAAAAACTGCATGAATCTTTTAACCCCGGGTACCCCTTTATATTTGAGTTTGTCGATGACAGCTATCAACAAGTTTACCTTGAGGAAAAGCGAATTTCAACCCTTTCCAAGTACTTTTCGGGTATTGCTATTACGATTTCTTGCCTAGGACTTTTGGCACTTACTGCTTTTAGTACCCAAAGAAGATTCAAGGAGATAGCTATCAGGAAAGTACTTGGATCTAGCAATAGTGGCATCATGAGACTTCTATCTAAAGAATTCACAGTCTTAGTACTTCTCGCCATTCTCATTGCCGTACCAATCGGGTTTTACCTCATGAAAAACTGGTTAGATGGTTTTGCGTATCGCATCAGTTTAGAACCAGTATACTTCGTTTTATCTGGGGTAGTAATGCTACTATTTGCTTGGTTAACCATCGTGAGTCAAACGGCTAAATCTGCTAGCGTCAATATCACAGAAAGTTTAAGAAGTGAATAAGCAATTCAGAAACCAAGGGGAGGGTAAGCCGAAACCTCCCCGATTTGCCAAGTGGTTATTAGAGAGCTTCTGCTCTTATGATTTCCTATCGACCGCCCTTTGGGACTTGGAGGAATTATTTGATCACAATGTGAAAACCAAAGGCCTAACAACAGCCAAGTTTCTCTATCTGCTAGAGACTCTTAGCATTATAACTCACCTTTTCTTCAAAGGAAAAAGTCACTACTCAACTAACAAAACAGCCATGTTCAAACATACCCTCCTACTATTTTTCAGAAACTTCAAACGCTATCGCAGTGCTTCGCTGATCAATCTATTTGGTCTTTCTATAGGTCTAGCTAGTGGATTACTAATCTATTTATGGGTGAATCACGAAATAAGCCAGGGTAACTTCAATGAAAAAGATAGCGACAGACACTATCAAGTTTTATCTAGTTTCGTCACGGGAGATGGTTACGAAACCAATACGAAAGGTAGCACACCTAACCCGCTGGCAGATGCCATGAACGAAGAATTTCCTGAAGTAGATTATGCTATTCCTGTTGCAACAAACAAATTCTATCGAGGAACTTTAGCCTATGGAGCAAATAAAGTGGATGCAATGCCGCAATACATCGGATCTGCCTATTTCAATGTATTTCCACTAGACTTTATCGCAGGCGATAAGTCAAATGCCTTAAGGAATAAAAATGAGATCATTATCTCAAAAAAGATGGCACTCAACCTATTCGCATCAAGCCAAGAAGCACTAGGCAAGACTGTGAAATTTGAAAACGAGAAAGGCTTTGATGGAACCCATATTGTTTCTGGTGTTTTTGAAAAACCAAGTCATCATAGAGCTGAATTTGATATTCTTTTCAGCTATGAACTTTTTAGAGATCAGGAAGAACTAATGAAATGGTACAATGGAGGAACTCAAGTTCATTTGGTGATGACTCCAGGTGTAGACATGGACGAGTTCAATGAGAAAATCAGATCATTTTTGTCCACTAAGACTCAGAGTTCACTAGAGATTCTATTCGCCCAAAGATTTGCTGACCGATACCTATATGATCAATATGCAGACGGTCGGCCCGTCGGAGGGCGTATCGCTTACGTTAGACTGTTTTCTCTTGTGGCTATTTTTATTCTTTTTATCGCCTGCATCAATTACATGAACTTCTCCACAGCCAAAGCTGACAGAAGAGTCAAAGAGATCGGGTTGAAAAAGGCTATAGGTGCCCACCGAAAAAATCTGATTCTCCAACATTTTGGAGAGTCGATTTTGATGTCTCTATTGGCCCTTGCAGGTGCTTTGGTTCTGGTGTTTGCGCTGCTGCCTAAATTCAATAAAGTACTCAATCAAGAAGTGACTTTTGAGCTTAATCCTGAAATCATTTTTGGATTTCTCACCATCGCTTTGATCACTGGACTCATTTCGGGAATTTACCCTGCCATTCACTTATCTGGATTCAAAACTGTTGTCGCTTTGAAAGGAAAACTATCAAGTGGATTCAGTAGCCTATGGATCAGAAAAGGTCTAGTGGTATTCCAGTTCGCTATTTCAATAATCTTAGTGGTTTCGGTACTTGTGATGTACAAACAAATCGAATACATACAGACCACCGACTTAGGTTATGATAAAGACCACATTGTCACCTTCCCCAAAGATGGTAAGCTTAAAAACGATTTTGACGATTTCCTGACAGAAGTAAAAAAGATCCCTGGAGTTCTTAAAGCCTCTCATATGAGAGGTGTGTTACCAGGAAGAATTTCTTATTCACAAGGATACGGTTGGAAGGGAATGGATAAGTCAGAAGATTGGAGAATTCGGTTCTATCAAATTCAAGGAGGTTACGACCTAATCGAGCTTTTAGGAATAAAAGTCATTGAAGGGCGAACTTTCTCAAAAGACTTTGCTACCGACAAAGACGCCTTAATCCTCAACCAAGCCGCATTAGACATTATCAAATATGATCGCCCTATTGGTGAGCAATTTTATGCCAATAGAAGAATGCATAAAATCATAGGCGTTGTAGAAGATTTTCACTACCAGTCGCTAAGAGAAAGCATCGCTCCCTTCATATTTTCATTGAATGATGGCGGAGACAACTTTTTAGTAAAAATGCAGGCAGGTTTAGAAAAAGAAACGCTTGAGAATGTTCAGGAATTATACGAGTCTTTTAATCCAGGACATCTTTTTGAATTCAATTTTATGGACGAAAACTATCAGGCTGTTTATGTATCTGAAAAGCGCATTAATACACTTGCAAAGTATTTCGCTATAGTTGCCATAACCATATCGTGTCTGGGACTATTGGCGTTAACTTCTTTCAGTGCTCAAAGAAGAACTAAGGAAATAGCCATCAGAAAAGTTTTAGGCTCAAGTGGACTAGGAATCATCTACCTTCTCTCCCGCGAGTTCGCATTACTAGTTCTGACCTCTATTCTGGTTGCTTTACCTGTCGGCTATTATCTGATGCAAAACTGGCTTGAAACCTTTGCCTATAGAATAAGTCTGAAACCTGTACACTTCGTTTTAACAAGTATACTGATGTTGGTTCTAGCCTGGCTAACTGTGGCTATACAAACCGCTCGGTCAACCAGTGTCAACATTTCAGAAAGCTTAAGAAACGAAGGATAGAATGAATTCTCAAAATCCAAAAATTCAACCTCCCCGATTTGCAAAGTGGTTATTAGAGAGCTTTTGCTCTTATGATTTCCAATCAACTGCCCTTTGGGACTTGGAGGAATTATTTGATCGCAATGTAAAAACCAAAGGCCCAACAACGGCCAAGTTTCTCTATTTGATAGAGACTCTTAGCATCATATCTCACCTTTTTTTCAAGGGAAAAAGTCAATACTCAATTAATAAAACAGCCATGTTCAAACACAACCTCTTAATCTCATTTAGAAGCTTTAAACGCTTTAAAGGTACATTCCTGATCAACTTATTCGGTTTGGCTAGTGGTTTAGCCTGCACCTTCTTAATCTATCTCTGGGTGTCCGATGAAATGAATACGGATAAATTCTACGAAAACGAAGACCGTATCTATCAAATCCTGAGTAATAGAATTGACAACGGACAAATTGTGACAAGGACTTCCATGCCAGGTCGATTGTCAGAGGAGTTAATGGCTCGTTTTCCAGAAGTAGAGGCTGCTTCCATGGTATGGACTCCCGAAATTTTTGGTACCAAAGGTTATGTTACTCTAGAAGAAGAGCAAATCAGAGCTAGGCCTCAATATGTAAATCCAGCGTATATCCAAGTCACCTCTTTGCCGTTAGTTTCTGGCAACACAAAAACGGCATTGAAAAACGAATCTGATGTGCTCATCTCAGAATCGCTTGCCATCAAACTTTATGGAACCACAGAAAACCTTATCGGAAATACGATCGATTGGAATGAAAGCCGAGCAACAACGGGTGTTTATATGATCGCAGGTGTTTTCAAAAACCTACCCAAGAACTCCACGCTACAATTTGACTTGTTGCTCAATGTAGAAGTCATGATGAAGGCTTACAAGTACATGGAGAATTGGGGCAATACCAATCCAGACGCCCTAGTCCTTTTGAAAGAAGGAGCGTCGCCAGATGATTTCAATAAAAAGATTGAAAAGCTGATCCAAAGCAAGGTTCAAAAGTCAAAAACGACACTCTTTGCTCAAAAATTCTCAGAAAGATATCTCAATGGTAATTACGAGAATGGCGAAGTTGCCGGCGGTAGAATTGCTTATGTAAATCTCTTCTCCATTGTTGCCCTAATCATACTGGTCATTGCTTGTATCAACTTCATGAACTTGAGCACGGCGAAAGCGGCAAGTCGTTTAAAAGAAATTGGCGTGAAAAAGGCGATCGGTGCTCAAAGAAGAACTCTCATCGGACAGTATTTTACTGAGTCATTTTTATTGACTTTTCTGGGAGTCGTCATTGCGTTTATTATCGTCAATGCCATACTTCCCCAATTCAATCAGGCCACTGGGAAGTCGCTCTCCGTTAATCTTTCCTTAAAAGAACTAGGGTTCATAGGCTTGATCATGTTAATCACCGGGATATTGGCAGGCAGTTACCCTGCACTATACTTATCTCGACTCAAAACAACTGAATCTCTGAAGGGCAAACTCGTAAAAAACTTTAGTGAATTAATGGTCCGAAAAGGACTAGTTGTCTTTCAATTCGCTGTTTCGGTAATCTTGATTTTCAGTGTTTTAATTATCTCTAAACAGGTAGACTACATACAAAAAAAGAACCTTGGATACGATCGAAATAACGTCGTTAAATTTGACAATACTGGCATTGATGATTCTGCCTACGAAGGTTTTTTGGCATCGTTAGAGACGATCTCTGGAGTGATCAGTACGGCTTCAACTGGTCATGATTTAACTGGCGATCACGGGTCGACGAGGCTGAGTTGGCCGGGACAAGATCCCGATCAAAATTTTCAGTTTATCAATCTAGAAATGAGTTCTGGCTTTATTGAAACCATGGGGATAGAACTCATCCAAGGTCGAACATTTGAGCGTAACCGACAGAATGAAGAAGGTAAAATCATCTTCAATGAAACGGCTATTAAATTAATGGGGCTGAAAGATCCAATCGGAAAAGTGATCAAACTTTGGGGCGATGAAAGGGAGATTATTGGTGTGGTCAAAGACTTTCACGCTGAATCGCTTTACGAAACCATCCAACCAACACTAATCCAAGCCTATCCCATCTTGAACAGTACTATTGTGAAAATTCAGGGCGGTACCATTGCAAACACCTTGGGTCAAATAGAAGATAAATTCAAGGAGTTCAGTAAGGGACTACCTTTCGAATATAAGTTTCTCGATACTGACTACATGGCCATGTATAAAAGCGAGCAACGTATTTCAATGCTTTCTAAATTCTTTGCTGCTGTTGCAATTATTATCTCTTGCCTTGGCCTATTGGGCCTAACAATCTTCACGGCAGAAAGGAGAACAAAAGAAATTGGTATTAGAAAAGTACTGGGCTCAGGAAATTGGAGAATCGTTCGGTTATTATCGATGGATTTCACCAAAATGGTAACTCTTTCGCTCTTGATCGGATTACCGACTAGCTACTTAATGGCTGAAAGGTGGCTTCAAGGCTTTGCCTATGGTACTAAACTAACACCGATGTATTCGATATTCTGTGGGGTATTCATTCTTGCAATCGCTTGGTTTACTGTGGGTTTCCATACATTGAAAGCAGCGCGCAGAAACCCAGTAACAACTTTAAGATCAGAATAACTCAAAAAAAGGAGCTTCTACCGCAAGTTTTGTTTCAGGTTCTCATCTATAGATGAAACGAAACTTGCGTTATGAAAATTAAACTAGGACTCTCATTTTTATTTTTAGCCCTGCTCATATGGAGTTGCGGTAATAGTGACGATACCGAAACGGATACTGATACTGATTTGGATGAAGAAGTAGAATTATCTGCGGCTTTCGAAGAATTCGATAACGATAACTTAAACATATACCTAGATGGAAGTCAGGTTGTTATCGAAACCAATGGACTCCCAAATCATACATCACCCTACTGGTCGAATACCACCGCGAGAACTGCTCAAAATGGCAACATGACGCTGACCACTCCAGCAGCATCCGTAAATCATGCCTTATTTGTAGAGCCAACAGTGACTTCTCATGAACAAATGGCGCCCGGCAATATCGATGATTTCAACGGATCTTATACTTTACGGGTACCAGCCAACCCTACACTCGCAAGTTCCTCATCTGCCACTGGGCTTGGTGCTATTGGAATAGCCATAAGTGGAGCCGTTATTTATAATGATCAGGAAGGCCCTAATGTACCTTTAGATGACGCTGCTCCTTCACTGGACTATTCTGGTGCTCATACGGGTCCGCAGAGTTATCATTATCATTTAGAACCAAAAGCTTGGTCAAGTGATGACACGGCATTAATCGGGATAATCTCTGACGGCTTCTTTCTTTATGGTAGAAAATGCGCATCAAATGGTACCTACCCTACGGATTTAGATAGTTCTGGCGGACATACGGCAACGACCCAATTCCATAGTACGGCCATTTACCACTACCATACTCAAAATGAGTTGTATCTAAATCAGTACTACATTTTATTCCCAGGCGATTATCAAGGAACTCCCAATGCGATCAATTAGAGTATTATTTGGAAGTATTTTTCTGACGGCCATTTGCGCTTTCGGGCTCAAATATAACTCAGTGCCTAAAAGCCACATGGTTATCAATAAAGTGAGCCTTGAATTGAATGCTCAAAAAGGATTGTTTTTATATAATAACGAACCATTTACGGGTACCGCCCTATCATTATCGACAGATAGTATTGCTATGGAAAGCGCTAGTTTTCTAAAGGGTAAGCGGCATGGCCAAATGGTGAAGTTTTTTGTTAATGGATCGAAAAGTTACGAAGCCAATTACAAATGGGGCAAATTAGATGGCAAGGTCTACTCTTGGTGGAAAAATGGACAAAAACGATCTGAATCTACTTTTGAAGAAGGAGTTTTAAATGGGGTACAAAAGAAATGGTACCAATCTGGCGCACTCTTTAAAGAAACGAACTTGATTGGAGGTAAGGAATCAGGGTTGCAAAGGGCTTGGCGCGAAAATGGCAAGCTATACGTTAATTACGAGGCAAAAAATGGCAGAATTTACGGACTTAAACGGTCTACACTTTGCTATCAATTAAACGATGAAGTTATAAGTTATGAAGACTAAGCTATTAACGATATTATGCGTGGGTTTAGTGGCATCTTGTGCCAACAAGAAATCTACTAATTCGGTCGAGTCAAAAACTGAATTACCTTATTATCAAGAGGCTACCTTTACCCCTAAATGGATAGCCGAGGATAGTCCTGAACTTGAAAAGTTCCATAAGATTCCATCCTTTTCTTTAATCAATCAATTGGGGGAAATAGTGACAGAAAAAAGCCTCGAGGGTAAAATTTACGTTACCGACTTCTTTTTCACTAGTTGCCCTGGTATTTGTCCTAAAATGACCACCAACATGAAATTGGTACAAGAAGCATTTTTAGAAGATGACAATGTAATGCTATTATCGCACTCTGTTACTCCCGTGATGGACAGTGTATCTGTATTGAAGTCCTACGCGGATAGAAATGACATTGATGCCAAAAAGTGGCAGTTGCTAACGGGCGATCGGCAAGTGATTTATGACCTTGGAAGGAAATCTTACTTTGTGGAAGAAGACCAAGGCTTAGAAAAAACTGAAGACGAGTTTCTACACACCGAAAACTTCGTACTTATTGATCAAAACAGACATATTCGCGGTATTTATAACGGTTTAAATAAGGTTTCAGTAGCACAATTGATTGCTGACATCAAGACGCTAAAGGAATCATTAGCCACCGAAAAATCTGAACAACCTTTCTAAGATCAACTCGCTACCTTGTTTTCCAGACCTTCGGCATTGTACCATTCTTGATCCCAAGCAGTTTCTACTATGTCTCTGATCCGATCTTTGAAAACCGCCCTCAAACCATTGGATTCTATATATGATATGGCTTGATCAAAGGAGTTAAACATACTTTTATAAAAAGCGTCTTGATTAATGCGCTTTTTCGCGTTGAAACGCTGGGCAGTTTCTAAATTGAAAAGCATAACTTCTGCCGTTAGCACTGGATCTAAACCGAGCAAAAGAAACTGCTTTATGTACTTTTGGGCAACTGATCTTCTGGCCCGAGCTCTCTTTCTTTTAAGCGGAAAATACTCATTCGCTATTTTCAGCTTCGCCTCTTCTACTAGCCTATCTTCTTTGGGATTAAAAACGAAATTATAATAAGTCTGGACAGGTTTGAACCGGGCATACAAGTCCAATACTTGATCTTCGAGCTCTTGTTTATTCAATGACTGCAAATACTTCACTAACGCCCTTTTACTCATATCCGAAATTTTGAAGACCTCATATTAACGGCCTAAGCTATAACGAATTGAGATAACAATGCACCTTCTTGGAATCTACTTTACCAAAATATGAGAGGGGGACGGTGAAACTTATCTTTAAATAATGAGTTTCTTCCCTATTGATGAGTTCCTTTTATCAAATACCAAAATTCGCCCAATGGATCATTGCTATAGTTATGCTCCTGCTGGTCTTACTTCTTACTGGTGTTTGGGTAGATAGCACAGATAATCTTCTAGTTTCTTTGTTACTACTATTTCTGATCGCTCCATTTTTCCAATTTCTATCTACTCCTTTCTTCACTTTGGTCGGTGGGTTTACTTACCTATCTCCTATGCTATTAATTTATGGCGCCAGTGACAAAAAGTACGACATCCACAACGGCACTTCCTTTGATTATCTCTTTGTAATGCGCGGCACGAAGGCTGGCAAAGCTTGGGAAAACAAGCTATTAGGCTACTATATGGAAGGATTATTAGAAATTATTAGGCGGGTTGAAGCAGGTGAAATTCCTAAGTCCATAGAAATTCGAGGAACTTCTTATTTCTTTTCAAAAGGTACTGCCGAAAGACTTGGCTTTGAGTTGAAAAAACCGCCAATTTTCGAAATATTCAATCTGGTGCTAAATATTCTTGACCTAACTTGGCTCTATTCCATGTCGAAAGGTAAGTTCACCATTCCTAAACTTAGTCAAGTAAAAACTGCATCAACCACTGGTGAAATATTGGTGACTAAGAAATCAACTATTCTTAAAATTCAGGAGTATTTAGATCGTAGAACTTCAACGGGAAATCATGAAAAATAGAGCGCTCTTTGTGGTTACTTTTTTAATTGTGGTTTTAGCTGAGGCCACTGTTGCCCAGACAGAATTCTTATTGAAGGGAAGCGTTATAGACAGCTCAACTGGTGGTGGACTACCTTTTGCTACTATTGCCTACCCAAAAAAGAGCCTTGGAACTACCAGTGATCAAGACGGAAATTTTCAATTCTTCATTCCAAATGCGCTTCCTTCAGATTCTATAGTAATATCCTTTTTAGGCTTTAAAAAACGCTCGATAGTCATCGGAGAATTCGAAGCCAATAAAGCTTATGAGTTGATTCCAGAAGCTAAAGATTTGGCTTCGGTTAGCGTGGTGGCAAATCCTAAAAAATTCAAATTGAAGCCATTTATGCGCCAAGTCATCAAGACGTTTAACGGCAACAAGAATAGTGATTCTCATATAGCTTACGCGCAATACAGGGAAATGGCTTTCCAAAATAACGAGCCTATTATGTACATGGAGAGTATCGGCTACTCCATCTACTCGACAAATAAGCGCTGGGCCACTTATGCCAACTATAATTTCATAAATGAGCAAACCAGAGCCTTTGTCAATGATCCTACTTGGTTTGCTTATGGTGAAAATTTGGGCTCAATAACCAATGATGGAGTATTTTCTTCTGGTAGGAGTATTTTAAGAAGCTATCGCGTGTTAGAAACACGAGGTGTACTGGCCGAAAATCGGTTTAATAAGTACCGCTTTAAGCTAGATTCTAGTTATGTAGAATCGAATAATGAAGTTCTGGTCATACAATTCAATAGTGCCAATGATAAAGGGAAGCTATTTGTAAACAGCGATAACTATCAGATCCAGAAAATAGTCTACAATAGTAACTACATCTGGAGCAATCCCTTTCACCGAAATCTTAGAGCCGATATACATCTTTCATTCACTTACATTAATGAGGTACCCTATCTAAAGTTTGGCCACGTAGAATACCTGAGGGATGGACTTAGGCACATCACAGAGTTACAAACTTTGCTTCAAAAAGATGCCAACCTAAAGCTCGATGACAACCTGTTTGGACTCGTTAATGCTTATGGTCAGAACCCAATAGTAGTTTATGATCAGGACTTTTGGAGTAGTTCTACATTTTCTTTTGATAATGCAGCTTGTACTGCTTGTACCCTTATTGACCTTGAAAGATTGAAACCTCAGTTTCAAAAATTTACCAATAGGATATTGGTTACAGGTGTAAACGAATTGACTGCGAAACAAAAGAGCGATCAGCAATTGATATTTGACTTGATCGATCGATTTAGATAGTACATCTTACCGCCCTTCAGAAATATACTTCATTAAGCTTTTCAAAATGACTATCTTAAGTCATTAACCTCAAGACTAAGCCTTATGAAAAAATTGACTAGAGAGGAAATCAACCCAGAAGTGTTTGACCTTTATGATGATTATGCTCACAATAAAATTGATCGAAGAAAATTCGTTGAAAAACTTTCGATCTACGCGATTGGCGGACTAACTGTCTCTACTTTAATGAGTAGTATGATGCCGGATTACGAGACAACCCGACTCATTGCAGAAGATGACGATCGCTTGTCATCTGATTACATCAACTATGATTCTCCTAAAGGTGGAGGAAGTATGAAGGGTTTACTTTCTAAGCCCACGGGCACTTCTGGTAAAGTACCTGGTGTAGTAGTGGTTCATGAAAACAGAGGCCTCAACCCTTATATAGAAGATGTGGGAAGACGAACTGCCGTTGATGGTTTTATTTCCTTGGCGCCAGATGCGCTAACTCCTCTTGGAGGGTACCCTGGAACGGATGACGAAGGAAGAACTATGCAGCGCAAGCGCGATAGAAATGAAATGCTCGAAGACTTTATTGCGGCGTATGAATATTTGAAAAATCACCCGGATTGTAACGGTAAAATTGGCGTAGTCGGATTTTGTTTCGGCGGATGGATTGCTAATATGATGGCCGTGAAAGTACCAACACTTTCTGCTTCGGTACCATTTTATGGAGGACAACCTTCCGCAGAGGATACGGCAAAGATCAATTCCCCATTAATGCTTCAATATGGTGGGTTAGACAAACGTGTTAACGCTGGCTGGCCGGCTTATGAAGAAGCGCTTAAGGCTAATAATGTCAAGTATGAGGCTTTTGTTTACGAAGGTGCTAATCATGGTTTCCATAATAACACCACACCGCGTTACGATGAGAAAGCGGCCGATCTGGCTTGGTCACGTACCATTCGTTTCTTTAAAGAGAATTTGGCCTAACTAAAACTGAAAAAGGAGAATCAATCTAATGATTCTCCTTTTTTTATAGTCTTTGCCACATCACGTAGCTATTAATTAAGCCTTTCGTCGGGTGCGCGAATACTTCGGGTACTTCACCGACAATTTCGAAACCCAAACGCTGCCATAGCTTCACTGCATGTTCATTGCTTTTTAGAACAATATTGAATTGCATGGATTTATACCCCATGTTTCTGGCTTCTTCTAAAGAGTATTTCCCCATAGCAGTTCCTATCCCCTTGCCTTCAAATGCGGGATCAGTCATGTAACCAGCATTGGCAACATGTGCCCCCAAACCTGGTTGATTATCAGATATAAAGAAGGTACCGACAACTTGTTCTTCAAGAGTAGCCACAAAAACATGCTTCTTTCGATTGCACCAAAAAGCCAACATTCGTTCCCTACTTGTATCTGGTGCAAAAACTAGGCTTTCGCATGTCGCGATGACTTTTTCTGCAATGCCCCAGATGGCTTCATGATCGGCTTTTGTGGCTTTCCTGATTTCCATTGGCTTCTCTAACGCTTAGTCTTCAATTTTTTTAACCAACTCCAAGTTCAGTCCATTCACAAAGTTCTTGTAAGCTTCCCAATCATCTGAGAAAAAGCTCTTAATCTTATCTAGGATCGGTTTCGCAGCGTTTTCAGCATTTTTTAATGCCAGCCTTTGTGGCTGGGTAACAGGTTTATAGCTCCCGCCCATTTTACCTCTAACGTTTCCTAAAATTCGGGAAAGCATAGAAGGATCGTTTCTAAAACCTTGAACTGGCTCCTCGAAAATCAACCCTCGCAGTGCAGCAATTTTCTTTTTGGCCTCACTCGTTTTAGACTTTAACTCTTTGTTATCTGTCGAAAGACCAGAAATCTCGCTAAGGGTGGCATTCGCCTCGGTGAGCCGATCAACGGCCTCTGTAACCTTATTGACAAGTGCGTAATACTCTGAAATAAAGCCTTGCTTCTCCTCCATAGCGGCAGCATCCCAATCTGTTCTCATATCTCTCAAAACATTAATGGATTGAGCCGACGATTCTCCTTTCAGCGTCATAGTAACCGTATACGTTCCCGGCAATACGTCATACCCGCTTGGTTTATTGGCATTGGCGCTGGTAGGTTTTCTTGATCCTGGCTGACGAATACCATCAGATTCAAAACCCCAATACACGCGGTTTACTCCAGCTTTGGCACTATAAGATCGTGTTCTGACGATTTTTCCACTTTGATCAGCGACTTCCATCTTCACTCGACCTCCTTGTTTCACAAAAAAGCTAATTCCAGCATTAAACGGCTTGTTTTCTCCTCTGAACAATCCATTTCCTGTACTTCTGTAACCCCAATATGGACCTACAATAGCGTTTGTAGCATCAGGGATACTGAAAGTGTGAATTGTCTTTTCTTTCAGTGCTTTCATCCCTATTTGAGTAGCCTCACGAATAGGCCTGATGTCGTCCAAAATCCAAAGAGCTCTGCCGAAAGTTCCAATGATTAAATCGTGCTCTCTTGGATGAATTTGTAAATCCATTGTTGGCACTGTTGGGAATCCATGTGTCCACTTGGCCCAAGTTTCTGCTCCATCCATACTTACATAGAGTCCACTTTCAGTCCCTAAGAAAAAGAGGTTTGGTTCTACTGGATCTTGAACGATCGACATGGCAAAACCAAATACATCGCCATCATTCACAATGCGCTTCCAAGACCGGCCATAATTCGTCGTTTTATAAACATAAGGACTCCAATCGTCTCTTCGGTGCTCGTCGAAAACCACGAAAGCAGTACCCGCATCATAAGTACTAGGCCTGATTTGCTGCACCCAGCTATTGGCTGGTAAGCCAGGGAATTTGCCGGCACTATTTGCCCATTTTTCACCTCCATCTCTAGTCAATTGAACATTACCATCATCTGTTCCAACCCAAATCATACCTTCGGAAAGCGTACTTGGTGCTACCACAGTAATAGTTGTATGCATTTCAGCGCCTGAGTTGTCATAGTTTAACCCTCCTGTTTCCATTTGGCGCTGTTTTTCAGGATCATTTGTGGTCAGGTCTGGAGAAATGATTTCCCAATTACTACCATGATCGCTTGATTTAAAGAGGTATTGACCGCCTAAATAGATTGTCTTTTTATCGAAAGGATCAATGTTCACCCCAGCATTCCAATTCCACCTAATCTGCTCTCCATCAGGATGTTCAGGTCTAATACCCACCATTTCTCCTGTCTTACGATCGTATCGTTGAATATTCGCGCCTTGACTTAAAGAGTAACCATAGCGCGTGTCTAGTGGATCGGGTACTACGTCAAATCCATCTCCCCCAACTATTCTTTCCCAGAAGCCATTTCTGATTCCACCTTGCTTCAAAAGTTGGCTTGGACCTAACCAGGCACCATTATCTTGCATACCACCCATTACATTATAGGGCGTTTCCATATCGTAACTCACATGATAAAACTGACCAATCGGAAGGTTTTCCATAAAGTGCCAGCTGCCACCTCTATTTCGCGTGATAACCATACCTCCATCATTCCCTAGCACCATAAAATTTGGATCGTCTGGGTGAATATAAAGCGCATGATTATCTACATGCACGTATCCAGTATTCACGAATCCACCGAAACTCTTTCCACCATCTTCACTCACCGTGGCTTGGGTGTGAATAGAATAAACACGGTTTTCATTTTCGGTATCTACGTAAATATCCGCGTAGTAAAATGGCCTTCCACCAAGGCCTCTATCTCCTTTATTCGAAATTCTATACCACTTATTACCGCCATCATCCGAGCGATAAAGTGCGTTTTCTTTTGACTCTACATAAGCGTAAACTCTATCTGGTTTTGAAGGGGCTATAGCCAAACCAATCCTACCCATATCGCCTTTAGGCAAACCATCTGCAGAAGTTTTTCTATCCCAAGTTTCGCCTCCATCGTGGGTAATATAAATACCAGAAGCAGGACCTCCTGAGTTAAAAAACCAAGGGTATCTTCTATGTTCCCACATTCCGGCGATTAGTTTATTGGGATTTTCTGGATCGATCACCAAATCTGAAATTCCTGCCCCTGGGACATCATAGAGTACTTTTCTCCACGTTTGGCCTCCATCTGTTGATTTGAATACGCCTCTCTCTTCATGCTCGACCCATGGAGAGCCAATGGCACCGACCCAAATCGTATTAGGATCATTAGGGTGAATGATCAATCGATGAATATTTTTTGTATCCTTTAGCCCCATGTGCGTCCAGGTTTCTCCACCATCTAAACTTCGGTAAACACCGTATCCACCGTTTAAGGAGTTCCGTGGATTTCCTTCTCCAGTGCCCACCCAAATCGTACTTGCATTTGAAGGGTCAATAGCAACAGCACCGATTGAAGCAACTTCTTGATCGTCGAAAAGAGGTTCCCAACTTACACCGCCGCTAACAGATTTCCACAAGCCTCCTGAAGCAGTACCCACATAGATGATATTTTTATCGGACCGAACGACATCAATGGAAGTGACTCGTCCTGACATTCCAGCTGGACCGATAGACCGAGGTTCCATGGCTTTGAACATGGACAAGTCCGTCTGTGCCTTTATTGTTGAGGCGATTATAAATAAAAATGCTAATAGTGATAGATACTTAGAAGACTTCATAAGCTTAGTTTATAGGGCTAAATATAAATAGGTGGATCACGCTTTCTACTCAAAATTCTATCAGCGGTTCTACAATAAATCTCAGTGAATTTAAGACCTATTTTGAATCTTAAAATCCATCTAATCGGTAATAAAACGATCGGATTACTGATTCAAAAACCTCCGAACTTCTTTAATAAAAGCTGCATTTGATTCGACAAATGGAAAGTGACCTGATTTATCGATGATTGAAAGTTTGCCTCGGCTAAAGGCATTTGTCATTTTCTGGGCATGTAACTTGGTAGCTCCTTCTGTTTCGCCATAAAGGATTAATGTCGGTGTTTTTACTTTTTCCAGTTGTTCGTATAAATCGAAATCGGCCATGTCAGGCCCTACCAGACCAAAAACCTGATTGCGCAACATGTAATCTTTAGGAATGTAAAGCTTTAAATCCTTCAAGTTGGCGGTATCGTACATTTGGGCGTGGTACGACAGCATCATCATTTCATTGATATACGGTCTGGGGTCTTCTGTTCTTAAAAGCCCACTGCTCACGATGTTATTCAACTTCTTTTGAACATTGGGGTCTATTTTTTGCGCTACAAACGCGTTTTCTGCTTGCCAATCAGCCACATTTGGCGCAATTGAATTTGATAAAACAAGATGATTGAGGATGTCATCATATTGAATGGCATAGTGCATCGCGATTAAACCGCCCCATGAATGTGCCAAAAGGCTGATCTTGTCTAGGTTGAGTGCCTTTCTCAATAGTTCTATATCTTCCACAAAACCAGCCATATTCATAGAGGCGGTGTCTATGGCAACGGATGATCGACCACTTGCCCTTTGATCATAAAAAATTAGTTGGTATTCCTGTGCCAGAGGCGCCAAGTGTGGTAACAAGTAGGAATGATCTAATACTGGACCGCCATGGATAACCAACAGCGGTTCGCCAGTTCCCATAGTTTTATAATAAACTTCCGAGCCATTGATTAGTAGCTCGCCCTCCTCGACTGGAATTTCTTTAGGCGTAGAACAACCCAAAAAAGTGATCGCACAAATAAGCAGTATAAATCGGGAAGTGATGCTCATTTTTATCCACCAACTCTTTTGATACGGTAACCTTCTGCCTGAAGCATTTGCATTACTTTATCTCTAAAATCACCTTGCAGTAATATCTCACCGTTTTTTGCCGAACCACCAACACCACATTTGGATTTCAGTTGCTTACCTAATGCTTTCAAATCATCTTCTGTACCTACAAACCCTTCAACAAGGGTCACTTGCTTACCTCCACGGCTCTTTTTATCGAGCATCACTTTTAAATTTTGCTCATTTGGCGCCAGTGTTTCTTCTTCCTGATCGCCGTCATAATCGTAACTGTAATCATCATTTGTAGAGTAAACTACTCCACTTCGGCCTCTGTCTCTTGAATTCTTTCTTCCCATAGATTCAAAGTTAATATTTTACCCGAATGCGAAAGCGTTATTCTATTTGGTTAGTGATCAGTTTTCGAAAGATTTTGTCCATTTCTAGAACAACTCTCAATAATTCCGATGATAAAAAGTGCGCTTTGGAGAGCAAACTGCTGTAATCGATCAAGTGGCATGCAATTAGCCTTGTAAGTGATCGTCAAACACTTAAAACAATAAGATTATGTATAAACAGCTTTCAATATTCTTACTATTGACCATGGGCGCGGCCATACCGTCCTTCGGTCAATCGGACTGTGCGCGTTTAATAGAAGCCACCAGTTCAGGTGAATTAAAAACAATGGAAAAATTCTTTGACAAAGGAGTGAGTCCCAATTGTGTCTATCAAGTAAAAAATGGTCCAAGAACCGCGCTGAACGCGGCAGCTAGAGAAAACCAAGTTGAAGCAGCCAAACTTTTACTTTCTGCTGGGGCTAAAGTGGATTTAAAGGCTAAAGGCGATGCTACTCCTTTAATAGCCGCTGCCAGAAACGGTCATACTGAAGTAGCCATGCTACTGCTAAATAATGGTGCCAAAGCCAGCAGAAATGTATCGGGTAATGGAAATGCCTTGATCGCGGCGGCTAAAGCTGGTGATTATGAACTGGCCAAAGCACTTATAGACAAAGGCGCTAAGGTTAACAGTAATGTTCCTAGAGATGGTACTCCCCTTCTTGCCGCCGTAAATGGTGGAAATACCGATATCGTTAAGCTATTTTTAGCTGAAGGTGCAAACCCGAACAGATCTTCGGATGGAGATGGTAGCCCACTTATTATGGCCGTTAAAAAAGGCAATCTAAGCATGGTTGACTATTTGATTGCCGAAGGCGCAGACGTGAATAAGGCCGTTGATGGCGATGCGAGCCCACTCATTATGGCTGCCAAAAAGGGAAATACTGGTATCATAGACCTTTTAATTAAAGAAGGTGCCGATGTAAACCAAGAGGTACCCGGGGATGAAACGCCTTTAATCGCAGCTGCATGGAATGGTCACCTAGAAGCAGTAAAAACTTTAATCGCCGCTGGTGCGGACGTAAATTATTTTACCAGAGAAAAGGGTGAGATAAGAAGCCCTCTGAAAATGGCTAAAAAGGAAGGCCACAAGGCGGTTGTAGCCTATCTAAACCAACAAGGTGCAAAGTAATTGCTGACCTTAATTCATAAAATAAAGGGGCGCTAATAAACTAGCTCCCCTTTTTTATCCTCCATTATCATTTATCTATTTGGCATGCTTCATAGACATAGTCCAGACGGGTTTATCAGCATGGTTTACTAAATCTTCAGCTATACTTCCACTTAACAGGTGAAGCAATCCTGTTCTTCCATGGGTGCCGATGGCTATCATACACGGACCAAGGTCTTCAGCAAAGCGAAGAATGCCATCTTCTTCTGTTATTTCATTATAAATATTCGTGCTGGTATTCGACAGCTTGTGTTTCGCCAAGTAGTTCTCAAATTCATCCTCCATTTGATGCTGAGTATGGAAATGATTTGGCGTATTCACTTTGACCAGGTGTAACTTAGCTCCAGTCATCTCTTGCATCACTTTTAGCCTTTCTATGACCGCAGTTTGATCGCTGTCTAGGTTAGTAGCAAAAACAATATTCTGAATATCCTCCAAAGACACCTTTTTCTTTAAAGTGATCACTGGGCATTTGGCGTGCCTCACTACCTTTTCAGTATTAGACCCAATGAGCACTTCTTCTAGCCCGCTCATACCTACAGTACCCATCACAACAAGGTCTGCGCTGTGACCCGCGATCACCCTAGAAATACTTTCATATGGGCTACCCATTTCTACTTCGGTGGCAACTTCAACCCCGTCGAACATACTATCCGACACGAGTTGAGCCATTCTTTCATTCACTTTTTCAACAAGCTTTCTAACCAAGAATGCTTCTTCACCCATAGCGGCATTTGATTCTCCCATGGTATTAAAAGAGAAATTTCTGATGCCTTCAATTACATTCACAATCAGAATCTTTGCCCCAGATTTTTTTGCAATCTGTGTAGCTAAATAGAGTGCGTTAGTCGCCTGCTCTGAAAAGTCGGTTGGTACAAGTATCGTTTTCATGGCTTATCGATTAATGGTTTAAAACTTTAATTAAAAATACCCACACTAAACCCAAAAATAGATGACCTAGCTCAGGTATAAACCTAAGTTTTATTCTGTTTTACAGACCGTTATACCATTGACGGTATTGGACTTTGGGCTGAGATATGGGATACCCAAATTCATACCGCGAATAATCAGTAGAAGGGCTATGGTAAGAACAACTTTAGGGTAAACTTTGTTGAAGCTGAAGCCTTTAATAGATTTAATGGATTGCTTCATGATGGCAGCGCCGATCATCATCGGCACGGTTCCCAAACCAAATAGCACCATATATAGCATACTACCACCGATCGTTTCCATGGAAAGACTGGCTATAAGTGCCATGTAGACCAGACCGCAAGGTAAAAGCCCGTTGAATAACCCAAAAACAAGCTGTGACTTTGCATTATGCTTTTTGAAAGACTTCGCTACACCTTGCTTCACAAACTTAGTCACACGATGAGTCGCTGCGTTGAAAAAAGGCAGTTTATGGCCCCAAATACTCACTATTAAGCCTACAATCAGCACAACGCCCGTGATCCATGACAGGTGTTGCTGCCAACCGATCAGTGAAATACCTTCACCGACTATACCAATCAACAGACCCAACAAACTGTAGGTAATAATTCTGCCTGAGTTGTAAAGCAGTTTGTTTCGCCACCATGCCGACCTCGCAGTGCTGTTTTCAGGTACCGCCCAAAGTAAAGGGGCACACATACCCAAACAGTGCAAACTGCCCAAAAATCCAAACGCTATGGCTGTAGCAAGTAACACTTATATGACAAAAGCGATTTCTTTATAATACTCTTTCTCACGATCGGACCAGTTGATCTTCAATTTCCAAGCACCCACGGGGTAAGTCGAAACATCGATTAGCAGTTTTCCCTCTTCATTAAATTTAAGTGGTATCTCTTTATCGTATCGATCCGTGTTTGGCCGATAAAACATCACCTGGCCTTCGACTATACTATCAACCAACTGATCGGGGAAGGCTAATTCTACTTGAAAGGTGGATCGGTTTATCTTAAATGTTGGCTTTTGCGCCAGTTCATTATGATTTTTTATCCGTTGAATTTGATCCTCGTAAGCCAGTTCTTTTTCATAATAGTCTTCTTCCACAAGGTTAAAGTCTGTGTTGACACTGACATACACCATGGTAAACAGTACACCCACAAAACCTATAAATGCAACTACTATTTTATTCCCCCAATTCATATCCTACTCTTTAAGTTCATACTACTTCACCTCCACAGGCCCTAGAAAATTTGTTTTCAAAACATCAACTATTTCATTTCCTGACTTAAGCTCTAAAACGATCTTCATTTTCCTGTCTATCAGATCTTTACCTGGTATTTTTATAATGAATATGCCATCTAACTTCGATTTAGCTCCCAGATTGACCAGCCCCCCTCCCGCTTTTTCAATGGTGGCATTCGGCATGTCCTTTATGGTCACTTCCAAGTCCAATGGTTCCGATGTCTTGTTCAAAAACTGAATGTTATAGATGTTCTGTATTCTTCCGTCATCTAGTTTCTGATACATCATACCAGGCATTCTTAAAACGGTAGCTTCCACATCTGCACGACCAGAAATAAATACCGTCAGAAGTATCATTAAAACCAGCAAAACCCCGGTGTATCCAGCCACTCTTGGTGTAAAGATTCGTTGTCTACCTTCTTCTACAGCAGTAGCAGATGTTGGCCGAATTAGCCCAGTCGGCTTACCGATTTTGGTCATTACATCGTCGCAAGCGTCAATGCAGGCAGTGCAGTTCACACATTCGAGCTGGGTTCCATTTCTAATATCAATTCCTGTTGGGCATACATGCACGCAAAGCTTACAGTCGATACAATCACCTTTGTCTGAATTCGATTCTTTCTTTTTCAGTTTACCTCTAGGTTCCCCACGAATCCAGTCGTACATCACGGCCATAGAATCCTTGACCAATAAGACGCCTTGCAAACGACCATAAGGACAAATAGCGATACATGCTTGTTCTCTCAGGTATGCGAAAACGGCATAGAAAACCACACTAAAAGCTATGAGCCCAAAAAAGCCAGCTAGATTCTCGCTAGGTGATGTAGTAACAATTTCTTTGACTTGCTCTATACCGATAAGGTAAGCCATGGCGGTATGACCGATCAATACTGCGATGAAGGCAAAAATACCATGCTTTAAAAGCCTCTTTCTGATCTTTTCGGCATTCCAAGGCATTTTTGTTAGCCTCCGCTGTTGGTTGGCATCTCCATCTATGAGGTATTCAATTTTCCTGAATACCATTTCCATAAATAGGGTTTGTGGGCACGCCCAGCCACACCAGACTCGCCCAAAAACGACGGTAAATAGAATCACAAAAACAAAGAAAGATATGGCCATGAGGGCCAGTAAAAAGAAGTCTTGTGGCCAGAAAATAGCGCCTAGAATGGAGAACTTACGCTCGAAGACATTTAATAAAAGGAAAGGCTCTCCTCCTATTTTAATGAACGGTCCGGCAAAAAGGATAGACAGCAAAACGACTGTCACTACAACCCTTTTATTGTGGTATTTACCCTTTGGTTTTTTAGTGTAAACCCAAACACGTTTACCGTCTTTATCGACAGTAGCTATACCATCGCGAAATTGTTCGTCGTAATGATATAGCTCCTTTATGTCGGCTTCTTTCTTCATCCTAAGCCTAATTATTGCTCCTCTTCTTCCTTATAAATTTCTCCGTCAGGCCCTAAAGCACCTGGCGGGTTACTGCCTTGTAGCGATAATACATATGAGGCTAAACTTCTCATTTGCTCAGGATTAAAGCGCGATTCCCAAGGGATCATGGCCGATCCTTGTACTCCGTTTTTAATCACTTTATACACGTTTTTTATACCGCCTCCATTTCTCCAGTATTCGTCAGTTAGGTTAGGCCCAGCCAAGCCACCACCATCGGCTTTATGACAAACTGCACAGTTTGTAGTATAGAACTTCATTCCTTCTGCTAGTGCCTCAGGTGCATCATTCACAGTTACAGTATTCTCATCAAAGTCATAGACTACATCTTGAACCTTTTTGGCCCGTTCAGCAGCAGCTTCTGCCATTTCAATGTCATATTCCTCTTCTTGCAGGGGAGAACTTTCAAATACATGGAAGATCATAATGTAAACTACCGCATAAACGATCGTGACGTAGAAAAGCCCTTTCCACCAAGGTGGCAGGTGATTGTCTAATTCCTGAATTCCGTCGTAATCATGATCTAGCAAAATGGTTTCTTCGTCGGCAATTGGCTTTAAAGCATTCCATTTCATCCATTGCTGCGCAAACCAACTTGGCGCTGATTGATCGGCCAAACGCTGTTCTTCAGTTTTATTCTTTTCTAGAAGAGTTTTTAATACTTGAAGTACATAAAAGGCCGTAACTAATACCAAAATGGCAACTAAGACTACGAGACCAAAGGTGATGTACAACAACATTTCTTGGCTAAATAAATTACTACTATCCATGAGCTTGGTATTTTAAGTCTGAGTGAGATTTAGGGTTTTCTACATCCTTTGCCAATGGCATTTTTTCCATATGCTTGATATGTTCTCGGTTCATTTTGTAGACATAAATGGTCAGGCCAATGAAGAAGACAAAAAAGATAGAAAGTGAGATAATGGGCCAGATGGCTACATTTTCAACTTGTTCGAAATAGTACTTAAACATGACTTATTGATTTTGAGCTACTGAATTCACTTTTATATCGGTACCCAACCGTTGTAAGTAGGCAATTAAGGCTACGATTTCGGTAGTCTCTGTCACTTTAGTGCCAGCATAGGCCTCTATGGTTTCTAGAGATTTCGACGGATCATTTTTCAGGTCGGTCAAAATTTGTTGTGCTTGTTCTTTCAGCTGTTTCGTCGCCTCACCATCCTCAAAACCTTCGGCATATGGCACACCTACTCGCCTGAGGGCTTTAATCTTACCGGCTGTCGCACCGGGATCAATTTGATCGGTGTATAGCCATGGATAAGGTGGCATAATCGAACCCGGAGAGGTAGAAGTTGGGTCGAACATATGGTTTAAGTGCCAAGTGTTATTATAGGCACCGCCTACCCTATGTAAGTCGGGCCCTGTTCGCTTCGATCCCCATAAGAATGGATGATCGTAGACAAATTCGCCAGCTTTAGAGTATTCTCCCTTGTACCTTTCGGTTTCTGATCTAAATGGTCTTACCATTTGAGTGTGGCA
Source organism: Roseivirga misakiensis (assembly GCF_001747105.1). Classification (NCBI taxonomy): domain Bacteria; kingdom Pseudomonadati; phylum Bacteroidota; class Cytophagia; order Cytophagales; family Roseivirgaceae; genus Roseivirga; species Roseivirga misakiensis. The sequence continues at coordinate 393,019 of NZ_MDGQ01000005.1, read as the reverse complement.
ATTGCTACACCCTTCTCTGATGTATAAATCACGACCATGAAGCTCTAATGGAGTGTAAGGTTTTACGCTGGCAATGGTTGGTATATTGGACTTGATCAAGAAAGTTGGCACCATTTCAACAACACCCCCGATGAGTATCGCCACGAGCACCAAACTTGTAAAAATGACTGGCTTACGCTCCAATTTAGTGTGCCAGTAGCCACCAATTACTTTCTTCTTTTCTAATGCTGGGGCTTCGGCGGCCTCCTCTGAGATGAAACTACCTTGCTTGGCAGTTTTCACTAAGTTCACAGCCATAATGATGACTCCCGCAAAGTATAGCAATCCACCGATCGCTCTCATCATATACAATGGTATAATCTGAGTTACAGTTTCTAAGAAATTAGGGTATTCTAAAAATCCGTCAGCATTGAAGTTCTTCCACATTAAGCTTTGAACAACTCCCGCAGTATACATTGGTAATGCGTAAACGATGATACCCAAGGTACCTAACCAGAAATGTATATTGGCCGCTTTAGTAGACCAGAGTTTGGTCCCCCACATACGTGGCACGAGCCAGTAAAGCATACCAAAAATCAAGAAGCCATTCCAGCCCAATCCACCAACGTGAACGTGTGCCACAATCCAATCTGTAAAGTGAGCAATGGCGTTTACATTTTTAATAGAGAGTAATGGCCCTTCTAGCGTAGCCATACCATACGCGGTAACAGCCACGACCATAAATTTCAAAACTGGATCTTCGCGAACACGATCCCAAGCACCTCGTAGGGTGAGTAGTCCATTCAGCATACCACCCCAAGATGGCGCGATCAACATGATTGAAAATACTGTTCCTAAAGACTGCGCCCAGTTGGGAAGCGAAGTATATAGTAAATGGTGCGGTCCTGCCCATATGTAGATAAAAATGAGTGACCAAAAGTGAATAATAGAGAGTTTATAGGAGTAAACTGGCCTATTGGCCGCCTTTGGTAAGAAATAATACATTAATCCTAAAAATGGTGTCGTCAGGAAGAAAGCCACCGCGTTGTGACCGTACCACCATTGTACAAGGGCATCTTGAACACCTGCGTACCATGAATAACTCTTAAAGGCGGTGACAGGAATTTCAAAGGAGTTGACAACATGAAGTACCGCTACAGTTACAAAAGTGGCAATGTAGAACCAAATGGCCACATACATATGCCGCTCCCTTCTTTTCAGAATGGTACCGATCATATTCATACCAAATACAATCCATATCAAGGTGATCGCGATATCAATCGGCCATTCTAATTCGGCATATTCTTTAGAGGTGGTCAAACCTAGCGGAAGCGTAATTGCCGCTGCGACTATGATCAGTTGCCAACCCCAAAAGTGGATGTAACTGAGTAAATCACTGACCATACGCGTTTTGAGCAAACGCTGCATAGAATAATACACCCCAGCAAACATGGCATTCCCCACAAAGGCAAAAATCACTGCGTTGGTATGCAGTGGCCTAATTCTACCAAAAGACGTATATGGAATACCAAAATTTAGTTGTGGAAGAAACAGTTGCGTGGCTATGAGTAGCCCCACGAGCATACCAACGATACCGAAAACGACCGTTGCGATGGCAAAATACTTGACGATTTTATTGTCATACTTAAACTTTTCCAATTCCATAGTCACAGTTTGGGTTGATGAATTTAATTCGAAGGTAACTGTGACTTTTCCGCAAAGAACTGATGCGGCTTAGCTAAAAAACTGATTTAAATCATGTTATTATAAAAAGGCTATCGGATGGAGAAAAAAGTTGATTAAAACTCCTTTTAGAGCGTTTTTAAGCGATCATAAGATAGTATGGCAATGGCTTCTAACTGCCCTTCATTCCAAAAATCAGCTTGATAAACTTGCTCAAGTCCTTCAGCATACTCATGTAACCAAGGAATGTTATCTATACTGGGGTCTTGATGCATTAAACCAGCTATTATCCCCATAAGATCTAAGGACCGATCAAAGTGAAAATTGATTTGCCGCATACGGTGGGTGATTTGCTGAAATCGATAATCCTCCATTAAAAGTTTGATAATTAGCTGCTCCCTCTCCCGCGGTAATATGTCCATAATTTTGTGTGTATCGATTATACTTACTCTCTTGTGTAGATTTTCTATATTTGAAAAATAGTCAAACTTTCATGACTAAAATACAATATAGTTTGTTTTTATACAAAATATAATGAATAATTACGGCTCTTTTTTCAGTAGACTATTGTCATACGCTCAATCGAAAGGCGTAAAAAATACAAGCGATCTTGCTAAAAAACTCGGCTATGACAAACCTGAGCGCTTATATCGCTTAAAAAGAGACCCAGAGGCCAGGCCAAGTTTTGAGGTACTTGAGGATTTGACAAACTTGTTTGAATCTTTGAATCTCCGTTGGTTGATCACTGGAGAAGGTCAACAAGAGATAACTCCGCATGAAGAGCCTGAATACAACATGGCCCGCGAACCTGAAGGAGTTTACCTTACTAAGGCGCAAGAGCAAGAAAAGCTACTGAGTGAAAAGGAAAGAATTATCGCCCAGCAGCAAGCCACTATCGGTGCCCTAAACGAAGCTTATGGGCAATTAAAGCTCCGATTCGAGGAGATTAAAGAAAAATAAGAAACCACTTCCTCGTTTGGCTGAACCTCGCCGGCCGCCATTTTTTAATCCCATTTTATCTTGTTTTTACCACGTATAGAATTCTTTGGCCTTCTATCCGAAAAAACACCTCAAACAATCGTTTTTAGCGTATTACTATTATCAACAAACTTAACAGTCAAACTCAAAAATTATGAAAAAATCAGTACTACTACTTACACTAATGTTCTTCGGCACTGTGGCCTTTGGACAAATCCAAAAAGGTGATGTTCGTTTAGGTGGAAACTTCTTATACAACAAAACCGATAATGACGTTTTTGAAACAAGTAACTTTCAAATAAATCCTCAGGCGTCATTATTTCTTTCAGAAACTACAAGTGTGGGGCTTACGATTGGATACAACCGTCAAAAAAATGAAAACCCAGGTGGTGTCATTGAGTCGGACCAGTTTAACTACGGGGCATTCGCCAGATTCTATAGAAGTATGGGTGAGAGATTCTACCTGTTTTTACAGCCTGGTATCAACTTCTCAAGTGGTGATGCCAATGGCACGGACTTTTCATCTTTTGGAATAAACGTAATCCCCGGTGTGGCTTATTTCTTATCGGATAAATTCGCTGTCGATGCCAACATCGGTGGAATTTTCTATAACAGCCAAGATACAAACGGGACTGACTCCAATAATTTTGGTTTAAACCTTAACCTATCGGGTTTCACCCTGGGAGCGAGTATTTTCTTGAGAAAATAACTTCAAAAAAACTATTCAGGCCCACCATACATTCATTTGTTTGGTGGGCTTTTTTTATACCGCTTGGCTAAAAGATCTTTTGTTCTGCTTACCGAAGTTTGGGTCGAAAAGGGAGCAGATATTTCTGAGAAATTGCGCTCCTGAAGTGGTCACTAGAAAACCTTCAGCTGTTTTCTCCAATAACCCATCTAAAATCAATTCATTTAACCGATCGCGATCATTGGCGTAGAGGTTTAAAGCATCTTCAGCACTAATTCTTTGCTCACAGGCTACCTTCAACAGTTTCGCCTTAATTCTCCTATCTTCTTTTGACATGATATGCCCTTTTACTATCGGTAGCGCACCTTTTTCAAGTTGGGCTAAATAGCCTTTAACTGACTTAGCATTTTGGCCGTAGGCCAACCCCACATCTGAAATAGATGAGGCTCCAATTCCAATAAGTAATTGACTATTGGAAGTAGTATAACCCATAAAATTTCGATTGAGTCGCCCTTCTTTAAAAGCCTCGACAAGACTATCATTTGGCAGTGCAAAATGATCCATACCGATGGGTAAATAACCTTGTTTTCTAAGTAGGGCCTGCCCCAGAATATTCAACTTTCTCTTACTGGATGGAGATGGCAAATCTGTTTCGCTATACGCTCTTTGGCCGGGCCTTTTCCATGGCACGTGTGCATAAGAGTAAAAAGCAATCCTATCGGGTTTTAAGTGACCAACTTTCTCCATAGTGTCTAATATGGTCTCCTCCGTTTGGAATGGAAGTCCATAAATTAGATCAAAGTTGATCGATTCGTAACCCAAAATTCTAGACCATTTTGTTACTTCAGCCACTTGGTCGAATGACTGAAGCCTATTGATGGCTTTTTGAACTTTGAGATCGAAGTCCTGAATGCCGAAACTCACCCTAGAAAAGCCCACTTCTCGTAAGACTTTCAAGTGTTCGTATGTGGTATTGTTCGGGTGCCCCTCAAAGCTGAATTCATAGCCGGGCATTAGCTCGACCGTATTTTTTATGCTTTCAATTAGGAATTTCAGGTTTTCGGCAGAAAAAAAAGTGGGTGTACCTCCCCCAAGATGTATTTCTTTCAGTTTTGGTCGTTCGCCAAAAGTGCTGACATACATTTCCCACTCTTTGAGCAGCGCCTGAATGTAAGGGTATTCCACCTGATGATTTACCGAAATATGGGTATTACAGCCACAGTAAGTACACAGACTTTCACAATATGGCAGGTGGATGTATAGACTTATTCCTTCTGATTTATTCAGGTCGAAGCTAAGTTTCAGTTTGTCGATATAACACTCTTTATGAAACCCATCTGTATGCCAATCAAGTACTGTCGGATAGCTTGTGTATCTAGGAACGGGCTTATCATATTTGGCAATTAGTGCCTCCTCAGTCTTATTCATGATTCACCTTTTTCTTTCCTTTTTCTTCAAAAAGCATTCTTACCGATGGCGAATAAGTGTCGTCATATTGCCCAGATTTAACGGCCCAGAAAAAAGCCCCTAAAAACACAATGGCTACTACTATACTGGTAATGATAAGTACTAAGATTACAGACATTACAACTTAAGTTTGAGTGAAATTAATTTGACTAAGAGCGTGGTCAACACAACCACCGAAACACTACTCAACGGCATGAGTATCGCCGCAAACAAAGGCGTTAACCAACCCGATACTGCCACTGAAAGCCCAACTATGTTATAAAGTAGACTCAGCAAAAAACTGGCATATACAATGTATCGGCTTTTCTTGATCAGCGTGATAAACTGATCCAATTTTGAAAATGATTCTGCATGCATGATCGCATCACAGGCAGGTGAAAAAGTCGAAATATCTTCAGTGATCGCTACCCCAACGTCACTTTGCTTTAAGGCACCAGCGTCGTTCAAGCCATCGCCAACCATCATTACAGATTGCCCTGCATTTTGCATCTCCTGAATGGCCAAAAGCTTGTTTTCTGGCTTTTGGGAAAAGAGCATTGGCGTTTCTTCAGGAAAAAAGCTTGCTAAGTTCTTTTGCTCGGCATTAGAATCACCCGAAAGAATGGCTAGCTTAAATTTCTTTTTTAACTGGCCAATCACTGATTTCAACCCCTTTCGGTAGACATTTTTCACTACAAACCTTCCTCGCCGCTTACTGCCAATTTTTAAGTAGGCATAAGAAGCGTTCTCGGTGATGCTGCTATTGCGTATACCGACAAAAGTTGATGAACCAAGTTTCACCTCTACACCATTTACGACAGCCGTAATGCCCGCACCTACTTTTTCTTCGAACGACTCCAGCGCATAACTTGTAGTCTCAACGCCTTTCATTAGTGATTTTACAAATCGACTAAGCGGATGGGTACTACTTGAAACGGCGGTAAGTACTAATTCTTTCTCAGCATTAGTCAGGTCGTCACCTTCAAAGACTATGTCTTTGTCCATGGCATTGGTTATCGTGCCCGTTTTATCAAAAACAAGCGTATCAATTTTTTGGAGCCTTTCTACGATATCCGCATTCTTTAGATAAATCTTATTTCTACCCAGTACTCGAAGTATACTGCCTGTCGTAAATGGTGTAGATAGTGCTAAGGCACATGGACAGGCCACAATCAGTACAGAGCAGAAAACCAACCAAGTTTTTGATGGGTCTACAACCTGCCAATACACACCCGCAATCAATGAAATAGCAATTATTACTATGGTAAAATATTGGCTGACTTGATCAACCAGTTTTTCTTGCTGCGCTTCCTTTGTAAACGCTTCATTGTTCCAAAGACTGGTCAAATAACTTTGTGAGACTGGTTTTTGCACCACAAATTGAGCCTGCTTACCCGAAAGCTTTCCGCCAGCGTAAACATACTGGCCCTTGCCTTTTTCGATCGCTTCTGACTCCCCTGTTACGAAGCTATAATCAATGTATGCTTTACTGTCAACAAGGATGGAATCGGAAGGAATAAGCTCTCCATTTCTGATTAAGATTTCATCGCCTTTCTTTATCTCTTTGACGGCAGTTGAGGCATAAACCCCATCTCTTTTAGTCTGAATAGCCAGTGGAAAGTAACTTTTATAGTCACGATCAAATGACAATGCCTCATAGGTACGGCCTTGAAACCATTTACCGATAAGAAGAAAGAAAATTAGCCCGACTAATGAATCAAAATAACCTGGCCCAATACCCGAAGCCACCTCGTAAGCACTCCGAAGAAAAAGCACACTAATACCTAGGGCGATCGGTACGTCAATATTGGCAAATCGCTGGGCCAAACTCTTCCAAGCAGATACAAAGTATTCACTTCCCGCATAAAAGACTACAGGGATCGAAAGAACAAGATTCAACCATCGGAAAACCTCTTGATATGCTTGCTCTAATGTCGTAATACCCAAGTAGTCAGGGAAACTAAGTAGCATCACATTGCCAAAGCAAAAGCCTGCTATCCCTAGCTTGATCAGTAGCGTTTTGTTAAACGTTTTTGTACCAGATTTATCTTCGGCTTGCTCCAAGTTGAACACTGGGGTATAGCCCACTTTATCGAGCAACTCGGCGATCGATCGTAAGGATGCTTTATCACGATAGTAGCTGATGGTCAGCTTCCTTTGACTAAAATTAGTCTGAGCACTAATAATGGCTGGATTGAGTCGGTTGAGGTGTTCTAGTAACCAAATACAGCTACTGCAGTGAATATTCGGGATGCTGAAAGTAACGCGCTCTTGTACATCATCACTGTATTCTAAAATTTGCTTGGCAACCTCTTCATTGTCTAAAAAATCGAAAAGGGCATTGCTCTCGTTTTTCTGATTGAGCCCTGGTGCCTCTTCCATTGTGTAATAGTCGCAGAGGTCGTTTTCATTCAATACTTCAAAAACGGTTTTACAGCCATTGCAACAAAAGTTCTTGTCTGCCAAGACAATTTTATCTTCGCTACACTCATCTCCACAGTGGTAGCACTTGGTAATGACAGACACATTTTGTTGCTCCACCATACTGCTAACCTTTAAATAAGAAAGTTGGTGAGCTCAGGACGCTTTCTGGTTCGAAACCCGATCGGTTTACCCCAAGCATTAGAAATGGGTTGTTCATTTTCAGTGGAGATGAATCTCTAGTTTGCTTCAACAAATCGCCTTCTACCAATTGAACCCCAATGTTTTTGAAAAACAATTTCAGATAATCGATAAATACTTTTTCTTCCAAAACATTATATGAATCGTCAGAGTGGTTGATCAAAACGGATAAGGGTAGGTCGCGAAGTGATGGATTGAACACGTTAATGAAGCCTTTTACCATTTTGACAGAGTCCATTGACCCATCGTGAAAGACAACTAAATTCTCTATTCGCCAGCCGTTGGGCAAAAAAAGCATCGGGCATTTTATGGTGTCGATTATCTCTTTCAGCAGGCTGTTATCATAGGCCTCGTGCACACTTTGTTCCCAAATAAGCAAGTCGTAGACGGTACTCAAGCTAGCGAGTTGTTTATCATCTACCTTTTCACCGATCCAATCGAGCTCTAGGTTAAAATCCGCCGCCTGTTGTTCGGCCATTGCGGCGTTTTCTAGGCCTTCAACCAGATTATCTAGATTATTTTGATCTGAAGTGTCGTTGGAACTCGCAACCAACTGACCACTGTCGTAATTTTTGATCGGGAAAGCCGTCACATATTTTTTGTGTGTCTTATTGAGCAGATTTGTCAGGTCCTCGAAGAGATGTTCGAGGCCGGATGCTGTATTTGCTGCGAGTAAAATTTTATGTTTCACGACCTTTAATTCAATTGATAGAATCAAAAGTACTCCAGACAGCTCGGGGGGTTATTGATGGGTATCAGAGAAAAACATGACAAAAATCATGTTTATGCATAAAAGTCAGCTTCGTGTATAAGTTTTTCGGTATCTACAACTTTGATTTTCTTTCCAACCAAACCGATCAATCCATCGGATTTAAACTCAGAAAGTAGCCTTATCACGGTCTCAGTGGCTGTTCCGACAATATTTGCAAGATCTTCTCTAGACAAGGCTATATCGATCAAGTCACTATCCTCACCCTCCATACCATAAGTTTCTTTGAGCATAAGAATCGTAGCCGCTAACCTTTCTCTAACCGACTTTTGTGAGAGTTCTGCCAGCTTTGTTTCCATTACTCCAAGTTCGTGACATACCGCTTTCATCAGCTTTTGGAAAAAGGCCGGATTTGTATTCAAAATCGAAAGGAAATCGCTCTTGGGGATAAAGCAAATCGCCGCTTGTTCGATCACCGTGGCAGATGCTCCATAGAATTCCTCACTTAGCAGAGAACGATAACCTAAAAAGTCCCCTGGCTGGGCAATGAAAAGGATTTGTTCCTTACCGTTAGAGCCCATTTTATACACTTTTACTTTACCCACGTTGATACAGAAAATCCCCATCGGTCTGGTGCCTTCATAAAAAAGATTTTGGCCTTTTTTGTAGGTTATACATGATTTATGGGCTGATAGTACTTCTAAGTCACTATCCGGTAGATCGGCAAAGTGAGAACCAGCTTTGGACTTACAAAACTGACATTGAACGTTAAGTTGACTCGGTTTCTTAAGGGCCATCCTGCAGGGTTTGAAATAAAATTAGGCATGGATTGCTGTATTCACAAACCAATCGTTTAAACTATCAACCATTTTTATAATTAAACTCCTATGTGAAGTAAAAGCCTGCTATCGGGCGGCTAATTTGGATTAGCAACTTATGTTTAGAGTACTTGACCTAGACCAAAAAGCACCACAAAGAGCAGCGTAGACAAGGCCATCTGCTTTAAAAATGGGTCTAATTCTTCAGATGTAGTTTTGGACTTAACGGCCAATGCATTTCTGAGAAACAAAGGGGCTGACAATATGAATAGCAATTGAAGAGCACCGCTGTAATTCACCAAAACATACACAACACTCAAAGCCATACCTACAAACAATAGGAACCAATGATATTTAACCGCAGCATCACGGCCAATCCTTACAGGAATTGACTTTTTTCCCGCTTTTTGATCTGAATCAATGTCACGAATATTATTCACGTTGAGCACGGCAACAGAGAAAAATCCTACAGAAATAGCTGGGAGTATGTAGGTTAGGTTGATTTCTGCTTCGTATAAAAAGGCACTGCCCATAACCGCCACAAAACCAAAGAATATTAAGACGCTTAAATCTCCCAAACCAGCGTAACCGTAAGGTCGGTAGCCCGCTGTATAGGTGATAGCCGCTAGAATGGCTAATGCGCCTATACCAAGAAATATCCAAGAGAATTTTGATCCCCAACCAAAGGCTACCTCAATTAACGCGATCCCTGCGGCAAGGGAGAGTATAGCGAATACTATAATGGCATTTCGCATGGCCAGCTTTGAAATAGCACCAGTTTGCACGGCTCTTGAAGGTCCTTTTCTGTCCACACTGTCAGCACCATGGACCGAATCGCCATAATCATTGGCCAGATTCGATAGTACTTGCAAAAAGATGGTGGTTAAAGCGCAGAATGCGAAAGTGAGGCCATCGAAGTTTCCTGAGGCAGCAGCTAAAAAAGACCCCATACCAATTGAAGCTAATGCCAATGGTAATGTTCGTAATCTAAACGCTGAAAGCCAATCTTTCATTATTAAAGCTTGCTCGTAATGGCTTCTTCTAATGGATTTACAGCTGAAGGAAAAAAACCGACAACTTCGCCCTTTTCATTGATTAGGTACTTGCAAAAATTCCAATTAGGTACTTTTCCTGACTCCTCTTCTAGCCACTTGTAAAGCGGGTGCCGATCTTTACCCACAACGGATATTTTTTCAAGCATTTGGAAAGTAACGCCATAATTGGCTTTACAAAACTCTTGTATTTCGGAGTTGCTTCCAGGCTCTTGGCCACCGAAATTATTAGCAGGAATGCCTATAACCTCTACTTTGTTTCCAAATTGATTGGAAAGCATCTGAAGGTCTTCATACTGAGGTGTATAACCGCATGCCGAAGCCACATTAACCAATAAAACTTTCTTCCCTTTGTATTTATCAAAGTCAATTTCTTTGCCGTCGATGGCTTGTAATTTGAAATTGTGAAAACCCATATTTTTTTGATTTGGTGGTAAAATCAGACTGATCAACAAAAAGAGGTAAGGCATACTACATTCTATCAGGTACTTGAATGCCTAATAAACTCATGCTCACTTTGATTGTTTCGGCGGTCAATGCTGAAAGTGCCACTCTGAATTGCTGAACTGATTTATTGGACTCGTTAAAGATGGATAGTTCGGTATAGAATCTATTATAGTCTTTAGCCAAGTCGTAGACATATTGTGCCATAATAGCTGGCGAATAAGTATCAGCTGCTAATTGGAGCTTCTCTGGATACTGTCCTAGCGCAAACACGAGATCTTTTTCTGTTTGATGAACGTCAGTGAGTGCCTCAAAATCTATATCTACCGTGCTTACGTCGATTTGATTCGCCTTTCTAAGAATAGCGCTAATTCTCGCATGCGTGTATTGAATAAAAGGTCCAGTGTTACCTTGGAACTCAATCGATTCAGCAGGATTGAATAGCATTCGTTTTTTAGGGTCTACTTTCAGCAGGAAATACTTAATGGCTCCTAAACCAAGCATTTCATACAGTTTTTCTGCTTGATCGGCTGTAAACCCATCAATTTTACCCAATTCCTCGGTTCTGGCTTTGGCTGTATTAGCCATCTCTTTCATTAAGTCGTCGGCATCTACGACAGTCCCTTCTCGAGATTTCATTTTTCCGCTTGGTAGATCTACCATACCATAAGACAAATGATAGCAAGCCGAAGCCCATGAATAGCCTAACTTTTTGAGTATTAAGAAAAGTACTTTGAAATGGTACTCTTGCTCATTTCCAACAGTATAAATCAGTTGACTTAGTCCCGGATAATCGTCAAAACGCATGAGTGCTGTTCCGATATCTTGTGTCATGTAGACTGATGTTCCGTCTTTGCGAAGCAGTAGTTTCTCGTCCAAGCCCTCATCAGTCAGGTCAACCCAAACTGAACCATCTTCTTTTTTGAAAAAGACACCTTTCTCAAGCCCTTCCATTACACGATCACGGCCGATCAAGTAGGTATCACTCTCATAATAGAGCTTATCGAAATCTACCCCCATGCGGTCGTAAGTAGCATTGAATCCGTCGTAGACCCAGCCATTCATTTTCTCCCATAAAGCATAAACTTCGGGATCTTTTGCCTCCCACTTCATGAGCATTTCTTGTGCTGCTAATAGAATAGGCGCTTGTTTTTCGGCTTCCTCTTGTGCCATACCTTCGGCGACGAGTTCAGCAATTTCTTTTTTATAGGCCTTATCGAAAGCAACATAGTACTTACCCACAAGGTGATCCCCTTTTAAATCAGAGGACTCAGGTGTTTCTCCTTCTCCAAATCGAAGCCATGCAAGCATTGATTTACAAATGTGAATACCCCGATCATTTATAATCTGTACTTTCTGAACCTCATTTCCTGCCGCTTTTAGTATCCGCGAGACAGAGTTACCAAGGAAATTATTTCTTAAATGACCTAAATGGAGCGGCTTATTGGTATTCGGCGATGAATATTCTACTACAACAGTTCTACCCGTTGATGGCATTTGGAACAATGGTGATTCACTTACATTGACACCATTAAATATCTCGGCAAATCGACCAATTTGAGAGGCTTCCGAAACTGAAATATTCAGGAACCCTTTTACTGTGTTAAAAGCAGAAACTTCTTTCGTATGCTCTAGAAGGTAGCTACCGATGTCATTTCCTGTTTCTTCTGGGCTTTTCTTTGAAAACCTAGCAAAAGGAAATGTTACAAAAGTGTATGTTCCCTCAAATTCCTTGCGCGTCGGTTGAAGGCTTATTTCACTAGCAGGCAATTCGTGATTGTACAGCGTTTGGAGCGCTGCCGAAATACCTTCGACTATATGTTGTTCCATTAATTAGAAATTCTTGATCAAAGAATCAGTTGTGGCTTCAAGAATATCAAAAGCGTTCTCGGCCATCCTGTTTTCAGTGTCCAAAGTTGGGTTCACCTCAACAATTTCCCAACAACAAACTCTTTTATCTTTTATAAGTGCTCTATTTAGCTCAAAAGCCTCATCTTTTGAAAGTCCATTCGCCACTGGAGTTCCTGTACCAGTGGAAATTGATGTATCGAGACTGTCTACGTCAAAAGAAATGTAAATCTGCTCACAGTCTTTTAACAAGGCTAATGCTTCCACAGCAATGGCTTCTACTCCTTTTGATCTTAATTCGTCTGTTTTAAAATTTCTAATTCCAAACTGATCCATCAAATGATCCTCGGCTGGTTCGGTATCTCGAACACCGATAAAGACAACATCTGAAGGAGAGATTTTGGGTCCTCTACCTCCTATTTGCTTTATTCGTTCCCAGAGCGCCTCTGTTTCCTCCTCCACATCATTGGATTCGCAAGCTTCATTATCTAAAGCAGAAACCATGGCCAATGGCATACCATGCATATTTCCAGAAGGCGTGGTGTACGGCGTGTGGAAGTCGGCATGGGCATCGATCCAAATTACGCCTAATCGTTTGTCAGGGTCGGCTTGCTTAATACCGCAAATAGTACCCGCGGCAGTAGAATGATCGCCGGCCAATACTATTGGAAAAAGAGCGTCTTTCCTTAATTCTGTAATCGTGTCACAAACCCGATTGAGCATCGTATAGACTCCGTCACCATATTTTGCATAGGGAAATTGTGGATCGCCAAATAATAGTTGATTTTCATCCTTTACACTTACAGGTTCAAATCGCATAAAGAAACTGGACTGCCTTTTAATACTAGCTATTTTTAAGGCATCTATACCCATACTAGCACCTCTGGTTCCTGCGGCTAACTCTGATCTGACCTCTACTAATCTAATCTTTCTCATAGATGGTAATTAATGATTATGGCTTTAAAGGCTATGTGCTTCAACTAACAGTTCAATCGATTGCAAGATATTGCTTTTCGTCAGTAAAAACGGAAAAAAATCGAAGACTTCATTTCCAGTCAAATGATGGGGTTTTATACTTCGAACATTTTTCGAATGACAAGGCATCTACAATTCAAAATTTGTTACAATATTTGCCTAGCAATTAGCCTACTTGATTAACATTGAAAAGCTATTTCGACCTAATAGATCAGACTTTCGGATTCCCAACAGAAGAGTTTAAAGTCAATGGAAAGTATCTAGAATTCCACGGAATATCTCTTAAGGATATTATTAAGGAACATGGAACACCTTTAAAAATTTCCTACCTACCGAAGATTGCCGAGAACATTAACAATGCAAAAAAGTGGTTTGCCGATGCCATGGCAAAACATCAATACAAAGGTGATTACACCTATTGCTATTGCACAAAATCGTCTCATTTTGAGTTTGTTCTTGACGAGGTTTTGGACAATGATTGTCAGATAGAAACGTCCTCTGCCTTTGACCTACAGATTGTTAAGAGTTTACATGCAAAGGGAAAGGTGGACAAGGATCTTATGATCATTTGTAACGGATTTAAAAGGCCACTATATATTCAATATTTGGTTGAATTGGTAAATAGCGGGTTTACAAACTGTATCCCTATTCTAGACAACCTCAATGAGTTAGAAGAGTACAAATCTCGGATTGACAAAGACTTTCAAATTGGTATTCGGGTTGCCGCAGATGAAGAACCAAATTTTGAATTCTATACTTCTAGGCTTGGCATACGATATAGCGATATCAACAAGCTGTATAAAGAGGAAATTGAAGGAACTCATGCGAAGTTGAAAATGCTTCATTTTTTCATTAATACCGGTATTAAGGATTCGGCGTATTACTGGAGCGAATTGAGTCGCTTTATGTATAAGTACTGCGAATTGAAAAAGATTTGCCCAGAGCTAGATACCATTGACATTGGCGGTGGCTTTCCGATAAAAACATCCATGACTTTTGAGTACGACTACCCATATATGGTGGATCAGATCATACAGAACATCAAGTGGATTTGTAATAAAAACAATGTCGACATGCCAAATATCATTACTGAATTTGGCTCATTTACCGTAGGTGAGAGCGGCGCGATTATCTATTCCGTGCTAGATCAAAAGTTACAGAACGACAAGGAGCTTTGGTACATGGTTGATGGCTCTTTTATCACAAGTCTGCCTGATTCATGGGGTACAAATCAGAAGTTCATATTACTCGCTATCAATAAATGGGATCACCCTTTTCAAAAGATCAATATGGGTGGTCTTACCTGTGATAGTATGGATTACTATAATTCTGAAGCCCATTCGTCAGAGTTGTTTATGCCATTAATCGAGGAAGACGAAAATCTATATGTCGGTTTTTTCCACACCGGTGCTTATCAAGAGTCTTTGGGCGGTTATGGTGGTATTCAACATTGCCTGATTCCAGCCCCTAAACATGTCTTAATTGACAAAAATGAAAAAGGTGAACTAGAAACACGTGTATTTGCCGAAGAGCAAACTCATGAAAATATGTTGAATATTCTGGGGTACTAATGCTATTTATAGCAGCGTTTCAACAGCCTCGGTAGGCCGACCAATCACTGCCTTATTACCCTTTATTACAATCGGTCTTTCAATCAACTTAGGATGGTCGATCATTGCTTGAACCCAATCGTCATCTGATAATGTTTTGCCTTTGAAATCCGATTTGTAGATGGCTTCCCCCTTTCGGATTAAATCGAAAGGAGTAATTCCAAGTTTAGCGATCACAGCCTTTAGTTCTTCAACGGTGGGCAGTTGCTTTAAATATTCAATGATTTCAAATTCGACTCCCTTTTCTTCAAGCAATTGAATTGCTTGACGACTTTTCGTACACCTAGGGTTGTGGTAAACTTGTATGTCTGCGCTCATAGATGCTATTAACCCAAGCCTTTGGTGTTGACTGTAAAGGAACCCGAACCGTCACAGTTAGGGCACATAATACCTTCATAAACATTGCCTTTACCTGAGCAGTAGTAGCAAGTAACAGTTTTAGAAAAAACTTCCGTATGTCTTACAGGAGGCTCTGGTCTTACTTCCCTTTTAGCCGCCAGTCTTCTTTCATAAGACATTTTCACACTGTCAATTTCGAGTAAATCCGGATATGTCTTGATCATTTCCTCAATATTCCGAAACTCGTAAGTATCATCCCCTTCCTCTACTATCCAACGTCTTCCAAGTTTTGCGTAATAGGCGCGTCTTCCATTTAAGGTATGTACTTTAAAATTATTCATTCAGTAATATGGTTTTTTCGGTTCAGTATACGACTTTGCGCAACATGTAAAAATAAAAAACTTTTATCAGTACCAAAATTCGAATGGTTCTTTCAATTTTATGGGGACAATAAAGAAATACAATGGAGCAAGTAAAACTCAGCGATAAAGTCAGCATTTCGGCTATAGTTCACGGTATGTGGCGTTTGCCAGAATGGAATCTTTCACCTAACCAAATCGTCGAATTTGTCGAAAAATGCATAGAATTGGGGATAGACACCTTCGATCATGCGGATATATATGGTGACTATATGGTCGAAGAAATGTTTGGCAATGCCATGAGCCAATCGGCGGCGCTAAATCAGAATATAAAAGTTGTGACAAAATGTGGTATCAAGTTAAGGTCAAACCAAAAACCAGAACATTACATTCAACATTACGACACAAGTTATGACCACATCATTGCTTCTGTTGAGAATTCACTCACCAAACTGAAGCGAGACAACATTGATGTTCTTCTTATCCACAGGCCAAGCCCACTCAGCAATCCGGAGGAAATGGCAGAGGCTTTCGCAAAACTCAGGGCTGAAGGGAAAGTTTTAGAATTCGGCGTATCCAACTACCTGCCGCATCAGTTCGATGCATTACAAGCGCACATGGATTTCCCATTGGTCACTAATCAAGTAGAAATTTCGGTGGCCGCTTTACAAGAATTCGAAAATGGTGCCATTAGCTTGTGTCAAGAAATAGGAATCCCACCTATGGCATGGTCTCCTTTGGCAGGTGGCTCAATCTTTAAAGGAGAAACACATCGTTTCCTTACGATCAAAAACGTTCTCCATAAAATATCTGATCAATTTGGCGTGAGTATCGACCAAATCATGTACGCCTGGCTTTTAAAGCACCCATCTAATATTATTCCGATTGTGGGTAGTGGAAAAATAGAAAGAGTTCAATCGGCAGTAAATGCCCTGAATATAGACTTAACTACGCAACAGTGGTTTGAACTATGGGTGGCTTCAAAAGGAGAAAACGTACCATAAAGAATCAAAAAATGACAGGAAACCTTAGTTACCCGATAGGTCCATTTGTAGCCCCAAAAAATATAGATCAAGCTCAAATTGACTCTTGGATTCAGGAGATAGCTGAACTCCCAGCTAAATTCAGCGCTACTATAACAGGGCTGAGCAACGATCAACTAGACACGCCTTATCGCCCTGGTGGGTGGACCGTCAGACAGGTAATTCATCACCTACCCGACAGCCACATAGGTAGCTATTGTAGATTTCATTGGGCACTGACTGAAGACAACCCTACCATTAAAGCTTATGATGAAAAGGCTTGGGCTAATCTCAGCTATCAAAAGGAAGTCCCTATCGAAAGTTCTTTAGGCATGCTAGATCATATTCATGCACGTTGGGTTGTCTTGATGAAAAAACTGACTGATACAGATTTAGAAAAAACATATGTACACCCTGAAGATGGGAAGGTGTATATTTTAAGGGAAGTAGTGGGGATGTATGCCTGGCATGGAAACCACCATTTGGCGCATGTTGTGAATCTAAAAAAGCGAATGGATTGGTAAATCATACTTTAGTATGACCCTATTTTATGATACGCCGCTTAGCTTTAAAATAAAAAGATGGACAAGAACAAAGAGGCAATTTATGGAACGATCGGCTGGATAGACCTGACTGTTCCAGGAGCAGAAAACGTCAAGGATTTTTATGCAGCGGTAACCGGATGGAAACCTGAACCGGTATCGATGGGCGATTATAATGACTATAATATGACGGCAAACGGGGAGCCGAAAGCAGGAGTTTGTCATAAAACGGGACCGAATGCCGACATACCATCTCAATGGATCATCTACATAAATGTTCCCGACCTTGAAAAAAGTGTAGCGGCTGTAGAAGAAAAAGGCGGGAAACTTTTGACCGAAATAAAATCAATGGGCTCTTATGGAAGAACTTGCTACATTGAGGACCCTGCTGGCGCAGTTTGTGCTCTTTTTGAGCCCGCTTAATACCAAGTTTTATCTCTGCATGAAATGCACTAAATTCAACCCGATTACCTCAATCAAATGAAAAAACTGCATTTCATAATCGGTCTGACTCTGTTTTTAGGTGTCTTTATCTATAACGATGCCATGGGACAACAGGATTTGCCGAGTTATAACTGTGCCGCGAACACTTTACCAATAAACCAGCGCATTTGTATTGGCATTTCGGAAACTCCTGCCTTTATGTATAAAGATTTCTTGGCTTGGGTAGCTGAGGAAAAAGGCATGAATTCTACTGAATTCAAAGCGGCCCAGCCAGATTACGGTACGTGGACCAATCTTTTTCCTTCCATTGACAAAGAAAAGCTAGAAGAGCGGTTCATCAATTCAGATCAGTTTGCTCTGATGCCAATGGTAGGGATAAGTAAAGCTCAGGCTATACTTTATTGTGAATGGCGAACTGAAATGTTCAAAGTGGAACTGGCTCAAATGAGTAAAAGAGAACGCGCTGCTTTTCCCAAAAAATTTGAATTTAGACTACCGACTGCTAATGAATGGTCTCGAATGAGGTTTTTGGTTCAAGAAAAAGCCATGATGAAACGGCTTTCGAAGATTGCCAATACCAATAGAAAAGCTTTCAAGTTTTCAAAAAATCGGATCATGGGCAAGAGCGAGTTGATTAAAGATATCTATGCGGATAAAGACGAGAAACTGGGCTTTTACAATTTATTCTCTAATGTTTCCGAAATGACCTCTACTGATGGAGAGGCAATGGGTGGTAGTTGGTTTAAGAAGGACGAAGGAAAAAATTTCAAAATGCTTACTAGTTACACAGGTGCCCAAAGTTGGTTGGGTTTTCGTATAATATTCGAGATTATCGAATAGATCGTTAGACCAAACTGACTACCAGAAATCCTAAATAAGTACCCAAACCCGTCCCTAAAGCTCCAGCCAGAATAGCAGGCAACACCAAGTCCATTCTTTTAAAACTTTTTGCTAAGGCTAAAGCCGTACTTGATCCACCGATATTTGCCTGCGAAGCGATCGCCACGATCGACCAATCCAATTTGAATACAAGTCCACAAACGATAATAATCATACCATGTACTAAAACAATCGCGCCTGTAAATACGAGTATATCTATTGCATTTACGCCGACAGCCGCCAATGCAGTCAACTCACAAAATGCTCCAACCACTACTAAAAAGAGATATACCGAGTACATGCCCAAAAGCTTGGCACCTGAAATTTTTTGGATAAACTTGGTTTGAGCCAGAACTAAGGCCAGCGTAGTGAGAATTAAAATCGATGGAATAGAAAAACCCTGCTCCGTTGTCCAATCGGATAATATATCTGAAATTAACATGGTACCAAGCGCTAAGGCGATCAGTAAACCTAAATTTAACGGTGAAAGCTTTTCTTCATCGGAATGAGTTTCTTCTCGATAGCTAGTCTTACTTAACACTTCCGGGTTGTTCCTAATTTTCCTCATCACCATGGGTAAACTCAGGGTTACTAGCATCCAAATTGTAGTCATGATATTATCAGCTACGACTATCCCTGTAAAAACCGCTCCTTCCTTAACCATACCATATTCAAGTGCGATTGCATTAAAATTGGCACTTCCCCCTGTATAAGTTCCGGTCATCATGCCAGCTATCGGGGGATAATTTGTTCCAAATACGGTTTGATAATCGATCAGTTGTAATGCGACCAACACGCCGACCATGGTACCCAAAGCACCTAAAGAAAACGCAATAAGCATAGGCATTCCCGCCTTTTTGAGTTCAGTTAGGCTTACACCAAGCAGTAGAAAAAAGATACTCGCCGGCGCGACGTATTGAAATATTGAATCGTAAACTGGGCTGGCATTGGACGCCGATGGTATCAACCCCAAATTCGCAAACAAAGCACCCAGCAAAATCACTAAAAGCGAGCTACTCAAATGCTTAAGCTTAGTGTACTTACAAAGCCATTCACTGGCAAAAATCAAGAAGCTCAGCGTGGCTAAAATGTAAATCGGGTTCTGAATCATTCTGAATAAGTTAGAATATTTTTAACAATTGCTTCATATAAAAAGCGGGCTGTCATGGCAATAATTCACGATCATTAGATCAAAATTGTCCTATGCGCAAACTTTTAACTAACTGCTCGTTACTCTTTCTCCTCACCTTCGTGCTTATTTCTTGTACCATTAGCCCTGAGCAAGACCGTAAATCCAAAGTTAACTACCTGACAGACTACGAACCCAAAACGGTAGACGGCCTAGTTAATGTAGTTGTAGAAATTCCGGCGGGGACTTTAGAGAAGTGGGAAGTCAGCAAGCCATCGGGTAAGTTATCCTTAAATATGATTGACGGAAAACCGAGAATCATTCAGTACCTAGGGTACCCCGGGAATTATGGTATGATTCCGCAGACACTTCTACCAAAAGCTCTCGGCGGAGATGGTGACCCTTTGGACGTACTTGTTTTAGGCTCCCCAGTTGAGAGAGGAGATGTTGTGGGCGTGAAAATAATCGGCGTATTGCGATTATTAGATGGCGGAGAGCAGGACGACAAACTTATTGCGGTACAAAAAGATTCTCCTCTATATGGTATTAACTCCGTAGCGGAGTTAGAAGCAAATTTTAAAGGAGTCACTGAAATTATTAACCTGTGGTTTAGTCATTACAAAGGAGAAGGAGTATTGGAAACCAACGGCTTTTATGGTAGAGAGAAGGCCATGGAAATTTTAGAGTCAGCCATTCTAGAATACACTAATGCCCAGTAGGTTTTAAGATCACTTAGCACTTCCCAATTGGCGCAGCACTTCCTCTCGGTATGACTGACCGATCGAAACCATATGCTTGCCTATCTTCACTTGATTACCTTCTATGTATTCGAACTTAGTTTTATTAATGATAAAGGATTTGTGAGTCCGTACAAATTGATCGGCTGGTAGTTCACTGATCAGTTTTTTCATCGTCGTAGTGACAATAAGCACCTTATCAGACAAGTGAACTTTTACATAATCGCCAAGCGCCTCGCACAGTAAAATATCGTCAAAGGAAGTCCTATAAACCTTTTTATCGGCCTTTAATAGAATATAATCCTGGGCAGATTCTGGCACTGAAAGAGTCCCTAACTTTTCTTTCACTTTATTAATTGCTTGAACAAATCGCTCAAAAGCAATGGGCTTCATCAAGTAATCGACCGCATTTAACTCAAATCCCTCCACAGCGAATTCAGGATAAGCTGTAGTAAAAATCACCTGTGGTTTTTTGCTTAACCCTTTATAAAAATTCACTCCCGATAATTTGGGCATATTGATGTCCAAAAAGAGCAAATCCACTGATTGTTTGTTCAGTTCAGCCATGGCCTCAAACGCGTCTTTACACTCCCCAACCAAGTGGAGATCGGGGTGATCGTTAACAAAAGTCTTCAATACGTTTCTGGATAACGGCTCGTCATCGATAATCAAACAATTGATCATTTTATAGTGAGTTTTACTTTAAATTCTGTGGCTGTTTCTTCAATCTCAAAATCATGTCTTCCTCCGTAAATCAAAGCTAATCTTCGCTTTACGTTTTCAAGACCAATCCCACCATACTTGCCATCTTCCATATCATCGACAGTTCCCTTATTGTTTTCAATAATGAATGAAATCCCATCTTCAGCAATCAGGGAAATATTCACATAGGCTGAATCAGAGACTCCCTTCACGCCATGCTTGAAACTGTTTTCGACTAGTGGAAAAAAGAGTAAGGGCGCAATTCTATAAGCCGAAAGGTCTCCCTTTACACTAAAAGTAACTTGAGTACTGATATCAGACCTTAGTTTTTGCAGCTCAATATAGTTTTCGAGCATTTCCAATTCTTTGGATAACTCCACTTCATCCTCACCAACCTCATAAAGCATATACCGCAATAAATTTGATAATTCTAAAACCGTTTCTGCTGTCTGATCGCTTTTAGAAAGGGCCAAAGAATAGATACTATTTAAGCTATTGAACAAAAAATGTGGGTTAACCTGAGACTTTAGAGAATTGAGCTCTATCGTTAGTTTTTCTTTCTCTACGCGTTGTAACTGATACCAAGATTTAGAAAGTTTGAGGAGTGTAGTCAGCACCAAATAGATTAGAAAAATGGTCACCAACACTTCGTAGTCAGTGAAAGAAACCATGTAATACTCTACAGGTAAAAGCGGCAAAAGGACCTCAAATGTCAATTCATGAAAACCATAAGCTAAATGAATTAAAGCGATGGCTAGCGTGCCATAAAGGAAATATTTTCCGCGCTGAAGAAACCTCGGGATTAGTAGTCCCAAGTTGATATATACCAAAAGAAAAAGAGGTATATGGAAAAGGAGCGCATAGAAAAAATCTACAAACTTCAGGAAGTTAGAAATAGCAAAGTAATCACCAATAACATAAATGGATAGCACCCAAAAAACTGGATGCTGAAACCATTTTGAATTGATTACTAATGCAAATACTTGTTTCACTGACCTATTCTTTTAAAAACTTCTTTTTCCTCAAAGACACCTTTTTTTAGGGCATATCTCTTGATAAAACTTTGGAGTTCTTTTGGCTTAGCGGTAATTACCATTGTGCCGTCTACATTTTCATGCCTTAAGCGTACTTGATTTCGTTCAAAAAGTTCAGCCATTCGTTCAAGGTCGAATCTTTGAATATTTAGATTGTCTTTATCTAAATCAATCCTCAGGAAGGTGTGCGTTGGTAGCATTATTGCTCCAAAGGCATAATCTGACTGTTCCGCATCTGGTAAAATATCCAGAAAATAATCTTTGCCTATTCTCACTAAATGTGCTGTATATTCTGTTCGTTCATCTCCCTCCTGATAAATCATGCGGTACGATTTAGAACCTCCGACGGATACAGTGCCCTTAAACTTCGGCTTCTTGTCACTAATTAACTTATCCAGTCCTATTTCTGCTGAATTTAAAATAGTGGACAATGCCTCCTCTTCATCGGCTAATAGCAGCAATAACTCTCTCATTTTGGCAGAAGAGTCCATTAGTGATCGTATAGTGTTATGATTTCCTTGGTCAATTTTTGAATAAATACGATCATAGTACATCCAAATAGAATCACGATTTGTCACCACTTTTTCACCTACTTTTATGGAAGGTTCTCCAACAAAACGAGCTACCCATTTTTCTCCTACAATTGAATCGGTTGGTTTTTCCTGCTCACTTGCAACTTCATTTTCGTTTGATGCCTGGATAATGATATATTCATCTGCAAAACGTCCTGCCTGCCATTTGCCAACAAGCTCTGGCAGGTATACTAATGTATCTTCCGTGTATAGGGGAAAAAGAGAATACACGCATGAATTCAGTGCCAATGCTAATAGAACAAAAAGAAATAGTGATTTGAAACGATTTTTCATAATCAACCTTGCTTTATAGTTCTACTTTTTGATAGTATTCCGGCTTCTCAAAGACAGATTCGTCGTTGGAGTACTTTTCCAAAAACTTTCGAAGCTCCTCTGTTTTGGCAGTAATTAGAATTGTTCCGTCCACATTTTCATGACGCATTCTCACCAAGTTACTTTCAAAGAGTTTATTCATTTTATGAAGGTCAAACTCTGTTATGGCTAATCGATCAGCCTCTACTTCAAGTTTCATAAACGTGTGCACTGGAAACCATACACGTGACTCCATGGTCAAATCTACATGATCACTTTCGGTGGCATACAAATCCAAGAAGTAGTCATCACCAATAAGTGTTAGCGTAGCTTCATACTCGAAGATTTGCCCTTCATCGTTCAAAACCATTTTATATGATTTCGAAGAACTAGAGTACTTCATTGTGTTAGCAGATCCAATATTATTTAAGGCTTTGCCCAGCTTATTAAATGCTGCACCCATTTTACTGAATGACTCTTCTAAATTTTCTCCAAATTCTAGCAAGTCGCCTTCCAGTTCTTCACCTAAGGAGTCCATTTGTGCATCCCAATAAGCTTGCACCTTTTCTTTATCCCGGATGGTATCGCCTTTCACTACAATATAGTCGCCATCCTCAATTGTAACTGAGATTGAACTATTGACTTTTACTTGGCTTCTTTCGACCGGTTCAGTTCGAGCTATGCTAACTTCAGTGTCGATGACACTCCCTGACTTGAATTCCACCGTTCGATTCCCAAAACCATCCAATTCCCATTTTCCGATCAGTTCCGGTAAATAGACTATACTTTCTTCTGTATAAATGGGTAAAAGCGAATAAACACATGAGCTCATACAGATCATGAGCACGCTAATGGCTACTAGTACTTTAAATTTCTTTTTCATGACATTTGACTTTTTAATTCTACTTTGAGTTTTTGATGTCTCAAAGGTGTAGGAGAAGTCGTGCCTAGTAAAATTTTATCGGTGAACACTAGATTTTTCCGGACGAACATGAAAAACTAGCTTTATTAACTCAAAACAGCGCCTACAGCACTAGTAAAATCATCGACCACAAAGTCTGCTTGACTAGAGCCTTCATCTGAAGTCACTTGAATTGTCGTGAACTTCATTTTTTTTGCTGGAATCATATCGCTTTCCCGGTCGCCGATCATCCAAGAGTTGGCAATATCTATATGATGTTTTGCAATTGCCCTTTCAAACATTAATGAATTAGGTTTTCTAGAAAGGGTTTTGGATACCGTGTCATATCCTGGAGCAAAATAAATGTCGTCCAAAGCATTGTCACTTATTTCTTGTATGGCATTATGGCACTTCATAACAAATTCGTCAGTATAGTGCCCTTTAGCTATACCGCTTTGGTTGGTAATCACAATCAAGATAAACCCTGCTGACTTCAACCGTTTTAAGCCTTCGGCAACACCATCTTTAATTTTAAACTGATCGAAAGAGGTGACTTGGAAACCCAATTCTTCATTTAAAACTCCATCTCTATCCAGAAACACACATTTATTCATGTAGCTCATTTAATTCTGTAGGTATTAAAGTAAATTAATTTTCTCCACCCGAGTGCTGTATTTGAGATTATATTAGTTTTGTGACCACCCCATGAGCGACTGTCTAGTAATCATACCAACTTATAACGAAAAGGAGAACATCTCTGAGATGATCGAAGTCGTCATGAATCAACCGTCTCCTTTCCATTTATTGGTGGTTGATGATGGTTCTCCTGATGGCACCGCTTCATTGGTAAAAGAGAAAATGGAGCTTTACCCCGATCGTATTTTCATTGAAGAAAGATCAGGAAAACTCGGGTTGGGCACCGCTTATATTCATGGGTTTCGCTGGGCACTAAAACGAAATTATGAGTTCATTTTTGAAATGGACGCTGACTTTTCTCATAATCCGGCTGACTTAAATAAACTTTATGCTGCCTGTAAAGAAGATGGTCATGATATGGCGATCGGTTCCAGGTATGTGACTGGAGTAAATGTGGTCAACTGGCCAATGTCGCGCGTCATGCTATCGTATTTTGCGAGCCACTATGTTCGGTTTGTGACTGGTATGCCGATTAATGACACCACGGCAGGTTTTAAGTGCTATAGACGAAGTGTTCTAGAAACAATTCACCTAGATGGAGTAAGGTTCATGGGCTATGCTTTCCAGATTGAAATGAAGTTTCTGACATGGAAATTTGGATTCAAGATCACGGAAGTACCTATCATATTTACCGATCGTACACGTGGAGAATCAAAAATGAGTGGTGGCATCATAAAAGAGGCCGTATTAGGGGTAATTCAGATTAAACTTAGTAGCCTATTTACCACTTACCGCAGATCAATGGATGCCACGCCAGATGTGATGGCGAGTTAACCGTAAGGTTTTTAAAATTATCTTTTTGTGATCTAGTCGAATCTGATGGCCTTAACTGGGCTAATTCTTGAGATTATTGCCGTTGGAATTACTAAAATGAGCCCAACTAAAACCAAGGTCAATACATTGATACCCAAAGTACTCAACCAGTTCCAGTCGATCGGTACATGATCCATATAATAAGTGGCGGGTTCAAGTGGAATAACTTCAAAAAAGTACTGAATAGCGCCGAATCCAAAGGCAATAGCATTTCCCAAAATGAGCCCTTTGATTACCAATCGGATGCCGTTATAAGTAAAAATCCTTCTGATCAATTTATTGGTCGCTCCAAATGCTTTGAAAGAACCAATCATTTGAGTCCTTTCCATGATTAGGATAAACAACACCGAAACCATATTAAAGCAGGCAACGAAAAGAATAAGCGTGATCAAAATGAAAACATTTTGACTTAAGAGTCCTAACCAGTCAAATATCTGAGCAAACTTTTCATCGGCTCGTTCAGTGTAGTGCTCGACACTTATTTTGGGGATAATAGCATTTTCTGCGCCTTCCAAATCGTTCACATCATTTACGAAAACTTCATAACCTCCAACCTCATCAGCCGCCCAGCCATTTAAGATCCTAATCACATTCATATCGCCAATGACGGTTTGCTCATCGAAATTATCTAAGCCCGTTTCGAAAATGCCAGTCACATAAAAAGACCTGGTTCTAGGTGGGTCCATAATAAAATGTGTAACAATACGATCGCCTATTTCAACGCGCATTTTATTGGCCATCCGACGACTCATTAATATCTCATAAGAAGCTTTTTCATCCGTTTCCAGATTTGGATATGCCCCTTCGATCAAATATTCGTCAAAGAACTCTCGGTTAAAAGAATCTGTGATGCCTTTGAATAAAAGGGAAAACACTTCGTCATCATGAGGGACAAGTCCTGGCTTATGCGCAAATTCTTGAACATGCACTACATGATCATCTTCTAGAAGGTTGGCCATCCTTTCTTGTTCCATAGTGATCGGATCCTCTTCATAAACATTGGTAGAGGAGTACTTTTTAATCTGAATATGGCCTGCAAAGCTAAAAATCTTGTCTTTTATGTTATTCTGAAAGCCACCTAGTACTTGAAATGAGATGACCATAATGGCTATTCCCAAAGCCACACTTGCTATAGCAACTTTATGAATGATAGAAGAAAAACTCCCTTTATCAGTAGCATTTATTCTTTTGGAAATGAAGTAAGGGAGGTTCAAGATTATAGTTAATTTTAAATCACTTTCTCCAAAGATAAACGAAGCGAATGATTAGAGTACTGCTTAGCCTATGCATTATTTCTCTTTTTGCCTGTTCAAGTGCGCAAGAACTTGAGTTGGGCGCCGCACGACTAGACGAATATCTCCCCCTTTTAGAGGGTAAACGCGTGGGTCTAGTGGTGAACCAGACATCTGTCATAGGTAACACTCATTTGGTGGACACCTTACTGTCTCGTGGCGTGAATGTAGTAAAGGTAATGGCACCTGAACACGGTTTTCGGGGTGAAGCGCCTGATGGTGCAACAATTGATGATGCCAAAGATTCTAAAACTGGCTTACCGATAATTTCTATTTACGGAAAGTCAAAAAAACCTAGCCCAGAAATGCTAGCAGATTTAGATGTTATCATTTTTGATATTCAAGATGTAGGCGTTCGGTTTTACACCTTCATCAGTACCATGCACTATGTGATGGAAGCCTCTGCTGAAAATAATAAACAAGTAATCATTTTTGACAGACCAAACCCTAATGGAATGTTGGTAGATGGCCCAGTAAAAGATGATGACATCAGTAGTTTTGTGGGCATGCACCCTATCCCTGTAGTCCATGGCCTCACTGTAGGCGAACTTGCTCAAATGATCAACCAAGAAGGGTGGTTAAAAAATGCGGTAAAGAGCGACCTGACCGTAATCCCTATGAAAGGTTGGGATCATAAAATGACTTATAACCTGCCTATAGCTCCTTCACCAAATTTACCAACAAACAATGCGATTACGCTCTATCCAAGTCTAGGCTTATTTGAAGGGACAGTAGTGAGTGTGGGTAGAGGAACCGATTTTCCATTTGAAGTCATTGGGCATCCAGATTACTCTCAAGGCACTTTCAGTTTTACTCCAGCTCCAAATTCGGGTTCGAAATATCCACCTTTAGAAGGCGAGTTGTGCCAAGGTCAATATTTTGGTGATCAAATAGCCCAACACGAGTTTAGCTTGAAATACCTTATGAAATACTATGCCGATTTAAAGGATGACACTACTTTTTTCAGGCCATATATCAACCAATTGACTGGAACCAAATCCTTTCGGGAGCAAGTAGAAAAAGGTTGGACTGAAGAACAGATTAGAGCCACTTGGCAGCCAAAGCTGGATGCTTACAAAGTCATTAGAAAAAAGTATTTACTATATCCCGATTTCGAATAAATGCAGGATTTACGGATCATATACATGGGTACGCCAGAATTTGCCGTACCTAGTTTGCAAATACTAGTTGAGAATAGTCTCAATGTTGTAGCGGTTATCACTGCTCCCGACAGACCTAAAGGACGGGGCCGAAAACTGACCACTACGCCGGTAAAAGATTACGCTGTTTCCCAAAACATACCGGTTCTGCAACCCACAAACCTAAAAAACCCTGAATTTCTGGAAGAGTTAAAGGGCTATAACGCGAACCTTCAAATCGTAGTGGCATTTAGAATGCTACCCGTGGCCGTATGGGACATGCCTGAAATTGGAACATTTAACCTTCACGGTTCATTATTACCTCAGTATAGAGGGGCAGCACCAATTAATTGGGCCATTATAAATGGTGAAAAAGAAACTGGGGTGACCACTTTCTTTTTAAAGCATGAAATCGATACGGGCAACATCATTTTCCAAGAGAAGGAACCGATCGATGAGAATGATAACGTGGGCGATGTTTATGAACGACTAATGCGTAAAGGGGCTCAATTAGTGCTCAGAACAGTAGAAGCAATTCAAAAAGGAGACTATCCACAAGAAGTACAAGACGAAAGTGTGGACATAAAGCATGCCCCAAAGATATTTAAGGAGACCTGCGAAATTGATTGGTCTAAATCGGCTGATGAAGTCCATAATTTTGTGCGTGGCTTATCACCATACCCTGCAGCATGGAGCATTTTGAATGGAAAGAAATTCAAGATTTACGAAACAAAAAAAGTTAATTCGGAACAAAACATTGGAGAACCCGGCACTGTAGAAACGGATAACAAATCTTATTTGAATGTGATGACAGGATCAGGTCCCATTTCCATTGCATCACTCCAAATGGACGGAAAGAAGCGTATGGATATTAAATCCTTTTTACTTGGAAACACATTATGATTAGTACGATTGTAGTCGCAAAAGCTAAAAACAATGCCATTGGAAAAAATAACGACCTTCTATGGCGTCTACCTGATGATTTCAAATTCTTTAAGCAGGTCACGCTAGACCATTTTGTTATTCTTGGAAGAAAGACTTTCGAATCTTTACCTGGCTTACTACCGAGAAGAACCTTCGTAATTATCACAAGACAAAAGGAATATCAAGCACCTGAAGGACACTTTGTTGCTCACAGTTTAGAAGAAGCTTACAGAATATGCCAAGAACAAACACAGCAAGAAGTATTTGTAATCGGTGGCGGAGTGATTTATAAAGAATCTATCGATAAAGGTCTGATTGATAAAATGTTCATTACCGAAGTCGATGCCAATATTGAGGACGCGGACACCTTCTTCCCTGAATTCAGCATGAATGAATGGAAAGAAGTGGCTAGGGAGTATCACTCTGCAGATGATAAGCACGAATACGCTTTTGATTTCGTCACCTACTCTAAAGTCTGACAGTTCTTTATCTTAGATCAGTTTGGCGGAATCTACTTATTTTAGAAACTCACCATCATGAAAGATCTAAAAGACAATACAATTTGGATTACAGGCGCTTCTTCAGGAATAGGTGAAGCCTTAGCCATACAACTCTCAGTCATGGGGGTAAACCTGATACTTTCTGCCAGAAGAACGGTTGAACTAGAACGAGTTAGGGCACTTTGCGCTTCTCCTGAAAAAGTAAAAATCCTTCCGCTTGATCTTACTGATTTAGATAGTCATGGTGAAAAGACAACTGAGGCCATATCTCTTTTCGGCCAAGTAGATCATTTAATCAACAACGGTGGTCGAAGTCAACGATCGCTTGTCAAAGACACTATTCTTCAGGTGGATCGTGATTTAATGGAGGTCAATTATTTTGGATCTGTCAGTCTCACCAAACAACTTCTGCCGCATATGCTTAAGCGTGGAAGTGGTCATTTTACAATTATCACCAGTTTAACCGGTGTTTTTGGAACACCATATCGGTCTGGGTATGCGGCTAGTAAACACGCACTCCATGGTTTCTATGATAGCATGAGAGCTGAACTAGAGGATGTTGGGATAAAAGTGACAATTGCCGCACCAGGGTTTGTAAAAACGAATGTCTCTATCAATGCCTTTCAAGGCGACGGTCAAGCGTTAGGTCAAATGGATGATGCTCAAGCAAATGGCCTCACACCTGATGAATGCGCCAAAGCGATCATTAAAGCGATCAGAAAACAAAAAAGGGAGGTCTATATCGGTAAGGAGTCTTATGCCGCTTATGTGAAAAGGTACTTACCATGGCTCTTCGCCCGGTTGATCAAGAAAGCGAAGGTGAGATAGTATTAGCTTGACTTCTGTAAACAACAACAGAACCGCAAACCAAATCATGAATACATCTATTATCCGATCTTAGATATGAAGTCAGAATTGAAAACAGGCCAAGGGCAAATTTGAATACTACTCTAATAATCGCCATCATCAGCCCAATTCTTTGCGACGTATCTGATACACGTCTAACTTCCAATCCTTGTATTCTATGACCCAGCGTTCCACCGGCAATGCCAACTGTTAAAGGTTCATAAATGACAAACAAGATTATCATAACCATAGCCCTAACCCAATCAGGAACCGCTCCAACGGAATCAATTAAATAGGCAGAGATAACCATAATTAAAAGAATCAAAACAGCATCAATTAGTGAAGCCTTTACTCTGAAACTCGTTGCAGGATAATTCATTACTTGGTTATTTATCTCAAGCTAATATACTCTTCGAAGTTAGGTTAACAAAAAAGCCGCTTCATCAATCGAAGCGGCTTTTTACTTACGTTAAGATTTTTTAGCCCCTTGGAGCTGGTTCTCTCATACCCACCCATGTAAATCGACGATTGACATAATCTGGATTTGTGAAAGAGGCATTTCCTGCTGGGTTACCACCAGTCACGTGGAAATCAGAAAATGCTGCATTCTGATTCACGAATATCTGACCAACTAAATTGAAAGACACTGGAGTTGCCGCTAAAGACATTTCATCAGCTATATATTCTTTCATATCATTATCAGTAGTGTAGGCACCACATGAAATTGCGCCATAAGACTCGGCCATTTCCTTTGCTAAAGCAACAGACTCTTTTGTATCCTTCGTTTTAATTAAGAAAGCAATCGGCCCGAACATTTCTTTCGAGAATTTATCCTTGTCTCCTGCGGTTAACTCAATAACTGTAGGTGTTTGCGTTCTCGCATTTTTGAAATACGGAATGGGCTGCTCAATATTTCTTGTTTCCAACCAAGTTTTACCCCCAATAGCTTTTGATGCCTCAACTGTTCGTTCTGCCGTAGCTGGATTCTGAATAGTACCCGCCACAAAAGGCCCTGCTTTAGGGTTATTGATAAGTCCATTGGTGAAATCAGCAAATTTCTGAGCTACTTCATCAAATGAAACAACGCCCTCTGGAGTTTTCACACCACCTGCTGGGATAAAGAAGTTTTGAGGAGCCGTACACATCTGACCAGAATAAAGCGCCACAGAAAAGGTAATGTTCTGGATTACTTTATCTAGGTCTTCCACAGAGTCTAGTATGATTGAATTAACCCCTGTTTTTTCAGTAAATACCGCCTTCGGTAAAGTCTCTAAATAAGAACCGAATTCAGAATTACCTGTGAAATCCACAACCTTGACGGCTTTATGCTCTGCAAGTTCCTTTGCAATTGGTGCTGATTTAGTGTCGATTGCGAGCTGGCACGCATCTGGATCAAAGCCAGCATCTCTGAGTGCATTTCTAATCTCAGCCACTACAATGGCCATAGGCAATACCGCACCCGGATGTGGTTTTACTAATACTGAATTACCCATCATCAAATCGGCATATACGCCAGGAACAGAATTCCATGTCGGGAAAGTAGAACAGCCGATAACCAGGCCAATTCCTTTAGGAACAGCTCTCCATTCTTTGTTAATCACCAAGTTGTACTTACCCATTGGTTTTTCCCACACCGTTGAATCAGGAAACCTTCCCAATTCTTCATAGCCAGCAGCTACAGCTTCTAATGCTCGGTCGGCAGCATGAGGGCCAGAAGCTTGGAAAGCCATCATATAACCTTGACCGGTTGTATGCATAGTGGCATAAGCATTCTCGAAAAACCTTTTCGAAAACCTTTCAAGAGAATCGATTAATACCTGTGCACGATCTTCTTTTGACACCTTTCTCCAGCTATGGAATGCCTTCTCGGCACGTTCAATCAGGACCTCGTTTGTAAATTGAGGATAAGTGGTGCCCACTGGTTCAGCAAAATATGGTGAGTCTTCTTCGCCAACCCAAGCTATTTCGCCTTGCTGTTGAAGCTCCTCAAACCTCCCTTTTCTCAAAGCTTTAAATGCATTTTTTCCATCTTCATCCGCGGTTTCGCCATAAATCTTAGGCGATGGATGCTCTGGATATTGTGCGTGAAAAACTCTGGTGTGTAAGGCTTCGATCGCCTTATCTAAAATTTCTTTATTTGCTGGTGACAATCCCATAACGAACGTTTGTTTGGTCGAATTTAAAACAATGGTTTGATAATTAACAGTGTTGAATCACGATTGTTATCTAAGGATTCTTGTTCCATATACCCCAATCGAAATTCTCTCTGAAATCGATTGAAAAACAGGATGAATAAAAAGAGTTTTAAATTGATCCATGAGTTTTTAAGCCAAGCACTTAACGATGAGTTTGGCACCTTATTGGGAGACCCTCAATCAAGTTGAGGGTGACGGTAATGAACAAATGAGCGACTAGTTAAAGCCTTGAATTTGATCCCAAAGATCTCTCAACTGCGGATTGAAGCCCTTTATTAATTCTTCCTTCCAAGATCTATTCCATCGTTTCAGGACCTTTTCTCGTTCAATTGCCGATTCAATCGCTTCAAATACTTCGAAATAGATCAAATGATAGCATCTATACTTTTTTGTAAACTTTGATCCTTCCCCATTTCTATGTTGATAAACTCGAGTTTCTAAATCAGAAGTAACACCTATGTATAAAGTAGTCCTTTGCTTGTTCGACATGATGTAGGTATAACCACCTTTTGGCATACGCTTCTGAATTGGGTTTATCTGAAATTAAGGAACTCTTAAGAAACAAGTATAGCTAAAACGCCATTTTCATTTTTATCTGGTATTCCTATCAAAACTTCCAAAGGATGGCCTTTTATTAAAAAGAAAGTTCTTTCCATAAAACATTTAAAGAAGTAATTCGGTATACCTTTGCGGAAGAAAGCATTTAAAAATGAACGATCGAAAAACGACTAACATATTATTATTGATTATCGTTATTCCTTTGGTTTTTTTCCTCTTTAAAACGTTGTCGTTCATACTGATACCTTTTGTATCGTCGATGTTTATCGCCTTGCTCTTCCTACCCTTGATGCGATGGTTGAAAAGTAAAGGATGTCCCAAAGTTTTGAGCCTAATCATCGTAGTGCTGATTATTGCGACATTCTTCAAGCTCAGTGGTGAACTAATACAACTATCAAGCAAAGAAATCCTTTCTAAAGACAATGCCTTTTTAGATCAGGCGAAAGTAAAACTCAGTGGATTACTCTACTCGATCGAGAGCTTTTTTGGTGTCGATTTCCTACAAGGAGAAGACACATTGGCCTCATTTATCAACCAAGAAACGATCAGTAAGAACTTTGCACCGACGGTGGGTTTTATATCAAATACCCTCACTATGACTCTGACCACAGCATTCTTCGTACTCTTGTTGCTTGCTGGCTCAATAGACATTCAAAAGATTCTGAGAATCACCGTTTTAAAACAACAGTTTTCCTCTATCAAGACCTTTATGAAGATAGAAAAAGACCTTATAACGTTCATTAAGGTAAAGTTCTTCATTAGTTTATTTACGGGCTTAGGCATTGGTGTTTCTTGCTGGGCCTTTGGGGTCAGTTTCCCTATTTTCTGGGGACTTTTCGCCTTTGCGATCAACTTCTTGCAAATGGTTGGCTCGGTGATAAGCGTGGTACTACTAGCTGTTTTTTCTTTCGTTGAAATAGAAACCACATCTATATTGTTCTTCTTCGTAGCCACTATTACAGGTGTTCAAGTACTATTTGGAGGTATTTTAGAGCCTATTTTTATGGGCAAATCGTTCTCCATTAATGTAATCACAATTCTGATCATGTTAATGCTCTGGGGCTATGTATGGGGTATCCCTGGACTAATTATGTCCATCCCCATCACTGTATTTATTAAAATCCTCTTAGAGCAATTCGAAAGCACCAAAGTCATTGCCAGACTAATCTCTGGAAATAATGAAGGCATAAAAGTAAAGATCGGTAAGCTCTAGATTTACATCGAAATCGAGAAGTTGCCCCTATCGACCTTTAACTTCCCACTCATAAAATTATTTTGAGTTGATAGATCGATTGACCTATCTTATTGATTCATTGAACATTGAAGTCAATAAGCATGAAAACTCTAATCTGCAGTTCAAAAAGCACGCTAGTACTTTTTCTTATCGTATGCCTAGGCTTCCAGGGTGTTAGTCAGGATATGACGCCATATATTATCTATAACGCCAAAGGCAAAAAGGTTTCGTACAAGAAAATGTTGAAGCAGCTTGAAAAGCAAGATGTTATCTTTTTTGGCGAACAACATAACAACCCAATTGCTCATTGGCTTCAGTATGAGGTAACTCGAGCACTACACAACAAACGCGATTTAATCCTAGGTGCCGAAATGATAGAGGCTGATAATCAGGAGGCACTGGACAATTATCTCAAAGGAACGATCGACCAAAAAGCCTTTGATACATTGGCACGCCTATGGAAAAATTACCCAACGGATTATGCCCCGCTCGTTGATTTTGCCAAACAGCATGAACTAAAATTTATCGGCACGAATATTCCAAGAAGGTATGCCAATCAAGTGTACAAAAATGGGTTCGAAGTTTTAGAATCACTTACGCCTACGGAGAAATCATGGATAGCATCTTTACCAATTCCATTCGATCCAGAACTACCTCGTTATGTAAACATTCTGAGCATGATGGGCGATCACGGTACCCCGAATCTGGTTAAATCGCAAGCCTCCAAAGACGCCACAATGGCCCACTTCATTGCCAAAAACCATTCTGATGGAGAATTATTCATTCATTACAATGGCGCCTACCATTCTGACTTTTTCGAAGGTATTTTATGGTATTTAAATAAACTAAAGCCAGAATATAGAGTCATCACTATTTCCACCGTAGAACAAGCCGATATCTCCAAACTTTCAAAAGACCATTTTGGTCAGGCAGATTTTATTATTTGTGTAGATAGCCACATGACCAAGACATATTAATCTGCAAATTGGGTAAATTGTAAACTCATGTAGTTATCATTTACTATGAAGAAATTTGCTCTTGGTGTTCTAGTTATCCTCGTTTTATTCGTTGCCTTTCTGCTCGTAAAAACTTTCACGTTCACATCCATTCAGGCTGAAATAGCAGTGATCGATAAAATTCCGGTCGGCGACGCTTCAATTACCCGTCTCCAAGAAGCCTTAAGGCTAAAAACTATTTCTTTCGAAAACGAAGCAGACTTCGATCCTACGCCTTTTCAAGATTTCAACGATATATTAAATCGAAATTACCCGTTGACTGACTCGTTACTCAATCACCAAATATTTAGCGAATACAGCCATCTATATGAGTGGAAGGGGCGTAATTTAAGCCTTGCACCTATTGTACTTATGGGGCATATTGATGTAGTGCCGATCGCTTCGCCTGATAAATGGTCGGTCGATCCGTTCGCAGGAGAAATCAAGGATGGTGAGATTTGGGGGCGAGGTACCATCGATGATAAATTCTCTGTCATTGGGATTTTAGAATCAGTTGAAATGCTTTTGAAAGAAGGCTTCCAACCAGAAAGAACCATTTACTTAGCCTTCGGTCATGACGAAGAAATTGGTGGTGAAAAAGGTGCCGTTGTCATCGCAAAACACCTGGAAAATCAAGGTGTAAAAGCGGCCTATGTATTGGATGAAGGGTACGCCATCACTCAAAAGTTAGTACCGGGTATTGAGGCAGACGTAGCTATGATCGGCATAGGCGAGAAAGGTTCTACGACTATTGAGTTTACTGTTGATATGGATGGCGGACACTCTTCTAAACCAGCCAAAGAAACTGCTATCGACGTATTAGCTAAGGCTATTTCTGACCTTAAAGCCAGTCCATTAGAAGCATCTATTTCAGAAGCCATGAATGGTTTTATGGATTACTTGGGCCCTGAAATGGGCTTTGTCAATAAACTTGCCTTTGCAAACCGTGACCTTTTCAAAGGCATGATCATAAGTACTTATGAAAACGCTAGTACGGCAGGCAACGCTCTCGTCCGAACCACAACGGCTCCAACTGTTTTTGAAGCTGGTGTAAAAGAAAATGTAATTCCGACCTATGCCAGAGCACTAGTAAACTTCCGAATAGTACCGGGTCAAACAGCTGAAGACATTTTGGTTCATGCCAATAAAGTAATTGGCGATGATCGTGTAAAAGCCAAGTTTTCAGGCTTTAATTCGGAGCCATCCCCAGTTTCTTCTATCGAAACTGAGGGGTTTGAAACAATAAATAAAACGATCAAACAAATTTTCGATAAGACTTTAACTGGACCTAATTTGGTCATAGCAGCCACTGACTCCAGACATTTTAGCGCTGTTAGCCCAAATATCTATCGCTTTGTTCCCTACCATATCAATGAGGACAACATAGATACATTTCACGGTATTGATGAGCGTATTCCTATAGATGACTACAAGGATGCCATTCGCTTCTATATTCAGCTCATCAAAAACTCGAACTCTTCACAGTAAAAGTGAATTTTTAGCTGGCCTAAAACCAGCCAGCACCCAAGTTTCTGAACGGCCACGGAATGGATGCTAGGATTAAAATGAGTCCGATCAAATAGAAAGTTGATACAGCCTTAAATTTCTTAGCATCGCTAATAGCACGTTTTGCTTTGCTATAACCTATTGTAATTAAAGCTATGGCCACAAGCATAAGACTGATATGCTCAACGGTGTAAAACCTAAGCACGGGGCTAGACATAGTCTCGCTCGAAAAAACCACTTTTGGACTCATGAAGTACATCACAATTCCGAGGACAAGTTGTATATGGGTGAAGATCATAGCAAAAAGAGTAATCTTCTTGTCTTTCGGAGACCATCGGCCATTTCCTTTTTTAGAGAAAGCATTGGCGATCGCTACGAGTAATAAAACCAAAACAACCCAGCGTAAGCCTGAGTGAGCGTGTAAAAGTCCGTTGTACATAGTGGTATGATTTATATGCAATTTAATCACAAAACTCTTTCGACTTATATTTTGCTATTTTTTCCTTCACTTCAAATCCCTAATTTTCACGCTACCACAAACAGATAGTCGATATGAAAGCTGCCTTTTACGCTGAATTTAATGGGCCAATCACTGTTGAAAACTTACTAGATCCCACACCAGTTTTTGGTGGCGTAGTCTTGAAAGTTGAAGCTACGGGACTATGCCGATCTGATTGGCATGGATGGATGGGACATGACAGCGATATACTATTACCGCATGTACCGGGTCATGAACTGGCAGGCACAGTAGCTGCTGTAGGGAAAGGCATTAAAAAATTCAAAGTTGGCGATCGGGTGACTGTGCCTTTTGTCAGTGGTTGTGGAAAATGCCATCAATGCAAAACTGGAAATCATCAAGTTTGTGATAATCAATTTCAGCCTGGATTTACACATTGGGGAAGTTTTGCGGAATATGTGGGCATTCATTATGCAGATATAAATTTGGTACACTTGCCAGATGAAATCTCGTTTGAAACCGCCGCAAGCCTTGGCTGCCGATTCATTACCTCTTATCGGGCAGTTATGCATCAAGGACAAGTTGAATCTGATCACTTTGTAGCCGTACATGGATGTGGTGGTGTTGGACTTTCGGCCATAATGATCGCCAAGTCAAAAGGAGCACAGGTTATCGCTATCGACATCAATCAAAAGGCATTAGATTTTGCCAAATCAATCGGAGCAGACTTTTTAGTCAATGCGAATGAGGAAGACCCAGTGGAAGCTGTGAAAGAATTGTCAAAAGGAGGCGTACATGTCTCCTTAGACGCACTAGGCAACAAAATCACATGCTATAATTCAATCGCTAACCTAAGAAAGAGAGGGAAACACATACAGGTTGGGCTTATGGCAGGAGAAGATTACAATCCTAGCGTCCCCATGCACTTGGTAGTTGCCAATGAACTGGAAATCCTTGGCAGCCATGGAATGCAAGCACATGCCTACCCAGAAATGATGCAGTTCATTCAATCAGGCAAGCTTCAGCCAGAACGATTAATCGGTGAGTTGATCAGTTTGGAAGAAGGCGCCGCCCTCCTTCCAAAAATGAATGACTTTAAAGGTATTGGGGTCCGAGTGATCAATCAATTCCAAGCTTAAGATGTAATACTTAGAAGAATCCAGATAACCTCTCGACTGTTTTAGGGCAACTCATTTCCAATCACAAGTATCTTAAACTATTGTCGAAAAGACGTTTAACCGCCAGCTAAACCGATGACCATGAACCCGCCTCCAAGGGGTTCATATACTCGTATAATCTTACCATAAGAGGTTAAAACAAAGAAAAATGGGCTGGTCAGCAATTCACATCAAACAA
This sequence comes from Roseivirga misakiensis, assembly GCF_001747105.1. Classification (NCBI taxonomy): domain Bacteria; kingdom Pseudomonadati; phylum Bacteroidota; class Cytophagia; order Cytophagales; family Roseivirgaceae; genus Roseivirga; species Roseivirga misakiensis. The sequence goes on along the minus strand of NZ_MDGQ01000005.1, from coordinate 354,684 downwards.
CAAATTCAAGAGAATAAACCAAAAAAAGCATTTGCAAAAGCAAGAAGTGTTTACGGTGACAGAATGGAGGACACACCCTTTAGGCGTTCCGTCAAAAGGAACGTTACTACTGACTTTGATGAGCTCTTAAGATTGAGAAAGGAAAATGCCAGAAGGAAACAAAAGGCAAGTGCCAGATTTATTTTTCTTATTGGAATTGGAATGGCAATCTTCCTGATCTCATTTCTAATTATGACACTCGAGAGGTTTTCTTAAGCTCTAAAACTTTAGGGCGGCATAGCCCTTCAACTGATAAGTAGTCATGGTAGTAAGCATAGAAGTAGCTGTTTCCAAGCCCGGTGCCAATTTAGTATGATCAATCTGACGTCCTAACATGGATTGAGAGCAGACCACGATTTTAACGCCTGCCGCTTGAAGCTCATTAAAAAGAGGAATGTGAGGGTTATCGATACCGTACTTTTCATTGTATTTCTCATTATTCAATACTGACCAAACCGCACCGCCGTGAATGGCCATAACAACCTTCATATTTTCCTTCTTTACCCCGCCCATCGCATGCAAATTCATCAGTCGGGCCACATTGACAATTGAATAGAAAGGCTCACTTACTTTCGAGTCTGCGGTTACAATGTCTACGATGACCTTGTACTCCATATTGGGGTCTGGTTTTTCCGTAGCATGTGGAGCATCGAAAATACCACCATAGTTCTTGATAATAGGATTAATCTGCTCCTGAGCGATAGATACATTAATCGCAAGAATACCGAAAAGTAAGAGAAGTGAGCTTTTAAGAAGGTTCATAGTTTCATTGATTTATCTAGGTGTCAATAGACACAATTTTGAAGAATAAATCAATAAAAGGAGCCTTATTCGACTAATCCCATTTGAAGTAGGTGTATCCTTTTTGCGTGTAAGTTGTAATGGTCGTTAAGGCTGAGGTACCCACTTTCACATTATCCATCAGTTTGTCAAAAGTGTAGCCATAATTCACATAAGACTGTCCACAGACTACTACCTGCACGCCCGCTTCCATCAACTCCTTGTATAACGGTACATAGGGACTTTCATTATCATATTTGTCCTTATAGGATTCAGCATTTAAAACCGAACTTGTCGCCTGACCATGAATTACGACTACGACCTTCAGGTTTTCAGGCTTCACACCACCTACTCCGTGCAAATTCATCAGTCGGGCTACATTAGTTGCTGAAAATGCCGGTCGTTTTGACTTCTTATCCATTTTATGAACCAACTCCACAAGGATCTTATATTCCATATCCGGATCTGGAGCTACATCCACACGTTCTAAATCTAAGATACCTCCATAGTTCTTTATAATAGGATTAACCCATTTTTTCTTCTCTTGACCGTAAGTAAGATTAACCCCAAATGATAATAGAAGAATGAGTGCGATTTTGAGTTTCATGTTAAAAGAGTTTTGACCAAGGACGGGAATAGTAGTCTCTAATTCAAACCGACCATGGAATATAAGTCTGACGACGTTTGTTTAATGATTTTGATAAAACGAATCACTTCAAACTCTAGTATTCCGTCAAAAAACTCTGAATAAATTTGAATTAATATACCGATCAGTATATTTTTGTATAAGATATGACCAAAGCCGATAGAACTCGTAGTTACATTATTGAGCAAGTGGCACCGATCTTTAATAAAAAAGGTGTTCATGGTACGAGTCTGTCCGATATTACTAACGCTACTGGTTTAACAAAAGGAGCTATTTATGGCAACTTCATCGATAAGGATGCTCTAGCAATGGCTTGTTTTGAATATAATCTAAGGTTTCTTCAAAAAGGCCTCTATAAATCCTTGGCAAAAAGGGGATCCGCGGTTCAAAAACTGGAAGGGCTGATCGATTTTTACGAGGACCATTATTTGAATATATCGGTAAATGGAGGATGTCCCTTGATGAATTCAGCAATTGAAGCAGACGATGCCTATCCGGTTCTGAAAAAGAAGGTCCAGGATACATTCAAGTTATGGAAAGCCGAGCTTTCTGGAACCATTATCGACAGTCAAAAAGCATTTGAAGTGAGCGCAGATGTTGACCCAATATCATTTTCAAATACATTCATTGCTCTTGTTGAGGGCGGTATTTTATTGGCCAAAACCATGGAGGAGCCTGAATACTTCAAGCAAATTGCCAATCAATTAAGAGCTTTCGTACAGCAAGAACTTAACCTAAATTAATTATGAAAAGAGTCGTAATCACAGCAATGGGTGCACTCACCCCGATCGGCAATAATTTAGAAGACTATTGGACTAACCTCAAAGCTGGGAAAAGCGGTGCCGCCCCAATTACTCGGTTCGATACTGAAAAGTTCAAGACAAAATTTGCTTGCGAACTGAAGGACTTTGACCTAGGTGAGTTCATCCCTAAGAGTGAAGCCAGACGCTACGACCCATTTACTTCATATGCCTTAGTTGCTGTAAACGAAGCCTTGGAAAATGGTAAGATCGACTTTGATAAGCTCGACACGAACAGAATTGGCGTAATTTGGGGTTCAGGAAATGGCGGAATCCAAACATTTACCGAAGAAATGGTCGATTATGTGAAAAACGGAGAAACGCCACGTTTCAACCCATTTTTTATTCCTAAAATCATAGCAGACATTGCCTCAGGTATCATTTCAATCAAATATGGATTAAGAGGGCCGAATTTCACGACTATTTCAGCCTGTGCCACATCGACAACCGCGATTTTAGACGCTTTCAATCATATTCGTTGGGGGAAAGCTGACATGATTATTACCGGAGGGTCGGAAGCACCAATTACCATTGCCGGAGTCGGAGGCTTTAACGCCTCTCGTGCGCTATCTACAAGAAATGATGACCCAACAACAGCCTCCAGACCCTTTGACACGAGTCGTGATGGATTTGTGATGGGAGAAGGTGCTGGCGCTTTAGTATTAGAATCGCTTGAGCACGCCCAAGCTCGCGGTGCCGACATCATTGCCGAAGTTGTCGGTGGTGGCATGGCAGCCGATGCTTACCACTTGACAGGCACGCACCCTGATGGTGAAGGCGCTTACTTAGGCATGACGGAAGCGCTTCGGGAGGCGGAAATATCAGCTAATGACATTGATTACGTCAATATGCATGCTACATCCACACCAATGGGTGACATTAGCGAGTTAAAATCTTTAGAACGTGTTTTTGGCAATGCGACAGACCTCAGCATTAGCGCGACAAAATCCATGACGGGCCACCTTTTGGGTGCTGCTGGTGCTATTGAAGCGATCGCGAGTGTGATGGCCACGGTTGATGATATTGTGCCGCCGACTATCAACACTTCGGAAGTAGAACCCGAATGGGCAGATAAATATGACTTGACATTAGGTGAGGCTAAATCAAGAAAAGTCGATTATGCTATGAGCAATACTTTTGGATTTGGCGGACATATTGCCACTGCAATTTTCAAGAAATTCAAAGCTTAATAGAATACGATCTTTACGCTAGGCAACGCCGCTTTTAAGCCTTCGATATCGTTGCCTTTTAACCTTGTATTAAAACAGATGACCTCCGTTAGCTTCTGTAGGTCTTCTAGCCTATCCAGTCGATTGATACTGGTGTTAGAACAATCGAGTTTTTGTAGGTTGATCAATGATTCCACCCCTCTAAGGCGCCTCAGGTTGGTTCCAGAACAATTTAGCATTTGCAGATCAATCAATACGGACAACGGTCTTAAATCATTCACAGCAGTGTTACTTATATTCAGGCTGGTCAGTGATTTAAATTGAAGAATTGACGATAAGTCGGCTAATGGAGATTCTGTGATACTTAGTGATCGAATATTTTCCTTATTTGGCATGTAATCAAGGTCGCTTAGTCCCGTTCGGGTCAAGGAGATAGACGATAATCGGTAGAACTTTTCAAAAGCTGATAAATCGCCAGCTTCTATGTTTTCATTGATAGAGAATTCAGACTGTCTCGTAAGCGCATGTAGATCATCGGAGTCTGGTGTACCTGAAATTTCCATCGCCGATGAGAATATCTTTTTCATTGTTTCGCTCAGTCCTCCCCACCATGAATTGAGCGCCTCTGTTTGAAATTTAACATCCAGTTGATCATTTGAAACTAACAACTTAACTACCTCCTCTGCCCTGACTGGGGCACCATCAACGTTTAGCGAGGCTAACTTGGCCAACCCATCAATTCCTTTCAAAGACCTGACACTAGTATTGACTGCTTCAATTGATTTCAGGTTATTTAATCCCGCCAACAAGGTAAAGTCATTGATATTGGTATTGTTGATTTTTAGAACTTCTAAAGGCTTTAGTTTACTCACCCCAATTAGACTTTTGATATTATTATTGCTGACGTTCAGATAGGTCAGTCTGCTAAGCTTAGCAACTGGCTCAAGGGTTCTAATTCCAGCATTATCAGCATCCAAGGACTTAATGTTTAGCAATAAAACCAGCGCTTCACCGGGCGGTGAAACCCATTCCATTTGTTCAGAAAACCTAGTTTTCCATTCCTCTGAAAGTGCTCCCCACCAGGCAGAAAGCTCTTCTATATCTTTAATCAATAAAGTTTCAGGCTTTGCATCCATAAATTCATTTACCTCAGCTTCAGGAATGGTCAAACCATCAATGTATACCTTCTTAATGGTGGGTGAAGACTTTAAAGGAGTAATGCTTTTTACCTGAGAATTCGAGAGAATTAAGACTTGAAGATCATTCAATTGAGCGATCGGCGCGAGATCGGCTATGGAAGTTTGACTGATATTCAGCTCTTTTAGGTCATTCAATACATCAAACCCTGATAAAGATTTAATATCGCTTTGGTGTAAGTCTAATTTTTCTAGTTCCAAGAGGTTTGAAAAGTCGATTTTGTCAATCCCATCTACTCCAGTGAGTTGCAATTCTTTAATTGCCTTCAATGAATTTATAAATGAGAAATCTAGCCCATTTGCATTGCTCAAATTCAGTCGCCTTAGCTTTCCGAAAGACTCTAATACTGTGAAATCCTTGACATGACTATTGAACAAAATCATTTCCTCCAAACCGGTATGGTATTTCAGCACGCTTAGGTCGTAAACCGAGCTATTCGAAACGTCAAGGGTCTTTAAACTATTGATGGCGGTAAGCGGCGAAAGGTCGCTAATAAAGGTATTACTCAACCGGAGGTACGATAATTCGGTTAAAACGTAAATGGGTTCTAGTGAAACGACCTGATCATTGTTTGCCAAATCGAGTGAATCCATTTCTGCAATTCTTGTAAGCTCATCGGTCGTCAAACTATCGTCATAAATACCGATCTCATCCTGAAAAATCTTTTTCCAGCCGATCGAAAGACTCAACCACCAATTTCTCAATTGTTTTTCTCTATCTATTTTTTTGGTGTAGATACTCACCACTTTTAAGTCGCCTCCTGGCTTATCAAAATTAAATTCGATAAACCGTTGCCCAGCTATTCTTAAGGTATCGCCTTCTATTCCTGTGGCTGTTAAATTTCGGACAGTCTCAGCTTTAAAATATGGGGTACTATCCGGAAGATAGAGTCTTTCCACATTCTTGACCTCGAAGTCAAAAACGGCTTCTTGAAAAAAGAAATCTACATCTTTCAAATACGCCTGAACATCTTTGAAAATTTGTGTCGACCTATTCTCTTGCAAATCATCCTCGACCTGAACCTTACCGTCGCGAAATAGCTTCGTATAACTTTGGTTAATGATCGTTTCCTTTTCTTTGGCGGTTGTTCTTTTGGATCCTAACAAATTGAAATAAAACTCAAGCGCCTCTACCATAGCCATCACTTGTTCCTTTTCAGGGTCTGCAATACTATCGGTGGGGGTTTCTGTTTGGGCTAAGGACCAAGTACTGATAGTAAGAAAGCCAATAAGTAAAAGGGCCTTAATCCTTACCATAGATAAACTTAAGTAGTTGATCTTTTTGTGAGTTATTAATTTCTGTGAGGTCAGAAATTAGCCAACCGCTATTAAAACCGGGTCGGTTATAGTTGTTTAATGAAAAATACCATCCGTCGACCGAAAAGAAATGATACTTCAGGTTCTCGACAGTTTTAAACTTTAGGAGGCCTTTTTTCACTTCATAAAGGAATAGCGTCAAATAATCTGGTTTATAATCGGCGAGCGTGTATGATTCAGGGCTGCCATTTTGAACGAGTGCTTTGCGAAGGTTCATAAAGTCTAGTTCGTGGCTCATGGGGTGAAGAAACTCCTTTGTCTCCCCTCGTTGCTTATCAAATAGCTGATCATAAGCATTGAATGATATATCAGAAATCACCCATTCATAACCCAGACCTTCTTTTTGAATCTTCATATATAAAGTAAGCGGCTGTTCTCTGCCTTCGTACTCGAATACCGTATTTACCACAGCAAACCAGTCTTTCGACCTGAGACTCAAGAACTGTGCCGTCTGCGAATTAGTCGCAGTCTCTATGAATTTGTTTTTTAAAGCCTTACTGATTTGGGCATATTCTTCATCGAATAATACGTTGATGTAACGCTTTCTTAGCCTTGTATTACGATATCGACGATCGGTAGGCTCCAATTCATCGCCACGATTGGTCTCCTCTCCATTGAATCGTTTAAAAAATTGATTTAGCTGTTTGGTACTGGCTAACAACTGCTGCTCAATATCAAAATCATCATTGAGTACTTGAGCAGAAGCATAGCCAGTACAAAGAGCAGCTATTACTATAATTACAGATATTTTTTTGATCATACTGAGGTTTCGGAAACTCTAATATCTCCAAGGATCACATCCCAAAATTCTACTGTTCTACCAGCGATTTGTGTTTGTTTTTTCTCTACATAAATCGTAATATCCTTTTTAGTGGTATCCTTGTACTGAAGTAAATCACCGCTACGACCTTCGAATTTTTGGTAAACTGTAACTACTCCAACATACTTTCCATCAGGTTGACGCTCTAAATCGGAGATATATTGTATATCATACCATTCAATTGTCACTTTTGAGTAGTTCAACGCCATCAAACGCTTAAAATACTCTCTAACTTTATAATAGCTGATTTCCTCCTCGGCGAGAGACGAAACACCCATTTCACTTCCAGGAGCAAATAATTCTTCGGCTCTGTCCATTACTCTTGTCGCTTCAGAAAAAGGAGTATCCTTATTTCCGATTATGCTGATGTATTTCCCTAGATCTTTTACCTTTTCTAATGCCAGCGAATCAATTGCCTTTTCTCTGTTAGGATCAACAGCGTTTTGAGCACTCAGGCTCAAACCCATAAAGCAGATCATAACTAATGCGATAGATATTTTTGATATATAGTTTTTCATGTCTTTTTCTAAATGAGTTATTCTACTTCTTTACGAGTACCAGTTCTTTTACTTTTCCTTGTGCATCAAGTACCATTTCTTTCACTTTATGCGGGTTCTTTCCTTGATCTTTCAAGTAGTTCAAGTATTTCGAGATCGTTGTTGGCTCATCGAAATCTTCCTGACCATTGGCGGCATAAAAAATGATAAGAACTGGCGCATCGTTTCCGCTAAAAAGCCTCGTTGCCTCATTAATATTTCTATTGGCTGCGCTTAAGGAAGAAGCATTGGCTATACCTGAAAAATAAGAGTTAAGTCTACCCGTTAAGACCTCTTCAGCAGATGGCTCTTCGACTTTTGGCTGTGGTTTAGGTTCTGGCTTAGGAGCTGGGGTATCTACCACCTCAGGTTCCGTAGTTTCGGGTTGTAAATCGGCTACTGCCTTTTTACTCTTACATGAAGCAGTCATTAGCGCTATTATGGCAACAAAGGCTAGTCCTTTGAGCGAATTAATCAATGGGGTGTTTTTGATTTTCATCTTTTAAAGTTTTTGAGTAAGCAACAAGTAGCAACTTGTGTTCCTAATTAAATTAAAATATAAACAATGCGTTTCCACTAGGCAGTATAGAATTACGGCCTGCCTGTAGACACTATTACAGGTAAATGATAGGTGTGCGCTGTTGAGTTAACAGTATGATAAATTTAAGGCTAAATTTTGAAACTGTCGCCATCGATTTACAAAACTGGTCATCAATTAATTTCAGAGGAAAAAAAGGCCGATTAAACATGTTTTTATTAGATGTAAAAAGCCCAAACCAACTTAATGATTCGGGCTTTTTACTGTTTTTTTGATCAAATCCTACGAAGCAGGGTTCGTAATGTCTTGTGCTCCCTCAGGCATTGAAAAGTTCTCCATGGTAGGATATTCTTTAGAAACTTGAATATTCTCAAATACTCTAGCGCCTCCTCTTGGCTCTCCAACAACGCCATCTCGGTATTGATACCACTGTAGTGAACTTGGCAATATCACGCCTTCCATCTCTTTCCAACCATCATATTTGATCAAGCTATATCTGTCACTCGTTTCACCTCCACCAAATGTAGCTGTGTACATGAGCCAGTGCATTTGATTTGTTTCTGGATCTGAATACACGATGTAATTATCCTTTGGCGAATCACCAACGCCATCACCGTAAGATACCTTCACTCCATTGTAAGTTTTGCCCATTAACTCCTTCGGTCCCATATCTTCATAAGTAATTCCAGGATCACCGATCACAAACGGAAAAGCGTAGAAATAAAACATCAGATTGTAGCGCATACGTTGTCTTGAGGCATTCTCGCTTGGCGGATTAACCCAAACATGCTCGCCGTCAAATCCAACCGTCTGACCCTCTGAATCTATTCTCGTATATCTGTTTTGCAACTCAACCAGCGTCTTTTGTCCACCGTTTTCATAAGACAATTGTTTTAATGCGGTCCAGTTATCAAATCCACCGTGAGCATTGAAAACCTTTGTGATCGCTTCAATATGATGGTCTGTTTTTGAAACTTCTTGTTTAACAACCACTTCTTCGGTTGATGCTGTTTTTGTGCCTTCACATGCCATTACGGCAAGCAGTAAACACAGAAATAAAGTCTTTTTCATAAGTCAATTTTTTGTACCCAGATAAGCAAAATATTAATACCAACTGAGTCATTTAAAAAGTAATGCAAACCTAAGCTTTCAAAATGATGCTTTCTAAACCACTGATGTAATTGGGTGTCGGGCAAATGACTAGTTCGTCACTTCTATTGATACGTCTTGGTTTAAAAAGAATCACATAGACAGATTACCAGAGTTAAAACAGACACTATCTTTGCCGAAAACTATTTTACTCATGGACAAGTCGAGCAATTTCGAAACTAAAGCTGTACGCACTCAGATTGAGACTACGCATGCCCAAGAACATGCGACCCCACTTTACATGACGTCTAGTTTTACATATGAAAATGCTGAGGAAATGAGGGCGGCATTTGCCGGTGAAATAGATAAGAACATTTATAGCAGATTTAGTAATCCCAATACTCAGGAACTTGTCGATAAGATTTGTGCTATGGAAAAAGCCGAGGCAGGTTACGCATTTGCCTCAGGTATGGCCGCTGTCTTTTCAACTTTTGCGGCGCTACTTTCCAGTGGTGATCACATCATCTCTTGCCGATCGATTTTTGGATCTACGCATACGGTTTTCAACAAAATCCTACCCAAATGGAATATTGAAACAACTTATGTAGACATTAAGAATACCGATTCGTGGTCGAACGCGGTGAAACCTGAGACGAAAATTGTCTATGTGGAAACGCCAACTAACCCAGCGATCGACTTGGTGGATTTAGAATGGCTTGGAAATTTTACTAAAAGCCACAATCTAATTTTAGTGGTTGACAATTGCTTCGCAACGCCTTATTTACAAACTCCAATTTCCTATGGTGCTGATCTAGTCATCCATTCTGCCACAAAATTTATTGACGGTCAAGGTAGAGTCTTAGGCGGTATTACTGTCGGTAAAAAAGAGCTGATCGACGAAATTTATGCCTTTTCGAGAAGTACGGGCCCGGCCATGTCGCCATTTAATGCCTGGGTACTCTCAAAAAGTCTAGAAACATTGGCAGTTAGAATGGATAGGCACTGTAGCAATGCTTTGGCCTTAAGCAAGTTTCTATCCGACCATTCGGCAGTGGGGTGGGTGAAATATCCATTTTTGCCAAGTCACCCACAATATGATACTGCTAAGAAGCAAATGAGTGGCGGCGGTGGTGTAGTCAGTTTCGGTATAAAAGGCGGACTAGCAGCTGGAATTGAATTTTTAAATCAATTGAAAATGTGCTCCTTAACCGCAAATTTAGGTGATAGTAGAACCATTGTCACACACCCATCATCCACTACACACGCTAAACTCAGCGAGGAAGAAAGACTGGCCGTTGACATTTCTCCTGAACTAATCCGCATCTCAGTAGGTTTAGAGCATATTGATGATATTATCGCAGATTTAGATCAAGCATTGACCAAATCATAAACCTTAGAATTAACTATTAATGCGAAAAATTCTTGCTGAAATTCTGACCATCGGAGATGAAATCCTTTACGGTCAAATCACTGATACGAATTCCCAGTGGATGAGTGCCGAATTGGACAAACTGGGCATAAAAGTGGTAAGAAAGACTACCGTCGCAGATACTGAACAAGATATCTTGACGGCTTTTGAAGAGGCAGAGTCTAGAGCAGATATCGTCTTAATAACTGGTGGTTTGGGGCCAACCAATGACGACCTCACTATGCCCATGCTGGCTAAACACTTTAATAGTGAAATTATACTCAATAATGATGTCCTAGAACACGTTCGTGACTTTTTTGAAAGAAGAGGCAGAGTGTTTACAGAAATGAATCGAAATCAGGCGCTGGTTCCCAAAGTAGCGGAAGTAATTCATAACGACCTTGGAACAGCCCCCTGTACATGGTATGAGCGTAATAAAAAAGTGTTCGTTTCAATGCCTGGTGTGCCGTATGAGATGAAAAATCTCATGACAACTAAGGTGCTTCCAAAGCTTCAAACCACCTTCCAAACACCGGTCATCTACCACAAATTGATCAAAACTGTGGGGATTGGAGAGTCTTTCCTTGCCGATAAAATAAAAGATTGGGAAGAAGCACTTCCAGCACACATTTCTCTGGCTTATTTACCGAGTGTGGGGCATGTGAAACTCAGACTGACAGCCGTTGGTCAAAACAAAGATACTTTAGCCAGGGAGGTTCAAGGGCTTATAGATGGATTTTTAGCAATTGCTGGTAAGTACGTTTACGGTTATGATGGCATGACCTTGGAGAAAGCAATTGGCGAAATGCTTATTGAAAAAGGAAAAACAATCGCTTTGGCAGAAAGTTGTTCAGGAGGCTATGTTCAGCACAAAATCACGAGCATAGCAGGGTCTTCAGCCTATTTCCAAGGTGGGGTTGTCCCATATCACAATGACCACAAAGTCAATTTGTTAGGGGTAAAAGAAGAAACCTTAGCAGAACATGGCGCCGTTAGTGAAGCTTGTGTAAAAGAGATGGCAGAAGGCGTTAGAAAGGCTTTTGGTGCCGAAATTGGCGCCTCGAGCAGTGGAATTGCAGGGCCTGGCGGCGGAACAGAAGAGAAACCAGTAGGCACGGTATGGATTGCTTATGCAGATGAGAACCAAACCATTGCAAAAAAACTGCAATTAACGAAAAATAGAATATTAAATATCGAATTAACAGAAATTGCATTATTAAATTTGGTTAGGAAAAGTTTAACGGACTAAAACATTGATAATATTTGGCAAAAGACTTACTTTTGTCTTTCTGTGCAAACGTTTTAAATCGCTAGTATTTAAGTTATGGCTATAGTAGAAATGGTAATGCCAAAGATGGGAGAAAGTATCATGGAGGGTACAGTACTGTCTTGGCTCAAGCAAGAAGGTGAATCTATTGAAGCAGATGAATCTGTATTAGAAGTAGCAACTGACAAAGTTGATACTGAGGTACCAGCGACCCACGGGGGTGTTTTAAAAGAAATTTTAGTGCAAGAAGGTGATGTAGTTGCCGTTGGCGCAGTGATTGCAAAAATCGAAACGGAAGCAGATGTAGAAGATGCTGCTCCAGCACAAGATACACCTGCACCAAAGGCAGAAGCGGCAAGCGAGCCTGCCACACCAGTAGCCGCTACCCCAGCTGCTAACGGACATGCCGTAGTTTTGGAAAAACCAGCTTCGGATAGGTTCTACTCTCCTTTAGTAATGAATATTGCTCGCCAAGAGAGTATTCCAATGACTGAACTGGAGTTAGTACCTGGAACAGGTCGAGATGGCAGAGTGACTAAGAAAGATATAATGGCTTATTTAAAGTCAAGGCCAGCGGGTGGAGTTCAAGCACCTGTGAGTGCTCCTGCAGCATCCAGTGCCCCTGCAGCTGCACCAGCAAGCGCTCCGAAACCAATGCCTGTTTCCATTTCAGGTGAAGATGAAATCATCGAAATGGATCGCATGCGCAAAATGATTGCAGAGCGTATGGTGGATTCTAAACGAATTTCTCCACACGTAACTTCTTTTGTGGAAGCAGATGTCACCAACATAGTTCACTGGAGAAATAGAATTAAGCAGACCTTTAAAGAAAAAGAGGGCGAACCAATCACGTTTACACCTATATTCTTAGAGGCCGTTGTCAATGCCATCAAAGACTACCCGATGATCAATGTGCAGGTAGATGGTTCCAACATTGTGAAGAAAAAAGCAATCAACGTCGGAATGGCCGTTGCCCTACCTACTGGCAACTTAATTGTTCCCGTAATTCACAATACAGACCAATATAACTTGGTTGGCCTGACTAAAAAGGTAAACGATCTAGCAAGAAGAGCGAGAGAGAATAAGCTTTCACCAGACGACTTACAAGGTGGAACTTATACAATTTCTAATGTCGGTTCATTCGGAAATGTAATGGGCACACCGATCATAATGCAACCTCAAGTCGGTATTTTAGCACTAGGCGCAGTAGTGAAAAAGCCAGCAGTTGTTGAGACACCGACTGGTGATGCAATCGCGATTCGTCATAAAATGTTTTTATCACACTCATATGATCACCGTGTGGTTGATGGATCTTTAGGCGGTATGTTCGTAAGGCGAGTAGCTGACTACCTAGAAAGATTCGACGCCAACAGACCGATCTAAAAAAACTTAAGTTTTAAAAATTTAAAGCCTCTAAACCCTAGAGGCTTTTTTTATTTCTTTTTTCCTAACTTCTTCCAAAATCAGTAGCCATCAACGATAGAATGAATCAATGAGCAAGAAGTTGATCAACGTAAAGAAAGGGCAATTCCTACAACGAAAGGGCGACTTAAATACTAAGGTTTACGTGGTTCAAAAAGGGTTATTAAGAAGCTATGCTATTGATGAAAAAGGCAAAGAACACATCTTTATGTTCGCTCCTGAAGGCTGGATTATTGCCGATAATTTACCGAGTGATCTACCCGCTGACCTATTTATCGATGCCATAGAAGATTCTGAGGTTATCGTAAAAGAGAAAGATATTAGTGAAGAAAAAGACAGTGAAAAGTTCATCAAAAGGCTCACCGTCCTTCAAAAGAGAGTAATAATGCTCATGAGTGCTTCAGCAATTACCCGCTATGACCACTTCATTAAAACCTATCCGAAAATTACAAAAAGGGTACCGCAAAGAATGATTGCTTCCTATTTAGGAATCACCCCTGAAGCCTTGAGCAAATCAAAGAAAAATCATTTCAAAGGAAATTGAGTCAAGCGATTAATTCTTAATCTAGGTTAATGCATTTGGCGTGAAGTTTCTAAACCTTCACATCAAACAAATGCAAAATCATGAAAGACCTTAGTTTACTCTTCAAAATATCAGCCATCTTATGGGTTTTTTGGGGAATCGTGCACATTATGGCCGGTGTTTTCACCATAAACTTTGTACTCAGTGATGATATCTCAGGCGCTATTTCAGGTATTGCGGATGCCGTCGATCCCGCTAATGTTCAGAGAGATTATCCAGACGCTGCTGGAGCGATAATCTCGCAGCACGGTTTCAACCTACTATGGATTGGACTAGTCACCTTAATCAGTGCATTTTACATCTGGAAGAAGAATAAGAACGCGATTTTTCTCGCAGCCATTACTGGTGGGCTGGCTGATTTAGGCTACTTCTTATTCTTAGACTTGGGAGGATTCGTAAACTTCATGCCTGGCACGCTTATGACAATTGTTTCTAGCGCAGCCATTACCCTCAGTTTTTATGCCTATTTCAAAGGTAGAAAAGCCACTTCTTAGCTGACCAAAAGTACTTTTTAGAGCAAACACTTGAGCATGTTGTGAGTTCTATTAACCTGACAATTTAAAGTCAAACAAGGGTTAAAAGACGCTCACTCATGCAAAGACCTGATTTTACTCAAATTAATTCGGGACAAGAATTTAATAACTGGTATTGGACCAAAGAAGAAATGGTGGACATTTGTAAAATGAGCCATTTACCTTCAAATGGCAGCAAATTCATACTCAGGGATCGAATTATGTACGCCCTTGATCATGAAGGTCAAGTCAAAAATGAGGAAAAGAAAATACGCCCTAACTCTACTTTCAATTGGGCTAAGGCAGAATTAAGCCTCGCGACAAAAATCACAGACAACGTTTCTTTCGGACCTAACTTTCGATCCTTTATGTCATCGCAGGTGGATAAGAAGTTCAGTTGTCATAGCGACTTTATGAATTGGGTGAAAGAAAATGTAGGCGCCACACTTCAAGATGCAGTGCTAAAATGGGAAGAACTGGAAGAGCGAAAGAAAGACCCCAACTTTAAAAGAGATATTGCTACCAATAATATGTACTGTCAATACATCAGAGACTTTTCGGCAGCGAATCCTAATGCAAAGTTTGTAGATGCAAAAGCTTGCTGGAATAAAAAGAGGCGCATGCCGATGAAAAATGGATTTGTGAGATTCGAAGAGAGTGATATTCTTTTGAAAGATTAGCGTCAAATTAAAAGCTTCACAGACAAACAGTTTTATGGACAATTGGTTAAAACACCAATGAATTCCAACCTTTCTGAAATAGATAAAGATAGAGTGATAGAAATGGCTTGGGAAGACCGAACTCCCTTCGAAGCTATTCACCAACAATTCGGTTTACCTGAAAAAGAAGTCATCAAATTAATGCGGAACACCCTGAAACCTTCGAGTTTTAAGCTATGGCGAAAGCGAGTCAACAGCGGGGTTAGTCAAAAGCATTTGAAGAAAAGAAGCCCAGAAATTGATCGGTTTAAAAGTACACTTCAACGACAAATTACTGGGAATAAAATCAGCAAGAGATGAGCTTCGAAACCTCGTTTTCTAATATTCTTGACAAAATCGATGCTATTGATCCGAAAGCCTATGCGCAATCGAGAAACTTCGTAGATGGGGCAGTAAGTTATCTATCCCCATATATTTCTAGAGGTGTTATTTCTACTCGTTTTGTACTGGAAAGCCTTTTAAAGAAAGGCTACGGCATGCCTGAAATGGAAAAGTTTGTACAAGAACTAGCTTGGAGAGACTATTGGCAGCAAATATGGATAGCAAAAGGTGAGGATATCAATAATGACCTTAAGCGGGAACAACCAGATTTTAGCCATACCCAAATTCCAGCTGCAATCTTGGCAGGAAAGACAGGAATTGAGGTAGTCGACGAGCATATTGCCAAGCTTTGGAAGACAGGTTATATCCATAACCACATGCGCATGTATATAGCTTCAATTGCTTGTAACATAGGCCGTAGTCATTGGAAGGTGCCTGCACAATGGATGTATTATCACCTTTTAGATGGTGACTGGGCAAGCAATGCACTCAGCTGGCAATGGGTGGCTGGCGCCAACGCCAACAAGAAATACTATGCGAATCAAGAGAACATCAATACGTTCTTTTACTTAAATCAGAAGGGAAGTTTTCTTGATGTGCCGTACGAGGCATTTCCGGAATTAGAGACACCAGAAATTCTGAAAGAAACACAGCCATTGAGGCTATCTACAAACTTACCTCCGGTCAGTGATTTAAAAGTAGATGCTAGTCGACCAACCTTAGTCTATAACTACTATAATTTAGACCCAAACTGGCATGCGGACCTGCCAGCGAACAGAGTTTTACTTTTAGAGCCTTCTATTTTTGAGCGATATCCTGTTGCCGATCATTGCTTGGAATTTTGCCAAAAGTTGGGAGAGAATATTCCTGATCTTCAAGTTTTTGTAGGGGAGTTCCATGATCTAAAGCTGAAAATAGGTCAAAGCCAGGTTCACTTTAAGGAACATCCTCTAAATGGCCATTATGAAGGAGAAGAAGAACCAAGAGACTGGATGTTTGGCGTAAAAGGTTATTACCCATCGTTTTTTGCTTTCTGGAAAAAATGTAAGAAGGAAATAAAAACTTGGTAAAGGACCCGATCAATATCGTTTGGCTAAAGCGTGATATCAGAACGCTAGATCATGCACCACTTCAGGCAGCAGAGCAGCGTGGTATCCCCTACTACATCATTTATCTTTTCGAACCTGAATTAATGGCGCATCCAGATACATCTGATCGTCATTTACAATTTGTCTATCATTCGATTTTAGATTTCAATCGCAAGCTGAGTGGATTCAATAGAACCATAGAAATCATGGAAGAAGATGCCACTTCGGCATTCGAGTACCTTATTACGAATCACAATATATCAGAGGTCTTCTCTCACCGAGAAAGTGGTATACAGCTCACTTGGGAAAGGGATAAATCAGTTTATAACTTACTCAAATCCAACAATATCCATTGGACACAATTCAAAAGAGATGGCATAGAAAGAGGTATCAAAGACCGTGATGGATGGGATAAACAATGGTATGTTACCATGAGTCAGTCACAGATTCATAATACCTATAGCCCACAAGAACTAGCGCCTTTAGCGCATCCATTTCCTTTGACTTCGACCCTTAAGAAACGGCTAAGCGATTATCCAAAAAAATTCCAACCTGCAGGAGAATCAAATGCGTGGAAATATTTGAATTCATTTACCAACGAACGAGGCAAGGACTATCACAGGCTTATATCAAAACCACTTGAAAGCCGAACTTCCTGCGGAAGAATATCACCCTATTTAGCCTGGGGCAACATTAGTATTAAGCAAGCGGTACAGCACATCAAAGGTCACGAAAACTACCCTCACAATAAGCGCGCTTTTAACGGAATCTTAACAAGATTGAAGTGGCATTGCCACTTTATTCAAAAGTTTGAAGTGGAATGCTCTTATGAGACTATCTGCATCAACCGGGGGTACGAATTATTAGAACGCCCCTTGAATGAATCGTTTGTGAAGGCATGGAAAGCAGGTAAAACAGGCTTTCCGCTAGTCGATGCTTGCATGAGGTGTGTTGCCCAAACAGGCTGGATAAACTTTAGGATGCGCGCGATGGTGGTTTCCATACTTTGCCACCATTTAGACCAAGACTGGCGTACTGGTGTCTACCATTTGGCAAATCATTTTTTGGATTACGAACCCGGCATTCACTATCCTCAATTTCAAATGCAGGCTGGCACTACTGGCGTCAACACCATTAGGATGTACAATCCTATAAAGCAATCTCAGGAACATGACTATGAGGGTAAATTCATAAAAATGTGGGTCCCAGAATTGAGAGAGGTGCCAACAGAGTTCATCCATGAACCATGGAAAATGACTGAAATGGATATGACCTTCAACAATATCACCCCTCCGCTAGATTACCCAAAACCATTGGTTGATTTAACAGAGAGCGGTAAAAAGGCTCGGGCTAAAATCTGGGGACATCGAAAGCACCAAGCGGTAAAAGCAGAGAAAAAAAGAATCGTAAAAACCCATACCAGAAATAACTAACATGTATTTATCAAAAACTGATATCGAAAACACGGAAAGAGTGAAGAGGCTAAATATCATCAACTCTGTCTCTGGTATTAAACCTGGGAACCTGATCGGCACGCGTTCGAATAGTGGACAAGCTAACTTAGCGATCATCAGTTCGGTAGTCCATTTGGGCAGTAATCCAGCATATTTAGGCTTTATCGTAAGGCCGAGTCAAGAAGTACGCCGTCATACACAGGAAAATATTAACGAAAACGGCTTTTTCACCATCAATCATATTCAAAAAGATTTCATTGAAAATGCTCATTACACTTCAGCGAAATTCGATGCCGACATCTCTGAATTTGAGGCTTGCGGCCTTACTGAGGAAACGCTGAACGACTTTAATGCACCTTATGTGAAAGAAAGTGGTTTGAAAATGGGTTTGAAACACGTAGAAAGTGTGCCGATTCAGTCGAGTGGTACTACGATGCTTGTAGGGCAAATTGAGCACTTATACATTCCAGACCAGGCGATCAGCACGCAAGGCTATATAGATTTGAGCATTGCAGAAGGTGTCGGAATCTCTGGTCTTAATTCTTATTACAGCTTTCAAAAAATGGCTGACTTCCCATACGCGAGGGTTAGCGAGGTACCAAAGTTCTAACCATGAAAAAAGAGCATTTACCCACTAAAGTATGTCCTGTTTGCGATCGACCATTCACGTGGAGAAAAAAATGGGCTCGAGATTGGGATGCTGTTAAATATTGTAGTGAAAAATGCCGTAGAACTAAGTCAAAAGTATGAAGTCAATCAACCTTTTATTTCCTCACCAACTGTTTGAGAAGCACGAGATATATGATAACGGTGCTCCAATTTACTTGGTAGAGGAATCACTGTTTTTCAAGGAGTTCAACTTCCACAAAGTGAAACTGGTTTTTCACAGAGCATCCATGAAAAGCCATCAGGCTTATTTGGAAAGCAAAAACCTTGAGGTGATCTACATAGACTCATCAGACAAACGATCGGATATCAGCGTCTTGATCAAGAAATTAGGCGAAGAGGGGGTTGAAAAAATTCACTTCATTAACCCAACCGATAATTGGCTTGAAAAAAGATTTTCTGAAGCAATCAAAGAGACTCAAATCGATGTCAGTCACCACGAAAACCCATTATTTATTAACACAAGGGAAGACTTAAAGCACTTTTTTAAACCAGATAAGAAATCGTTTTTTCAAACCACCTTCTATAAACAACAGCGTAGCCAAAGGGATATTCTCATTGATGCAGACGGTAATCCTACTGGTGGAAAATGGAGTTTCGATGGAGAAAACAGAAAGAAATACCCAAAAGATAAAACACCTCCGAGCATTCACTATCCTGAAACTGATAAGTTTTGGAGCGATGCTGTCGACTATGTTGATGAGCACTTTGATAAGAACTTAGGACAACTCCCGAAATCTAAAACCTACCCAACTACACGGGATGAGACAAAGAAATGGCTAGAACAATTCTTTAATTATCGGTTCCATGGTTTTGGGGATTATGAGGATGCTATCGTTACGAATGAGTCTTATTTACATCATAGTGTACTGACGCCTATGATGAATGTGGGGTTAATTCAACCAAAAGAGGTAATTGAAGAAGCCGTGAAATATGCCAATGATCACGATGTGGCGATCAACGATTTAGAGGGCTTTATTCGTCAAATTCTCGGTTGGCGAGAGTTTATAAGGGGAATGTATGAGGCAAAAGGGAGTTTTTCAAGAACCAAAAATTTCTGGGGGTTTGATCGAAAAATACCGGCTTCTTTTTACGATGGAACTACGGGAATAGATCCCATAGACATGACTATTAAGCAGATATTAAATACTGGATATTGCCACCATATCGAACGCCTTATGGTTTTGGGGAACTTCATGTTACTCTGTGAATTTGATCCAAAAGAAGTCTATCGATGGTTCATGGAGTTATTTATAGACGCTTACGATTGGGTAATGGTACCTAATGTGTATGGTATGAGTCAATTTGCAGATGGCGGCCTCTTTGCCACTAAACCATACATTAGTGGCTCCAATTATTTAATGAAAATGAGCAACTACAAAAAGGGCGATTGGCAAGTCACATGGGATGGGCTTTTCTGGCGCTTTATGCACATAAACAGAGACTTTTTCTTGAAAAATCCACGTTTGGGCATGTTAGTTAGAACATTTGACAAAATGGAAGAAGACAAGAAAAAGGCCCACTTAGAAAATGGGCAAGCTTTTTTGGACGCCTTATAATTCTAGGTGCTGAAAATAGAAAACTTATTATGGTCAATAGGGACTTCAATAACTTTGGCTTGAAATTTTCCACTTAAGGGCAATCGAAATAAGCAGCGAGATCAGGTAAATGATTAGCCCATAAATCAAGGTATAAGCCGCATATTTTAACCCACCTGCCAACAAAGGAAGTGGCACATCCCCTACCTCTTCTATGGCACTAAAAACGTTTACCAAACTTATGGTAGTCGAAAGGATACCAAAGATCAGGGCAAATAATCCTACCTCCTTGATTTGTCCTAACTTTTGAATAGAATAGCCTCTAAACCCTGTCAAAAATGCTGCTCTTGCATGGAATACTGAAAGAATAAACATCACTAGGGCTACTATAGATATGATTCCCATATAGAGCGGGCCTCCTTCATTAAATAAACTGATCATAATCTGATTTTTTAGATTTTAAAACTTTTCATAAAGTTAGAATCCATGCCTGTAAGACAGGAAGTTGTATCCCTACCTTAATTTGTTGTTTATCGACAAACCCTTCGTAATATGCAAAAAATGGGGATTTTAGTAACGTTGTTAGACAATCTTAATTGGTATGCATAAAGCATCGAACCAGATCATTTTTTGGATATTGATATTCGTGTTCTTGAACTTAGTTTTTGGATCTAAGTGGGGAGACTACAGTAACTCTTTTTATTATACATCAATGCTGATGCCTGTGGCGTTGGCAACTTCCTATTTTTTCAACCTATTCCTTGTTCCCAAATATTTATCGAAAGGGCAACATTTTAAATTTGGCTTATATACTGTTTACACAATAATTGTATCAGTATTCCTGTCGGCAGTTGTCTCCATCATATCGTTCATAATTTTAGCCGACCTGAATTGGAATGACATGAACCCCGTTGTGGCTGACTTATTTCAGTTGGGGATAATAATCTATTTTGTGGCGATCCTTTTTTCATTTATCCATGTTTACAGCTCAGATAAAAAGAATCGTACCGAATTACATATTCTGGAGGCCGATAATGAGAAAAATCTTCAGAAGACCATAAGTGTTAGGTCCAACCGAAAGACTATCTCAATTAATATTTCAGAGATCATTTATATAGAAAGTCTAGCAGACTATGTTAAGGTTCATACGGAAAATGAGGTCGTTGTTACCAAAGAGAAAATCAGTAATCTAGCATATACGCTTCCCAACTGGTTTGTAAGGATTCACAGATCATTTCTGATCGATCAAAACAGACTCAATTCGTACGGACACGACTATGTAGAAGTAAATTCCACTAAACTACCTTTGGGAAGAAAATACAAGAAAGAAGCCCTTTCAAAATTTCAAGCGCGAAACGTTGGTTAGTATGACACTAAAAACGATCCTCTTTTCTGGAAAGGCTTCCCGTCAACTGTGGTGGCCATAACTTGATAGAAATAGCGCCCAGCTGGCACTAATCGCTTCCGTTTATTAAATCCATGCCATTCGTTTTTCCCAGCATGCACAACTTTTCCATAACGATCTACAATGACCAATTTGACCTTTTTTACGTGCTTCAACTTGGCTTTAAATACTCCCTGAGAAGAACATGGCCAGAAGACTCCAGGTACACCAAAAAAGATTTTACGCTTCACTAAAATTTTCTTGCGAATCTCCTTCGTGCAGCCAGAAGCATTTTCAACTTTCAGCGTAATCCAATGAATTCCAGTTCTTTTGAAAGTAAAGTCGACAGTAGGACCTGATATTTTTTCCTTTTTATTAAAAGTCCAATCCCAAGAAACGATTCCTTCATCGTTAATTGTTTGAAAGGTCACAGGACTACCAATATTTAATGATTGCCTGTCAAAGGAAATCTTGGTTTTAATCTTATCAGAAACACTGACCAGAATTTCATTAGGGTGGATGACCGTGCAGCCTGAAGCGGTATTTAAGATTTCTATCCTAAACACCGAATCTGAAATTAATTTAGGAGTTCGGAAGACTAGGTCTTCGCCATTACCCTCTTTTGATTTGAGAACCTCATTATTGTCATTCAACAATCTATAAGTGACACCTAAAGTAGAATTCGGGATTTCTATTTTGGACTTTCGATTATAACAGACTTGATCGGCATATACGATCTCGTTATTCACCGCAGCGGATAATAACTCGTCTCCAGCAACGACCGATACCTCGCCAACCAATTGCCTTAGATCGTTTCCATCGCCAATATCACTCAGCGCGTAAATGAATAAAGTGGTGTCTGAAACTATTGGAAAAGTAGCTAGTTCTAACAACCCACTTTCAGCTTGCATCACGTCACTCTGGTATGAACCATCGGCATTTTGCAGCTGATATTCTAGCAAATCAGAACCTCCATCTACAATGATCACTGCAGACTGACCAGGACAAGCACTGACAGTAGTCTTCTCTAACTCATGAAGCCTATATTTCGCAAACCACAAATCGGTTTTACTCCCGCCGAAATTTGGGGTAGATAAATAACTCCCAAGCCCAGACTGTGTTCCGCCACTTAGGTAAATATCTCCGTTCAGTTCATCTACATAGGGAATATTAAGTTCCCCCTCAGAGCCATTACCAGCAAAGTCCGCTTGCCAAGTCAACACACCATCTGCCGTAAGGCCAAAAAACCAAATATCTAATGACTCATTTAAATTTGAACTCAGCTTGTCGCCCGAAATATTCGAATTAGAGAACCCACCGACTATAAAAGAGCCATCGGAAAGTGCATAAGTCGCTTGTCCCCAATCATACCCAGCTCCTCCGATCGTCTTTTCCCAAATCAGATTTCCAAGATTATCCGTTTTAACTATCCAGACATCATCCAGACCGTTACTATTCTCAGTTTTATCACCGCTTGCATTTGAATTACTCTGTCCTGAAAAGATATAACCTCCATCATCAGTTTTGGCCATGGATCGAATAGCGTCTAATCCACTGCCACCATATAAATTTTCCCATTGTACTTCACCAGCAGCATTGGTCGAAAATGCCCAAAAATCAAAACTTCCATTATTAGTAATCGCTAAATCGGTAGATGCCGAGTACGCTCCTACCACTACTCCCCCAACTTCATTTGGGAGTAGTTTATCCACTGATTCGAAACCACTACCACCATAAGTTCTTTCCCAGATCACATCGCCAGAGCTGGCGTTTAGTTTAGCCAAATACAAGTCCAAAGAGCCTTTTGGCTCAATGCCGCTAAGATTTGTCGATTGTGTATAGCCCCCAATTACAATTTGTCCATCATTGGTTTCTACCATGTCATAGGCCCAGTCAGCACCATTTCCTCCTAGCCTAACTTGCCAAAGGATACTTCGATCTGCCGCACTAATCTTCACTACCAGAATATCGTCCTTTCCGCGACCAGAAGAAGTAATATCTCCAGATATCCCAGATCGCGTTCTTCCAGCAAGCACATAGTTACCATCGGCCGTCTGAACGGCGCCTGCATGCAAACCTTCTTCATTGGTTCCGCCAAAACTAAAATCCCATTGAAAATTACCCTGGGCATCGGTTTTGACTACCCACCAATCATCATTTCCAACGTTTGGAGACGTCTTGGTGCCACTAATTCCTGATAAAGAACTTGATGTAATTAGGAAGCCATTATCTGCAGTTCTAATGGAGTTGATATCGGTATCTCTGAGACTGCCACCATACCTATTATCCCATATTTTGATCGGTTTTTGGGTTTGTGCTACGCTGAAAAGCGAAAAAAATAGCACAAAGGAAGCCGAAATGGCTTTTTGAGCAAGCTTGTTCATAGTACGTTGTTTTGGTTCTGATAAGAAGTGGTGAATCTTCTTTGTTATTAATTATAACCCTTTGATTATAAAGACCCTAACAAAGTCTCAGATAAAATCATGTTCTGTTCAAGTCCGTACAATACCAGTTCATAAACGTTCAAAAGAATTTTTGAAGAATTAATAAAATAGCGCTCCAGGCCGTAAAATAGCCCTTTACAACTTGTGGCACTACCATTGGAAGACGATAATCGGATAGAAAATAATAAACATGCTAAAAAGCTACCTCCTCATTTCACTCCGAAACATTCGGAGTAATAAAGGGTCGTCGGTGCTGAATATTCTTTGCCTTACCTTAGGTATGGCTACTTGCTTGTTCATATTTAATTATGTAAGGTTTGAATACAGCTACGATAATTTTAATGAAAAAGCACGTGAGATTCACCGCGTCGAAACAGACACTTATTTCAGGCAGGAGGTTATTAAGACTAATGCTTTTACTAAATATGGGGTGGGCCAAAGTCTTGAAAACTCACATCCTGAAATAGAAAACAGCGCCCGACTGATCCCCTTTTCAGAGAACAGTTCTGCCTTTCTTTTAACAAAAGATTTAGAAGGTAGAAAGCGAACCACATTTTTGGAAAAAGCCTACTATTCGGAATCCTCTTTTTTCGATATTTTTTCCGTCGACTGGGTGGAAAAGAAGGCAAATGAAGAAATGCTTAGCGAGAATGGACTGGTCGTATCAACTACCACTGCACAAAGTCTTTTTCCAAAATTGATTCAGAACGGGCAATCCATTCTCGGAAAAAAAGTCAACATTCGAATTTCGAGTCAAAATGAAGAGACATGGATTATTCAAGGGGTGTTCAAGCCTCTTCCTAAAAACTCTCACCTAACCTTCGGTGCGTTATTCTCTCTTTCAGCAAAAGACTTTTTATTGAATTCTGCCAGTCAAGAAAACACTTATACCTACGCCCTTGTCAATAATGACTATGATCGAAAATTGTTCAAGGAAAAACTAATCGATCGCGATCTCCTGTCTGAGTTTTCATATAAAGAACTGGACTTTTTATCATTCAGGCCCTTACGAGACATCCACACGTCAACCAACGTTTCTAATGACCCGGGACAAAGCGCAAAACCTACTTTTATTCTGTTCTTGATCGTGATGGGGTCAATTATCCTAATTCTTGCTGCTACAAATTATATCAACAGCTCGATCATTAATTCTATTGAAAGGTCGAAAGAGGTCGGTATTAGAAAATTGTTAGGGGTAAGACCAGTTCAACTCATTTTTAACATTTTAGTGGAGTCTGGATTTATCAATTTAATTTCTGGGCTTTTGGCGCTGGGCGTCTTCCTTTTTGGTGTCAGATCCGTCGATCTTTTTACCTCCATCGACTATCCTAATGTCTTGAATACCCATGTTATGCTCGCAAGCGTATTGTCGCTCATTGTCATCATCATTATTGCTGCATTACTCTCAGGCTACTTTCCAGCCCGTCTTTTAATCAGTCTTAAGCCGATTGAAGCCATGAGAGGAAAAAATCAAGTAGTCAATTCAAAACAGTCATCCAAAGGTTCGGGAATTATGCGGGTGCTACTCGTTTTTCAAATTACGACGAGTATCATTTTCGTTTCGGGCCTTTACATTGTTCAAAAACAGCTGAATTATGTCAAAGACAAGGAAAACAAAAGCTTTAGGATGAACCTTACAGCAAAATTTCCTGGACTGACTGGGGCAAATGATGATTACGCTAGACAGATTCAAGGTTTCATAAGCAATTTGATCAAAGACGATAAAATTGAATCGGCCGATATTTCAAATCTCTACAACGGGCAAATAAAAATGCGTCAGACGATTAAACCGCTTTATCAAGTTGGCGGTGACACCACTGCATTAGTTGATAAATTCGATCTCTACGTTATCGATCATCAGTATTTCGACGGTGCGAATGATCAGTTCCTATCAGGTCAAAATTTTGACCGAAGGTTCGGCTATGACTATAATGGGACAATCGTAAATGAATCTGCACTAAAAGCTATGCGGTTTACCAATCCGGATTCGGCCATTAACAAAATGGTCAGGCCATATAACGGTCCGTTGAAGATTCAAGGAGTTATAAAAAATGACTCAATCAACGATATTCCTAAAATCTATGTCACCGGCCTGCGTTATCCGACATATTTTGACCTTACCATTCTGGCAAGAGGGAATTCCGCTGAAAAGCTAAATTCATCTCTCAGAGCCGCACAAAACAATCTAAACCGACAACTCAGCGGTATTTATTTCCTCACAAGAAAATATGATGAGCAACTCGTCATGGAGAAGAATCTGGTTAAAATATTCTTCGCTTTTACCCTGATGGCGGTACTCATTGCCTCTTTAGGCATCTTTGGTTTATCCTCTTTTACCGCATTAAAAAGAGCGAAGGAAATAAGCATCAGAAAAATACTGGGTGCGGACATCAGCCAAATCCTCTATTTACTAGTCTATGACTTTCTAAGACTTATGTTTATTGGTAGTGCCATCGCCATTCCTATGGTCATTTATGCTGCTCGAGAATGGCTTGAGAGCTATGCTTTCAGGATTAATTTGCATATAGGCCTTACTCTTTTACCCGTATTCGGCATGTGTCTGCTTTCAGTCGGCATCATCGTGAAACAATCATGGGGCACGAGTATCCAAAGTCCATTACAGTCTTTAAGGGGTAGTTAAAACAAGCATTCATCTATAGAAACCCGCTAATAGGATGTATTAAATACACGTTGGTAGAAAAAGCAAAACTCGCATCTCTATTTTGATGAAATTCAATAGAAATTACTTGATATGAATAAGCTCAATATCTTTTTCGGGGCAATACTTTTCATTGGTACAATTGCCAATGAAACCTTCGCCCAAACTACCTTAAAACCTATACCATTTGATAAGTCTGCCCTTTCTGGTATCGGATTAAAAAAAGTTGAATTGAAGGATGAACCCGAAAGAGAATTTTATCAGAAGAGATTAATTCGGGGAAAAGACCTTTCAGTCTACATCGTCTCCAGCCAGTCTTGGACCACCAGAATGAATGACTTTTCGATAGACGAAGTCGTGTATATGTTGAATGGAAAAGCCAACATAAAACCAGATCAGGGCAGTAGTAATACTTTTCAATCAAACGAATTCTTTTTTATCCCAAAAGGCTATACTGGTGCTTGGCAAATAGATTCTTCTGAAAGTTTACACTATGAATTGTCCATCATCACTACCGATAGATCGGCATCCAAGAACGAGCAATTAACTGTTCCGCAACTTTACTCAAAAGATGACCTTTCGGGCATTAACATTAAGCTCAACGACTCTGGTAGCTATGAGAAAACTTTGACAACAGGTGCCGAATTAACGATCAAACTCAAAGCGCAAAAACCGATTCAAAAAGACTTAAAAGACCCCGCGAAAGAAATGATAATTCATGTACTTTCAGGCCAACTCACCATCGGTGACAGTAGCGGTGGCGAGCAAGTTTTCTACACTGGCGACTTCTTTATGATTCCAGCCGGATTCACCGGTCAATGGAAAAGTGACGGACACGGTTTGGTCAAATATCTGACTATCGAGAAAACTAATACTTAGTCGTTTCTAAGGGCTCCGGCTAGCGTATCATGATGCTCTAAAAGCAATGACCTTAGATAACTTCCGATTGTAAAGACACTTTCGAAACCAGCCTTTTTTGCGGCAACATTTTCCTTTTCTATTGGGATATCAGCGCTTTCAGCGAAGTGTTTAATGTCTCTGTAGAAGCCTAAAGTGAAGATATCGACTTCTCCACCAAAGATTTTAGTGAAAATGAGGTTAGTATCTCTTCCTATTTCAGTCAAATAGACATTTTCCATCTCCCTTTGCCTCAAAAGCTCCTCTTGCTTTCCTGCTAGGGCTTGAAACATTTCTACATGGTAGTAATCAAATTCGGAAAACCTTGCATTAAACTCCTTCAAAGATGGTCCTTCAACGATTGACTCTTCTTGCCATGAAACCATATTATAGTAAGGCCTTCCATAACCTTGATCTAGCGTAGCGGAATTATCTCGTCGTTTTTCCATTTCAGTGGTGGAAAAGTGCTTGCTTAGGTCTTGAATAGGGTACATTAATAGCAAATCCCAATGATCGCCTTGTGAGTGACGCATTAAGTAGGGCTTTTCAATTCCAGCACGCTCATAATTCTTTAAATCTGCCTTTATCACATCGATCAAATCCAATAACTTACCTGGTGTGGCACGCATAGTGATCACTTTGTAATAGACATCATTGGCTTGTTGTGCCTGACAATTAGTGAAGAGAGCGGTGATAAGAATCACAAAAAAGTACCTTTTCATAATGCGTTGTTTTTAATCAGTGTTGGGTATTCTTCAAGAAAGTTAAAGATAGTTTGGTAAATGAAGTCTAATTCGTTGTTTGAGATAATATAAGGCGGTATCAGGTAGATAACGTTACCCAGCGGCCTGATCAAAATTCCTTTCTCAATAAAATATGGATAGAGATGATGCCTTGCCTCATTAAAATAAGAGGTATCCCGATCGGTATTTAATTCAAAAGCGATAATCGTTCCAAGCACTCTGGTATTTCTAACCAAAGGGTGTTCGGCTATCTTTTTCCCAAAGGTCGTGTGCCTATCATTAAGTCTAGCTCTATTGGCAGTGCATTCATCCGTTAAGAGTAAATCTAACGAAGCATTAGCCACAGCACATGTTATTGGGTTGGCGGTAAAGGAATGTCCATGAAAAAAAGTCTTCATCAAATCACTGGACTGGTAGGCGTCCTGAATCTTCTGTGTACAGGTGGTTACGCCCATAGCCAAAGCTCCTCCCGTCAAACCTTTAGAAAGGCACATAATGTCGGGATTGGTTTCCAAGGCATCGGCTGCAAAGAGTTCACCAGTCCTGCCAAAACCTGTCATAACCTCGTCGGCAATGCATATAACTCCTTCAGCCTGTGCCAGGCTAATCATCCGATCGAGGAGTTTTTTATCATAAACGCGCATTCCTGATGCTCCTTGGGCAATAGGCTCATAAATGAAAGCGGCAACATCGTTTGTTGCTATTATTTCCTGAAAATGTTGCCACACTTGCTCATCATTTTCACCATTCGGAAAATCGACAAAGTCTACTTCGAACAAGTAAGGATCAAAAGGGGAAGTAAATGGACCTCTTTCGCCAACAGACATCGCCCCAAATGTATCTCCATGATATGCGCCATCTATGGCGATAATCTTTCTCTTCTCGACACCTTGGTTATGAAAGAACTGAAAAGCCATTTTCATGGCTACTTCTACAGCTGTACTTCCATTGTCCGAATAGAAAATCTTAGCTTGATTTTCTGGAAGTATTTGAAGAAGTCTTTCGGCTAGTCGAATAGCTGGTTCGTGGGTAAAACCTGCGAAAATCACATGTTCTAGTCGAGATGCTTGAGTAGCGATCGCTTGGGCTAAATGCGGATGGCTATGCCCATGAATATTGACCCACCAAGAAGAAATAGCATCAATTATCGTTTTGCCATCATCGGTATATAGATTAACCCCTTCTGCTCTTTCAACCATCAGCGGCTTCTCCATTCCTCTTAATGGAGTAAATGGGTGCCAAATAGCTAATTCATCTCTTTTTATCCAATCAGTCATACCAATTCAGTAATAATTCGTCTGCCCAGTATTCAATCACCCCTTTGTTAATCAAACCTAATTTAGGTAGTCGAAGAAGCACTTTGTATCCCGAATGTTTTTCTATGATTCGCTCACTTTCTGGATTCGAATCACCGTTAAAAATGATCCCTTTTACCGGAATATTGTTCCGTTGTAGGTAATCAATGCTCAGAAGGGTATGATTGATGCTTCCTAAATAGAGATTAGCGACTAGGATGACGGGGGCCTTTAGTGCGACGGCGATGTCTATGACAAAGTCTTCATCGTTCAGTGGCACAAGAATTCCTCCGGCACCTTCTATCACCAGATCGTTGCTAGTTTCTGGAAGCACAAAATCGTCTAATTGAATATGCAGGTGTTCAAATTTAGCTGCGGCATGTGGTGAGGCAGGTAATTTGAGCAAGTGGGTTTCGGGATGAAAGGTTGTAATACTATTCTTCACCAAACTGCTGACAGTTTCAGTATCCGTTGGAATACCTGCCTGAACTGGCTTCCAATAATCTGCTTTCAATGCCTCGGTCAGAATTGCCGACACTAGTGATTTTCCGCTATCGGTTCCAATAGCTGTTACGAAAAACGTCATGCTTTAAATTAAGCTTGCAAGTTAAGAGACAAAAGGAAATCGACGCCTTCCTGCAGTCATCAATTTGCTTTTAAGTTCTTCGAACCGGATAGGTTTTGTCAGGTAGTCATCCATGCCTAAATCTAATGCCTTATCAATGTCATCTTGGAACGCATTGGCGGAGAATCCTATGATGTATGGCGATGGATTTAAATTCTTTTCCCTAATGGCTTTGGTGGCTTCGTAACCATCCATTTCTGGCATTGAAATATCGAGCAGAATTACGTCATAAACCGTATCCTCTACTTCAGATACTACTTCTAAGCCTGTGGACACAATTTTTGGTGTAAATCCTAGTCGTTCTAAAAAAATGGCTGTTAGCCTTCTATTCACCACATTATCTTCTGCAAACAAGACTTTGAGAGGATAGTCATCACTTATTTTTCGGCTTTCTGGTAGTGCTGGAATGTTCTCCATTAAGGACAGCGTTTTCGTTTTCTCCATTTCTGTCACCAGTTTAGCCTTTGTTGTAAAACAGAATTCCGACCCAATACCTACTTCACTTTTCACCGATATTTTTCCATGAAGCAACTTCACCAAACGTTTTACAATAGCCAAACCAAGTCCTGTACCACCAAATTTTCTAGAGTGAGAAGAGTCTGCCTGCGTAAACTCCTTGAATAGACTCCCTAATTTTTTCTTTGGAATACCAATACCTGTATCCTTTACATGAAAAGCGAGGGTAGCATGTTTGTTGGTAGTGCTTTCTAAGGTAACGTTGATAAAAACGCTGCCACGTTCAGTAAATTTAACGGCATTTGAGAGTAAATTAAGGATGATTTGCCTCAATCTGCCTCGATCTGTTTTAATAAAGTCTGGAACGTCTGCCGCAATATTTTTATTGACAACTAAATCCTTTTTCTGGGCCTCAAAAGCGATAAGAGCGATAGAATCATCGATGACTTTATCTAGCGAGAAAACGCTTTCTTCAAACGATAGTTTACCTGATTCAATTTTCGAGTAGTCTAGGATGTCGTTAATAATCCGAAGGAGCGTATCACCGCTGGCTTGAATAGTCTCGACAAATTCAAGTTGGTCTTCTGTTAAATCAGTATCCGCTAAAAGGCTCGTCATACCGATGACTCCATTCATTGGTGTCCTAATTTCATGACTCATGGTGGCCAAGAAGTTACTCTTAGCCTTGGTGGCATTTTCGGCTGCAGTTTTAGCTTTTCGGAGCTCGATTTCTAGATTTTTTTGCGCGGAAATATCTCTCGCCATGACGAATACCCTTTGTTCGTCAAGTTTTATAAACCTGCCCTCATAAGTAGATTCTTTTCCGGGCTTACCAAACTGATATTCCAAAGTTTGCATTTGCCCGGTCTTAAAGGCATTCGCTATGGCATCAGAAAAAATCGTTCCTAACGGGTCTGGAATTACTTCAGAAATCTTCTTGCCTAAAAATTCATCGGGCTTAAACCAAAGCTCATCTTCTTCCTGTATCTGATAATCAATATATCTCGTTTCTCGGTCCATTGTGAACATCGCGTCCGGTATAGCGTCGAGAATTATTGCTTGTTGTAACTCGCTTTGTTTTAACTCTAATTCAGCCTTGTATATACTGGTTACATTCCTTGCCACGCAGGTCACATAATCAATCTCTCCTTTGTTATTAGTAAAAGGGAATTCAAATATCTCCAGCATATTAGTTTGCTTGTTTTTATCGAAAACCTCGATAAAATAAGGTGACTTGAGCGTTGAGATGTTACGAAACCTATCCTTGACATGACCAGCGATCTTCTCATTGATCTTATTTGGCGTGACGATATCTCTGAAATGCATTTCGCCATCGCTTTGCGCGTATCCAAGCGTTCTTTCCACATTACTTGATACATAAGTGATGACACCCTCTCTATTATAGCGAAATACGAAGTCTGACGAATGCTCCATTAAAAGATCAAAAGTATCTGTAATGGATTCATTGCGCATTTTTACAATGATCAGCTTATCTTCTAAGCCCTTTGCTTTTCTTCTAAATTGAATCAAGTAGAAGGTAACAATGGTCAGTAAAAGAACGGCTACTATTAAGAAATAGAAATACACAGACATTTATCTAGACTCGATATTAAAGCAAATTAACCATATAATATTACTTATTAACTATAGCAGTATAACTAGCATTAATAATCTGTGGCCTTTTTGAGTGATAGCGCCATTGCACTAAATCGGGTAATTGCATCGGCCAGAAACTCTTCGTTGAGAATATCATCAATTTCATCTTCCATAAAATCAAATTCGCTGACTTTGAATGTTTGCTCAAAAGGCCCTTTTTCCAGCTTAATGATGTATTTACCGTTCCAGCTGAATACCGTAATCTTACATGGCTTGCCTTCTATTTCTTTGACTATTCTCATCTGATGATGTAAAATTTTGACAAAGATAAACTTTCTACCAAATCCTCCATCTGTCACAAAGTTTTCCCTGTTTTTTGAAGAATCCAGAAATAAAATTATTGTTGCAGTCCAACATGTTCAACCTCAGACTAATCACTACGTTTTTATTGTGTTTGTGCTGTGCGACTAGCTTCGCCCAACAACGGAAGCAGGTGCGAATTAAAAAAGCGACTGACCCGATCATACTAGATGGGTTAATGACAGAGTCTACCTGGCAAGTCGCCGATATCGCCAAAGACTATCAACAAAACTTTCCAAGCGATAGCATAAGCGCCAATGCACTCACGGAAATGCGTTTTACGTATGATGACAAATACATCTACATAGGAGCAAAGATGTATAATACAGGGGCAAACGACTATGTAACTCCTTCTTTAAGAAGGGATTTTCGGGGCGGCGGTAACGATATGTTTGTCGTGCATTTTGACACTTTCGATGATAAAACAAATGCTTTTCAATTTGGCATAAATCCATTTGGCGTACGCCGTGAAGGGCTAGTTTCTAATGGTGGTGGAAACCGTGGTGATTTATCGCTAGACTGGGAGAATAAATGGCGTGGTGAAGCCACCCAGCATGATGGGTATTGGATGGTTGAAATGGCTATTCCATTCAAGAGCATCCGATTTAAAGAAGGTGGATCGATTTGGAATATCAATTCTTACCGGATTGATAGCAATACCGGGGAGCGGTCTACCTGGAATCCAATACCAAGAAACTTTGTACTCTATTCTTTAGCGCATACTGGCCAGTTAATCTGGGATAAACCATTGAAAAATCCGGGGGCTAATATTGCCGTTATTCCTTATTTATCGGCAAACATGAATGCCAATGGTGGTTATACACCTACCGGTGAAACCGATGTTCTTCCTCGGTCATCGGATGCAGCTGGGGATTATGGATTCGATGCAAAAATTGGTGTTGGTCCCGCATTAAATCTTGACTTAACTGTTAATCCAGATTTCTCTCAGGTTGAGGTCGATCGGCAAGTGACTAATTTGGATAGGTTCGAAATATTCTTCCCTGAAAGGCGGCAATTCTTTCTTGAAAACGCTGATTTATTCGGCCAATTCGGCGCTGATGGTCTAAGGCCTTTCTTTTCGCGTCGCATTGGTGTTTCTAGAGATGAGTCTACAGGAACAAATATTCAAAACAAGATAAATTTCGGAGCGCGATTGAGTGGAAAACTTAATAACAACTGGCGTATTGGAGTTTTGAATATGCAGGCCGCCGAAGAGTCAGATATTAACCTCCCTAAACTGAACTACACTGTGGCCGCTCTGCAGCGTAAAGTATTTAGCCGATCAAACATCGGTCTGATTTTCATTAACAAACAGGACTTGAACAATGAAAATGGCTCGGCTTTTAATCAATACAACCGGGTTTTAGGGGTTGACTACAACTTAGCCTCAGCAGATAATGTCTGGAACGGTAAAATTTTCTACCATCAATCATTCGATAAAACTGATTTGGATGACGCTTATGCTACGGCGGCCAGCTTAAGTTACTCCACGATTGATTGGCGGATAGAGGCGCTCGCCCAGCAGGTTGGCAATAACTATAACCCTGAAGTCGGTTTCGCAAGACGGAGTGGCTACAATAGAGGTAGTTTAAGTATTACCAAGAATTTCTATCCTGAAAAAGGTGCTTTTCAGCAATTAAACCCATTTGTATCAGTAGATTTTTTTGAAAATGATCTCAATGGAACAACAGATTCTGAGTACCGAATCGGTTTAAGAAGTCAACTACAGAACACTGGAAGAATTAATGCGAGTCTTGTCAGAAATTTCATTTATCTGTTTTCTGATTTCGATCCAACACGAGAAGGGAACCTAGAACTTCCGGAGGGCAACGACTATACTTTTACCAATTTCGAGGCCGATTACAACTCAGATACGCGTAAAAAGCTTTATTACACTATAAGAACTAGTTATGGCGAGTATTTTAATGGTGATCGGTTTAGTCTTGGAGGCGCCTTAAACTACCGTTTCCAACCTTATGGATTAATTAGCCTCAACTATAATTACAACAACATTAGGTTGCCAGAGCCATATGGTGATGCAGACATCATACTCTTTGGCCCAAGATTCGACATTACTTTCTCCAAATCTCTTTTCTGGACAACCTTTATTCAGTACAACAGCCAGATTGATAATCTGAACATTAATTCCAGGCTACAATGGAGGTTCAAGCCAGTGTCAGATATTTTTATAGCTTACACTGATAATTACTTCCCGAACGACTTTATCAATAAAAATCGTGCGCTCGTCATTAAGCTTACTTATTGGCTAAACCTTTAACGGTTGATGGCGAAAGTATGACTCATTTCTGCACTGAGCGATCCTGCCACCGAGCAATATTTTGTGGCTGCTAAATGACCTAGTTTTTCAAACTCTTCTTGTTTGGCATCTGGAGAATCTAAAACGAAATGTAGTCTAATATGAGTAAATCCTCTTGGATGATCATCTCTCCTATCACCTTCAGCTTCAACGGTTAAACCATTCACCGTACGCTTTCGCTTTTTCAGCATTTGTACCAGATCTACAGAAGCACAACCGGCTAAGGCAGACAATAATAGTTCAGTTGGAGATTGTGCTTTTTTCTCTTCTGGAGCGCGCATGTCAATCTGTACCTTATTACCATTTTCATTAACGGCTTCGAATTCGTAATCTCCTAAAAACGTGGTTGTTGTCTTCATATTGTCTGAAATTGTATGGCTTGCAAATTTAATCTAATTAAACAGCTAACTGTACAATAAGAAAATAAGTTTCACGGTTTTAGGGGGAACTCAAAACCTAAGAAAATGCAACAATCAAAACTTTATTCCTTCATTTTATTGCTGTCTATCATGTTCACATTGTCATGTGGAAGTGACGACGGCGAAAACCTCAATCTTTCTGTTACCATTGAGGATCAGTTTGTAAACCTACCATCGAATGTCTCGGTTTTCTTTAGAGTAGAAGATGCCGCTGGAAATGGTGTAGCGGGCCTAACAGAAGATGACTTTTCTATCTACGAAAACGGAGCAATCATTTCTGAATTTGAAGCGACTCGTAAAATTCAACCTAACGAACAGGTCTTTGACTATCACATCACCCTTATGCTAGATTTAAGTGGAAGTGTACTTGGTAGCGAGAATTTGGAGGCGCTCAAAACTGCAGCCAAAAGCTTCATTGATGAAGTTGTACCGTCTGATGATAAGACTAATGCGCAAGCTATAAAAATGGATATATGGTGGTTTGATGGATCAGAAAATATCAAACAACTACAAGCGGTATCGACCAGTGCCACAGAACTTAAAGCTTCGATTGATGACATTTCGCCAGCAATGAGCTCCGATAACTCTACAAACTTATATGGTGCGGTAATCCAAGGCATAGAAGTGGCGACTCAAAAGTTAACCCAAACTCGAAACCTTGATGAAATCGCCTCAAGTGCCGTTGTGATTTTCACAGATGGTACAGATCAAGCCAACCGAAACACTAAGGGACAAGCACTATCTTCAGTAACCAATGCGGATCGGGACTTATCTATCTACACGATCGGTTTAGGGGGTGAAATTGATGAGCAAGTACTCCGCGAAATTGGCAAAACCAGCTTTGTTTCTGCGGCAAATATTGGTGAGCTCCTAGATAGTTTCAGGGAAATCGGAGACTTGATTAATGGAAGGGCCAATAGCTATTATCTACTGGAATATTGCTCGCCGAAAAGATCAGGTAACAATCAGTTGACCATTGAGGTGAATAAAGGCGCTCTTGTGGGTAGAGCCAATTCACTTTTCGATGCCTCAGACTTTAATGGAAGCTGCACCTTAGAGTAAGGCGGAAATCTTTTTAGCAGGGAGCCATTTGTAATCAATGACTTCATTGACAGAAAAGGCTCCCAAAAATTCAGCTGTTTTAAAGAAGTTAGTTTTAAAACCTATACAATTGACCCATTCTATGGGCCACTTTTCTCTTTGAATTAGGGTACAGTAAATTGACGAATTATCTACGGCATATGCCCTATCTATTGCACCAATTGAGGTTTTTAACCACTCTTTTTGTAGAGGAGTCTTTTCATTTAGGTTGTAGTGTAAAAACTTCTTGTTTTGCCATAGATCAAAGCCGTAAACATCGTGTATTTCTGCGTTTGAAAGCTTATAGTGGCTCAATAGATTTCCAAAAACGGAAATAAGCGGCTTATTGGTGAAGGACTTTAGAAAATAAATGCCCTTGGCTTTACCTGAATTCAGGTTTGTATCGTCAACCAGAAGCCTAAATGCAACATGTTGATATTCAAAAGAGAGCCATTTAGGGAAAAATGAAGGCCTCATTTGTTTGAGTTTTACATTCACCATAGAGATGACTGCGCGACCATTAAAGTCCAACACTTTAATCTCCTTAGGAACTAGTGGCAAAACTTCATCCATAGCTACACTAAAATTCACCAGCTTAACATCGTTTAATGTCCCGCTATAGGTAATGGGGATCTTTTTTAGAAATTTCATTTGAACCTAAATTGAAATAAGTAAATAAGTAGAGTCGCCGAAATTTGGAGCACAAGAAACCAGCTAAAAGTCCACCATTGGGTTAACCTCATTACTCTAACTCTGCGAGTGTGCATGCGTAGCATTACTGCACTACTTATCGCTATACTCATCAACGGCATCCATTTTACAGCCTCAATATGAAGGAAGAGTGAAATAATAATTGATGGAATTAACACCATAACCCCGACTACCATAATTAAACATAGATGTCGACTATAATCTAGATATGTTTGTCGATCCAGCATGACTAGGGTTAACCCTAATTGAATAACCCAACCAATGCCTACTAAAAAGAGAGTCTTTAAGGCAAAATCCATAGATTCTCCTTCAAAAATCGGTGCGACTGACCACCCAAATAAGTAACTGATAATGGAGGAAAAAACTATGCTTAAAATGAGCCAACTTCGGTATGTTTCAGCTTTAAAAGGAGGCTCACAAGCACATTTTATAACGCTGCTATCAGGAAAAAGGAAGTATCGGTTGTATGAAATTGTATGATAAAGGGATTCCAAAACCTTAAACAGTTTTCCTGTGGTTTTAAGCTTTGCTAAAGCAGGCGTCTTTTCAGCAAAGACACTAATAATCCCCTCCAAACCATACTTAGTTTCTCTGGTCTTCTCATCAACTAGAGCCATTTCATATCTGAACCTTGCACTATTTATGATTCTCTTCAAGTCGTCTTTTAAGTGATGATAATCGAGAAACTTTTTTTCAGGAAACCACCCCATTGAAACGAGTAGTCGCTTGGATCTAAGACATAACCCACAATTCCCATCGTAGATGATCCATTTATCTTTTAAAATCTCCATGTTAATGAAATTTAAAATCACCCCGGCTATTTGAATCCGCCGGGGATCAATGACTTAGGCCAAACGATTTTTAGCGCGTTTTCTTAACTCAAAGAATATGAAGAGATTAAGAAAATGCATACCTCCAAGGATAAGGATTATAGACCCGACACTTCTACTCAGTTCTTTAAAGACTTGAACAGTATTCGCAACAGCACCCATACTTTCGAGTGTGTAGACAGCGTAACCGATATTTATCAAGTAGAATCCAACAACTAATAACCTATTGACACTCGATGCCAATTCTTCCTGGCCTCCAAAAATCTCGACAAGAAATACTTGCCCATTTTTAAAAAGCGTGTGTGCGACCCACATTGTAAGTCCAATAGTGAGCATTAAATAAGCGGTGTAAGCTAAAACAGTATAATTCATAATATTAGGGTTTAGAGTTGATCAATATTGGGAGTGTCAGCGTTTGACACTCTCCATTTGTAAATTCTTTTGACCAGAGCGAATTGATATCCAGCGATGAGCCAAGGAATGACCAGCAACCAAATCTGTAGTAAGTCTTTGTCCTCCGATGCTCGAAAAATGATGATCATTACCGAAAAATAAACCACGTTCATAATCCAATAACTCCGCCAATCGTGTGAAAACCGTGATGGTAAATCTTTAAGTGAATAGTCTATTGCCGTTATCAATTGAATAATCCCGATAGAAATGAGAAATGGGATCGTGGCGAATAACCATGCAAAATCTCCTATCCATAGTGCATTGATGAGGATCAGTATGATCAAGGTTA
Organism: Roseivirga misakiensis; assembly: GCF_001747105.1. NCBI lineage: Bacteria > Pseudomonadati > Bacteroidota > Cytophagia > Cytophagales > Roseivirgaceae > Roseivirga > Roseivirga misakiensis. The sequence goes on along the minus strand of NZ_MDGQ01000005.1, from coordinate 316,218 downwards.
AGACTATGTAATGCCAAGTAAAATATGCTTCAGTGTTTTTCATAGTTTTCTTATTTTCAATATTTTTTGAAAGTTCTAAGGCAAATTTTTTTACCTCATCATTTTCATAAGCACCTGAAAGAACCAGTTCTTATCTGACCTACTAAACTTATCAAGTGCACCGTCTACTTGCTTGGTGAACTCGCCAAGATCCTTCGTAACAGTTTTAAAGTGTTCAATGTCACGCTCATCTCCCTCATTAACTCCCTGTATCTCATTCAAAACGCGCATTACTGGTTCTATTTCTCTTCTGCGCCTCTCTCGTGATACTTGTCTTGCTAGTTCCAAAATATCCTTTCCTGCCGTAAAATACTCTTTACGTTCACCAGGTTTGTACACCTTCGTAACAATGCCCCAATCAATCAAGCCTCTGATATTCATGTTCGCATTACCCCTTGATATCTTCAATTCTTCCATAATTTCCTCCGTAGAAAGAGAATCTTCTGAAATCAACAACAAAGCGTGTATTTGTCCCATCGCCTTGTTAATACCCCAAGCAGAACCCAGTGTACCCCAAGATTGAATGAATTTCGCCTTGCCTTCTTCGTAATGCATGGATCAAATGTAGCATACTTTTCTAACTTTCAAAAATTATTGAAAGTTTAATTTCAAAAAATAATCAAAAGCTCAGGTTACCACCCCTTAATTCCTGCTTCTATCGCAATGGGTAGGTGATTTGGTTCAGGGACTTTGGGGCATTCAAATCTATCGCTATAAGCACAACTTGGATTGTAAAGCTTATTAAAATCAACGATCCATTCATCCCCTTCTGGAATGCCCTCATAGTGGAGATACCTTCCTGCGCTATAGGTACTCTCTCCGGTGGTTTTATCCATAATCGGGAGGAAAACATAGACTTTCTTTGTTCTGAGCGCAAAGCTTTGCACCTGCAAATAAGCCTCTATGGTCAGTGATTGGCCCTTTAATTCAAAGTGAAGAATACCTAAGCGTTTATAGAGTCTGTTGGTTCCTTTACTAGTCCCTAAAAGAAAAGGTTTTGAATCTGGTGTTTTCTCAAATCTAGCTTTTACCCGATAAATCGAGTCTGGCTTAAAAAAAGTATGGCCTTTAAATTTCTCAATTTGATCCGCGTTTAAAGGCGACTTTTGTGGATCTAGAAAATCCTCATTCTGTGACTTTCTATATTCAGCAATCTCTTCGAAAAAAGTCTTATCCTGAGCTATCGCCACGCTCAGGATAGTCACTAAATAAGTCGCTATAAAAAGGCCTTTCTTAAACATCTTAAATTTTTGAGTACTATGAGTCGGTTTACGACTTTAGTACTAAACCACTAATTATACTTATTACAGTACCAATCAAAAATACAGTGACAAACATTAAAATAGTTCCTCCTAAAGGCGTATACATAAAGCTTTCACTGCTATTCATTAATGCGTCGAATTTCTCTTGAAAAGCTGACGTTCCAATTTCTAATCCTTCTTGATGCGCTAAGTATTGCTCATTGAAATCTGGCATTATCCAAGTAACGAAAATGAAATTATACAAGCCCCATGCCAGGCCACCAATTCCAGATAAGGACAACCCGATTCGCATGGCCTCTCCAAAACTAATTGATCCCTTATTAACCTTATCTCTATGATTTTTTACCGCGACAAAAATAAGCGCCATCGCCACAATCATAGAGGAGTATCCTATAACCTCTCCTGCATCAAAGGTCTCCGGTCCATAGCCATAAATAAGGCCAAAAATGATCGGCACACCCATTAGAATTCCAAAGATGTAAGGGGAATAAATTTTAAGTATTCTTTTCATGTCATTTGTTGTTTTGTTTGCTCAAATCAACCCAGCTACAACATTTTTCCGCTCATACTTAAGTACCAATCTCGTGAATCGTACTAAAGTAGGAGACTATTAAGTGATCACACGCCACTCTTTAGCTCTGGTAACCGCCTGGGTTCTTCGCTTGACATCTAGTTTTACAAAAAGGCTCGAAACGTGTGTCTTAATGGTACTTTCTGACACAAAAAGTCGTTCGGCAATTTCTTGATTAGACATTCCTTTGGCAATAAGTTCTAAGACCTCCATTTCTCGAGTACTAATTCCTAAGGCGCTGATTTTTTGCGTATCGACCTCCTGCGGTGGAACTACTTCCACCACTTTGTCTTTCTTCATATTGCCTCCGAGGTAAATCCCCAATGCTATTAGAATAACTGCTGCAATACTGATCACTACATCGGCAGGTATGCTTGGAATGAATAGCGATACATTACTAAGTTGAAAAAGTACGAGTAAGGCAACAATTATTAAACCGAAGCGCAATACTGTTTTAAGCATATTGCAATTAATAAAATTCTTAGTCAAAAAGATAGGGGTGTTACTTACCAATCCAAGATTGAAGTTTCTTTTCAAGGAAACGTCTCTCGGCTATATTCAGTGATTCTGAAATGGCTTTTTGAACGTAAAGTCGTGCTTTAGACCAATCATCTGTGGCCGCATAGAGATCGGCTTTTAAGGCATTAAATGATTGATTTCCTTTTATTTGAGGCTCTATGGATTCCATTACTTTCAGCGCTTTTGCCGGTCCTTCGACTTTACTCAACACCACTACCCTACTCATTTGTACTACTGGTGCAGGCTTTAGCTTAACCAAGGAATCATACAAACCAAGGATAACTTTCCAGTTGGTTGCTTCATAATTCTTGGCAGTTGTATAATAAGCGGAAATTGCGGCTTCTAACTGGTAAACCGAAGATCCTTCATGGAGAGATGACTCTTTTAGAAATTTCCAGCCCCATTTGATATACTCTTCATCGTAGAGGCTACGATTTTGATGCTCGAGCGTCAACAGATTCCCATTTTCATCCATTCTAGCGGGAAATCTTGCCGCTTTAAACAACATCATGGCAATAAGTGATTGCAGTTCGCCTTTGTCGCAACTCGGTTCGTTGGTCAGTAAAAAAGCCAACCGAATGGCCTCTTCACATAGATCTTGTTTGATTAGTTTTTCTCCCTCGGTAGCCTTGTATCCTTCATTAAAAAGCAAGTAGATGACTTGAAGTACTTCAGCAAGGCGCGATTTTATCTCATCACCTTTCGGGACAACTAATTCGCCTACTTCTTCCTTGAATTTTTTCTTAGCCCGTGTGATGGCCTTTTTAGCTGCCTCATCTTTTTTGAGTAAAGCACGCGCGATCTCTTTGATTGATAAACCGCACAAAAGCTTCAAGCTTAACATCAGTTGCTCGCTTGGCTTCATGGCCGGATGACAACAGGCGAAAATCATTCTTAACTGGTCATCCACCAAAGTACTTTCCTCTGGCAGCTCCAAAGACTGGGCATCTTTGTCTAATTCAGACGTGGCATGATCGTCCCAATCCGCCTTCTTTTTATCCTTCCTTAGAAAATCTATCAGTTGATTATTTGCCACTCTATAAATCCAGGCCGAAGGGTTCTCTGGCATGGGCTGGTAAGACCATATTTTAGCAGCTTTGTACAAGGCTTCCTGAACAGCATCTTCAATCTTATCGATGAGGTGAGGGGAATATCTATTTGTGAATAACGAAACTAGTTTTCCGTATTCGTGACGAAAAAGATGATCAAGTGTATTATTGACTACTGGGCTAGACATAAAAAATAAAAGTCTTGGAAGACTGTGTCTCAATTTAAAAAAACCAGCAAGAAAAAATGCACTTGAGAATTTTCACTCCCAAGTGCATTAAAGATCACATATCTGAAATCTCTCTAATTTCAATATGGCCATCGTCCGCATCTAGAATCGGACATCCTTTCGAAAGCTCAGTTGCTTCATCCAAAGAGGTGGCATTCACCATTAAATAACCGCCTACAATCTCAGCACCTTCTGCAAATGGTCCATCAGTTACAACTTTACCACCTTTCGAAACTTGTTTTCCTTCAGCTCTCAGCGGCAAGCCATCAATTAATTGACCCTTTTCGGCAAGTCCCTGCATCCAAACGCCCCACTCGGCCATATGAGCTTGAACTTCTTCTGGAGACATCGTAGCCATTCTCGCGTCACCTCCTCTAAATAGATATAAATACTTTTGCATTGTCTTAAAAAATTATGATTCAAAATATAGTTTAAAAAATCGCGATTCGTAAAAAAGACGGGCGCTTATTAATTAAGGGACAAAAGGAGACAATTATTTTTTAATTCTTTTTTCATAAGCTTCTAAAACCTCATTTAAAATCTCCACAACCCGTTTTTGCTCGTCAAAATCTAATGAGGCGAACCCTAAACGTAGACCATTATGACCTAAGCCAAGTTGATCGTAATTCTTATAATCGGGTATCATCAAACCCTTTGCTTTACAATCCTTCGCTACTTTCCCCCATTCCATATCACCTCTCAACAATGCCCAAATCGCCATACCACCTTCTGGAATTTTAAAGGATAAATAATCAGAAAGGTGTTCTGATAAAAGATTACAAAAATGGTCTCGTCTAGCATGGTATAATTTCAAAGCCTTTCTGCTATGCCTTTGCAAGTCTCCTTGTAGAATCATTTGAGCAATTGACCTTTCCATAATCGCATCGCCTTGCCGATCAATGATACGCCTCAAATGTCCGGCTGAAGCAATGAAATCTTTAGGGGCAACCATATAGCCAATGCGAATAGCTGGTGCTACAATTTTACACAGTGCCCCCATATAAACTACATTCCCATTCGAGGCAATGCTGATCAAGGGTAAAAGCGGTGCACGCTGATAGTGGAAGTCGTAATCATAATCGTCTTCCAAAATGGCAAAACCATACTCTCTTGACAATTCCACAAGGTGCATTCTTCTTTCGGCACTCATGGTTACAGTAGTCGGGTGGTGGTGATGTGAGGTTACATAGACTGAGCGTATTATATATTCTTGACACAGAGCCTCCACTTCATGTGTAACGAGCCCCTTATCGTCTACAGAAACCTGCATGACTTGTGCACCGGCATGCTCCAGTGTTAAGCTGGCAGCGATGTAATTGGTTTCACCAACGATAGAGATACCACCTTCCCGATGCAACAATTGACTGGAGAGATACATAGCCATTTGACTGCCGCGAGTAATTAGAATCTGATCTACACTGCACCTTAACCCACGTGTTTCTTGTAAATGCTTAACCAGCACTTCTCTGAGCGAAAGATCTCCATAAAACGGCCCATAGTTTAAGTGTTTTGCATTGTATTTTCGTGAAATAACACTCCTATAATGTCGAAATATTTCAGTTACAGGGGCTATTCTTACGTCTGGAGTACCCTCATCTAATGTAAGACTACTTGGCAAGGCTGGCTCTATTCTATGGAGTGCTTCAATCCTATCAAATCCAAATGGTGCGTTTTCTGAGAATCTCGCTTCTTGTACAAGGCCCTCTGGTTTAACTTCAGGCAATTGACCGCTGACAAATGTGCCTTTCGACGGCACACTCTCAATCCAGCCTTGACTCATCAATTCGTCATAGGCCGCCACAACGGTCTTTCGGTGAACAGAAAGCTGTACTGCCATATCTCGACTACCAGGTAATCTGAGGCGACTCGTCAGTACGCCCTGCTGTATTAAATGAATCAGCGCATTCTGAATCTGGAGGTAAACAGCCTGCTCACCACCTCGCTTAATCTCAATCAAATTTTTAAATGCAATCATACCGGACTACCTAAGTATTAATAACTGGATGATTATGATAGACCAATTTAATGACATATTCGTTTGAACAAAAACTCAAAAGATGTCAGAATTCGAAAAAACACCATTAAACAAAGTCATTCGAGGGTCGAAAAGAGCTACCTACGATAAAGCACAGATTAACGGTATTCTTGATTCTCATTTTATCTGCTACGTGCCTTATATCCATGGCAATACTTCCATTGTAATCCCTACTGCTTATGGTAGAAAAGGGAATCAGATTCTGGTTCACGGATCAAATAAGAATAGAATGTTGCTCTCTTTATTAGATCAAGACTTAGCAAGCCTCACTGTCAGTCATCTAGATGGTTTGGTACTAGCAAGATCAGTTTTTCATCATTCGGTTAACTATAGGTCGGTTACCGTTTTTGGAAAAGCTCACCTTATTGAGGATCGCAATGAGAAAATGGAGGCGCTGGAAATCATCACCGAAAATATAATCCCTGGTCGATGGGGTGAAGCTAGAATCCCTAGTGAAAAGGAGCTGAATGGAACCCTCGTAGTAGCGATCGATATAGACGAGGCCTCAGCAAAAATTAGAGATGTTGGGGCAAATGATGAAGTAGCCGATCATGATTTGGATGTTTGGGCTGGTGTCTTAGAAATCGATACACTCCCTGGAAAAATCGTTCGAAATACCGATTGTAAACCTGGAGTTCCAACACCAGAATCAGTCAAAAACTTCAACATCCAAAACCATAGCACGCAGTCCGAATCTTAATTGAGTGGAATAGCAAATTCAAGACACCCCTTAATTTTCCTTAAAAAACTTATACGGAAATGTATCTTTGCTTAGGTAAGCAGATATTATGTCGAAAGAAAAGGAGCTTTTATTAGAATTTGAAACCAGTATCCAAAACGATTCTTTTGTTAGGCTAACACTCAGCAAACCAGCTGATAAAGATGGCTCTTTAAAGAAAGTGATCATCACCTTGGCATCGATCAAGCGTGAGGCTCATTTATCATTTGTTTATCGGCATAAAACGAATGATATCACTAAAAACCTTAAAGTTGTTGAGGGCAAAACGACTGTTGAGTCCTTAATTTCTTCCGATTTTCAAATTGCCAATCTTTTTACAACGAATGGCGACTTCCAATTCGAAAAAAACAATTCTAAAAGCAGCCTCAGGAAGAGCAAACCTTCTTTTAAAACTGTCCCAAGCCGAGGGCACGACAAAGAGAAGCGACATTTGATTCAAAATACCGAGTACTTGAAGTTGCTGGGAGTTTTGGATAAAAATGGAAGGGTACAAAAGGACAAAGGTGACAAGTTTAAGCAAATCAATAAGTTCATTGAAGTGATCGACGGTTTACTGAAGGGTAGTGAACTCAATCAAGCAGATAAACTTGTCAAAGTAGTAGATATGGGCTCTGGAAAAGGGTACTTGACCTTCGCGCTATACGACTACTTATCCGGTCAGTTGAAATTACCTACCTCTATAACCGGTGTTGAAGTGAGGCAAGATTTGATTGACAAATGTAACGGTATTGCGAAAGCCGTAAATTTTGAAAACCTAGACTTTCAGCTGGGTTATATCGCGGATTTTTCACTCGATAAAACTAATATTCTGATTGCCTTACACGCCTGTGACACTGCCACAGACGATGCCATTGCGAAGGGTATGGCGGCCGAAGCAGAGCTCATTATTTGCGCACCTTGCTGTCATAAACAGGTTAGAAAGTCGATGACCGGAAATACTGGTCTTGATAGTGTATTACAGCATGGAATTCTCAAGGAGCGTCAAGCTGAAATTGTAACCGATGCTATCAGGGCATTGATTATGGAGGCAAATGGCTACAAAACGAAGGTCTTTGAGTTTATATCCACCGAACATACTGGCAAAAACCTGATGATTGTTGGTGAAAGGAAAAGACAAAACCCTAACCCGCAGCAATATCTAGACGAAGTGGAAAAACTGAAGTCTCAGTTCAGTATTTCCCACCATTACTTGGAAAGCCTGGTCAACTAGAACAGCGTTCGTTACATATTCCTTCTATGCTGACCGCCAACCCGACTTCACTGGAATGACGAAACTAGTTCAACAGATGCTGGAATACCCCGAAGTTTCGGGGGCAGCATGACGGAAGGCTTGTCATTGCGAAGAAAAAATCGTGCGGTAGCTAAGATTTTGACGTGGCAATTCCCACTTATCAAGTAGGTCTTTCAATTCTATAGACGAGTGCCATCAAGAGAGAGATTCTTCACTCCTCTTCGTTCCATTCAGAATGACGATTCTAAAAACTGATTACCTATTAACCAATCAACCATTTACCTAAGCAACTACATGTTGCGTCTATATTGACCGCCAACTTCGAAAAGTGCACTTGTAATCTGGCCTAAAGAGCAATACTTACATGCTTCCATCAACTCTTCAAAGAGGTTATCGTTTTGGATAGCCGCTTTCTGAAGTCTCTTGATGATCTCTTTCTGCTTGGCTTCATTACCTTGATGAAGGTCGCCGAGCATTGTAATCTGATACTCCTTCTCTTCAGTGGTTGCTCTAATTACTTCTTTCGGCAACACGGTCGGTGAACCTTTAGAACTCAAGAAAGTATTAACACCTATTATCGGAAATTCGCCAGTATGCTTCAGCGTTTCATAGTAAAGGGATTCTTCCTGAATCTTACTTCTTTGGTACATAGTTTCCATGGCACCCAATACACCGCCTCTCTCTGTTATTCTGTCAAACTCCATTAAAACAGCTTCCTCGACCAAATCAGTCAGCTCCTCTGTAATAAATGATCCCTGCATCGGGTTTTCATTTTTTGCAAGACCTAATTCTTTATTAATTATCAACTGAATGGCCATTGCTCTACGAACCGATTCTTCGGTTGGTGTAGTGATGGCTTCATCGTAAGCATTCGTATGCAGCGAATTACAGTTATCGTAAATCGCATATAGTGCCTGAAGCGTAGTTCGGATATCGTTAAAATCGATCTCTTGTGCGTGAAGCGATCTACCTGAAGTTTGGATATGATACTTGAGCATTTGCGCTCTTGAATTAGCGCCGTATTTATTCTTTAAGGCTTTAGCCCAAATCCTTCTAGCCACACGCCCGATCACAGCATATTCTGGATCGATACCGTTTGAGAAGAAGAATGAAAGGTTCGGACCAAAGGCATTAATATCCATCCCTCTACTTAAGTAGTATTCTACATAAGTAAATCCGTTGGCTAGCGTAAAGGCTAACTGTGTGATCGGATTAGCACCAGCTTCCGCGATGTGGTATCCCGAAATTGAAACGGAATAGAAGTTTCTAACCGCCTTTTCAATAAAGTACTGTTGCACATCACCCATCAAGCGTAAGGCGAATTCCGTAGAGAAAATACAAGTATTCTGTGCTTGATCTTCCTTAAGAATATCCGCTTGAACGGTACCACGGACAACCGATAATGTTTTGGCCTTTATCGGCTCGTAAACCTCCGCTGGTAAAACTTGATCGCCCGTAACCCCAAGCAACATTAGACCTAAGCCATCATTTCCCTCAGGTAATTCACCTTGGTATTGAGGCCTAGCCACTCCTTTAGCCTCATAGATTTTTTTGATTTTGGCTTCAACTTCTTGCTCCAGGCCATTTTCCTTAATGTAAACCTCGCATTGCTGATCGATGGCTGCGTTCATAAAGAAGCCTAACAACATTGGAGCTGGTCCATTAATGGTCATTGAAACGGAAGTAGTTGGATTGGATAGATCGAAGCCTGAGTAAAGCTTTTTTGCATCGTCCAAACAGCAGATACTTACACCTGCATTACCGATTTTCCCATAAATATCTGGTCTATGATCTGGGTCGTTTCCGTAAAGCGTCACCGAGTCGAAAGCGGTAGATAACCTGGCCGCAGGCATACCCAAACTCACGTAGTGGAACCTTCTATTCGTTCTTTCTGGACCACCCTCTCCAGCAAACATTCTGGTCGGGTCTTCTCCCTCTCTCTTAAACGGGTAGATTCCAGCTGTAAATGGGAATTCACCAGGTACATTTTCTTGTAAAGACCATCTTAAAATATCTCCCCAGCTTCTAAATTTCGGCAACGATACTTTTGGTATTTGTGTATGAGAAAGCGATTCAGAATGCGTCTGGATATTGATTTCCTTATCGCGCACCTTGAAAGTATAGACAGGATCGGTATATTTCTTTTTCTTGGTTTCCCATTGCTCAATGAGTTGCCAATTATGCGGATCAAGATCTAATTTTACCCGTTCGAAAGATTCTTGAAGTCCTTTTATCAAACGATCACCGTCTTCCAGCTTAGCTTCTTTAATCGTCTCAATCGATCTATGAAGCCCATATAACTTGTCTGCCACTTCGGCTTGAGTCAGTGCCGTGGCGTCATAGTTTCTATTGCTTTCCGAGATTTCAGAAAGATATCGAGTCCTTTTTGGAGGAATCACAAATATCTTCTCAGACATCTCGTTTGTGATTTCAAAAGTAGATTGAAGCTCAGCACCAGTTCTTTCAACCACTTTATCCATGATCACTTTATACAGTGAATTCATTCCTGGATCGTTAAACTGACTGGCAATTGTACCATAGACTGGCATATCGTCTACGTTGGCTGTCCACAAACCGTGATTTCGTTGGAACTGCTTCTTTACATCACGAAGCGCATCTAGCGCACCGCGTTTATCAAATTTATTTAGGGCGATGACATCGGCAAAATCGAGCATATCGATTTTCTCTAGTTGCGTGGCCGCACCGTATTCTGGTGTCATCACATATAATGAAACGTCTGAATGATCTAGAATTTCAGTATCCGACTGACCTATACCAGAAGTCTCTAAAATAATTAGGTCGTATTGTGCCGCTTTTAAGACTTGAACCGCCTCACGCACATGCTTAGACAAGGCCAAGTTCGATTGACGCGTCGCCAATGATCGCATATAAACACGTTCATTATTGATTGAATTCATACGAATTCTATCACCTAAAAGCGCGCCTCCTGTTTTTCTTTTGGAAGGATCAACTGAAACGATGGCGATGGTTTTATCTTCAAAATCGATCAAAAATCTTCTAACTAATTCATCTACCAAAGAAGATTTACCCGATCCACCTGTACCCGTAATTCCTAATACTGGGGTATCGATGGCTTTGGCCATTTCGTGCACTTCATCAATTTGTGCTTTTGATTCTTCAGGAAAGTTCTCCGCTGCCGAAATCACCCGAGCAATCGCTTTGGTGTTTTTACCAACAAGGTCTTTAGTTTCTCCGTTAAGATTTTCGCCAGTGGCAAAGTCACATTTCTCCACCATATCGTTGATCATACCCTGCAAACCCATTGCACGACCATCATCTGGGGCGTAAATTCGGGTAATACCATAGTCCATCAATTCTTTGATTTCTTCTGGTAGAATTACTCCTCCTCCTCCACCGAAAATCCGGATATGCTCACTGCCTTTCTCCTTGAGGAGATCGTACATGTATTTGAAATACTCGTTATGCCCGCCTTGATAAGAAGTCATGGCAATGGCTTGCGCGTCTTCTTGAATCGCTGTATTAACAACCTCTTCCACACTTCTATCATGTCCTAAATGAATTACTTCACAGCCTGTGGCTTGAATTATTCTTCGCATGATATTGATAGCTGCATCGTGGCCATCGAAAAGCGAGGCTGCAGTTACAATTCTGATTTTATTTTTAGGCTTATAAGGAGCTACTTCTTGCATAGTTGACGCCATTTAAAAACGGAGCACAAAGTTAGCCAAAAACCATGATTTTCCTAACAAGTGTTAGGCAGTATTACTGTATCGAAACAGCCTTAGAGTATCTATAGAGTACTTTTTGATTTTTTTTCTGATGAATGGCATTCAGAATATTTTGCTTTTCGATCTCCGTAAGACGCCAACTTAGTGATGCTCTATCACTTGCATCATCAGCATTGGTGTATTCAAATTCCAGTCTTCTTAAATGGTTACCCATACCTGCTTTCGTCAATTCAAAAAACTGATCATTTTTTATAGTTTGAACTTTATCCCAGCTCTGGTATGCAGATCGGATTGGGGAGAGTGCTCTTTCGAGAAAATTCTTAGACTCCACAGGCCCAAGTGCCTCATTTTTATCAGAATCACGAATAGTCAATAAAACTACCTCGCTCGTGTTTTCTAGTATCCATTCTTTAAAGACATTCACAAAAACCAGGGCATCAACCACTCCATAATTATCAGAGATTCCTGCATCTGCAATTTGAATCGGCGGATCTGTCGGTAAGGTTATCGTAGGCGTAACATATGGAAAGGTGGCACTCATTCTTAATGCCGTCAAAAAACGAAGGCTATCTGGTTGTTTACCTTTCATCAATGCCCTAAAGTCTACACCTTGGGTAATACTTTCTCCATTAGGACCTAGATTTAAAAATGCCACTGGTTGTGGCGATATATTGAGTTTTCTTCCATCATTAGTGATCAGAGGACTAACCAATAGCGCTGGAATCTCCCCATTAAATTCTGCCTTTTGATATGCCGAAATTGGTCTATCTAATTGGCCCTCCAAATTATTCGACAAATTAGACTCAAATTCATAGCCCCTTTCCCTTTTATACACTTGCCCACCTGACTCAAAATGCTTGGCTTTGTAGAATATATCGTTGATCAATAGTGAAAAGATCAGCGGGTTCAGAAGTTCTTGGCCTATTTCGTCTAGGTGTTCTTCCGATTGAAGGTCTCTCTTTTCCCAATATAGATCTCTAAAAAAAGCAGCGCCAATCAACCCTCCTGAGGCCCCAGTTATTAAAAAGGTTTCTTTCATCAAATTACCTTTTGACACTGAGTCGGCATGTTTCAGGACATTTACAGTCCACAAAGCTGATCGTTGGCCTCCTCCACTTACCGCTATCAAAGTCATTCGTGGCTTAACTTCTCCAGTTTTAGCCTTCCAATTCTCGAGCATTTGTATCCAATGCGCTTTAGACTTGTCAATCGCTTCTGGAGATGCCAAGTCTTCCACAACTTCTAATGAGTACTCGGTTTTAGGCCCAGAATAGTCGAGACCATAGGCTGGATATTCATATCCTAAATTAAATTCACTGGTTAAGATATTGGCTAAGATAAAAAGACCGATTACGGTTGTAACTACCCAAGACCTAAGCCAATAGCTTAGTGCTCCCGTTGCCATTACAATCATGGTCATGAGTAAAATTGCCGAAGATGCAGCTGGAATTTGAAATAACGGAGAGGTTTGAAACACACCAAGACCGATCAGCACAACTAACAATAGCATTTCAACAACTATGGCATTACGCTGGTTTTGCTTGAAAATACCTAGGATCGCTATCCGATCATAATAACGCTCGTAACGCCTAGTCGAGTGGATTTTAAGGTTAAGCGAAAAGTAATAAAGCACTTTAACCTTTTTCTTTTTCAGCCTCCTAAGCTTTTCAAAAGCATTGTAGTTTTTGGCCGGATTCTTCGCAATTCTTACCGCCTTACTCGACAAAACTTTTTGAATATCTCGATTGGTTCGGGTAAAGTATAGAAAAAGAAAACTGAGCATTAGTACATAGCCAGATAGCAACCCGAGAAGCCCAAAGATTATTCTGGTATTTTCATAAAGTTCTACATTCAATTGAAATGTGATGACTCGATGGATGTAAAATGCTAAAAAAGCCAGTGGAATAAGTCCGTTATTCAGACAGTAATGAGAAAATGGCTTTGGTAGTGTGCCAAGAAATGGAAACCGAAAACCATCTAGTATGTAGCTGGTGATGTTAAATGCCATTGAAAAACCTGCCAAGGCCACTCCGATTATTAAAAAGCCCCAAAAGCCTACTTTACCCAAATAAATTGGGTCTAGGAATAGAAATGGCAAGCCGAGCGCTTTTCCAAACCTTCCATCCACTGTCGCAAATAGAATTGCCCAATAGAACAGTAAAAACTGATTGTGCTTTACATGTACTAGAAGCAGCTTAATGGGAAAGCTATGTATGATGGCGTTTAGAATTTTCAATCCTGCCTTTTCTTGGTTCCTTGATATAGTTCGTATTTCAGTAATCGGCACTCGATTCTTCCATTAAAAAACGGGGTTCTAGCGGATGTTCTTAGACCAATTCGTTTGGCTAGGTTTAGGTTTCCCGTAAAAACAAAGCCTGTATATCCTTGACAACTTTTCTTAAAGAAATCCCCTATTTCGGCATAATGCGCTTCAAGGTCCTTGTCGGCTCCAAGTCTTTCTCCATACTCTGGATTCATCATTAGAGTGCCTACCTCTATAGGAATAGGTGTTTTTCGGAAATCGCAAAGATGAAATTCTATTAGGTTAGAAACGCCAGCTTTCTTAGCATTTTGGTTGGCGGCCCACAGCGCATTCTTACTTAAATCGGATGCAACGATTTTAAAATCCGGGGCTTCTTTCACCTGCAAACCAGCAAGTCTTTGATAACCTTTCCAACCATCTTCGTCATATCCCTTGATATGCATGAACCCAAAATTGTCCCGCATTAAGCCGGGGGCTTTATTGATGGCCATTAAGGCGGCTTCAATGGCCAATGTGCCGCTACCGCACATTGGATTGACGAAAGTACTTTTCTTATCCCAGCCAGAGGCTATAATGGTAGAGGCGGCTAGCGATTCGATCATTGGGGCTTTGAAAGGTATTTGTCGGTAGCCATGCTTGGAAATGGTTTGACCAGAAGTATCGAAGTAAATGCGAACTTTATCGTCTTTCCAATATAAGTGAATCACCGTTTTATCTCTGTCTGGACCAGAGTTAGGTCTTTTCCCCGTCACTTCGATCATTCGATCGGCAATAGCATCTTTTACCCTGACATTGGCAAAACGATCGTCGGTAATGCTCTCATTTCTCACGTAGGACGTGATAGAAATATACCCGTCGTTATCAAGATATTTCTCCCATGGAATAGCCTTTATCTTCTTGTATAGTTCATTGGCATTATTAGCCCTAAAACGTTGAATTTGAAATAAAACGCGGTTAGCCGTTCTCAAATACATATTCAACCGCATACAATCATCCATATATCCTGAAATCTCAACTTCAGAAATATTTTGGCTTTGAACATCATAATCAAGGCTTTCTAATTCCTTGACCAACCAAGGGCTTTGTTGGGGAAAGCACGTAACTACAACGGCACTTTTATAGGGAAATACACTACTCATGGACTGCGAAATACGTCAGATCAAAAATGATTCAAAAATAATCTAAGGCTTTTCGTTCAAAGCCTTTCATTGTCATGATTGAATTTTAACTTCGCATTCCAAATTTATTGTTATGCAAAACTGGTTTACCTGCAAGGTCAAATATCAAAAAGAAGACGAGAACGGAAGAGTAAAAAATGTGACTGAAACCTATCTGGCGGATGCGCTATCTTTTACTGAGGCTGAGGCCAAAATCTATGATGAAATAGGTCAACGTGTGATGGGTGAGTTTCAAGTAACGAGCATAGCAAAAAGTAAAATTGTAGACGTATTTGAATATCCTGAAGGTGATGTTTTCTACCAAGCGAAAGTTTCTTACATGGTGGGGGATGCTGATACTGGCAAGGAAAAGAAAGTGACTAATCTTATGATCGTCCATGCGCCTGATATTCGCGTGGCTTGGGATCGTATTCACGAAAGCTTGAATAATATGCTGGTGACTTTCGTGGTTCCTGAAATTAAGGAATCTCCAATTTTAGAGGTTTTCCACCATGTCAAATCCGATGAGGAGAAAATTCCAGATAATCTTACACCCGTTTCTGAATTAGAAAGCGATGAACAAGACGTTTGATAATGTTTCGGCCAGCACTTTTCAGTGTTTAGGCGGCAAATTGCAGGAACAAGGGCTTTCTTTTGAAGGAACATCTGGTTATCTGAGTAAAAATGGCATCTCAACAGATTATCATTTCGATGAAAGCAACCAAACATTATCCATTACAAATTTGGAAGTGGGGTTTCCTGCGTCTTTGGTGGGCATGAATACCGAAAAGGTTATGGGTATTCTTGAAAAGGCTATAGACGAGTGTAGGTAAACTATAATAGAGTGCCCCTCTGACCAGAGGCACTCTTGGATCGATATTCCGAATATTGGACTTATTCTTTTTCGGAGATTACCATATTTTCTAGGTTGGCGAGCCGCTGTTGAATCTCAAGCATACTTGTAGTTCTTAGTCTCAAGAAAGTTCCCACGGTAGCCAGTATACCGATCACTAAACTCAAACTACCTAGTATTATTAAAAAGGGCACCACGGTTTCGATAACAGAGGCTTGTGAAGTTACCCCTTGATTAAACAGCTTTTGCATGTGTATGTAGTCTCTAATGGTAAAGACTAGGAAAATTAATAAGACAAAGAGAGTAACGGACCAAGCGATCCTACTGACAAGCTTAATAAATCTGTCTCTCTTCTTTTCTGCCTCAATCATTTCCCAAACTGGACTTTCTGTTGTTTTGCTCATGTCATTCATAATTCTTCAATTTTAGTTTCTAATAATGCTTTAATTTTTTGCTTTCCGTTATGGATTCTTGACTTCACTGTCCCTAATGAACAACCCGTTATCAGGGCTATTTCATCATAATCCATTCCTTCAATAAAATTCAATGTCAGGGCTTCTCTCAACTTGGCTGATAGCTGATGAAGTGCTTCATGAACCATTTCAGAATTTTGGATTTCAATGTCCTCATTAGCTGAATCATTGGTCTCTGAAGTTTTGCTCATTAATTCTTGAAACTCAGAATCTCTTTTTGAGCTTCTGAAATAATCAAGCGCTTTATTTCTAGCGATCTGAAAAAGCCATGTTTTAAATCGCTTTGGATCAGAAAGGCTAGCTATTCGTTTATAGATCGTTAGCCATAGTTCCTGATTCAAATCTTCGGCCTGCTCACCTTTTACAAGGTTTTGTAAAAACCGCAGGGTACTCTGGTTAAACCTTTCGAATAATTCTTGAAAAGCACTCCCATCACCAACTTGAGCACGCATTACTAAAAAGTATAGCTTCAGGTCAGTTGGCTTAGAATTATTCTTGGTTGACATTTAGTTGTCGCTAATATTAAGATTCGCCCCTAGAGACGTCACGTTTTTGGGATAGTTCAATTTCCAGAAAAAATAATTGAGCGCAGCCTTAAAAAATCAAAACTGCGGTTTAGCAAAGCTGACTTACTCTCGTAAAAATGTACATGTTTCTATTACAATAGAATTCGTTTCAATAAGGGAAACCACTTAAAACAAGTGTTTTTTAAATGAAACGCACACAATTAAAAAAAACGCGCCATGAAAAATCTCCTCAAACTCCTTTTCCTCACACTTTTTGTCACCCTTTATTCATGTAATAAAGATGATGGGCCTTCAATAATTCCCACTACGCTGTTTACACAAGACAGACAATTTATAGAAGCCGATGAACAGATAACTTTCACGAATAATAGTACCGACGCTGTGAGTTACACATGGGATTTTGGAGATACGAAAACTTCTAATGAAGAAAACCCTGTTCACACGTATACAACTACAGGTGATTTCGTAGTTACCTTAACGGCTACTAGCGAAACTGGTGACCAATCTACGAGTACACGAAGTGTGACAGTTGGCGAAAGATGGGTCGTGGCCTTAGGAGTGGAATCAATACCATTTGAAGATCAGAATGGGGACCCATGGGATGCGGATAATTCTGGCCCTGACTTGCTTTTCGGATTTACTCAAGCCGATGCAGAAACCTTTTCTCCTTACAACATTACTGATGGTCTTGACGTGCAGGCATCAGATTTACCTTTCGGAGGAACACTTCCTCCCGCAAATCAAGAGATTTTAACAGATGAAGATTGGGCATTTATTTTTATCGATAATGACGAACCTCTAGATGATTTAAATCAATCTACTGTAATGGCCTCATTCTTGATTAATCCGGTAACCGTTGCAAGTGAGAAAGACTATTCTGACGGCACAGGAACATTCGTTTTCGAATCTCTTGGCTTTAGTTTCATTATTGCCTTTGAAATCAGGAATTAGTCTATCACCACTATTGAATCTCCAACAGAAATGTCTCCTGAACTGACGATTTTACAGGTTATACCGCCATGTCCCCTCATGGCGTTATAGCCTCCTTTACCAAAGTTTTCTTCCATTCTAGAACAGGGGTGGCATTCACCGGTATATTCTAAAACTGCTTCACCAATTCGGAATTTTTTATGCTTCAACGCCAATAAATTTATCCCTGTGGTGACAATATTTCTTCTTGTCAATAAGGGGTCGATGTGCTTCTTCCCTAATATTGATGCTGCCGCCTTTAGATGTTCTTGAGCGATAATTGTCACCTGTCGCTTACCTCCCTTACTATCATAATGATCTCCTTCTAGGCCGACGGATGCTACCGCTTCCACACTTTCTTTTATTTCTGGAATTGCCCTTCTCTCAGGACGAATCGTGATTAATTCAACACGAGCATGATCCAGAAATTGGGATTTCAATTGATCGATTGTATACATGTCGACAAGGTTAAATTGTTCTTTTTCAAGCATTGACCGTTTTATAAAAAAACTTCAATTGAAATGAAAAAGCAACTCTTACTCGCGGCCCTAGTCATTTTTTCAGCCTGTTCTAATAATGTAGAACCTATTCTTACTGAAGCTAAATTTTCAATTGATCAAAAATTCCTTGAAGTCGGTTCAGAATTGACTCTCACAAACCAAAGTGATAACGCAAAAGAGATCCTTTGGACATTTGGAGATGGAACCCAAAGTACTGCCATAAGCCCAACACATACTTACTCATCGACAGGAGAGTTTAATATCACTCTAGAAACGAAGAGTGAAACTGGCAGTATTGATACTTTCCAAGAAACAGTAACTGTGGGCAACTTGGTTTTCACCTCTTTAGAGCTTAATAAATTGAGTGAAGCATGCGCAAATGAAGTATCTCATGGCGCAACGCTCAAACTTGTATTGCATGATCTTTCAAAACCAGAAGCTGATACTATCGCTCTAGACGAAGGCCTAAGGCCTGAAAACTTACCCTATGTTTTAGATTTCAGTGAAGATTTAGATTTAGAGATCAGAAATAATAACTGGGAGATTTGCCTTTTAACAGAAAACATTGTTAACAATCAACAAGAATTTAGATCCTTTTTATGTGTAGGCATCAACCCTAGAATTGTTTATCGAACTTCCGTCGATCCAACTATAGGAGAAGGTGGCATGAACCTTGGCAACGCGAATACAAATTCTGTCAACATGGTTTTAAAAGCGGCGATCAGATAGCTTGAATATAGCAAGGCTGCTCTCTCCTTTATACCCTTTCAGTTATCGATATAACCTGAATCATCTAATTTCAAGTATTTCCTTAACTTGAAATGTTTTAAACAGAACATCATGAAATTCAGGTTATTTTTTACTATTTCCCTTCTTTATTCTTTAACTCAAGCTACGTTTAGTCAAACATTTTCCAGAGCTGTTCAACCCTATGTGCTTACGGAAAATAGTGTGGTGGCCATCCAGCATGCTAAAGTGATAGATGGTACTGGAGGACCTATAAAAGTGAATCAGACTATTGTATTTCAGGATGGGGTTATTACACAGTTTGGAAATGATCGAGATGTACAAGTACCAGCCAATGCCAAAATGGTTGATGCTTCTGGCAAAACAGTAATACCTGGATTGGTAATGCTCCATGAGCATATTTTTTATCCAAAACCAGCCGATGGTTTCTTTAGCGTAGCTCAAATGACTTTTACCTTTCCAAGGTTATACCTTGCGGGCGGAGTGACCACAATAAGAACAGCAGGAAGTATAGAAGCCCAAACGGATCTTAACATTAGGAAGGCCATTCAAGACGGCAAAATGCTTGGCCCAAAAATGGATTTAACAAGCCCATTTATTGAAAGAGAAGGCACTCCCGTACCAGAAGTCGGGGTCATTCGAAGCTCAGATGAGGCCGCTGAAATGGTCAACTATTGGTCAAAGAGGGGAATCAATTCCTTCAAAGTATATCAAAATGTTACCAAAGAAGATCTAAGACGTGTTGTCGAAGCCGCTCATGCCGTTGGCAAGAAAGTAACTGGCCATATATGTTCAGTCACCTATCGCGAAGCTGCGGAAATTGGCATTGACAATATTGAACATGGCTTCTTTCAAAGCTCTGATTTTGTTGAAGACAAGGTTGAGAATTTTTGTCCAGCATTTAAGAGAGGAAGGTCATTAAACGATCTCGCCCCTGATAGCCCAGATATGAAGTCGCTCATGGACTTTCTTATCGAAAAAGATGTTGCTATCACATCGACACTACCCGTTTTCGAACCTTACACCAATCGAGAGATTGTAGTAGGTGGTGGCCTTGAAGCGATGAGTCCTGAATTTCAAGAAAGCCTCACTGCGAGTCATCAAAGAAGACAAGGAAGGGACTCTTCGTCTATTGTGAACTTCAAAAAACAAATGGCTTGGGAAAAATCGTTTTACGAGGCTGGTGGAAAACTGTTGGCTGGAACTGATCCAACTGGTGCTGGAAGAACCATTGCTGGCTACGCCAATCAGCGCGTGATCGAACTCTTTATTGAAGCTGGCTTTTCACTACCAACCGCTATAAAAATCTCTTCTCTTGACGGTGCTAAATTTTTAGAAAGAGAAGAAAAAGTAGGCTCTATTGCCGTGGGTAAGCAAGCAGATATCGTTCTTATTGACGGGGACTTAGAAGCTGATATAGCGAATATTCGAAAGATGGAAATTGTCTTCAAAGATGGAATAGGTTTCGACTCACAAAAAATCTTTGAGTCAATGAAAGGGAAAGTTGGTAAGTGAGTTCCAATAAACTTTCAGAGTTAATGTGGGTAGCTCAGTTAAAGAAATTTGAACGGATCATTTAACGTACATCAAACTCACAACCTGCGGAAACCCCATTAAAAGAGACAGCAGAGAGTATTTAAATAGAAACTCTTTCATTGTTGATGATAGGAGCTTATTTTAAGAGTTAATCTTAAAATAGCTCAATGAAATACTCTTGGATATTACCGTTCCTTATTTTAACGCTTACATATTCCAACAATTTGCTAGCTCAGGATACAACTGCTTACATTAACTCTGGGCAGGTTATAGAGCAAGCTATAAAGCTACATGATGAAGGGAAGTTTGATGAAGCGCTCAAATATTACTCTATTATCAGCAAGAGTGATACAAACTATATAAGAAGCGTTTCTGAAAGAGCACTTACACTTCTGGCAAAAGGTGATTATCAAGAGGCGGTTAATTTAAGCCGTGAGGCGATTGAGGTACCATCACAGTTCAAAGCTAATTTGATAAACACATTAGGAACGGCGCTCGACTATTTGGGTAACAGTGAGGAGTGTTTTAAGGTCTTTGAAGATGGGCTGGCGCGCTATCCTTATCATAGACAAATGATCTATAATTATGGAGTCAGCCTCAATCGAAATGGTCAATTCGAATTGGCACAGGAGGCTTTTGAAAAAGCATTATCTATCGAGCCTTTTCACGCGGGCTCTCACTTAGCCTTAGCTGAATTAATGGTGCTACAAGGTCACAGAACCAAGGCACTATTGAGCTATTTTACTTATCTCGCTATTCGACCCGCAGATACTGAAACTGTCATTAAAGTTGAAAACTTATTGATAGATGGAATAAAAGAGGAAGGTTCAATTGAGTCCTTTAGCCCTAATGACTTTGAAGACTTAGATGCCTTAATAAGGTCTAAAGTGGCTGATCAATCAATTTTCAAGCCTTCTGTAAAGCTAAATTTCCGTATTACTAGACATGCTGAAGTGTTAATCACTCGTCTACAACCTATTGAAGGAGAAGATTTCTGGAGTACTTTCTATTTACCTTTTTTCCTTCAACTGAATGACTCAAAAAAGCTATCGGCCTTTCTTTATACAATAGTTTCTGGTTTAAACGTACCCGAAATACAAGATTGGATAAAGAAAAAAGAAAAGGAAATTAGTAGTCTCTCTACACTTGCTCAAGAAGTCCTAGGAACAACTAAACTTGAAAACGAAACGGATATTTTTGGCGCTAAAGGCAAATTTAAATTCTGGTATTTCGACGATGGAAAACTTAATGCCATTGGAAACAGTGACGAGGAAACAAACCCAATTGGCCCGTGGATTTATTTTTATGCCAATGGTCAAAAAAGTGCTGAAGGAAAATATAACGAGCAGGCACAAAAAGTAGGCCTATGGACTTATTATGAGGGAAATGGCCAAATTTCTTCTACCGAAGTATACGACCAAAGCGGCCTACTGAATGGTGATTACAAGTCATATCATTCCAATGGGCAGCTAAATTCGATTGTCCCGTATAATAATAATGAAGCAACGGGGACAATAAACATTTTCAATGATTGCGGTCTATTAGTAGAGGCCTATGAAGTAAAAAACAGCGTTGTATCGGGCCCAGGTAAGTATTTCTACTCCGACAGTACATTAAGCATTGAATACTCCATGGCTGACAGCCAATTAGAAGGCCCATTTGTAGAATATTATAAAGGTGGTGAGATAAGTAAAAGGGCTAACTATTCAGGCGGACTTTTGGATGGAGAATTCGTTACCTATTATGAGAATGGTCAAGTGTCTCAGCAAGGGGAATACAAAGATAATGAACTGAATGGCCCTTGGATCGGATATTTCGAGGATGGTAAAGAGAGTTTCAAAGTGGAGTACGGTATGGGCAAACTCATTGGCCAAGGCCTCTACTATTTTGACAATGGTGAACTGAGTGAGTCTATAAACTATAAGGACGGTAATCTAGATAGTACTTATAAAACATTTGATAAGGATGGCTTGCTTCATTATGAATTTGAATACGACAGCGGCAAGGTCATTGGGTTTAAGTACTTAGATAAAGCAAACAATGTGTTATCAACAGGTAATTCGCTTGACACGCTCTCTATCACAGGATATACCCCAAAGGGAATACTTTTATATAAAACGACCTACGTGGGAGGTTATGAAAACGGTGTAAGAACGACCTATCATTCAAATGGGAAAGTATCGATGATAGTGAATGTTGTAAATGACCTATTTCAAGGAGAGTACAAAGAGTTTGACCAGTCCGGTAAATTGACTAATAAATCCATATATGTAGACGGTGTAACAAATGGGTGGTATGAAAACTACTATTCGAATGGCAATAAAATCGTAGAGGGATATTCTGTTAACGATAATGCCGAACAAATATGGAAAAACTACTACCCTGATGGCACGTTATCCGACCAAACCTATAATAGTCAAGGCCAAGACAATGGATACCAGTACAGTTATACACCCGACGGCCAACTCTTTTCAAGATTTAAGTGGAAAATGGGAACTCTAGAAGAGGTTATCCAATATGATAGTTTGGGTAATGAATTAACTACCCAAAATCTCCCCAATGGTAGCGGTAAACTCATAATCAATAATGCATCTGGCAAAAAAAGGTCAGAGGTAAGTTATGAGTGCGGTGTTCTTACTGGCACTCCAAAAACATTCTTTGAAGACGGAACAATTAACTCCTCTGGGATAGTCAAGGATGGTAAATACAATGGAATGCATAATACATACTACCCTGATGGCACAATCTACTCTTATGGTGTTTACAAAAACGATCTATTGGATAGCACATGGATTTTGAATGACGTTTTTGGAAACCTTTCAGTCAAAAGAGAATATAAAGATGGAGAGATATCTGGCGATGTTTTTAACTATCATAAAAATGGAAAAGTAGAATCTAAGTGCACCTATGTAGAAGGTAAAAAACATGGCTCATGTGAATTTTATGCACCAGACGGAGCCTTGCAAATGATAAAAAACTATGACAAAGAGAAGGGGATAGTTAGCTATCAATATGAAAAGTCTGATGGAAACCTAACAGACCCTATTCCAATAATTAATACTGAATCGACTACCATTAAAGCATATTACAGAAATGGTAAAATATCAGTTAGCCAAGGATATAAAAATGGGCTTCTTAATGGAAAAACTATTTACTACTTTCCGAACGGGAACATTTCAGAAGAAATCGACTACCTAGATGGAGATAGCCACGGTTTTACAAAAGAGTTCTATTCAAATGGACAATTATATATAGAGCAGGAGTGGTATTACGACTACTTGGTCGGGAAGAGTAAAATCTATTATGAAAACGGACAACTTAAACGTGTAACCGACTACAGGTTTGATAAAAAACATGGTAAGGATATCTGGTTCAACAATTCTGGGGAAATAGAACGAAGTATCAACTATTGGAATGACGAAATTTATTAGAGAATGATAGTTAGGAAATTAGGGCTACTCATAATATTACTTTTTTCAACTGTAAATAAGGATCCCCTTGAAGAATTAGAGGCGCTTAGAGCCAGTTATCCAGATGAAACCGTTGTCATTACTAAGCGATATCAGAATTACGACATTAAAATTGTAGGTGATTCTCTAAAGATTAATGTATCGCATACCGAAGAAATGGCCTTCTTGGGTGATCAAGTAGGACCTTATGCCAAAGACCAAATCTATACTTCAAGCTTTTACACAGCGGAGAACATTAAGGCGGCTACACTAACACCAGGTAGACGGAAGTGGGAGCGTAATGCTGTAGAAGATTTTCGAACCGTCGCGGATGATGATAACAGTGTTTTTTATGATGATTCGGAATATATAACCTTTACTTACCCAGGGGTCAAAAAGAATACAAAATCACTACTGACATATGACGCAAAAATTAATGACCCACACTTTTTAGGGTCTGACTATTTTGCTTCATATATACCTATTATCGATGTCAAGTATACTTTTACAGTGGATGAAGGTGTTAAACTGAAACACTATTTCTTTAACATCGACTCGTCTGAAGTATCTCAAACCACAACTAAATCACCAGAGGGAAGAAATATTTATACGTTTCAGCTAAAAAATGTTCCTAAGGTGAATTTCGAGCCAAGTTCATTGGCATTTAATTACAGAGCATCCCATATGAGTTCTTTGATCGAGTCTTATGTCGACACCAACGGAAAAACAGTTGAAGTCCTTGGCGATACAGATGACCTATACAGGTGGTATTGGACTTTTATTGAAGGGTTGAAAGAAGAAAATGGTGAAGAGGTCAAACGAATTTTAGCGGATATTCTTAGTCCCAATGATGATGAGTTGACTAAAGTGAAAAAGGTCTTTTACTGGGTCCAAAAAAATATCAAATACATTGCATTTGAGGATGGTATGCGTGGATTTGTCCCACACAATGGTGACTACGTTTGTACTAAAAGGTATGGTGATTGCAAGGACATGGCGAGCATCATAGTAAATATGCTTTATCATGCAGGAATTGATGCACATTACACGTGGATCGGTACAAGAGACTTGCCTTATAAATATACGGAGCTACCTACTGCTTCGGTCGATAACCATATGATTGCGACCTACATCAATGGTAATGATTATTACTACTTAGATGCGACTGGTCAATATCAACCATTCGGACTACCTACATCTATGATACAAGGGAAAGAGGCTCTTATTGCCATCGATAAGGACAACTATGAAATCAAAACAGTACCGATTATCGAGAAAGAAAATAACACCCATGAAGATACCTTTAGTTACAAAATAGAAAATGGCAAAGTAGTCGGCAGTGGTGAGTTAAGTCTTAAAGGGTATGCCAAAGTCTTTAATACCTACAGATTAATTAATTCGACTAAAAAATCTACCGATGAATACTTGAACCGAGCCCTGAATAGAGGCAATAATAAATTCTTTATTGACGATTACGAAATATCAGGGTTAAATGATTTTGATACACCTATTAAGGTTAATTACGAATTTAGAGTTGAAGATTATTATCGCGAGATCAACGATGCGATCTACTTCAATATGAACCTTGATAAAGCGTTCTCAAATGCCACAATTGAAAAGAATAGAGAAAATGCCTTTGAAGGCGAATACAAGTACATAAATAAGAGTACCTCCACACTTGAGATTCCTGAAGGTTATCAAGTGAGTCGAATGCCAAAGGATTACGAGTTGAAAGGAAAAAACTTTGGATTTACAATGGCGTACTCACAAAACAAAAACACAATCTCTCTGAAAAGAGACTTCTATGTTGACTACTTGATGATGGGGCCGAAGGAGTTCGAGGATTGGAATGACGCGATCCAAAAATTCACAAAAGAAACAAAGCAAATTGTCATTCTCAAGAAGCAATAAAACCATTTAACAACCGCATAAATGAAAGCACCACTCTTATACCTCTGCCTTACATTAATAGTAACTAATCTTTACGCGCAGAATCAAGAGCTCGTCTACGACTGGGAGACCGACAGGAAATACACTAAAAATATTAATGACGAAAGCTCTGCACTCATTTTACTCAAAAACCATTTCCAGTACGATCATAGATACGAGAATGAAAATTTGGTCGTCTATGAAACGATTCACAAAATCTATCGAGCAAATAATGACGAAGCCCTTCAAAGTGTTAATCGTATCTACATTCCTCTTAATAATACTATCGATATTACGAAAGTAAGGGCAAGAACAATCACCAAAAGTGGGAAGGTGATTGAGCTTGATGAGAATAATATCAAACAGGTAAAAGACGAAAACAATGGTGCTGGTTACAAAATATTTGCGATCGAGGGTGGTGAAATTGGAAGTGAAATTGAATTCTTTTATACCAAAAGATCTTATGTAAGTTACTTTGGAAGAGGTTACTATCAGTTCAAATTCCCAGTAATTTCCTCATCTTTTAGGCTTACGAGTCCAGAAAATTTAAAATTCGATTTCAAATCATATAATGGCCTTGCTGAGGTTCAAGAAATCGATTCGGAAGGGTACAATGTCTATGAATTAAAGGAGGAAAACATAGAACCCTTGCAAGAGGAAAGTTTTAGTAATTATGATGCCAATAGAAAAAGACTTGAATATAAATTGGCCTACAACACGGCCTCTGGAAACCAGAGACTTTTTACTTGGTCTGACGCTGGAAAAAGAGTTTTTGAGATTATATACCCTTTTAAGGACACTGAAGTAAAAGCCGTTAAAAGCTTCCTACAAGAATTAAAAGTTAAGAATATTGATAATCTGCTCGAACGCTTTCTCTTCGTTGAGCACCACATTAAAACTAATTTTTATATCGATGAGCAGGCAGATGATAATTCAACCCAACTGGATGTATCTATAAAAAATAGATTTACTAATAAAAAAGGCTTTGCAAGGTTGATGATTGGTGTGTTGAACGAGCTCGATATTACCAATGAAATTATAATGACTACTTCCAGAAGTGAAATACCTTTTGATGGTGATTTCGATACGTGGAATTATTTAGGCGAATACCTAATCTATTTGCCACAAAGCAAGCAGTATGTGGCACCAAGTAATTTTGAAACAAGAGTCGGATATTGGCCACCAGAGTTTTCTTCAGTTGAAGGCCTATTTATTAAAAAAATGGAATTCGAGGGTAGTACAGTACCCATAGCGCAAGTCAAAAAAATACCTGCCCTACCCTATGAAAGAAACTTTGACAACCTATCTATTCAGGTGAGTTTTTCGGAGGAACTAGACAAAAACATAATTAAGGCGGAAAGATCCTTTTTAGGTTACAATAGCAATTTCGTCAAGCTAAATTATCTATATTCCGACGACGAAGAGAAAGAAGAATACATAAAAAACCTCATTGAGTTTCTCGGGCCTGGTGCAGAAATCACTAAGGCAGAAATAAGAGAACCTAAGACTGAATTCAACGAATGGTCACTTCCAATCACTATCAATGGAGAGTTTACCTCTTCTGAATATATAGAGCAAGCTGGTGATATACTCCTTTTCAATGTTGGCGGATTGATCGGTTTACAGTCTGAACTGTATCAGGAGAATGAAAGAAAGACAAATGTTGAAAATGTGTACAATAGAGGCTACCTACGTAGGATTGAAATTGATCTGCCAAAAGGCTATACCATCCAAAATGCCGATGATCTGAATATGAATGTCAAGGCTGATGAGGGAGGTGAAGAAATATTTCTTTTTAAATCTACTTATAACGTAGAAGGGAGTAAACTGAATATCACCATAGACGAGTACTATAATAGGATTTCATTCCCTGTCGAGCGGTTCGAAGAATTTAGAAAAGTTATTAATGCGGCAGCTGATTGGAATAAAATCACGTTAGTGCTCGAACCAAATAATTGACCTTAGCTTGACTCACTTTAGCACCTCTTTAATTTGCTTTCGAAAGGTATCGAACGTAGCTAAGTTCTTGTGCTCCCCTCCTTCGATTGTGAAGAAGGTAACCTGGTCCGGGGGTAATGATTTATAGAGCTTTTGGGCCGATTTATAGGGTACTACTGAATCTTCTGTGCCATGGAAAATATAAACAGGGCAATCAGCTGTTTTTAAATATTGATGGCTCTTAAAATTATACCTCAAAGCTAACTTAGAAGGGTAAATGGGATAGTAACGTTGGGCAACAGCTGATAGGGAGTAATATGGGGTTTCAAGAATTAATCGCTTAGGCCGATGTTTCCCTGCGAGCCACGAAGCAATCCCTGTACCTAAAGACCTACCATAAAGTGTGATCTCCTGTTCATCATATTTTTTTAAAGCGTACTGATAGAACAGTTCGGCGTCTTCCAGAAGTATTTTCATTGAACGTTTACCCCGACTCTTCCCAAAACCACGATAGTCCATTATTAGGACATCATAATTAAGTTTCACATAATCGTTCACCACATCTCCCCAGCGTGTTAAGTTTCCTCGGTTTCCATGAAAATAAAGAATGAGCCCTTTTGCGGAATCGGCTTTAAAGTGTAGCGCGTTCAATTTACCACCATCTGGAGCTGTAAGATTCAATTCCTCGTAAGCCCCTTCAAACTGAAATTCATAAGAATCGTCTAGTTCGCCATCAAGAAATATGAAGCGCTCTTGAAACTTATAAAGCATAAATGCACCTAATAGGTAGACAAAAAGAAGCGATGAACCAACGATCAGCAAGCGTTTCAATTTTAGTGTTTTTGTTTCTTACTTTTTCTCCTAAAGTTCAAACTTGTTTCTGACGGATCGATAGCTTTTGGGAGTTTTGAATTAAGCACTTCTTCTATCATTCTATGATATTCCTCAAAAGTATTCAAGTTGTTATGCCCACCACCAATAACTGAATACAATCGAGTATTCTCAGACCTGATTTTTGATAAAGCTACGGCAGTTTTAAATGGAATCAACTTGTCATTTGTTCCATGAATAATCTTGATGGGACAGTCTACATACTTAAGCCATTGGTGCGTTCTGATAGGGAACTTTAAGAGTAACGATACAGGCATAAATGGTATGTAACGCTTGGTTACTTTGGCTAAGCTATAGTAGGGTGATTCTAACACCAACATGCGCGGATTATTCGTAGAGGCAAGTTTGGCGGCAAAACCTGAACCTAAAGACCTGCCATAAAGAATGATATACTTTTCGGCTACTTGTTCTTTAATACGATCATAAACGTATTGTAAGTCATCCTTGATACTATCTTCGGTACGCTTACCCGTACTTTTCCCAAAACCCCGGTAGTCGACCATCATGACATCGTAACCCATTCTGGTAAAATCAATCGCGAATTTACCCCAACCTTTGACCGATCTAGAGTTTCCCTTTAGATATATAACTACCCCTTTGGGCTCTTCTATGTGAAAGTGGATCGCGTTGATATTTACCCCAGGCTCTTTCTCAAGATTATACTCTTGAAATTTTAGATTGGGGTACTTGAACTCGAAATCCTTTGGAAGCTTTTCAGGTTTAAACAGAAAGCGCTCTTGCGCAAAGTAAATGACAAAATTGGCTACCAAATACGCTATTCCTATCAGAATTAGAATTGTACTGGTTTCCATCAAAACAAGATATTAAAACTCAGTGGGAATCCAATATCTCGCCGAAGGAGATAAGATCAACATCATTAAAAGGGCGATCAGATTCCTTTTTGTAACTTATAGCTCTACTTTGGATTCTATTGCCCCATGAAAACCACTTATATCTTTCTGTTTATATTTTTTGCCTATCACTTTTGCGAAGCCCAAGAATTTGAACTGCGCACCAACAATAGATATATTCTTGGCACCAACAAAGACAGAACAGCTTCCATTAGTGCCGGAGATATTGATCAAGATGGAGATATTGATGTGATAGTGGCCAACGGCAGGCACTGGCCCTTGCAAAACCAAGTGTTTTTCAATGATGGTCGAGGGATATTTACCCTTTCGCAACCTTTGGATGTGACAAGTGAAACAAGTTATGCCACAGAACTGGCGGACTTAGACGGTGATGGCGATTTAGATGTAGCCGTTGGGAATGATAACGCGCCTAGTATGCTCTATTTCAACGACGGTACAGGTAATTTTAAGCGCGGTAAATCTTTTGGAAAACTCTATTCCAATACAAGAAATATTACGCTGGCAGATCTAGATCAAGACGGAGACATAGACATACTCATTACCAATAGAGGGCAAGAAAATGAGATCTGCCTAAATAATGGTAAAGGGGAATTTTCAGAACCGATTGGTTTTGGAGCCACAGACGACTCTACTATTGACGTGGAAGTGGCAGACTTAGATGCAGACGGCGATCTCGATTTGATTTTAGCCAATCGCGATGGCCAATCGAATGCCATATATTTAAATGATGGGGGATTAGAGTTCTCTACTAAAATAGTCTTTGGTACAGGCAAAGATGAAACGAGGGCAGTGGCTATCAGTGATATAGACAAAGACGGTTTTCTGGATATAACCACCGCAAATATTGGGGAGCCTAATGCCATTTACTTCGGCGATAAAGACTACTCATTTAAAAGAAGTATCATCTATGACTCCTCAATGGATAATTCATATTCGGTCACTACTACCGATTTAGACCTTGATGGAGATATTGACATTATTGTGGCTAATGTAAGAGGACCTAATACCGTTTTTATCAATCAAAAAAATGGATCTTCTTGGCTTAAAATGGCAATTGATGACCAAAAGTTTAATACTTACGACATTATTGCCACAGACTTAAACGGGGACGGGAGGCCTGATATCATTGAAGCAAACTCAGATGAAATCAATCGGTTTCACAGGAATTTCAAGAAAGGTCAACCATGATTTGGCACTCACTTTTATGCTCAAATCCATAATTTAGCCTAACTCAAACCTCTAATCATGAAACATCGCATTATTGCTTTATCGCTTTTTTTATGCTCTGCCATTTACGGACAAAAACATCATGAACGGCTCGAAAAGATTGATATTCAGCATTATGAATTTGCTTTGACCTTGAATGATGACAACGATAATATTCAAGGCGTTGCCAAAATAAATATCAAATTCAATATAGACATTACAGATTTCTATCTCGATTTAGTTAATGAAGTCGATGACACAGGCATGAATGTAGATGCAGTGATGGTTGAGGGTGCGCGCGTATCCTTCTCTCATCAAAACGATCGGCTTACGCTAAATTTTAATGGTAAGAGTGGTGAAATCAAAACGTTCGCTATTACCTACCATGGAACTCCAAAAACAGGCTTAGTTATAGCTGAAAACAAACATGGAGACCGAACTTTTTTCGGTGACAATTGGCCTGACAGAGGTCGGCATTGGCTTCCAAGTGTAGATCACCCCTCAGATAAAGCAACCGTAGAATGGGTCATCACTGCACCAACCTACTATCAAGTTGTGGGAAATGGCCGTTTTGTAGAAAGAACAAACTTATCAGATGATTTAACACTCTCCCGTTGGCGAACGGATGTGGTAATTCCTACTAAAGTTATGGTGATGGGTGCCGCTAGGTTCGCGGTAGAAGAAGTAGGCGACTTACGAGGTGCCCCAGTTTCTACTTGGGTATATCCACAGGATCGAGACAAAGGTTTTTATGATTACCGTCAGGCCTACACCATATTGGATTGGTTCATCAATAACATTGGCCCCTACCCTTATGCAAAACTGGCCAATGTGCAATCTAAAACTCAGTTTGGGGGTATGGAAAACGCTAGCAATATCTTCTATTTCGAAAATTCTGTAACAGGCGAACGTGCATTTGAAGGCCTGATAGCCCATGAAATTGCCCACCAATGGTTTGGCAATTCAGCATCAGAAGCTGATTGGCATCATGTGTGGCTGAGCGAGGGTTTCGCCACCTATTTCACCAATGTTTATATGGAAAAAACTCATGGCAGAGATCGTTTGGTGGAAATGGTAAAAGAGCAAAGAGATGGGGTCATCGCATTTAGTAAAAAACAAATGGTACCGGTAGTGAATACCGCTGTGACGGATTACATGAAGCTACTCAACACCAACTCTTATGAAAAAGGCGGATGGGTACTTCACATGCTCCGGAAGAAAGCTGGTGATGACTTATTCTGGGAAGCAATAAGGACATACTATAAGAAGTTCACCCTCTCAAATGCTTACACGGAGGATTTGCAACAGGTATTTGAATCCGTTTCTGGAATGGATTTGAGCACCTTCTTTAAACAATGGATTTATACGCCCGGACAACCAAATATTGTTGTTGACAAATCGTATAAAAAAGGAGTCCTGAATTTACTGGTTATCCAAGAACAAGATCAAATATTCGATTTCCCGCTAGAACTGGATATAGTCATGAAAGATGGAACAAAACAGCGGCACACCATCCAGGTAAATGAAAAAAGACAAGCTTTCACGCTGGATTTAGCAGAGAAACCTGCCACGATTGTACTTGACCCTGACAGCTGGCTCCTATTTGAAGGCAAATTGGCAGATAATTAAACAGTTAGACGCATGGAATAGCTTTTGTAGAGCGTGAGCCATGTCCAAATCAAAAGCTAAACGTCTGATTCATTTTATACTTCGGTCTATGCGGATCATGATGGTAGCTTACATGATGGGCATTGCCAATATTGTGAAGCAGGAATCTCGTTTTATGGATGATTCTCTATATAAAATTGAGGTAGTCCAAGAACAGGAAGATGACGAACCTTTCGAGGAGCTCTAAACTAAATCGACAATTTCTACCTGCCGGCCTGCAAATATGATGCTATCCCCACTTTGCTTATCAAGTAATTGTTGACCTATTGGTGACATAGGGGAAATAACAAAATAGTTTTTGTCTTCTAATGATATTTGGCCTGCGGAAATAGCAATAAAGTACGTTGCCGAACCTGTTGTAATCAAGCTACCCAGTTCACCCTTTGTAGAAACCTTATCTAGCGTGAGCGAACGAAGTAACTGTCTTCCTTTTATAGCTTCTGCCAATTGTTGGTCAATTTTACCTTTCTCCAAATTGATCATTTCGCGACCTGTTTCATACTTGTCGCCCATGGAGCTTTTCGTATCCGACTCTGCAGATTCTTTCAAAGCGTTCATTTCAGCACGAAGATTATCGATCTTCTCTTCCACTTGGCTCAAACAAAGATCATATAGCTTCTTTTTAATATCAGACACGGCGCATTCTCGTATAAGTTTTGGTTTTCAGCAATGATTGGAAAACTTTATCTATGCTAAAAATGGCCCATTTGGGCAATTAATGTGACTAAAACCTAGCGGCAGTCAAAAGACTCAGGTCCTTGAATGGTAGATTGAATTTCTTGGCAATTTCAAGGTTTGTTGTGCAACCTTTATATCCATAAATCCCCTTACTAAACCAGCTATAGTGGTAAATCATCTCGTTGATTCCACCATTATCCGCCATTTTCAGAAGTACTGACGTTAGAATATTACTTAAAGCCGATGTAGCAGTTCTTGCAGCCCTTGAGGCAATATTGGGTACGCAATAGTGAATAACATCGTACTTTGTGAAGGTCGGTAAATCGTGCGATGTAATTTCACTCGTTTCTATGCAACCACCTTGATCAATAGAAACATCTAGAATCACCGCCCCAGGTTTCATCGTAGAAACCATTTCTTCCGTCACCACACACCTTGCTTTTCCCTTTTCAGCTCTTAGCGCACCGATCACC
Organism: Roseivirga misakiensis; assembly: GCF_001747105.1. Classification (NCBI taxonomy): domain Bacteria; kingdom Pseudomonadati; phylum Bacteroidota; class Cytophagia; order Cytophagales; family Roseivirgaceae; genus Roseivirga; species Roseivirga misakiensis. The sequence goes on along the minus strand of NZ_MDGQ01000005.1, from coordinate 282,707 downwards.
ACGTCCGCAGAAAGCAGCGACTGACTCAATGCTAAGGTATCGATGGCCGATGTAAACGCCTGATTACCCAGTTTATGTTTTATTCTTCTGAGCTTGTAGATTTCATTATCGAAAATTCTGACTTCTGCACCTAAACCAATAGCCGCCCGCGCGGCATATTCGGCAACTGTTCCAGCCCCCAGAATTACCACTCTGGTAGGCGGTACACCTGTAATACCCCCCAAAATTATACCTCTACCGCCACCAATACTACTTAAATATTCGGCTGCGATCGGAATAACCAGACTTCCGGCTAATTCGCTCATGGCATTTACAATCGGGAGCCCTTTTGCTTTATCTTCTAAAAGCTCATAGCCCAATGCCGTTATTTTCTTCTTATTTAATGCCTCAAAATATTCTGTATTGGCATTACCCGTTTGAATTGCCGAAAAAACAGTAGTCCCAGGCTTCATCATGGCTAATTCTTCCATGGTAGCGGGTTCTACTTTCACGATAATGTCTGCCTCAAAAGCCTCCTTCTTTGAGTAAATGATTTGTGCACCATTTTCGGAGTATTCCGTGTCGGGAAAATAAGCGTGCGTGCCAGCCCCAGCTTCTACTTGAATCTGATGTCCGTTAGCGACTAAAATACCTACTGCAGCAGGTGTAAGACTTACTCGATTTTCTTGAAGAGAGACCTCCTTCGGGACCGAAATTTGTAATGACTTATTACCCGAATTCACTTTTAATAATTTCTCTTCAGGGTAAAGGCTACTTTCTTTCGCCAATTCTGCAAAACCCGATGTTCCTTTTTCAGTCATGCTTGCTCAGTTTGTAATTTCGTTTTTCGCCGCCTAAATCTTCAATCACTATTTTCACAAATCTTTCTGGTAAATACTCACCAATTTTTTCAGCCCACTCTATCAGACAAATATTTCCTGAATAAAAATACTCTTCAATTCCGATGGCCAAAGCCTCTTCAGGGGTTTCAAGTCTATAAAAATCAAAGTGGTAGATCGTTTCACCACTAGCAGTCAAATACTCATTGACGATTGAAAAAGTAGGACTGTTCACCGTGTCTTGAACGCCCAGCGCCCTGCCGATCGCTTTAGACAAAGTAGTTTTTCCAGCACCCATTTGGCCTTCTAAAACCCAAATCTTTTCTTCTTCTGCAAAGTCGATTAGCGCGTTGGCCACTTCAGATAAATCTGATAAAGAATCGGCTTTTAAGTTCATTAAACTTGACTTTACGACCTTTTCGAATTTAGCGAAATAATCGGAATAATCATTTCTTCCATAGATACGCCGCCATGCTGAAAAGTATCCCGATAGTACTTCACGTAGTGATTGTAGTTATTCGGATAAGCGAAAAAAGTATCGTCTGTCGCAAATACATAGGTAGTAGAAACATTCTGTTTGGGTAAGTGAAGTTTCTCCGGCTTTGTGGCTTCAAAAATGCCGTTATTACCCTTGTAGCCTAAGTTTTTGCCTTGCTTATAGCGCAAATTCGTATTCACATTTCGGTCGCCCGCTATTTTGAATGGCTTCTTTACACGATAGGTCCCGTGGTCGGTGGTGATCAGCACGCGCAAGCCTTTTTCACTAATCATTCGCAGTAGATCGAACAAAGGCGAGTGTTGAAACCAAGATCTGGTTAAAGACCTATAGGCAGATTCATCCGAAGCCAACTCCTTAATCATACGAATATCAGTACGCGCATGAGACAACATATCGACGAAATTGTAAACCACCACATTCAACTGGTTTTGAAGCAGATTAGCAAAATTGTCATTCAGTTGTTTACCCTGGTTGGCATGTATAATCTTATTGTAGCTAAACCTTTTGTTTATGTGGTTCTTCGCCAACTGTCTTTTCAGAAAATCGCTCTCATTGTTATTCTTTCCGTCCTCACTATCATCATCGCCAACCCATAAATCAGGGTGTTTTTTCGACATTTCGAGCGGCAATTCGCCAGAGAAAATAGAGTTCCGAGCGTAGGCCGTTGTAGTGGGTAGAATTGAGTAATAGGCGTCCTCTTCTTCTATATTAAAATAGGGAGCTATATCTTCCTCGATAATTTTCCATTGGTCAAACCTCAAGTTATCGATTACAATGAAAAAGAGCGGATCGTCATTCAGTAATGGAAACACTTTCTTTTTCATTAATTGATGAGAAAGTAGTGGTCGATCGGCATTTGGATCATTTAACCAACTCTCGTACTCATCGGCTATAAAACGACTAAAATTTGAGTTGGCCTCCACCTTTTGCATATCAAGAACTTCTTGCATGCTTTTATTCTCGGTTTGGTCAATCTCCAGTTCCCAGTAAACCAGTTTCTTATAAATCTCAACCCACTCGTTGTGATCCATCCGGTCATTCATTTCCATACTTATCGTTCGGAAATCCTGCTGATATTGCATATTGGTTTTCTCACTGACCAACCGCCGATTTTCTAGAATTCTTTTTACGGAAATCAAGATTTGATTGGGATTGAGTGGCTTAATCAGATAATCGGCAATTTTCGAACCGATCGCTTCTTCCATAATATGCTCTTCCTCGTTTTTGGTGATCATCACTACAGGAAGGGAAGGTCTACGGTTTTTGATATAACTCAAGGTTTCTAGTCCCGTCATACCCGGCATATTCTCATCCAGAAAAACGACATCGTAGTGCGTACTTTCAACGGCATCTATGGCATCTGCACCACTGGTAACCGGTGTAATATCATAACCACGATCGTTCAAGAAAAGTATGTGAGGTTTGAGCAGATCTATCTCATCATCGGCCCATAAAATGTTATATCTTTGCATAGATAGGATTTGGCAATAGGCTCGAATTTAAAGCATTTAAAGGATAAAGTTTGAACAAAAAAAAGATAATCAATGATCCGGTCTACGGATTCATTACTATCCATAGTGAGCTCATCTTCGATATCATCGATCATCCCTACTTTCAGCGGCTTCGGAGAATCAAACAATTGGGGCTAACCGAACTTGTCTATCCCGGAGCTCACCACACTAGATTTCATCATGCCATTGGTGCGATGCACCTCATGAAAGAAACGCTAGAGAACCTGAGAACCAAGGGCATTGAAATTACTGATGACGAATTTGAGGGTACCTTGGTGGCGATCCTACTCCACGATATTGGCCACGGACCCTTTTCACATGCTTTAGAAACTACTTTACTGACAGGTATAGCACACGAATGGATCTCTCGACTGACAATTGAGCGATTAAACAAGGCGCTAGATGGACGACTAGAAACGAGCCTTTCCATATTCCTAGGCACCTATCATAAACAGTTCTTGAGTCAATTAGTCTCAAGCCAATTAGATATAGATCGTTTAGATTATTTGAAGCGTGACAGTTTTTTCACGGGAGTTTCAGAAGGCACAATTGGTGCTGAGCGCATTATAAAAATGCTTAATGTAAAAGACGATCAGTTGGTGGTAGAAGAAAAGGGAATCTACAGCATTGAGAACTTTTTAAGTGCCCGCAGGCTCATGTATTGGCAAGTTTACCTGCACAAAACTAGCGTTAGCTCAGAAAAAATGCTGATCAGCATCATAGAAAGAGCAAAGGCATTGACCCAATCGGGTGAAAAGGTCTTTTCGAGTAGTAGCCTAAGGCTTTTTCTCGAAAACAACTTTAAAAAGGAAGATTTTGCCCAGAGAACAGAAACGCTATCCTCATTTCTAACTTTAGATGACTATGATATTTGGGGAGCAATAAAGGTTTGGAGCGAGCATGAAGACCTCATTCTTTCCAAACTCTGTAAAATGCTGTTAAGCCGATCGCTCTTTAAAATAGAAATTACTCCTGAGCCTGTTTCAAAAACTGAAATCAAAGCACTTGAAAAGTCGATTCAAGAGAAATACAATATCACCGCGGAAGAGGCCAAATATTTTTACTCCACAGGCAACTTGACCAATAGTGCTTATTTGTCCAACGACAACAGCATCAAGATTTTATCTAAGTCTGGTAAAGTTAGAGATGTAGTAGAAGCCGCAGACTTGCCGAACATAAAAGCCATGAGCAAAATAGTCCGCAAGTATTATCGTTGCTGGCCAAAAGACATATCTTTGTGATCCTCAGAAATTAAGAATGGAAATATCAATTGAACAAGTAGCACAACTTATCGAAGGCACCGTAGATGGCGATGGTTCAGGCACGGTAGATCGTTTAGAGAAAATTGAAGAAGCTACACAAGGCAGTATCGCTTTTTTAGCAAATCCAAAGTACACACCCCACCTCTATTCCACGCAGGCTAGTGCTGTAATTGTAAAGCATGATTTTGAAGCTGAAAAAGACTATACCACTACACTAATTCGTGTAGAAGATCCTTATTCTAGCTTTGCAAAGCTGCTTGAGGCATATCAGCAAATGACGGCTGTTGAAAAGAAAGGGATTGAAAATCCATCTTTTCAAAGTGAATCGGCTCAAATCGGTGAAAATGTATACTTGGGTGCGTTCTCCTATCTAGGTGAGCATGTTAAAATTGGTAACAACGTAAAGATTTACCCGAATTCTCATATTGGTGACAACGTAGAAATCGGAGATAATACGATCATTTTTGCTGGCGTAAAAATATATGCTAATTGTAAAGTTGGTGCTCACTGTATCCTACACTCAGGTGCCGTTGTCGGTAGTTATGGATTTGGCTATGCCCCACAAGAAGACGGTACTTTCAAAGCCATACCGCAAACCGGAAATGTAATCATAGAGGACAACGTGGATATAGGTGCCAACACCACAGTGGACTGTGCTACAATGGGCTCCACAATTATTAGATCCGGCGCAAAACTCGATAACCTGGTACAGGTTGCCCATAATGTAGAAATTGGTAAGAATAATGCCATTGCTTCGCAAGCTGGTATCTCTGGAAGTGCTAAACTTGGTGCGAATGTTCAAGTAGGTGGTCAGGCTGGAATTACTGGTCATTTATCGCTAGCCGATAGAACAATCATCGGTCCACAGGCGGGCGTACCGAAAACAATATCGGAAGAAGGAAAAGTATGGTTTGGATCGCCAATCATGGAACACAGGGAATTTTTGAAGTCGAGTATTATTTTAAGAAACCTTCCAAACCTCATCCAGAGAGTCAAGGATCTAGAAAAAAAGTCATAAATTCGCGGAATTTTCGCGCAAATAGATGAAAACGAAGCAGCATACAATTCAGGAGAAAGTAACGGTCTCAGGTGTTGGTTTACACACTGGTGTTACAGCTAACATGACCTTTGTTCCCGCACCTGCAAATCACGGTATTAAATTCCAAAGGGTAGATTTACCAGGAGAACCGGTGGTTGATGCAGACGTAGATTATGTCGTTGACCTATCTCGCGGTACTACCATAGAACATAATGGTGCAAGAATCAACACAGTTGAGCATACACTTGCGGCGTTAGTTGGTTTGGAGATTGACAATGTCATGATTCAGCTTGATGGACCCGAACCTCCAATCTTGGATGGTAGTTCTATGATGTTTATCGAAGCACTCGAGAAAGTGGGTGTGGAAGAGCAAAATGCACTTAGGAACTTCTTAGAAATAAACGAGAGTATCATTTACAAGGATGAAGATAGAGATGTAGAGATTGCTGCACTTCCTCTTGATGATTTCCGCGTTACCGTGATGGTAGATTACAATTCTCCCGTTTTAGGAAGTCAGCATGCCTCCTTGACTAGTATTTCCGACTTTAAAAAAGATATAGCCTCGAGTAGAACATTCTGTTTTCTACATGAACTAGAAATGCTTTACAAAAACAACCTCATTAAAGGCGGTGACCTTAATAATGCCATTGTGGTTGTGGATAGAGTGGTTCAAGATGAAGAATTGGAATACCTCGCAGGCCTTTTTAATAAGCAGAAGGTTGAGGTAAAAAAGGAAGGCATTCTGAATAATGTTGACCTTAGACATAAGAATGAGCCAGCGAGACACAAATTACTAGATGTAGTCGGTGACTTGGCCTTAGTCGGAAGACCAATTAAAGCACAGATATTGGCAGCTAGACCGGGGCACGCAGCCAATGTAGCTTTTGCGAAAAAATTAAAAAAGGCAATGCTCGATTCAAAGTCGAACGTTCCACATTACGATCCGAATACGGAACCCGTAATGGATATCAATCAGATTTCACAGATTCTCCCGCATCGTTATCCGTTTTTGTTGATTGATAAAATCATTCACCTAGACGAAGTAATGGTCGCAGGGATAAAAAATGTGACCATGAACGAGCCTTTCTTCCAAGGGCATTTCCCAGGCAACCCAGTAATGCCTGGCGTGCTACAAGTTGAAGCAATGGCTCAAATTGGAGGTATATTGGTGCTAAATACTGTACCTGACCCAGAAAATTACACCCCTTATTTCCTAGGCATAGATCGTTGTAAGTTTAGGAAGATGGTAATTCCAGGAGATACCATTAAATTCAAGTGTGAACTTACGGCTCCAATCAAAAGAGGAATTGCTCAAATGAGAGGTTTTGCTTACGTAGGTAATACTTTAGTTTGCGAAGCATCAATGACAGCTAGAATTGTAAAGAACCCATGAACCAGCCATTAGCTTACATTCATCCCGAAGCAAAGATTGCAAGAAACGTTGTGATCGAACCTTTTGCTTCAATTAGTAAAAACGTTGTGATCGAAGAAGGCACATGGATTGGCTCTAACGTTACAATCATGGAAGGTGCCCGAATCGGAAAAAACGTAAAGATTTTTCCTGGTGCGGTGGTATCTGCTATTCCTCAAGACAAAAAATTCGGTGGTGAAGATACTACGCTAGAAATTGGTGATAACACAGTCATTCGAGAATGTGTTACGCTAAACAGAGGTACCGATGCCACTAATAAAACGGTGATCGGTAGCGATACGCTCATCATGGCATATACGCACGTTGCCCACGATTGTATTGTTGGTAACAACTGTATTCTTGTGAACGCGGTACAGCTTGCTGGCCACGTAACTATTGAAGATTGGGCCATTATTGGTGGTGCTGCGGCTGTTCATCAGTTTGTGAATATTGGTGCACACACAATGGTATCAGGAGGTTCACTTGTCAGAAAAGATGTACCACCTTTCACCAAAGTAGGTCGTGAACCTTTGAGTTATGCAGGTATTAACTCAGTGGGGCTTCGTAGAAGGGGTTTTTCAAATGAGAAAATCACAGAAATTCAAGAAATCTATCGATACATCTTTCTTCGTGGACTAAACAACTCCAAGGCCTTAGATTTGGTGGAACTTGAAATGCAACCAACTAAGGAAAGAGACGAAATCATTAACTTTTTCAGAGGTTCTGATAGAGGTGTAATGAAAGGCTACAATGCACGATAAATATGAGGATTGAGGTCAAAGATCTGGGCAAAAAATTCAATAAAGAATGGATTTTCAGACACCTCAACACCGAATTTCTCCAAAACCAATCATACGCCGTTACTGGTGGAAATGGTAGCGGAAAATCTACCTTTATTCAAACCTTAATTGGCTACATACCTGCCAATGAAGGTGAGATTACTTTTGAAAGTAACGGCACAACTATTCCAGAAGAAAAGGTTTTTCAACACCTTGATATCATAACGCCTTACCTTGAATTAATAGAAGAATTTACTCTTGACGAATTTTTAGCGTTTCATTTTAAATTTAAAACGTTAAGCAATGGGTATTCCATAGATGACTTTGTGAATAAGGTCTATCTGGAAGCTGATCGGGGTAAGCAAATCAAGAATTACTCATCGGGAATGAAACAAAGACTAAAGTTAGGCTTGGGTTTTTTCTCTAAAAGTGAAGTTTGTCTATTAGACGAACCAACCACAAATCTTGATGAGCAGGGGATCGCTTGGTATTTAGAAAATGTCAAACCTTTGCTAGGCAAAAAGCTATTGATCATTAGCTCGAACCAGAAAAAGGAATACGACTTTTGTGACAACGTCTTACATATTGCAGATTACAAGTGATATTGACGCTGTAGGAATGTGCGATTATTAGATTTTATAACTATTATTGATACTTCAAGTAAAAAGAAATGAATCGAATAAAATATTACCTCTTTAGTTTGTTAATCGTTGCTTCACTAGGTGTAATGTCATGTGGTGGTGGAGATGATGACGGACCATCTTTAACTCCTGAGGAGCAACGACTTGTAGACTTAGTAGGGACTACTGGAAGTACTTGGGAAGCAAGCTCTATTACGTTTGATGGCGCTCCTGCAGAAGGTTTCGATGCTTTCAGTTTCACTTTAAGAGGAACTACAACCAGCAAAACGTACACAAGTATTGATGGCGATCCGCTATTCCAAGCGAGCGGTACTTGGGATTTCAATGGTGATAACTTAAACGAGTTAATTTTCGATGGTAATACGAATAACGTCTTTGTTTTGAGTAACCTTAACACAGTAGCCACTCCGAATACACTAAGATTATCTGTTGATTTTACCACACCAGGTGGTGGTGTAGCCTTCGGAACAGATGGACTTTACGTGCTTAACCTAGTAGAAGCGCAGTAAACCATTCTTAAAAGAAAAAATTAAGCCTTTCCGCAAATGCGGAAAGGCTTTTTATTTTATTCACCCCTTGTTAGGCTTAGCCAATTGCAATTATTTAAGGCGAACGACTGTAATTCCAGCGCCGCCTCTATCCACATGCTCGTCTTTTAAACTACTAATTTGCTTAAAGGAGCTTAAGTGGTTTCTAGCTACTTGCCTCAGTACTCCATTTCCTTTTCCATGAAGAATCTGAAGCTCTTTTTCGTCCAACAAAATCGCTTCATCGAGCCATTGATCTAAAATTGAAATAACTTCTTCGGCTCGTTTTCCTCTAATATCCAACTTGGCCGAAAATCCGGCTCGTTTTGCTGTATAATCAAAACTACTGAAAGACTGATTTTGCCCCTGCTTTTTATACGCCTTTCGATTTACTTTCTCTAGTCGATTAAGTTTCACAAAAGAAGTAAGTGCACCCATTTTTAATTCTGCATCCTTACCTTTTATAGCAGCGACTTGGCCAACCGTTTCCTGACCTTTGACCATCACGTAATCGCCAACTTCAATAGCTACATTATCGGCTGCTTTTGCTAACGCCTCCTTCACTTGATGCTTACTTTTCAAATCATCAAGCTTTTCGCGCTGTGCCTTTACCACACGTTTATCGGCCTCTTTTTCTTTTATCACACGAATAGCTTTTTCGACTTCTTTATTCGCGTTTGAAATGATAGACTGGGCTTCTTTTTTGGCTGCGTTCAGTACTTTTCTTTCTTGTTTTTCTAGGTGAGTCTTTAAATCTCTGTATTGTGCGGTCAGTTCTTCTAATTCAACTTCTCTGGACTTTAATCGATCAGCTGCTTTGTCTACTGCTTGCTTCTGAGATTGTAGTTCTCCAAGCATTTTATCTACAGAGACCTGTTTCACTCCGACCCTTCTTTTTGCCTGCTCGATAGTAGATTTCGGTAATCCGATTTTTGTTGCAATCTCTAGTGCAAAAGAGCTACCTGGTTTACCAACTTCTAATTCGTAAAGTGGCTGTAAATTTCCGATATCATAGCGCATGGCACCGTTCGCGAGTCCAGCGTTCTTATCGGCATAGTCTTTTAAGTTTCCGTAGTGGGTCGTAATAACCCCCATTCCCTTGGCCGCGTTCAATTCCATGAGAATCGCCTCGGCTATCGCACCGCCATATTGTGGCTCCGTACCTGTTCCAAATTCATCGATTAGAAAGAGACTCTTCTTATTGACATGACTGAGTAAGTTTTTCATGTTAATAAGGTGAGAACTATAGGTACTCAGGTCATTTTCAATAGACTGTTCATCACCAATATCAATAAACAAATCCCTAAAAAGCGTAAACGTGGAGCTTTCATCTACCGAGACTAAAAGGCCACACTGAAACATATATTGCAGCAGGCCAACGGTTTTTAAACAAACACTTTTTCCACCTGCATTTGGCCCTGAAATGATAACTATTCTCTCTTCTCCATTTAGTCCGATTGTTAAAGGGACCACAGGTTTATTAAGCTCCTTATGCTTTTGTAAGAGTAAAGGGTGCCTTGCTTTCAACCAATCAAAGCTCCTCATCTCAGACCATTGAGGCTTACAGGCTTCAATGCTCAATGCGTAACGTGCCTTTGCTCTAATAAAGTCAATGAGGCCCAGAAATTTCATAATGCCTTGAAGGCTCTCTATCTCTGGACGTAAAAGATCGGTTAACTCCGTGAGTATTCTCACCACCTCTCTTTGCTCAGCGTATTCTAGTTCTTGAACCTCATTATTGATTTCAAAAACTTCATTTGGTTCTAAGTAGACGGTTTGGCCCGTGGCCGACTCGCCATGTACAAGACCTTTAATTCGTCTTTTATGTTCCACATAAAGTGGGATTACCATTCGGCCATTTCTAATCGTTATAGAAAGGTCGTCTGGAGTATAACCTTCTTTTTTAGCATGAGAAATTATCCGATCAAGGGAACCTCTTAAGCGTTGCCTTTGTGAAGCGATCGCTTTTCTTAATTGATAAAGTTTATCGCTCGCATTATCTTTTAGCTTTCCGCGTTCATCAAAAACTTTGTCAATCGACCAAAGTAAGTTTTCATTAAAATATACCGGATGCGTCAGCTCAGAAAGGACAGGGTAATCTTCATGTTTTTCTCTAAAAAAATCAAGACACCGATTCAGCGTTTTCAGGGTCAAAACGATGTCAAAAAACTCCTCTTCGGCCAAATGCGAATTCTCTACTCTTGCTTTATTGAAATAAGTAGAAATGTCAATGTAATTGGAGTTGGGAAAGAGGTCTCCACTTTCAATTATTCTGACAAACTCGTCTGTTTGGGAAAGCCATTTATCAATAAGATTTCGGTCGGACGAGAATTTGATTTTATGAACAAATTCATGGCCCAAGTTGCTTTCACAAGCTTCTTGAAGGCTTAATCTGATTTTATCGAATCCTAACTTAGACTCTAAATTTTTGGGGTAAAGCATTTATTTTGAGCTCCTTCTGCCAGAAGTAAGGTACTGTTGCCTCATCTTTAAGCTATCGATCACCACGTTGGTGATTTCAATAAATTTCTTGGTATGTAATAGATAATAATCGTAACTCTTTTGGTAAAGTGCTGAATCGACTTGCTGTTTTTCAAAAATCCTTCTTTCCAGTTCCTTGTAAACTATGTTTGCAGAGTCTTTGCTAATGGTTACCGTGGCAACTTTTCCTTCTGCTTCGCGAATATCTATCAAGAGAGAAACCATCTGCTCTTGGCTCAAAATATCCGCTGGCCCTTCTTCTTTTTTCCCACAGGAAAAAACAATTATAACAACCACATATAAAAAAACCTTTTTCACCTCAGCTCGTCCAAGTTAATTTCGACAACTCTTTATTCTTACGAGATGTAAAAGTAAAGGATATGACGGAGGAAAACCCCAAGAATTAACCAAAATTAAGAAGCAAAGGCCTTTTCAGAACTCAAATAAGTCATATTTTTGACTCTTTATTATGGAGCATATTATTTCCAAACTTAGGAAGTACGAAATACAAATTAGAAAAGCCATCAATTCGCGAATGCAGGGTGATTTTCACTCTATTTTCAAGGGCTCAGGTATGGAGTTCGACGGTGTACGTGAATACCAATATGGTGATGACACGCGGAGTATTGACTGGAATGTATCTGCGAAAGGTCATGGTACATTTGTAAAGACTTTCAAGGAAGAAAAGGAACAAACTGTTTTTTTCTTGCTGGACGTTAGTGCTTCTCAGGAGATCGGTAATCCTGGTGCTCAAAAAGTAGACATTGGTAAAGAAATTACTGGCGTGCTGACGCTAGCTGCCATCAAACAGCAAAATCGTGTTGGTCTTTTAACTTTCTCTGACCAAAAAGAGAAATACATGAAGTCGGGCAAAGGTGTAAAACATGGCTATGCTATCATTCATGAGTTATACAATCACAAACCAAAATCTACTAGAACCAAAATTGACGAAGGCTTAAAAAGGGCATTGGAAATCATTCATAAAAAGAGTGTTATTCTAATTATCTCTGACTTTATCGACGAGGGTTACGAACAAAGCTTGCGTTTAATTGCCAAGAGACACGATGTTGTTGTTATTCATCTAAAGGACGATCGCGAAACGCATTTACCAAACTTGGGCATTGTACCTGTTTATGACAAAGAGAATCAAAAGACAGTTTGGGTAAATACCTCTTCTAAAGACTTCAGAAATAAGCTCGAAAAAACCTATAGTGCCAACAAGGGTGAATTAGAAAAATTTTGCAAAAAACACCAGATCAACTACTTAGAGATTAATACAAAAGACAATTACGTCCCGCAATTGATTAAGCTCTTTATGATCAGGAATAAAACGATGAAACGTGATTAGAAGGTTTTTTGGACTCCTAGTATTAGTTACTGTTTTAATAAGTGCTGCCCACGGGCAGGACAATAAGCCCTATGGCTATTTCCTGAAGGATAGTGTGAAAATTGGAGAGTCGGTAGTGTACTCTTTGAGCTATAAAGATCGCAAGAATCGAAAGGTCATTTTTCCTGATTCCTTGTTTGATTTCTCCCCTTTTGAACTTTTGGGGAAAGATTATTTCGACACGGAATCAGATTCAATTAATAGTATTGACAGTGCGGTTTATCGTTTAGCTACATTTGAAATAGACACTGTACAACGTTTAAGTTTACCTGTTTTTCTAGACACAGGTTCCGATAGCCTAGAACTTTTCAGCGACATAGATTCAATTATTTTAAATCAGGTGGTCACCATAATGCCAGATTCGGTAAGTATGGCAGAGACATCAGCATATCAGCCGACTTCATTACAGTTTAATTATCCTTATTGGGTAGTAGGCTTGGTTACACTTGGGTTTATAACGCTAGTGGTATTGATCGTTTGGGGAAAAGAGTTGAAAAAACGGATCAAGCTTTACCGTTTAAAGAAGCAACTCGCCAAGTTCAAATTAGAGTTTGATCAAGAAATTGAACATTTAAATGCAGATACGTCTAAGATGAAAATTGAATCTGTATTGAAGTTCTGGAAAAGCTATATGGAGAAATTGGAAAAGATTCCATACACCAAACTCACTACCAAAGAGCTCGTAAGTATTCAGGAAAATGGTTCATTAGAGGAAACGCTCAAGTCTATCGATAAAAACATTTACAGTCCTGTGGAAGTGACTGCTTTGCAAAACGATTTTGAGTTTTTAAAGGACTATTCGGAAGACAGATATAATCACGTAACGGAGGGAATCAAGAATGCTTGACCAAACGCTTTATAAATGGTATTCATTGGAGTGGTTCACTCCTACTGCTTTCAAATCATTTGATTGGGAATTCTTCTTTGTACTGTATGCCATTCCACTGGTGCTATTACTTTTTGTAATGAAGTGGCTTATCGGTAGTAAAATAAAACAAAAGCTACCCGTTGCTTTACCTAAAAAGGAGCTTTCGAAGCACTGGACAAGCTACTTAAGGTTTATTCCAAATGCACTTATGGCTTTGGCTTTAATCTTATTACTCACCGCATTGGCCAGACCGCAACGTACCAACGAACAAGTAGAACAATGGTCTGAGGGTATTGATATTGCTTTGGTGATTGATATTTCCGAGTCTATGCAAATCGAGGACTTTAAGCCAAATAGACTTGAAGCGGCGAAACGTACCGCCCGAACCTTTATTGAGGGTAGACAGCAAGACAGAATAGGTCTAGTCATATTCTCCGGCGATGCCTACTCATTGTCGCCGCTCACTACCGATTATGAGTTGTTATATAAGTTTATTGAAGAAGAGATTGACTTCAATAAAATCGAGAATCGCGGAACAGCCATAGGCAGTGCTATTGCAGTTGGCACTAACAGAATGCGGGAGTCTGAAGCTGCCTCAAAAGTGATGATTTTGCTATCAGATGGTGATAATACCGCGGGTAACATCGACCCAATTACCGCCGCTGAATTAGCCGCTGCTTACGACATTAAAATTTATACGATTGGTATAGGCAAAGAAGGTAAGGTGCCGTTTGGAAAAGACTTCTTTGGCAGACCAAATTATGTGGAAAACACACTGGATGAGACAACGCTCCGAGAGATTGCCAAAATAGGGTCTGGGCAGTTTTACCGAGTTTCCGATAACCAAGCACTAGCCAATGTATTCGGTTTAATTGACGAATATGAGAAGGCAGAAATTAAGGAAACACGTTACAAGAATACCACTGATTTTTACGCTATCTACTTGAGTTGGGGTATCGTGTTTTTTATCCTTTACTTGCTCTCGAAAAGTACTTTTATCAGCAATATTTTAGAGGACTAAAACCTAAAGACTAATCCAACGCTTTCTGGCGTAATTGTCACTTTATCTAACAAACTGGTCAACCCTTTACTCTTTGATTGAAGGGCAAGAAATAAGACGGCATCGAAGGCGAGTAGAAAGCCTCCTTGAAGTATCAATGACTTTCCATACCCACGCAATATATCTTGCTTATTAGGTCGAGTTTTAGCCATTTCCCGCATGAGATAACCTCCTGTAATATATGCCACGTCAAGCGCGGCATTCATGAGCACTATCTTGCTCATTTGATGAAACTCAGCCGTTGTTTCTGCCAGCGAGAGAGACGACGGATCTGTGATGATGGAATGCCTGAAACCAGGTACCGCTAGGGCTAAGTTCACTACATTCCAGAAAATATTCATTCTGTAGAAATGGGCTTGCTCATTTGAAGAGGGGTTTCTTAGTAGCACTCCATTAGTCGCCATATTACCCAACGCCCAGCCTCCTAAAACCATCATTCCGATTTTATTGACATGCAAGCGCTCTTGGTTAAACTCCGTCAATTCGGAAGTTTGTGCTACGGCATCAAACGTAAATAGGGTGAAAATGGAAATGACGAGTAGGTACTTCTTCATAGCAAATAGAAATCTATGAAACCTTAACTCATTAGCTCAAAAAGAGTTTAAAACGGACTAGAACAAATGAATGTCGTAACCCTCCAACACGAAATTGAATAGTCTAAGACTAAAAACAATGAGGGCTACGCCTACCACGCGATTCATAATTTTCATAAACCTTGGGGTCACAATCTGGCTTAGCTTTACCGCAAAATGTGCCTTCAGTACATCTACTGAAAATACTGTAGCAATCACCACTATAAAGAAATAGATCGCTTGATTGGTATTATAGGCCATATCCAACGTGACTTTGCTCATAATACCTATCCAGAAAATGAGTACAAAAGGGTTAATACCGTTTAACGCGAATCCTTTTACAATCTGTTGAAACCATTTGGTCTCTTCGGCATGCAATTGTTTCAACCCTTTGGTGGGAATAGGTTTCAATAGGTACACGAACCCAAATACGAGCATAATTGTACCTCCTATGCCACCTAGCCACATATTGAATGATGGATTATCGACGAATTGGGATACACCTAGATAAGTGACCACAATGTAGATACTATCGCTGAGCGCGATCCCAACTGCCATAAAAAATCCAGAGAAAAACCCTTTTTCAATAGAGTTTTGAATCAATGCGAAAAAGACTGGACCGATTAAAACGCACAGCAGCAATCCATAAAGTAAGCCATTAATGATTATATCCATGCTCCTCTAGACTTGCTCCGTCACAAAAGTCGTCCAACTCTCTAATTTTTCTTTCTTTAGTACACGGGGAAATTTGGTTTGACCACCCTCTTTACCTTCGGATCTAAGCCAGTCATAGAAAACCTCAGTTGGTAGTACCTCAAGTCTCACATTTTTCAATGCATGCTGACGTTCAACTCCATAATCGTCATTAAGTTCTTTTAAACACTGATCGATTCTCTCCATTAAGGCAGTTTCCTCGACCTCATCATCGGTACCGATATACCAGTGATGGGCAAAGAGTTTACCATCAGGAACACCTGCCACAGTGAATTCCTTTATTCCGATATTGAATTCAGTCGAAGCCATTTCTATGGCTCTATTCATATTATCGACCGATAAATGCTCACCACAGAGACTTAAGAAATGTTTTGTTCTTCCTGTGATGATAATTTCTGAGTTACGCTTATTCAAGAATTGGATAGTGTCTCCTATCATGTAGCGCCAAGCACCAGAACAAGTGGAAATAAGAAGCGCATAATCCTTTCCTTCTTCGACTTGATCGATCATCAGGGTTTCAGGATTATCCACGATCTGCCCATCTTCATCAAAGTTTTGCTCATTAAAGGGTACAAACTCATGGAATATTCCTCCATTGAGCATTAACCGCATGGATCGCTTATTAGGAGCATCCTGAAAAGCGATAAAACCTTCAGAAGCTAAATATGTCTCGATATAATGAATCGGGCGCCCTAGTAACTTATCAAAACTCTTTTTATATGGCTCAAAAGCGACTCCTCCATGTACAAAGGCCTCTAAGTTTGGCCAAATGTCATGGATATTATTCAAGCCATAACGCTTAATAATTCGCTCTATCAAGATCGTCATCCAAGCTGGCACACCTACAATCATACCGATATTCCATTTGGGTGCAGACTCTACAATTTCTTCAAGCTTGGTTTCCCAATCTTTATGTTTCTTGATTTTTGGTGTTGGTCTAGAAAAGCCTTGTATCCAAACTGGCAGTTGACCTGTGGTGATCCCACTGAGGTCGCCGTAATAGTAGTTTCCAGAAAAATTTAGCGCTGTACTTCCACCAAGCATAAGCATACCAGACTGAAAGAATTTATCTGGCAAATCGTACTTCGAAAGGGTGTAAATATGCCTTGTTCCTGTTTTACGGATTTGGCGGGTCATATCCTTAGTTACGGGAATATATTTAGACGCTGCCCCTGATGTACCAGAACTTAAAGCAAAAAACTTAGTCTTGCCTGGCCAACTCACATCTGCTTCGCCGTCTCGAGTTTTACGCCACCAATCATCGTTCATTTTATCATAATCCGAAACTGGAACATTAGCTTTAAACTGCTCAAAGAAATCGTGTGGACCTGAACTCCTGAATTTTTCTAAAACGCTATGAAAGTCGTATTCTCGACCGAATTGTGTATTGCGTGCACTGATCAATAGCTTAGAAAGCTCCTTTTTCTGTAAATCGTACGGGGAAGTGTAGTCTTGCTCCAATGTCTCACGAAGCTTGATACCTTTCTTTAATATTGATCCAATTATCGGCATTCCTTACTTTCTTCTCTAGAAAATGACAGTATTCAGCGGACAAAATATACTAACTTTGACACACTGAATAATTGTTCAAAGATAGTATAAATCTAAACTCGACCGTATTTCCAAGCTATGGCAATTGCAGAGAATATAAAAAGCTTCAATAAACTACTTTCTCCTACTGATACAAAGCTTATTGCCGTCAGTAAGACTAAGCCAATGGAGGATTTGTTACAGGCTTATGAAGCAGAACAGCGCCATTTTGGCGAAAATAAAGTTCAAGAGCTAGTGACAAAATCTGAGGAGCTTCCAAAAGATATCATGTGGCATATGATCGGCCATTTGCAGCGGAATAAAGTAAAGTACATTGCACCTTTTATTCACTTGATTCATGCCGTGGATAGCCCAAGGTTATTAAAAGAAATCAACAAGCAGGCGCTGAAAAATGATCGGGTTATTAATTGTCTGCTTCAAGTACACATCGCCCAAGAAGAAAGTAAGTTCGGCTTTGATGAAACTGAGCTTTTCGAATTCCTGAATAGTGATGAATTGAGGTCGCTGGAAAACGTCAAGATTGTAGGGTTGATGGGTATGGCGACAAATACGAGTAATGAACAACAGGTAGATCAAGAATTTAAAGGGTTAAGAGGGCTTTTTGAAACCATAAAGTCGAACATTTCATTACCAAATGTATCGATGGAAGAATTGTCGATGGGTATGACGGGTGACTATAAAATTGCTTGTGCTAGTGGAAGCACAATGGTGCGAATTGGTAGCGCGATTTTCGGGTCAAGAAACTATTAATGTAAAGGATATGACTGCAAAGACAGTATTAATAATTGGTGGCATTTTAGGTGCATTATCGGTAGGAATAGGTGCTTTTGGGGCACATGGACTTGAATCTACATTAAGTGCCAATGGTCGGATTGAAACTTTTGAAACAGGGGTTAAATATCAGTTCTACCACACTTTTGCCTTAATTCTGCTCGGCATTATTATGCTCAATATTCAGAGCAATTATTTCAATTATGCAAGCATTTGTTTCATCGTGGGGATCGCTATTTTTAGTGGCTCATTATATACCTTGAGCTTGACAAATATGACTTGGCTTGGAGCAATAACACCCATCGGTGGCTTGTCCTTAATTATGGGTTGGGTCTTTTTAATTCTCGGCGTAGGGAAAAACGGCTAACCAACTTTTCAATAGAACCGAGGATGGAAATTGACGAGAAATAGCTCTTTAGTAGCCCGTGTAACAGCTGTATAGAGCCATCGAATATATTCGTGGTCTACCATTTCTTCTGTCAGATAGCCTTGATCGACAAAAACAGCATCCCACTGCCCACCTTGAGATTTATGACAGGTAAGGGCGTAAGAAAACTTTACCTGTAGGGCATTCAAATAAGGGTTTTTCTTAATCGCTTTTATTCTTTCCGTTTTCGTTGGTAGGTCTTCATATTCGGAGGTCACTTCTTCATAAAGCCGCTTGTAAGCAGCATCGTTTAAGGAAGCTTCGGGAGAGTAAATTGTATCTAGAATCACCTTGGCCTCAAACGGTTCTTGATCGGGGTAGTCTAATAATTGGAGCCTTAAGTCCACAAACCTAAGCCCGTAATACTCTTCAAATCGAATGATTTTTAAAACCTCAACAAAATCTCCATTTGCCAAAAAACCTGCTGCGGAGCTCTCGGGTAGGAAGTGATAGTTGTTCCGAACGATCATTAAGTGATCGCCTGCTTCGAGTTCATCTTCCCGAAACTGTATTGCTCGCCTAATATATTGGTTGTATTGGACCGCATTTTTGTTACTCCTGCAAATAATTACAGCGTTTTCAGTCCCATATTTATCATAAGCATACCTGAGCCCATCTTCCAACCTTTCGGCCGTCATTTTGAAGGTGTCCTTAAAGCGCGAAGTAGCTAACTTAATGATCGCTTTCTCCTCTAAAAGCTGATTTCGGAGATTGGTGGCGTTGAACAAAATACCTGACTCTTGTGCTTGCCGCATGACTTCGCGGAGTTCTAAAGCGTTTACATCGACTCCGAAAGATTGTGCCAGAAAATCACGTTCTAAAGCTGGACTTTCGAGTGATCCTACTGGAGGTAGCTGTGCTACATCGCCAATAAGCAATAGGCGATTCCCATCTTGTGAAAAAACGTAGTCAAGAAGATCGGTGAGCAGGCCATTTCTACCATAATCAGCCTTATCGGAAATCATGGAAGCTTCATCTATAATAAAGAGTGTATTCTTATGATAGTTATTTTGTCGTTTAAAGACTAGGCCTCCTCCTGGTTCGGCGGTTTGCTGAAACACCTTTTTATGAATAGTAAAGGCCGTTCTATTGGTATAGCCTGCCATCACTTTCGCTGCTCGCCCAGTGGGCGCCATCAATACATACTTGAAATTGAAAAATGGCAGCGTTTTTACGATAGCACCAACTACTGTCGTTTTTCCAGTACCGGCATAGCCTCTAAGCACTAATGTAGGTTTGTGAAGCTTTTCGTTAATCAGGAAATCATCGAAAAGATGAAAAAGATCTTTTTGCCCTTTAGTGGGTTCAAAAGGGAATTTACTGCTCAGTATTTCAGATGGTTTTGCCAATACTTATGACTCCCTTTTTGACATGTCTTCGGGAAAGATGGTTACCATGCTCGTGGTAGCCTTTGCGATTAGGGTCTTTTTATCACCATCGACTGACCATACCTCAGCTTCACAAAAACTCATTTTCTTACCTTGTTTTACTACCCAACCTTTTGCATACAGCTTTTGGCCTTTCCCTGGGGCGAAATATGATATCTTTATTTCACCAGTAACCACGTGCTGATCTTCCTTTACGACTGTACAAGCCGCAAAACCTGCAACAATATCGGCTAACGTGGCAGTAACGCCTCCATGCACTAAACCTGTCTGTTGTTGATGTTGCAATCCTAAATCTAACCAACCCTCGGTTCTTCCTTCACTGATCTCCGTTAGCTCAAAACCAACGAGCTTCATAAAGTGTTGCCTTTCAAGAAACTTCTCAATTCTTGACTTAAATTGAGGATTAAATACCTTTACCATGTTAGTCATTTGTACAAATATATCTACTCGGTGTTAGTCGCCCCTATTCATGGCCAATTTAGATGCTAAGATTTCAGAAGTTTATGGCAAAAAGCTCCGTGTCAGAGTATGCGGTATTTGTATTAGGGACGAGAAGATCCTGCTCGTTCACCACAAATCCTTAGGGAAAACTGGCTCACTGTGGGCGCCCCCTGGCGGTGGTATGGAATATGGCGAAAGTGCCAGCGAGGCTTTAAAAAGAGAGTACAAGGAAGAGACTGGATTAACGATAGAAGTTGATCGCTTTTTGTTTGTTCATGAGTACCTTGATCCACCCCTGCATGGCATAGAACTTTTCTTCCTAGTCCGCACAAATAATGATGCCCCCATTCTTGGTGAAGATCCCGAAATGGAAAAAAATAATCAAATCATAACAAGTGTTGGATTCTATGACCTGAAGGCACTTATTCGAGAAAAAAAGAAAAGTTTACACTATGTACTGCAGCATGCCGAGGACATCGATACGTTGATTAATCTAAAAGGTTATTTCAAATTTCATTAATTATCCATAAACTAGCGCTTCAATTCATTGTGGGATTACCTAAATAATTAGTTAAATTAGCAAAAATCGACCTATAAAATGAACCTTACTAAAATACTGACACTCGTTTTCTTCCTGCTAGCCTTGTTAGTAGGCTATTTTCTTTATGATGGAATTAATAAAACCATTGAAGAAGGTAAAGAAATTGAAAGAGTCGAAAATTTGGTGAAAGCAAGGCTTTCTCAGATTCGTGACGCTCAGATTGTATACCAAAGTGTTTTCGGTGATTATGCTGACACTTGGGAAAAACTTGTCGCTTTTGCTGATACTGGAAAAATCTACTTGATCCAAAGAAGAGAGGAAATTATCAAATTGCCTTACAATCAAGAGAGATCAGAATTTTTCTATGATACACTTGGTTCGGTACCAGTAAAAGATTCACTTTTTGCTCCAAACTTTGATGTCACTAGTTTACCTGAGCTTCCACACGCAAAAGGTAAATTCTTCTCACTTTATGCTAAAGATTCTATAAGATCTGGTGTTAGTGTAGATTATATTGAAGTAGTTGATACTTACCCTTTCGACAGATCAAGAAAGGACGATTCCGAGATCGACAACAGAAGACCTTTAAGATTCGGGTCTAGAACTGATATTACTACATCAGGTAACTGGTAGAATAAAGTGCGTTCTACGACCACGCAAGAAATCATATCTATTAAAGACGAAAGATTGGATATTGACCGAATTGGTCAATATCGTCTTTCGTTTTTTATTTCTGAGGATGCTTGTGAGATATCGATATTTGATATTCAGAAGAAGCAGCTTCTTCTCTTTGAGAATCGACCATTTGACCAGGAGCTCAATACGGTAGAGAATTTACAAGCTATCTATGATGATCATATCCTAGTACCTGCGGGTTTCTGGAAGGAAATACACGTCTTTTTCAGAAATAAGAAATTCTCTTTAATCCCCTTTCCGGTTTTCGATAAAAAGCATTTATCGGCATATGTAAGGTTAAATGAGCCTACGGACCCAAATACTGACGATTACCATTTCAAAATTCTAGACGAACTTGGGATGACCGTTGCCTTTGGTTACCCCGCGGCAGTCAAAGACTGGTTCAAAACTAGTTACCCTCGGACAGCGCTTTACTTCAACCATCAGAGTATTGCTTATTTAAATGGTATTAAAAATCAGCTGAGAACTAAAGCAAATAATAGTCTATACATGTCGCTCAATGCGAGTGGCGTACAAATTGCTGGCTTCAATTTAAGCCGATTGGCCATCTATAATCAGTTCCATTTTTCTGAAGCCAAACAGCTTGTTAAGTTGGCACTGCTTACAGCCCAGCAATTTAGCGATGCTGGCCAGGCCATTCCTTTATTAGTACATGGCACAAAAGATCAAGTTGAGGCGTATATGCCTACCCTTCGTAAATTCTTCAGCAACGTAGAGCTCGGTCAAAGACCTTCTGGACTTATGATTCACCCGGTTTTTAACGAACTAGAATCTTACGAGTACTTCGACGTATTATCTAACCTTTAATTTATTCACTAGATTTACTCTATGAAGAGAATTGCCGTTTTCCCGGGCTCATTCGACCCTTTTACTAAAGGCCATGAGGATATTGTTAGGAGAGGTCTAAAATTATTTGACGAAATAGTCATTGCCATTGGCTACAACAGTCAAAAAGCGAATCGGTATTTCGAAATAAAGTACATGGAGGAGAAAATCAACCAGACCTTCCAAGGTACGCCAGAAGTATCTGTATTAGTTTATAATGAATTGACTGCCCAGATTTCCGATAAGTTGGGAGCTAGTCATATTCTACGTGGACTCAGAAATACTACTGACTTCGAGTATGAAAACAGTATTTCTCAAGTGAATCGAGATTTAAATGCTGATTTAGAAACGGTATTCTTGATTACATCGCCAGAATTAGCGGCTCTGAATTCTTCTATTATTCGCGAAGTGCATCGCTATGGCGGGAATGTAGATAAATACTTGCCTTACGATTTGTGAAGCATTAGCTTCTTAAGGAACTTATTATAAACGTGCTGAATTGACTGATAGGCGTTGTATTTGGCCACGTCGATCTCCTTTTTATTCATCCACCGCACTTCATCGATACCCTCTTCTATCTGCGGTTTCATTTTACTATCGTCCAAACAGTCCATTTGGTACCAAACCGTCTTTTTCAGAATACTCTTTTGGCCCTTTGTATAAGTATGCCAAGTAGTGCAAACCTTATCTAAAACTTCGACAGTAACATTACACTCCTCTTCTACTTCGCGCTGAGCCCCCATTCTGAAAGTCTCATCACCTTCGATTTTTCCTTTCGGTAGGTCCCATTTACCTAAACGATGGATCATTAGAACTTTACCGTCTTTGTATACTACGCCGCCGCCTGCTTTTATAATCTTAAACTTACTTTTTATGTAGTCAATGGTCTCGTCATAGTAGGCAGTCACAACTGTGACGGATTCAAGACCTTTAATTTTCTTATTGTGAAGAATGAAGAGAATACTCTTTATGGCATTTCGATCGGCATTTCGAATAAGCATGTTACCACGAAATTTCTTTTCGTTAATCAAAAGGTCTTCCTCTTGGATAACTTCATCAAAAAAGGTTTTGTCCTTAATTTGATCGGGTCTCTTGATTCTGAGCGGGGTGTCCTTAATGTATATCCTCATAGAGAGAATTAATTCTTTGTCAATATGGAAAAAAAATCTCTAACTAGCTGAAACAATATCGTGTCATTTCAGAAAAAAAATCTATTAAATTCGCGACATGGGAAATGATCACAATGATAAGCAAACTGCTCTAAAAGTAGCGTCTGATTTACTTCAAATTCAAGCCATTAAACTGAACAAAGAAAATCCTTTTACATGGAGTTCAGGTTGGAAATCACCCATTTATTGTGATAACAGATTATCTCTTTCTTTTCCAGAAACTCGAACTTTTATTAAAGAGGTACTTGCAGAGGCTGCCAACCAGCATTTCCCTGGCTATGAAGCTGTTGCAGGCGTAGCCACGGCTGGTATACCTCAAGGGGCGCTCTTGGCTGAAGCACTCGGGGTACCTTTTATTTATGTAAGGTCAAAGCCAAAAGGCCATGGTATGGAAAACCTGATCGAAGGAAAAGTGACTCCGGGGCAAAAGGTAATTGTTTTGGAAGACCTCATCTCAACTGGAGGTAGTTCGCTTAAAGCCGCTGATGCCTTACAACAATCTGGGATTGAGGTACTCGGTATGTTGGCAATTTTTACTTACGGATTTCCCCTAGCCGATGATAACTTTAAAAAGGCCGGGATTAAATTACATTGTCTTAGTAATTATCAAATCATGCTCGAAAAAGCGATGGAATTGGGATACATCGACAATGCTGATCTAGAATCGCTCCAGCAGTGGAGAAATGATCCAGCGAATTGGGGTTGATCACTTTTCTTGAACGCCAAGCCCGAAGAGGGCAAAATCATATTTGATCGGATCTTTTGGATCGAATTGCTTTAGGTTTTCTGTTAATTCTAAGGCAGTTTGCCAGTCCACCTGTTTTCGCTCGATTAGTCCTAATCTACGGCCAACTCTTTCCACATGAACATCACATGGGCAAATCAACTGATTGGGTTGAATTTTCTTCCATAAGCCAAAATCAACGCCTTTATCATCACTTCTAACCATCCACCTTAGAAACATATTTATGCGCTTGCATGCCGATTTTCTTGCCGGTGTAGCTATGTGTTTTCTAGTGCGCTGAGGAGCGTCAGGTAAATTAAAGAACTGATTATGGAACTGTATCAGGCCATTTTCAACATGTTCATCGCCCGCTTTCATACCTGATAAAAATGCCTCCTCAAGTGAATCATGTGCTTGATAGAATGATCTTAAATAATTAATGAAATATAAGGTATCGATATCGTTGAAGGTGCGATGCTTAAAATTGAGAAATGGTCTTAAGTCGTCTTCGCCGTGATTTAAGATAAAATCGTAGGGCTGATTATCCATCATAGCAAAAAGCTCTTTGCATTTATTAATGATGGTTACGCGCTGACCCCAGGCCAAAATTGCAGCCCAAAAGCCCGTTATTTCGATATCTTGTTTTTGGGTGTAAGCGTGAGGGATACTGATTGGATCGTCTTCGATGAAACCCGGCTGATTGTAGCGTTCAAATTTTTCGTCTAAGAAGTCCTTCAGTTCTAGAGAATAAACAGAAGCCATCTATTGGTGGTAACTGATTTGCACCCTAAAGCGCTTATCGATGGCCTTGAGTTGGGTATAGGCCTTCAAATTAAGTTTTATGATGATGTCATCATTGACGGTAGTGTCTGGAATAGTCCCAACTACTCGCACGTAGACCACCAAACCATTCATTAAGTTTTTGACCTTAACAACCGTTCCTGGTCTTGCCGTTTTATGTAAGGCAAAATATTTTGTAGAAGGTTCTTCTTCATCAATGACTTCCGCCATGCCTTCTAACTCGTAAGATTCAAAATTTCTGCCATCATAAGTCACCGGTTCGGGTACGGGATCTGGCTCAACGGTTTCTTTTACCGAAGTTGTATCTGTGGCTATTTGTATGTCAGGTGTATTAGGTTTTGCCACAGGAGTTGGTGTTGAAACTGTTTTCGGTTTCTGGTTAGTTGCAGCCTCCTTCGCCTTTTCGACTGGTTTTTCAACTTTCACTTTCAAAGATTGTCCTAATGAAAGAGCGTTTGAGCTTAGTTGATTCCAAGTTTTAAGATCGGTAATACTAACTCCATACTTTTTCGATATGGCGAAAAGCGTTTCTCCAGCCGCCACCTCATGTTCAACTTCTACTGTTTCTAATTGGACGGGTTTCACATTAGCCGTTGGTAAAGTGCCACCAAATGGAATTTTCAACATTTGATCGACTTGCAAGCCATTGGATGATAAATCATTAGCCGTTTTGATTTCGGTAATGGTAGTTTGGTACCTTCTGGCCAAAGAAATCAGGGTTTGCTTCGCTTTGACTTTATGTATGACATAAATCTTGTCTCCCTCCTTCTCAATTCCTAGAGAATCTGACTGACTAAAAGCAGTCAGCGAAAAGGTGATCGTCAAAACTATAATCCCAAAAATTCTTCTCATTCCTTAAAAACTATAAAACACCAAGTTTCGTTTTCCCTCAACAAATATAAGTGCTTGCCCCACTATAAAAAACGTCCCTGAGGCCAAGCCTTTCAATTCTCGATCCAAAGGTTTCTCCAGAAGTAAACTTCCTTCATGCTTAAATACGAACAAATCGAGATTATAGCCTGTCTCATCTTTAGAATTTACAGCTATTGCGAAAAATTCGGGTACTTCTAGATAATCGCAACTCCCAATCAAATCCGTTCCTAACTTTGATTTCACAAACTTGGCCAAAGTTTCGAAATGAGGGTTTTCCGATTCATAATGAAGTGGAAACTTACAATTGTCTGACTTTTCGAGCGCTTCACCATCCTTGGTTTCACTAATTTCTTGACCTGTTTTAATATCGATGGTAAAGCTTTCATATTCTCCAGAGAGCGGCGTAATACTGAGCATACCTCTATTAGACTTATTGAGTTTTACATCATCTATAGACCAAAGTGCTTCTTCACTATTGATATCAAACCCGAAAACCGACCTCGCTTCAATATCCTGAGTATCGTTATAAGTTTGGAATACAATTACATCACCCTGAAAGTCGTAAGCGCTTATCCACCAAGACTCTTCAAAGCTTATATTCTTCCAGAGAAATTTTCTTTCAACGAGATCAAACATTGAGAAAGAAACTTGAAGGTTTTCATTGTCCCGTGTCGAGATCAAGAGTTTCTCTCCATCGGGTAATACCTCCCAAATGTCCTGCTCAAACTGATGTGAAAAAACGGGTTTTAATTGCTCTGACAAGGCCTTTTATTTGTAATTTGAGACAAAAATAAGCGATTCAGGTGGGTATCAAAGGAATAAAAAATGTCGTAAGGTCAATTGTACTTCTTTCTGTACTACTACTCACATTTGTAGTTTTGGCAGAGGAGCAAGCGAAGTCTGATTCGACTAAAACAAGGGTTTTCTTGATGGAAATAAGGGCCGATATTGACCCAAGAATGAATCGATACGTAGATTTAGCATTAGAGCAGGCTACATCTGAAAATGCTGATATTATCATCATCGATATGGATACTTACGGTGGTGCTGTGGCTGATGCCAATGACATTAGGACTAGGATTCTTGAATACGAAAAGCCCGTTTGGATGTATATCAATAATGACGCCGCCTCTGCTGGCGCATTGATCTCCATTGCAGCAGATAGTATATATATGGTATCCGGCGCTAATATTGGAGCGGCTACCTTAGTAAATGGAAACGATGGTTCTCAGGCACCTGACAAATACCAGTCCTACATGCGGTCTATCATGAGATCCACAGCTGAACAGACTGGAAGGGACCCTCTTATCGCAGAAGGCATGGTTGATGACCGTGTAGAAATAGAGGGAGTAACAGAAGCTGGAAAGATTGTAACATTTACTACTTCTGAAGCTATCGCCAATGGTTTTTGTGAAGGAGAGGTAACTAGTATTGATGATATTCTTAAACGTAATAATATTGAAGATTTCGAGATCATTGAATATGAATTGTCTTCAACAGAACAAGTCATCTCGTTTTTCCTGAACCCTTTTGTTAGTGGAATTCTAATTTTAGTGATTACAGCCGGTATCTTCTTTGAACTTCAAACGCCAGGTGTCGGTTTTCCGCTAGCAGCGGCAGGTATAGCCCTAATCTTATATCTAGTCCCCTACTACCTCAATGGTTTAGCTGCCAATTGGGAAATTGCTGTCTTTTTTGTTGGTTTTGTTCTCATTGCTTTAGAAGTATTTGTTATTCCAGGATTTGGTGTCGCTGGAGTTTCGGGGATAATATGTATTGTGGGCTCACTCATTTTCATGATGATCGGCAATGACTTTTTTAATTTTGACTATGTGCCGACAGAGGATATAACTACAGCCGCTACGGTAGTAGGTGTAGGCATCTTTAGTTCGATGCTCCTCCTTTTCATTTTTGGTTATCGGATCACTAAAACCCAGATGTTCAATCGTGTGGCACTTGTTGAAACACAAGAGCGAAAAGATGGCTACGTTTCTACCCGTTTTCCAGAAAATATGGTGGGTAAAAAAGGTACCGCAAATACAATTCTTAGGCCCAGTGGTAGAATAGAATTAGATGGTGAAATTTACGATGCCTATACTCGCGGAGAATATGTGGAAAAGGGTGAGAGCATTATCGTAATCAGCCAAGAAGGAGCCACACTGAAAGTAAGAGCTGCGAAATAATGAATAAGAAAAATCAAGATAAGTTTAGCGCCGAAAGCTTAGTCGTCGGAGCAGGGCACGATCCATCGAGTGTTTTAAATTCTATTAAAAACCCCATCTTCCAAACATCCACGTTCATGTTTAACACAGCGGAAGAGGGAAAAGAATTCTTCAAGAAGTACGCTGGAGCTGAAACGCTAGAGGAAAGAAACCAAAGCCTTATTTACACTAGGCTAAACCATCCCAACTTGACGGCAGCCGAATTCCGTTTATCACAGCTCGATGGTGCTGAAGATTCGGCATTTTTCGAAAGTGGAATGGCGGCTATCTCTACTACTATTATGACCTTCTGCAAAGCTGGGGATCTTATTTTAATGTCATCTCCGCTTTATGGCGGCACTGATAGCTTTATAAAACACACTTTAAATCAGTTTGATATTGAATGGCTAGAATTTGAGCATCGAGCCACTAAGGAAGATATTAAGGCCATGGTTGCCTCGCATCCAAGGGCAGATAGACTCAAAATGATCTATATAGAAACTCCTGCAAACCCTACGCTTAGCCTCACTGATATTGGTATGGCTTCGAGTTTAGTTCAAGAGCTTTCTACCAGCGGAAATCGACCAATCCTTGCTGTTGATAATACTTATCTTGGGCCTGTTTTTCAAAAGCCAATAGCGCATGGTGCGGATTTAAATTTATACTCTGCCACTAAATATATTGGAGGCCATAGCGATGTAATCGCTGGCGCCTGTTCTGGAAAAGAAGAACTAATTCGACAAGTGAAAGGCTTGAGGACGATATTAGGTTGTATGGCATCCCCTTTCACCTCTTGGCTCATTACGCGCAGTCTTGAGACGGTGACGCTTAGAATGGAGAAACAGGCCGCAAATACCGAAAGGTTAGCTGATTTTCTGAAGTCTCATAACAAAGTAAAGCGTGTATATTATCTAGGTCATTTAACAGAAGATCATACCGATTTTCGTATTTATCAAAATCAACAAAATTCCGCCGGTGCCATGATGGCTTTTGAGGTCAATGGTGGTGAAAAGGAGGCTTTTAGTTTCTTGAATGGACTAGAATTAGCAAAACTGGCGGTTTCTTTGGGCAGTACGGAAACACTGGCTTCACATCCTTATACCATGAGTAGTTCAAATATGGATGAGCAAGACCGTTTGAAAAACAATATTACTCCTGGATTAATCAGAATATCAGTTGGCATAGAAGACCCAAACGATCTAATTTCCGACTTCGATCAAGCCTTAAATCAAATTCAGTGAGCCAAAAGCGAACCCTGTATGAACGCATTGGGGAGGATAACATCCTGCAATTGGTGGATGATTTCTATGCGGGCATAGCAGAAGATGACGTGCTTAGAAAAATGTACCCAGAAGACCTCTTACCAGCAAAAAACAGATTAAAACTCTTTTTAATTCAAGTACTCGGCGGTAGGCAGACCTATACTGATGAACGTGGCCACCCAATGCTCCGAAGACGACACTTTCAGTGGCAAATTGGACAGGAAGAAGCGACTAGATGGCTACAACACATGTATAATGCACTGGAGAAAGCTTCATTTCCAGAACAACAAAAGGATGAATACTGGGACTATGTTTATAAGGCCGCGTTGCATATGATCAATAAATAATTGATCAACATCGGCTGTGTCCAAAACCGTTTATCCGTCGGAAAATCCACTGGAAATAACTCTGTATAAAAGGTAAATATTTATAGAGTATACTATAGATATGTAGTGATCAATTCGGTATATTTCTTATTGATTTCCATCACCTTTTTCATTTAAATCTTTTCGTATGACAGTAGATCTTTATTGGAATATTGCGCTTATCTCAAGCGTTCTTCTAGGCATCATTTTTCTGCTAAGTCTTTTTGGTTTAGACATAGATGAGTTGGAGTTTGAGGGTTTGGGAGATAGTTTCTCTTTCAACGCCCTCATTGCATTTTTTGCGGTGTCTGGATGGACAGGATATCTAGCCCATGATAAAACAGATATGAGTGGAACACTCATATTGTTTACGTCTATTGCTGTGGGCATTGTCTTTTATATCATTAGCATTTACCTGCTAAACAAACTAAAGGGGATAGAAACAAAAGGAAATGTCACAATCGAAAATGCGATTGGAAAAACTGGTACTGTTTACTTGACCATTCCTGAAAAACAATCAGGTGAAGGTCAAATACAAATAGTACTTCAGGGTGGGCTAAAAACTTATAGCGCACAAACTAAATCTGAGGCTATCAAAACTGGCACGAAAGTACTTGTCTACGACCTGTCTCACGGAAAATTACTTGTTGAACCTTTTAACGAAAATTAAAAATATGGAATTAATCTCACCGGTTATCGGCATAGCTGTCGGCTTTTTTTTAGTGCTCATTATCATTCTAATTTCACGCTATAAGCGCTGTCCATCAAACAAAATATTGGTTGTTTATGGTAAGGTTGGACCTGAGAAGAGTGCTAAGTGTATTCATGGTGGCGGTGCCTTAATCATCCCCATCATCCAAGATTATCAATATCTCACGCTGAGCCCAATACCCATTGAGATTGATTTGAAAGGTGCTTTATCCAAACAAAACATTCGTATTAATACACCAAGTACATTTACTGTTGGTATTTCTATAAAAGAGGGCATCATGTTGAATGCTGCTGAACGTCTTTTGGGATTAACCGAAGACGAAGTAAAAATGCAAGCGTTAGACATTATAATCGGTCAACTGAGGCTAGTTATTGCGACACTTTCTATTGAGGAAATTAATAAAGACAGAGAGCAGTTTTTGAGTTTAATCAATAAGCATGTCGCCAGTGAATTAAATAAAATTGGTCTTGAGCTCATCAACGTAAACATAAAAGATATCACTGATGAGTCTGGGTATATCGAGGCGATTGGTAAGAAAGCTGCTGCGGAGGCAATTAACCAAGCCGTAGTAGAGGTAGCCCAACAAGAATCTGCTGGTGCGATGGGACAAGCGAAAGCCTTTAGAGAAAAAGACGTCCAAGTAGCAGTAGAACAAGCCCAATCTGAAGAAGGTGTAAAACAAGCTGAAGCCAAAAAACGAATTGCCATTGCCAATGTTGAAACTGAAGCCGCGATTGGAGAGGCTAAAGCAACAAGCGAGCAGCAAGTTCAAGTTGCCGAACAAGATGCCCTCTCGGATGAAGGTAAAAAAGCGGCAGAGGCGAAGAAAAGGATTTCTATTGCAAACCTTGAGGCAGAAGCAATCGCTGGGGAAAATGAATCAAGAGCAAAAGAAGCCGTATCAATCGCTGCACTTGAGGAGCAAAAAGCAGAGGCAAAAAGACGAAGTGATGTGGCTAGAGCAGAGGCCTTAAAAGAGATTCTTGAATCTGAAAAAATTGCTGAACTAGCACGTTTGGAGAAAGAAGAAATCATTCGAAATGAGATCAACAAGCGTAAAAAGGTAATCGATGCGGAAGCAAAAGCACAAGAAACGATAAACCTTGCTAAAGGTGAAGCAGACTCTACCTTACTGAAATTCCAAGCGGAGGCGAAAGGTATGGAAGAGCTACTTAACGCTAAGGCTACTGGTTATAAGGAGATCATTGAAGCTTGCGGTGGCGATAGCAAAGCGGCGGCTACTCTACTCTTATTAGAGCAAATGGAATCATTAGTATCGCGACAAACCGAGGCACTTGCCAACTTACAGATCGATAAGATCACTGTTTGGGATTCAGGTAGTGGTGCTGGCGGTGACGGTACCAATGCAACTGCAGGTTTTATTAGAAACTTCATTAGCGCACTTCCGCCGGTTCATGATTTAGCTAAACAAGTGGGCATTGACTTACCAGATTATCTTGGAAGCATGACTGCTAATGACGTTTTGGCAAATATTGAAAGCAAACATAGTGACGCTATAGAAGATGCTGACGATGTTTCAAGTGATACAGAAGACGATCAAGAAGCCTAGGCTTAACGATTAATATATCTCAAAAAAGCGCAGCCAATGGCTGCGTTTTTTCTTTGTGCTTTACTTATCTTCGCCAACAGCATGAAAAAGAGTCTTCTTAAGATTTACTCTGCCTACGGACTTTTAGTTTTTGGACTAACCTTTTTAATTCTACTGCCATTTTTCCTACTGGCAATTTTTGTAAAGCCTCTTGAAAGTTTAGCTGCTCCACTCAACCATATTTGGGCAAGAATTTTCTTCTTTTTCTTATTCTTAAACAGAACCAAAGTTCGGTTCGAAGAGAAATTAGATTCCAAACAGACATACATATTCTGCACAAATCATAACTCCTATCTAGACATTCCTACCGTTGGATTAATTTGGCACAACTTTAAATTCATAGGTAAGGCATCTTTGAGAAAAGTACCACTTTGGGGTTATATGTACAGCCGATTGCACATTCTTGTTGACAGAAAGAGCATGAGAAGTAGACATACCAGTTGGATAGCGGTAACCCAAGCGATTCAAGAGGGCTTTAGTATTATTTTTTTCCCAGAAGGTGGGATAGTTTCGAAAAACCCTCCACAAATGGCCTCATTTAAAGAAGGTAGTTTTAGAATTGCAGTTGAGGAACAAATTCCTATTGTTCCAGCAACTATCCACCGTAATCATATACTTTTGCCTGATAGAATGCCGCTAACCATGCATCCAGGCATAGTGAGCATGAAAGTACACAAGCCTATTTGGCCGTCTGGCACTGGTGATGAAGCGATTAAAGCATTGAAAGGACAGGTTCGGGATACAATAGAAAAGGAACTAGAGCAGTTTTATTCAAATGAAGGTTGAAAAAAAAGATATCGACAAAATAGCACATCTTGCTCGGTTGAATATTCAGCCTGAACAAGAGCAGCAGCTTTTAGCGGATATGAATAATATTCTGGATTGGGTAGATAAACTCAGTGAACTGGATACTGATGGTGTTGAACCACTTACGCACATAACTCAAGAAGTTAATTCGCTCAGAGCAGACAAAGTAGAATCTACCCTTAGTACTGAGGAAGGGCTAAAAAATGCTCCAGAAAAAGAAGGCTCATTCTTTAAGGTGCCAAAAGTGCTTAAACGCTCCTCGTGAAACCTATCTACATCTAGCAAAAGAGTTTGGACAATAGAACAATCAACATACTTAAGACAGCGAGTATAGCATTGACTGCAGTGTGCTTGGCTATTTTTGTATATGCGTTGATCGTTGGCGATAATTTGGCCCTTCCGTGGCAAGTAGATACCAACTTTAAAACTCGACCACTTTTACTAGAATACTTTCAATTAAATGGTGAGACTTCTGGGCTTTATGTGGATCAGATTATAAGCTGGCAAAAATATTTTACAGAAGATATTCGCTATTTGGGCTGGCCAGAAACTATAGTCTTTGCAATCTTCTTCTTGGCCTTAATCACAGTTTCTACACTCGTGACCTATTTAGATAGGTTCAGCTATTTCATTGTTTCAGGTGTCATCGTATTTGTCCTTATCCAACTCAGGTTGGAAGAATTAGGCATTGCTACGGATTATTTAACTTATGGTGTTATTGGTGGCTATGCCATAGTCTCTTACTTATTCCACACTTTTTATCCCCATGTTAGATTTTGGTTTAGGTTAGGGGCAAATCTTTTACTTTATGGCAGTATCATTGGGGTGATCCTGTATGCTACTGATTTGAGCTATCCTCATTTAGTAACCATTTCTTTCGGTATAATGGGACCCGTAATTCTGGCAACCATTTTCATCGTATTTATTGCAGGCGATAATATTTACAGTCTTTTTAAGCTTACCACTCAGGGGTCTAGTAATGGTAAACAAAGCCTGAGACACTTCTTGATCATCGGGGCCATATACGTAGGTATTGCTACTCTTATTTTCTTACAACGCACAGGTTATACATCCTTTAGTATTTATACTATTAACCCATACATTCTTCTCATACTTTCTATGACTTCTGGCTATTTCTGCATAGACAAAAAACTTCATGGTTTGACTGAAAGAGAAGAATCTCGACTCGTTAAAAACTGGCTCTACCCGATCGGTTGTAGTCTGGTTTTGATACTCATTGCTTTTGCTAAACTTACTGTCAATGACTCGATCACAAACGCTCTAGAATGGGTGATTATCATTAGTCATATGACATTTGGACTGACTTTCTTTTTCTACGCTGTAGTAAATTTCACCCCGCCTCTGCTAGAAAATCTTGACGTTTGGCCAGTATTTTTTAAAGGACTGAGAGCCCCTATTTTGGTCGCAAGGTTTATGGCTTTTGTCATGTTTCTAGGAGGCATATTTTACTTAAACAACAGGCCTTATTATCAGGTGAAAGCTGGCCAATACAGTATGCTTGCGGCTTTAGGAGATAAAGTAGATAACCCGATATTATCAGAGCAGTATTATAAGCAGAGCGTCTTTTACGACTTCTATAATTTTAAAGCCAATTTTTCGCTGGCAAGAGAAGCAAAAAGAGCTGATGAAATCAATGACATACCGCTTAAACTAAATAACATATTAAAGGCATCCACTAACCCGAAAGCTCGAGTTGCCTACAGTAATTACTTTGCTGATCGCGACCTACTATATCGCGAATTGACCACGCTTATGAATTCTCCTGAAATAGAGGAGAGTAAAGAAGTAGAAAACAACTTGGGATTAGCGCACTACAGGTACGAAAACTATGATTCGGCCTATGTATACTTTGTAGATGATCGGCAAGCGAATTCTGTAATCAGCGAAGGAAATTTAGCGGCTTTAAACTACGACTTGGCAGCACGAATAAACTTCGATACAACAGTCAACTATGCTCATACAGATGACTTAAACGTCATGATCAATCGGCAAGCTTTGGCCAATGCTCAAGGCGGAATAATACCTTATAATTTGGCGCTAAATAAGGATACTATACTTAATAGACCGTCACTTTTCTACCTATACAATGCAGCCCTGAATCAGACCGATAAAGATAAAGGGGTTATCCTCACAGCCATTGATTATTACCTAGCCAGCCCGAAAAACGATTCTTTTAAAAACTTCTTGTTAATGGCCAAAGCCATAGGACACTACAATCAAGAGGAAGTAAATCAGGCTTTTAGAAGTCTGGAAACGGCAATAGCATCAAGTCAGGTTTCAGCAGGTTTTCCATATTTTGTAAAAGCAGTATGGGCATTTGACCAAGGACAAGCAGCTTTAACCTTGGAAAGTCTTGACCAGGCTAGTAAGAGCGGATATTACGAGCCTCAGGTTAAACCTTTTATCGATGGCTTAAAGCAAGTCCGAGATTACAAAGAACAAGCAGACATAAGCCCTTTATTCAATGCATTTGAAGAAAAAAAGAATACACTAGATAGTACAACATATGTGCAGCAAATGGCTGCTATAGCAGACCTGAATGCCTTTGATGTAAAGACTACCTTAAAGAGCCTAGCTGAACTAAGAGCCTTTGAATACGATGCCGCCGAAGTTTACCGATTACTGCGCTCTGCAATCACGATAAATAAGAATTCAACAGAATTATTAAGCGAGTATATCTATCAATGTGCTCGGTCTGGATACGGTAGCTTTGGGAAATCGGCACTTGAAGATTTAAAGAAGATGGTTGATCCAGAAAACTATAACAAAGTGAAAACGACCTTTGAATCGATCCAAGAAGAAAGAATACAAGACCTTATTCGTAAATAATCCCAATTCAGTAGTTGACATTCACCTATAATCCAGTCGGGCATCCGCTCACGTAAAGAGGTTTTACTGCATGGATGGTTTTTAATTCTTTTGAAATATTAAACCTTTTATATAATTAATTGGTAGTGTATTAAACTTTTCATCCGTTACTGACGTCAAACGATTATGAGTAAACCTGTAATAGAAACAACAGACATTTCAAAGATCTACCAAATGGGTAGCGAAACCATCAGGGCTTTGAAATCCGTAAGCATCGGTATTAATGAAGGCGAATATGTTTCTTTCATGGGACCATCTGGTTCTGGAAAGTCTACGCTAATGAACATGATCGGATGTCTTGACACACCGTCTGGAGGACAGTACATATTGAACGGTAACGACGTAAGTGATATGACTGAAAATGAACTTGCGGAGATTAGAAACAAGGAAATCGGATTCGTTTTCCAAACTTTTAACCTTCTTCCAAGAGCTAGTTCATTAGAAAATGTAGCACTACCGTTAATTTATGCTGGATACAGTAAGGCAGAAAGAGAAGAAAAAGCTTTGGCCGCACTAGCAGGTGTAGGTCTAGGTGATAGAGCTCATCACAAACCAAATGAATTATCTGGTGGACAGCGACAAAGAGTTGCTATTGCGAGAGCTCTAGTAAATGACCCTTCGATTATTCTAGCAGATGAGCCTACAGGTAACTTAGACAGTAAAACGTCTTATGATATCATGGATTTATTTGCACAACTGCATGATAAAGGAAATACGATCATCATGGTAACGCACGAAGATGATATTGCTCAATATTCGCACAGAATCGTAAGGTTAAGAGATGGGTTAATTGAAACTGATGTCGTAAACGACAACCCAACGCGCGTAAACCCTATGAAAAATCAAGCAGTAGAAGAAGAAGCATAGGATTTGAAGATATATACAAAAACAGGAGATTCAGGCACCACCTCACTTTTGGGTGGTGCTCGTGTTTCTAAGGCACACGTCAGAATAGAAGCCTATGGAACAGTTGATGAATTGAACAGTTACATCGGTTTGCTTCGTGACCAGCCAGTCAATACGGAAAGACGCGATTTATTGAAGGAGATTCAAGACCGACTATTCACGTTAGGTGCTGAGTTGGCTACCGAACCTGGAAAGGATAAAGTTGTAAAACCGGACCTCTTCGAAAAGGACATCACTCTTCTGGAGGAAACGATGGATGAGCTCGATCAGAAGCTCCCAGCACTTACTAATTTCGTTTTGCCAGGAGGACATCAATCCGTATCATTTGCCCATATCGCTCGGTGCGTTTGTAGGCGCGCCGAAAGAATAACAATCAACCTTAATGATCATGAACCCGTAGACCCACTTGTGATTAGATATCTGAATAGACTTTCAGATTTCTTGTTTGTACTTGGCCGAGCTATGACACAAGAACTTGATGCTGAGGAAGTTTTATGGGAACCAAGAAAGAGTAAATAAAGTATTCAGCTGATAATTGTGCTGTCTAAATTATTTACAAAATATTCACCTTATTCTTAGTGGTTTTATCAAATAAAGTTTGGTCAAATCGTTTTGTAAGTTGTTGAATATTAATCTTTTACACTTTGACAACCGTTTGCATTTTGATGGCCATTGCCGTACCTTTGCAAACCAATTTATTTAATAAGCTCACTATGATAGATACTCAAACAATACGTATTGAAGCAACAGAAAACTCAAGGATAAGCGAGCTTGATGAGAACAATATTCCTTTTGGAAAACTGTACTCAGATCATATGTTTACCGCCGATTATATCGATGGTGAATGGCAAGATTTGAAGATTACTCCTTACCAAAATATTTCTATCAGCCCTGCCAATACGACGCTACATTATGCGATCACTGTTTTTGAAGGACTAAAGGCCTACAGAAATCCAGAAGGAGAAGTCATAATATTCAGACCGCAGGCCAATGCAAAACGATTGAACGTTTCTGGTGAAAGAATGTGTATTCCTGAGCTACCAGAAGAATTGTTCATGGAGGCATTAACTGAGCTTATTAAATTAGATAGTAGTTGGGTTCCTTCTAAACCAGGCACTGCATTATACATTCGCCCGTTCATTTTTGGCACTGACGAATATATAGGTATCAGGCCTTCTGATAACTTCAGGTTTATGATCATTACTTGCCCAGTTGGGGCGTATTATACGCAGCCGGTAAACGTAAAGATCGAGACTGAATTTTCAAGAGCGTTCGAAGGCGGCACAGGTTTCGCTAAAGCTGGTGGCAATTATGGCGCAAGTCTTTACCCTGCAAAATTAGCCCAAGAAAAAGGCTTCCACCAACTCATCTGGACAGACAGTAAGACACATGAGTATATCGAGGAATCGGGTACTATGAATGTCATGTTTATTGTTGGTGACACGCTCCTTACTGCTCCGACTTCTGGAACAATCCTAGACGGTATTACTAGAAATAGTGTGCTTACAATTGCTCGCGACTGGGGAATGAAAGTGGAGGAAAGAAGAATTTCTGTCAAAGAAATAATAGAAGCCGCCAAAGATGGCTCACTGAAAGAGGTATTTGGCGTAGGTACTGCCGCAACGATTGCTCCGATCGGCAAAATAGGCTTCCAAGATGAGGTTTATGAACTAAGTGATCCAGCAGAAAGAGAATTCTCAATAAAAATATTAAAAGAACTCAACGACATTCGTACTGGAGCCGTTGAAGATAAGTACGGTTGGACTTATAAAGTTTAACATTACTTAACGAGAATTTTAACTTACTTAGCAGCCCAAATGAAGATACACAAACTGTTTTTCATCCTTGGACTGCTATTTTGTTTTGAGTCCATGTCTGCCCAATCCTACATGGTGGTCAGGAAAAAAGGAGGGTCAAGAAGATATGAATATAGGCCAGGGAACTACTTGGTCTATCTACAAAAAGGTAACACTCAATTTTTCAGAGATCGAATCACGGAATTTGCCGATAGTACTATCGTGCTTGAGAACAACATTCTGCGATTAAACCAGATTGAAACTATCGATGTTTCCAATGCCTTTTCAAACCGATCTAGGTTGTTACGAGGGGTCGAAGAAGTTCTGCCCGTGGCAGGGGTAGGCTATTTTGCCTTAGATATTTTCAACGATTCGGTAATAGATGGCAACAGATTATCACTTGACGAAGGAGTAACTGTCACAAGCGGTGCATTGGTGCTTTCTGGTTTTATGCTCAAATGGATGCGCCGAAAAAAGGTAGATCTTACTAATCCAAAGTTTGAAGCCTACATCGTTGGTTTCTAGTCCTTTGTCCTATTAAAGTAATCTTCTGAGCAAATTTCTCATTCAACTTCATACAGGCGATCGCTTGAATTATAGAGTCCATTTAACCACATTTGCAATCTAAATTGCAAACACCATGACAGCAGATCAGCTGAAGGATTTAAAGGCCAGAGTAGCGGCTTTGAGGGGGTATCTTTGACTACGATGTTAAAAGTAGAGAGGTACAAGAAGAAGAATTAGTAACTGCACAACCCGATTTCTGGAATAACCCAAAAGATGCCGAAAAAGTACTCAAGGCAATTCGGTCTAAAAAAGTATGGACCAAAGGCTTTGAAGAAGCGAATAGCGCTGTAGAAGATCTAGAAACACTTTACGAATTCTTTGAAATGGGCGAAGGCGACGAAGCCGAGATTGAAAAAGAATTTGGGAAGGCTACAGAAGTAGTAGAAGCGCTAGAATTCAAGAAAATGCTGAGCGGTGAGGAAGATCAGCTCAATGCAATGATAGAAATAAACCCTGGAGCAGGCGGAACAGAAAGTAATGACTGGGCCCAAATGCTAATGAGAATGTACATCATGTGGGGTGAGAAGAATGGCATGAAAGTAAAACAGGTGAATTATCAGCCTGGTGATGTGGCGGGAATTAAATCTGCCACATTAGAATTTGAAGGTGAATTTGCTTACGGCCAGCTTAAATCTGAGTCTGGTGTGCACCGTTTAGTTAGGATTTCCCCTTTTGATTCAGGCGGCCGAAGACACACCTCGTTTTCATCGGTTTTTGCCTATCCTATAATAGATGACACCATAGAAATCCAAGTAAATCCAGCGGATATCTCTTGGGACACCTTCCGTTCTGGCGGTGCTGGGGGTCAGAATGTAAACAAAGTGGAAACAGGTGTTAGAATTAAACATGCACCGACCGGTATTAGTAT
Organism: Roseivirga misakiensis; assembly: GCF_001747105.1. NCBI lineage: Bacteria > Pseudomonadati > Bacteroidota > Cytophagia > Cytophagales > Roseivirgaceae > Roseivirga > Roseivirga misakiensis. The sequence goes on along the minus strand of NZ_MDGQ01000005.1, from coordinate 242,949 downwards.
AGAAAACACTGAAACTCGTTCTCAACTTGAAAATCGTGAACGTGCCATGAATATGCTTAAGTCTCGACTATATCAGATAGAAATGGATAAACGTAATATGGCTAGAGACCAAGTGGAGAGTGAAAAAATGAGAGTGGATTTCGGCTCTCAAATTAGAAATTACGTGCTTCACCCATATAAGCTCATCAAAGACAATAGAACTTCTGTAGAACGCACCGATGTACAAAATGTACTAGATGGTGATTTAAATGATTTTATAAAAGCCTATTTAATGCAGCAGTAGAAAATGTCCGAACAAAAGAACATTTTCTCACTACAGTTTGTACTACTTTGCTTTAGCTCATTTCTGTTCTTTGCAAGTTTCAATATGATCGTACCCGATCTCTACGACTACCTGACATCAATGGGTGGTGGAGATAAAAAAGGCTACGTCATCTCCTTATTCACAATCACAGCAGGCCTATCACGCCCGTTTAGCGGTAAACTAGCAGATACAATTGGCCGAATCCCAGTCATGATCCTCGGGGCAGGAGTATGTTTTGTAGTTGGCTTTTTATATCCTTTGTTAGGTACTATATGGGCCTTTTTTCTACTGAGGTTTTTGCATGGATTTTCGACAGGATTTAAACCCACCGGCACTTCAGCATACATCGCCGACATAGTTCCACAACATAGACGTGGCGAAGCCATGGGATACTCCGGGCTTTTTGGCAGTATAGGTATGGCCGCAGGACCAAGCTTTGGTCCTAAAATCACTGAAGCCTTTGGCCTTGAGACCATGTTTTATACCTCTTCGGCATTGGCACTTTTATCTGTGCTGATTTTAGTAGGCATGAAAGAAACATTAAAGGACAAAAAACCCTTCCACCCTCGCCTGCTTAAAATCAAACGAAATGAAATATTTGAACCAAGGGTTTTTAATCCATCCTTGTTCTTCTTGCTGACTTCTTTTTCTTTTGGAGCCGCCCTCACCTTGATGCCCGACCTAGCCATTAATGTAGGGTTCAGCCAAGGAAACAAGGGAATCTTTTTTGCCATCTTCGTATTATCCTCATTAATTGTAAGAGTACTTGCAGGCAAAGCTTCGGATAAATTTGGCCGAGTGATCGTTTTAAAGTTCGCAGCAGTAGCGATAGTCATAGCAGATTTAATGGTAGCCTTTACTACTACTCAAACTATGCTGATCGCCAGTTCCATTGTTTTCGGTGTGGCAGTTGGTATGAATACACCTACTATTTATGCCTGGACTATAGACTTGAGTCTGGAAAAAGCACGAGGAAAGGGGATTGCCACCATGTATATTGCACTTGAAATTGGTATAGGTCTTGGCGCATTTATCAGTGGTTATATATATGCAAATAGAATAGAAAACCTGCAATTAGCATTTATCACATGTGCCAGCTTGGCGCTAGCTGGTTTTTTATTCCTAAACTTTGGACTCGGGTGGTCCAAAAGAGTATTTCATAGATATTTGACAGATGAAGGTTGATAAATCACTTTTTCCCTTTCTGGTTATTTCAATAATCGACTTGGCCGGTCGGTTAAACAACATGGACGAATTGACTCAAATTTCGAAGTCGTTGTTAATGCCATCACTTCTCTTTTTTGTCTACCGAACCTGCCCTTCGTCATTGCTTAAACAGTTTTTAATGATGGCACTTGGCCTCTCTTTCATCGGTGATGTACTGCTTTTATTCGGAAATCAGGGTAATTATTTCACGCTAGGGCTTGGCTGTTTTTTAGTCGCCCACTTGGTTTATACCTTCATTTTTTTCAATGCGAATGATGCAACAGAACGTAAAATGAAACTACAGTGGCAGGACGGGGTTTTCGTGTTATACGGTCTAATTATATTCTCTATCATCAAGGATGGACTTGGTACATTGTACATACCCACGCTACTTTATATTGTAGTGATTTGCCTGATGATTATGACAGCCAGAAAGCGATGGAAGAAGACAAGTTCAGAGAGTTTTTGGCTAGTTATGTCTGGCGCCACATTATTTGTAATTAGTGACACGCTACTGGCGCTAGATAAATTCTACATGAGCTTCCAAGCCGCAGATTTCTTGATTATGCTTACCTACATTTCGGCGCAGGCACTAATTGCACTGGGCCTCATCGCTTTTATACAAAAAATCCGGCCAGAAGCCGGATCTTGATTCGAATCTATATAATAAGAATTAGTTTATTCGTCTAACCTTACCACTTCCAGCAACACTTGAATTGATAGCTGGCCTACCTTTATAGTAAACACTACCGCTTCCAGAAATTCGGATATCAAGGTTTTCTTGAGCATTTACAGAACTTCTTCCTGAGCCAGAAATAGAGATCTCATAATCATCAACCTTAAGTTCTTCAGCAAGATATTTACCAGAACCGCTCATAGTAAGTCTTGCATATTCTCCTGAACCCTTTAATTCAATATTACCCGAACCCGAGATTTTGGCATTTATATTCTTGGCATCAACTTCTAATTCCATATCACCAGAACCAGAAATAGAGGCGTAAAAATCATCAGTTTTGAAAACCGATTGCCCAATAACATCACCCGATCCACTGATAGAAACGCCCCTCAACTCTTTAATAGTAATATACACATTAACTCTACCGCTAGAGCGAGACCTCCAACCACGACGGCTTTCTACACCAATCGAAAGCTTTCCTCCTCTAACCTCTGTTTCTATTCGTTCCAAAGTACGATCATCACCCTCTAAAACAACCTCGTTTTTATTACCAAGTTTGATGTAAACATTCCCTGACATTCTCATTACCACTTCATCGAAGTCTCGGACATTTCTGGTTTCTTTATTTTGGCCAAAAACACCAAAAGCCAAAACCATTAAAAAGGATGCTATTAAAGTTCTCATTATCGTATTTAATTTATTCATGTTAAAGACCGTATGGCCTGATTGAGGTTGCATTACAGGTTAGTTATTTCATGAAATCAAGCGCCTTTTTTGCCGCTAACTTTCTAAACCTAAAAAATAAAGACAAAGCCGCTACAGTCAAGCCAATCAACAAACCATACCAGATACCTTCTGGCCCAAGGTCAAAAACAAAACCCAAGCAGTAACTCGCAGGAATTGCAATTCCCCAGTAAGCGATCAATGTGATGACCGTTGGTGCCTTTACGTCAGACATTCCTCTTAGAACCCCTAAACCTACAACTTGAACGCCGTCAGAAAGTTGAAAAAAACCAGCAACAATTATCAAGGCACTTGCGATTTGGATCACCTCTTTGTCTTGGATATAAAGTGTTGGAAAGAATTTATTGAAAACAACAAAAACCAAGGCACAGCAAGCCATAAAGACTAATGACATCAGAAAACTTGTATTCCCAACACGCTGTAAATTATAACCATCACGTGCCCCAATCTGATTACCAATCCTCACGGTTGAAGCTGCTGCAATTCCAGTAGCCATCATATAACTCAGGGCCACTAAACTGATCGCTATCTGATGAGCCGCAAGTGGTTTGGTCCCTAACCATCCCATCATGATCGAGGCCATCGCAAAGGCACCTACTTCAAAAACAAATTGTATCCCACTCGGTACGCCCAGCTTTAAAATTGGTCTAAATAACCCAACTTTAATTTTTGAAAGGTTAAACGCTGGTCGGTAGGCATGAAACTGCTTAAACCTAAAAACAAAGACACCAAGAGCAATAGCCATAAGTACTCTTGAAATAAAGGTAGCCCAACCTGCCCCATTCAACCCAAGTTCTGGAAAACCGAATTTGCCGTAAATCAGAAGGTAATTTAATAGCACATTGATCAAATTAGCGGCTATAGTAATGTACATAGTGGGCTTGGTGATAGAAAGTCCCTCAGCAAACTGCCTAAAGTTCTGAAATATCATCAATGGAATAAGTGAAGACGAGATGATGATGAAATAAGGCGTTCCTAAGGCAACAACCTCTTCTGGCTGGTTCATTAAAGGAAATAGGCTGGATGTTCCGTATAGGATGAGAAACAAAAGAAGCCCCACCAAGCTACATAGTATGATTCCATGCCGAAGCAATCTGATGATCTTAGTAGAATCAGATTTACCATCAGCTTGGGCTACTAATGGTGTAATTCCATAGGAGACGCCAATTCCAAACATTAAGAAAACCCCAAGGAAATTATTGGCAAAAGCCGATGCTGCCAAAGCGGAAGGACCGATTTGTCCCACCATAATACTATCTACAATACCCACCAAGATATGCCCTAGTTGACTCAGCATTACAGGGTAAGCCAACCTGAGTGTTTTATTAAGATGAGACTTGTAGGATAACTGCTCCATTATTAAACCCCTAAGATGCGGGCATACTTTAAAATTCCAGCGACGGTTAAACTATCAGTGATTTTACCTTCTAACACCCAATTGAGCGCTTCATGGAATGGTAATTTCTTAATGGCAATATCTTCGGTATCGTCAAATTCAGGCTTACCTTCAACAAGGTTTTTTGCCACATAAACATGTCCTTCCTCGTCAGTGACTGAGTTCGACGTATGTATTTTGCACAAAAACTCAAGTTCAGAAGCAACTAAACCTGTCTCCTCTTTCAATTCGCGCAGTGCCCCCTGCTTATAAGTCTCATCTTTCGGAACAGCCCCCATCGGCATTTCCCAACTGTACTCACTCAAGGTATATCTATACTGACCTACCAACCAAGTATTCAATGAATCATCGATTGGCAAAATACCGACTGCCCTACCTTTGAAAGACACTTTTCCATAAATGCCACGTCCTCCACTGGGATTTATCACTTGATACTCATCAAGCTTGATCCATTCATTTTCATAAATGAGTTCTCCACTTATTGTTTTCCAAGGATTTTTTTGATCAGACATGGCGCAAAATTATAGAAAGGTTTCAAGTTCTACGCTTAACTCTCTAAGTTTATCCTAAGCATGTTGAAGTCAAGTTTTGGATCTGGAAAAATAGAGGCTGGTTGCGATGAGGCCGGACGAGGCCCATTGGCTGGTCCCGTAGTAGCAGCAGCTGTTATACTTCCAACCGACTACCAGAATGAAACCCTTAACGACTCCAAAAAGCTCACGAAGAAAGTTTTGGAGAAACTGGAAATTGAGATAAAGCGCGATGCTATTGCTTATGAAGTTGTTGAAGTGAGTGAAACTGAAATTGATGAAATCAATATTTTAAATGCCTCATTCCTGGCAATGCATCGAGCAGTAGATGTATTAAAAGTAAGACCAGAACTACTACTCATCGACGGTAACCGCTTTAAAGCCTATCCTAATATCGCTCATGAATGCATCATTAAAGGTGATGGTAAGTATATGTCGATAGCCGCTGCATCAATTTTAGCAAAAACACACCGCGATCGGCTGATGAGTGAGGCTGCGAAAAAATTCCCAGGGTACGGCTGGGAAACAAACGCTGGATATCCTACAAAAAAGCACAGAGAGGCCATTAAAACACTCGGCATAACGCCTCTCCACAGAAAATCCTTTCGTTTACTACCAGAGCAAATTGAGCTGTTTTAGAAAGTCTAATTCAACAGGTTGAAGATGGGATTTTGACTAATTAATGCTGGTGATACACCTTAGCGACAATTCTCCAGCCACTTTCGAACTTCAAAAGACTCAAATAATCGGTATAGACATGCTTGCCAAGATTATGTAGCTCAATTTTAACCTGAGCTGCATTTCCTGTCACGTCTATTGAAGCAAAATTATGATCCCATTTGTTTTTTACATCGGCAGGGTTGTAGTCGTTGGCTTTTCTTTTTGCTACACCATCGGCCCAAACCTTGATAGGATACTTGCTAATCGCTTCTCCCTTTGGTGAGTAAATGGCAAAATCTTCGTGAAAACCTTTTCTCATCGCATCAGCATCAAGTGCATTAAAAGCACCATTGACATAAGACGTTAAGATCAATTCTTTAATTTCTTCCTTAGCGGCAGCATCGCGATCTGGTTTTAGTGTAAAGGCCAAACTAGAGGCGGCGAGAACAATAACTGCGAGAATTTTGAGGTTATTTCTTTTCATAGGTCTAGTTAACGTAAGTGGTTACACAATACAGACTTGTATTTGTCGAATTAGGTTACAAAAAAAAGAGCCAGTTTGAAACTGGCTCTTTCTTATGACGCTTTATTCATATCGGAGAGACTCTACAGGATTCCTTTTTGCGGCTTTTATAACCTTCCCAGAGATTGAGAGCAGCGAAATTAAAAGCAGGGAAACTATTGGTAATAAGAAACTGTAAAGGTTCAAATCCATGTGATATTTCCATATCATATCCATTAAGCTACCCGTCAACATAAATGCAGCTATGGCACCCAATACCGACGCGATCGCAACGATAATTAAAAACGGTCTATTAATAATAGTTCCAATTCTACCGATGGATGCTCCTAACACCTTCCGGATTCCAATCTCCTTTGTTCTACTTTGAATATTTATGGATACCAGTGTAAAGAGCCCGATAGCCGATAACACCACAGCAATAACAGCCAGAAACAGGAAGATGGCCACAATATTATCATTTACAGTTCTTGCGCCACCCAAAACATTTTGTTCGTGAATTAATACATCAGTTGGACGATCGGTAATCAATTCGGCCCATTTACCTTCCATATAGGTTTTCACTTCTTGGATTCTATCAGGCGATACACGGGCTACGACCAACGATAGTTCGTTATCGTCCCGCAAGCGTATCATCATCGGATCAAGCTCTTCCCAAAGACCAAAGATGAAAAAGTCCTTCACCATACCTACCACGTTATAGCGGATAGAGTCATAAAGCGTTACCTGCTGCCCGACGGCGTTCTCCCAGCCGTATTGTTCGGCCATTTTCTCATTGACGAGAATACTTCCAACGCGATCCAATTCTTTATTTTGTTCATTAAAACCACGGCCTTCTAACACAGAAAATCCTGTAACCTCTGCGTAATTAAGCCCAACATCCATGATAGTGATTTCGTACTCTTGGCCATCACTCTTTATTGGTGCCCCACTCGCTCCCCAACCTACGTGGTGACGGGTTAATGAAAGCTGATCAATTGCTGGGTTTTCCATAACCGCAGCTTTAAACCGCTCTGCTTCTAGCGGCGTAGCCAATGGCACTATGATCATGCTTTCTTTATCGTAGCCCTGATCAATTTTCTTTTGATAGGAAGAATTTTGTAAGAATGCGAAGCCGCAAATTAATGCCAGAATTGAAATCATAAACTGGAAGCCAAGCAGCACTTTAGAAAGTATACTTGAGCTACCAACCTTAAGCGTTCCTCTTAAAATGGCCACAGGTCTAAACTTACTGACAAAAAGTGCTGGGTACCCGCCCGCTAAAAGTGCAGTCGTCAATAATACTGCTGTAAGAAAAACTACAAGTTTGGGGTTTTCCTTCAAACTCATAAGGATATCCATGTTCGGCCACATATTGCTATACTGAGGCACAAGCCACAATGCACAAACTAGCCCTACACCAAGTGATAGCAAGCAAAGCAGTAAATTCTCTCCAAGAAATTGAAATACTAACTGCCCTCTACTACCCCCTACGGTTTTACGAATACCAATCTCTTTCAATCGCTTATTAGACATAGCAATTGCCGTATTAGTAAAGTTAAAACAGGCCAGTAGCAGAATTAATATCGCCATGATACCAGGCGCCATAATATGCGCTGCATTCAATGCTTCAGCACCAAGACTCCTCCCGTTCATATCTCTTTGATTGAACGGCAAATCCTCCATATTCTGAACCCAGAAACTTTGAACTTGAAAATCCTTTCTTGCGTCATTTTGAAGGTCAGCATATTTCTGAATCAATGCTGGAGCAGTATTGATCACGCTTGGGTCTTCAGTTTGAATAAAAACTCCATCCAGAAATTGACCCCAATCGCCTTTCTCGACATCAAAAAACCTGTGATAATTCTCGAAGTCAGCAATAAGCTGAAACTGTAAAGTACTCTTGAGTCCCACATCTTCGAATACGCCCCCTACTGTAAGGAAAAGGTTGGCTCCTTCTTGTTGAACAACCTCTATTCTCTCACCAACAGCGTTTTCTTTTCCAAATAGAGACAATGCCGTTCGCGCGGAAATTAACACGCTAGAGAGTTCTTTGTATGCCTCCTTATTTCCGTAAAGTATCGGAAACGTAAACATGTCCAGAAAGTCGTCATCAACGAAAGCAGTTCTTCTATTGAAAACATTTTCATCCCTTTTAATGGTCACTCCAGCCCTATGAAATCTGGATACTCCTTTTAAACCAGGTATTTCATCCTTCAAATTGGGTCCCAAAGGCATCGGCACCATTGTAAATGGGATTCGTGCCCCAGCCTGATCGCGATAGACGGCTATCGAGTATAGCTCATCGTAATTTTCATGTTGCTTGTCAAAAGTTGTGGCAAAATCGTAATTGAGAAAAGCCACTATGCAACACGATAGTGCCAGTCCCAATCCGATGATATTAATGAGGACAAAAAGCTTACTCTTCAGTAAACTCCTTACTGTTACTTTAAAGAAATTCTTAAACATGTCTGACCGTTTTGATTTGAGTTGTTAAAAGTTAGATGGAAAAGCAATGCTAAATGTTGCACACTTTTTTAAATTAATCAACTAATTAAATAGTTATACTTTTTATGAGGCTTAACTTTTTTGCCTGTATCACCTTTTTATGACGTCCTATAGTTACTTTTGTCAGCGGAAAACTTATGGAAATATGGAAATCAAAAAAGTAGCATTAAACGACCTTCACGAGGGCCTTGGAGCCAAAATGACACCTTTCGCTGGCTATAATATGCCTGTTAGATATTCATCTGATATTGAAGAGCATAACACCGTTAGAGATGGCGTAGGTGTTTTTGATGTTTCTCACATGGGTGAATTTGTTCTCGAAGGACCTGATGCTTTGGATTTAATTCAAAGAGTCACGAGTAACGATGCCTCCAAACTTGTAGATGGTCAAGCACAATATTCATATTTCCCCAACGAAACTGGTGGTGTAGTTGACGATCTTTTGGTTTACAGATTCAATGCTGAAAAGTATATGCTCGTAGTCAATGCTTCCAACATTGAAAAAGACTGGAATTGGGTAACAAAATTCAATACCAAAGGAGTAAAAATGATGAATGTATCTGATGATTATTCATTGTTTGCCGTACAAGGACCAAAAGCAATTGAAGCCCTTCAATCACTTACTGAAGTAAACCTTTCCGAGATCAAGTACTACAACTTTGTGGTTGGACCATTCGCTGGGGTACCAAACGTCATTATTTCTGCCACAGGTTATACAGGTGCTGGTGGGTTTGAAATCTACTTGCACAATGATCACGCAGAATCCGTTTGGAATCAAATCTTTGAAGCTGGAAAAGATCTTGGTATTAAACCGATCGGTTTAGGCGCTCGTGATACTTTAAGGCTAGAAATGGGCTATTGCCTTTATGGAAATGATATTACAGACGAAACTTCACCACTGGCTGCAGGACTTGGTTGGGTTACGAAATTCACTAAAGAATTCACTAATTCTGCTGCTTTACTAGCAGAAAAAGAAGCGGGTGTTAAAACAAAACTCGTCGCTTTTAAAATGATCGACAAAGGTATTCCTAGAAGTCACTACGAGTTGTTAGATACCAATGAAAATGTGATTGGCGAAGTAACATCAGGTACTATGTCTCCTTGCCTAGGTTATGGAATCGGTCTAGGTTATGTAACCAAAGAGCATAGTAAATCCGGCACCGAAATCTTGGTTGCGGTAAGAAAAAGAAGGCTGAAAGCCGAGGTAGTCAAACTACCTTTCTACAAGAAAGACTAAATGAAAATAGACGTTTGTTACACACCTGAACTCATTCATCAATTTGATGTATCGGATAAATGTGTGGTCATTATAGATATACTCAGAGCCACGTCCTGCATGGTAGCAGGTCTTGGTTCTGGCGTAAAGAGCGTGACGCCAGTGGCCACTGTAGAGGAGTGCGAGGCCTTGGGTAAAGAAGGTTATGTAATGGCGGGAGAACGTGGTGGTGAAAAATTGCCCCAGTTCCAGATTGGCAACTCTCCGTTCGATTATATGCTACCAGAATTGAAAGGCAAGGCGATCGCCGCTACAACTACTAATGGAACTCGGGCCATTGAACTTTCAAAGGAGGCTCCAGATGTAATCATCGGTGCATTTTTAAACCTTTCGGCCACTGTCAAGTATCTATTGACTCAAGAAAGAGACATTTTACTCTTTTGCGCAGGCTGGAAAGGAAAGTACAATTTAGAAGACAGCCTATTTGCAGGTGCAATTTGCGATGGGGTAAAAAAGCAAGCCACATTTGAATCTGATGCAGTAACCTCTGCCTTCTATCTGTATGAAAGCATGCAGACAGATTTACACTATTATATCAGCAGAAGTAATCATGCCAACCGTTTATCGAAGTTCGGTATCATGAAGGATATTGATTACTGTTCTAAGACAGATGAATTTGACATTGTACCGAGATTGATTGACGGAAAGCTAGTGGTTTAAGCGTTTTCAGGTTTCAAATCCACCTGTACCTCGGCATTCTTTATTACTTTTTTCAATCGACCGCTTCTTTCCCTAAGACCGTAAACCCATCGATTGATCGGTTGGAAGAATTTGGGCAAATCAGTTCGGAAAACATCACAAAAAAGGACCACTCTGGTCTCATCAGTCTTATTCCAAACAGCATGTTTGTAGGTATCGTCAAATAGAATGTCTTCTCCCTCTTGCCAATCATAGCGCTCACCGCCATTTACAATGTAGCATTCGCCATTCTTAGGAATTACCAACCCTAAGTGATAACGATATACACCTTTGTAAAACCCATTGTGTGGTGGAATATGCTTATAGGGGCTTAAAATGGAAAACATGGCGGTGGTAATATCGGGCAACTGCTTCAAAAGCGCCGTCGTTTTAGGGGCTCTGGCACAATTGGCCTCTTGCCAGTTATTGTATCCCATAAACATGAATATTCGCCATGCAGCTTTATCCCCATCGGCGATAAACCGTTGAATTTTATCGATTTCGTGGAATTTTGGGATACTCGACTCATCTTTCAAGACTTCAAGTAATTCATCTCGAATCACTTCCCAATTGTCTTTTAATAATTGATGCCCCTTGAAATGCTCGTCTACATCAACTATGGGCGGATTCTTAAAAAAGAGCCTTAAAATGAGAGAAAAGCTGATGGCTATCAGGCTGGGTTCCACAAAGTAAAGCACCACATTTAACAGAATAAATGATGCTAAAACCCAACCAAGTACCTCAAGCACTATCATGCTTATATGCGTTTATTAGTTACCACTGTGTTTACTGAAAACAAACGCAATTCTAACCCAATCGATTCAAAATCAGGCTATAAATTACTTCTTTGTGATAGTAGAAGTCACTTTAGTGATCATAGTGGTAGGCACTTTAGTGTTTTGTACCTCCATTTCACCTTTTAGCGTTTGTACCGTTTCTGTTTTCTTTGGAAACCCAACTTGCTGATCCAGATTAATTGTAGACTCTTGATCACCAGTCATCTCAAACCTCATGTTCATACCTGAAATGACTGAAGTGCCATTTACTGCAAGAGGAGACTGAACAAGTATAGTATTGTCATTTCCCCATCGGTAAGTATTATTTAAATCAATAGGCAATTCAGCAGAGACGGTCGTCATTCTTTTAGTCCAAGTATTTCCGCCGCTTACATCGTAGATATTAAACTGCGCTTCTAGGCTTCTTTTTAAAGCATCGTCGCTAAAAACACTCAATAAATCATCAGCTGCCGCTGCAAACCTGGATGTGGTAAACTTTTTACGTATTGAAGCACGCATCTTATTAAGTTCTTTAAACTCAAGTATGGTACCTGTTTTATCCATAGAAAAAGTATAAGATTCACCAACCATAAGCTTAAATGGTAGGTTCTGATCACCAGGACGGTCAGAATCCATTTCCTGAGACATCATTGGAGCAGTTACACTCAGTTTCCTTCGGATAGGCGTGACTCTAATAGTGAAAATGTTGTTTTGGATATTCACCACCTCGAGTAATTCCTCAGTCGTAGTCACCTCAGAAATCTCAGTCGCCTGACCACTCACCTGTTGCTGAGTTGTAATATCCGTAACTCTTGTCAAAGAGAATTTATCGCCCACATTGAAACTATAGCCAGCGGGTTTCTGCGAAAATGCTACCGTCGTTACGGTCAATAACACAATCACCCATGTCATACTCCTTCTCATCTTATCTATTTTAGTGTAGTTTTTCATTATTCTTATGCCTGTCTTTATCCCGAGAGGTCTTCTTCGCCATTCGTGCATCCCAGACAGCCTGTAAGTCAACTCCTGTTTGATTTGCCAAACATACGACGACAAACATTACATCGGCCAATTCTTCGCCTAAATCTTTCTCTTTATCCGATTCCTTCTCAGATTGCTCCCCATATCTACGGGCAATTATGCGAGCTACCTCTCCTACTTCTTCTGTCAACTGAGCCATATTGGTTAACTCATTAAAGTAGCGTACGCCCACATTTTTTATCCACTCATCTACCTCTTCCTGAACAGCTTTTAAACTCTGAATTTCTCCGCTCATTACTTCTTATCTTTTGTATCTATAATAATCGTCACCGGGCCGTCATTTACAAGGGCCACTTTCATATCTGCACCAAATTCTCCGCTACCAATTGGCTTGCCTAAATCCTTTTCAATCTGACTTTTAAATGCCTCATATAATGGAATTGCACTATCTGGTTTTGCTGCTTTTATATAGGAAGGACGATTCCCTTTTTTAGTGCTTGCATGAAGGGTAAATTGACTCACAACCAATATTTCACCATCGATATCTGCCAAACTACGATTCATAACGCCTTCACTATCAGGAAATAAGCGCATATTAATCACTTTTCGGCTTAGCCATTCTATATCTTCTGGCCGATCGTCTTCCACGATCCCTACCAAGATCATAAGCCCCTTCCCTATGGCGGACTTTACTTTATGATCAATGGTAACCGAAGCTTCTGTAACTCTTTGAATGACAGCAATCATAGCGATGCAAAAAACTTGATAATAAATTTATGATTCAAGTTTCCCGTCAAATATGCTATTCATATTTTCTTTCGCGTGAATAATAGATACGAATTGTATATTTTCACTTCATGCGAATCAAACGCCATTGGCTATACATTTTTTTGACTGTCGCATTGATATCTTTTTTTGGATATCAAGATGTTCAAGAGCCACTCAGCTATGAATTCGCCCCACAATTCGACGGTAACGATTACGAGCAACTTTACCTTTTACTAGGCAATAGTGATACTGCTAAAGATGTGATTGCCCCCCATCCATTTAGCCAACGGATACTCGTGCCCTTAATAGCTAGCCTCTTAAATACCGGAAGCATTATTAAAGACTTTCAGTACGTGAACTTACTCTTTACACTGCTATCCGTATGGGTGATTTTTGAGCTCTGGCGCCACCTGGGTTTTGAATTGAAATGGTTTTTAGCCGGCTTTACTTGGTTGCTATTTCATTGGACAGGAATAATCCGGCTAAATGCTTTCGACCCAATCACGGTAGACGTCCCATTATATTGCTTTCAAGCACTCTTTCTCTTGCTTGTAGTAAAGAGAAATTTCGTTCATTTAATATGGCTTGCCCCACTAGCCACAATTCAAAAAGAATCCTTCATTGCCTTGATGTGCATACTGCTTGTCTACGGCCTTTGGCACAATAAAAAAACAGATGAGGGCTTTTATAAAATACCTTTTATTGTGGCAGGATTGGTCTTGGCACTATTGGCCAACTACCTTGTAAATGCACAATTTACACCTACGGAAAGCACTAGGAATGCATTGCAGATGTTAGCCTATCAAGCAAAAGAAGCAATTTTAAACCCCTTTGAAATGGTTAGGTGGCTGGCAGCCTTGTCCATGGCCTTTGGGCCAGCACTATTTCTAACGTTGCGACAATACGGCGCCACTTATCGGTATGATAATACAAGAAATCTATTGCTAATTTTCAGCCTCACGTATTTTGCTTTTGGCATTTTGGCTGGGGGCGACATGACTAGAATCATCTACCTAGGTTTCCCTTTTATCGCCACGTGGATATTATTCGAATTAAAAGATTTAAAAACAAACCAAGTATTGCTAATCGGATTGCTCTCCTTGCCCCTAATGGTCATCTATAAAACAATACCAGACCCTGCCTTCTATTGGGATCTTTGGCAAAGCTGGTACCCTGAATTTGCAGAGAAAAGCATGGTATTGATCGTTTTAGGCTATGTTTTATTGGTATGGTTTATTCTTGAAAAATCATTCAACCCTAAACCATCCGCTTAAAATATTATCGCAATTGGAATGCTATTTCTTTCGTATTTTCGATCTAAACAAATCATCATTTTATGCAAAGCCTGACTTGGCTAAGAAAGCCAACTATTACTCTTTTTTCTCTATTCATAATTAGCGCTTTAAGCTTCGGACAAGCAAAACCGATCTTTAAAGATGGGGAAGCTCAAATCGTCGATGCTTTTAAGAATCCGGAGGATTGGATTCGTCATGACTTATGGGTAGAAACGGAATTTGATACCGATGGCGACGGAAAATTAGACCGAATGCATGTTGATGTTACGCGACCTAAACAAACTGATACTGAAGGGTTAAAATTACCAGTTGTTTATGAGTCTAGCCCTTATTATGCAGGCACGGCAGGCACTGTCGACGGGCTTTTCTGGAATGTAAAGCATGAGATTGGTGCTACTCCCCCTCCAAGAGTTCATGTAGAGGTGCAGCGTAGAGGTGAAAGACCAATTATTTCAAACTCGCAAATTAGGACTTGGGTGCCCAGAGGATACATTGTTGTGCACTCTTCTTCCCCCGGAACAGGACTTTCTCAAGGTGCACCTACCGTGGGTGGTGATAATGAGTCACTCGCGCCTAAAGCTGTAATAGAATGGCTTTCAGGAAAAGATAACGGTTACACATCTCCCGATGGCGATGAGAAAGTAATGGCTACCTGGTCTACTGGGCGAATTGGTATGACAGGAACTTCTTACAACGGAACATTACCATTGGCAGCAGCCACCACTGGAGTAGATGGTCTAAAAGCCATAATTCCGATCGCGCCGAATACGTCTTATTATCATTACTACCGATCAAATGGCTTGGTTAGAAGCCCTGGAGGCTATCTAGGAGAGGATATCGATGTACTTTATGATTACATCCATAGTGGTGCTGAAGATAAAAGACCTTACAATAACAAGACGGTTCGCGATACGGAAATGGCGAATAACTTAGACCGAATTACTGGAGATTATAATGACTTTTGGGCTGGCAGAGACTACCTAAACGACATGAAACCCATGAAGGCGGCACTTTTGATGTCACATGGCTTTAATGACTGGAATGTAATGCCAGAACATAGTAATAGAATCGCTCAAGCAGCAAAGAAAAAGGGTATTCCTACCCAAATCTTCTATCACCAAAACGGACACGGTGGGCCTCCACCCATGAAAATGATGAACAGATGGTTTACAAGGTATTTGCACAATGTAGAAAACGGGGTCGAAAATGATGCAAAAGCATGGATCGTAAGAGAAGACGACAAAAGAACTGAACCGACTGCTTATGCAGACTACCCTAATCCAGAGGCGAAGAATGTAAAGCTTTACTTTGAAGCAAAAAGTCCCAATGATGGGAATTTGACGACCAGCAAAGTCAAAAAGAAGTCAACTGAAACAATTATCGATGACTATAATAAGTCAGGAACAACGCTGGCGCAAGCCAAAAATTCCAATAACCGACTCTTATTGCTTTCTCCGATTTTAAAAGAAGCAATTCACCTTTCAGGAACCTCTACCATCAAAGTGAAGGTAGCAAGCGATAAACCTGCGGTAAACTTATCGGTGTGGATGGTTTCTTTGCCTTGGAATGGTGACGATAAAGCAAAAATCACTGATAATATCATTACCCGCGGTTGGGCCGATCCTCAAAATCATAAATCAATTAGTAAAAGTGCTCCACTTACCCCCGGAAAGTTCTATGACGTGACTTTCAACCTTCAGCCAGATGACCAAATTATCCCTGCAGGGCAGCAAATTGGCCTCATGATTTTTGCTAGCGATCAAGACTTTACATTGCATCCTGAACCAGGCACCAAATTGATGGTAGAGTTAAAAGGAAGTTGGATAGAAATACCAGTAGTTGGCGGAAAAGAGGCTTATAATAAAGCGACTTCCGCTAATTAAGACGAATATCAAGGCTGAATCAACGAACTGGTTCAGCCTTGATATTTCTATATTACATTTTGCGCATAATTTCTGATTGATAGAAATAGCAGCCCTTATCTTCCTGTTTAGCCACTTTCATAATAGCGTCGGCAACCTTACTTCCGTGAATCGGTCGGTATTTCTTCCAAGGACCGACAAACGGAATAATCCTAGTTATAAGTTGTGCCATCTTTTCTCCAAAACGACTTTCGCTTCTTGAGCCTCTTAAAAGTGAAGGCTTAAAAATATAAATCGTGCGATAGCTTAGAAATGATATTTGGTGTTCAATTTCACCCTTTACGCGACTATAAAAATTCCGCGAATCGATATTTGACCCCAAGGCTGAAACCAGAAAAAACCGATTCGCCCCCTCTTTTAATGCTCTTTGGGCTAATTCATAAGGGTAGGTAAAATCTACTTTGTAAAAAGCTTCTTTTGACCCCGCTTTTTTCATCGTAGTGCCTAAAGCACAAAACACATCGTCGGCCTTTGGAAAATTCTCCATGGTCGACAATTCATCGAAGTTAATTGTTAATTCTTGCAGCTGGTCATGCTGAATCCCGAGAGGCTTTCTCACTAGCGCAATGACTTGACCATAATCATCGCTGTTTAGTAACATTTGAGTTAGTGACTTGCCAATCAACCCGCTTGCGCCGGCAATGATAGCTGTTTTTGAATCCATACATCTAAAATAGCCAAAAATTCATTTTGTAGGGTACGTCCCCTATCTTTGGCATACCATAAATGCAGAAATTCGGTAAATTCCTTCCCCGAACGCTCTTGAGACACCTTATTTTCTAAAAAAGCTTTTTGCATCGGTTCTGGCCTTGGTCCCCATGAACCTAAAACGCTCAACGATTCATCCAGCGCAATCAACTTTGGTATGGATCTTCCGCCGTTAGTCAAAAACTGATCCATCAACTCAAGGTTCTCGTCTCTCAAAATGAATCTTAAATTAATATTCGGATTGACTTGAGCCATTTTATTGAAGAAAGGTAGGTTTTGGGCCGCATCACCACACCAGCCCTCAGTAATCACCAACCAAGTCATTGGTCTGTCAATTTTGGACAAATAATCGGTAAGCTCAGGGCTTAATTTTCCAATTTTATCCCATTTGCGCATACGTTTTTGATTTAGCTGCGCATAGTTGATCATCCCTTCAGACTGATTACTACCAGTAGTTTTACCTTCAAGTAAAAGGTTATCTAAAAACTCACGGTAGGCATCATAAGTCCATGCTGAGTCAAGAAGTTGGTTGGTAATTAAATGTGACATCTTTCCTTTTAATGTTCTAACAACAACCTAACAAATTAGCTAGGCAGAAAGGTTCGATTTTTCCCAAGTTTTATAATTTTCTAGGTCTTCATTAAAGCACTTACCTAGCCAGATCAGAATGGTAGCGTCGTCTAAAAGACCAGCGACTGGAATAAAATCGGGAAGTGCATCGAGCGGGGCAATGAAATAGAGTAATCCACCCACCAGCATCACCATAGTTTGCCATGGTAAATCTTTATAATTACCGTTTATCGTGTTACCGATCATGCGAGATAACAACTTCAGATAGTCGACTAATTTTGTCTTGAGCGAATCATCGTCCTTCGAATCATCCAGCTTTGTTTTCAACTTTATCAGCAACTTTCTAAGCGCATCATTGTCACTAACAATACGCTCAGCCTTACTTTTAAACTTATTGAAGAACTTTTTCTCTCTGCTTGATGGCTCTTTTGACATATCTATATTCAGAATAAGTGTTGTGTTTCATTTCTAACCATTGCCAAGGCTTCTCCTACAGGATCGCGATCCAAGCCAATCATATAAGCAAAAATCTCCTCCGCTAAATCTATGGCATTTTTACTGTCGTCCATCTTTTGGGCCGAATCCTGAACAGCCGAAACAATATCATTGACGGTGGCCTTTACCTTGTTCCAAACGTCTTCTGACATATAAACCTGTTGCGATAGGTTATGGTTGAATTCCTCCCGAATTTCTTTCAATAACAATTGCTGAAAAGCAAAGGCACTCAACGAGGGGTCGCTTAACCTAATCAGCATATTATTTGGAGAAATTCGCTCCAATAACAGGGCTATCCTTTCATAAGCTTGTAATCGAATAGGTAGAACTGTCTCGTTATTCTTGATTTTTAAATCCAATAACCGATTATCGAACTGTTTTTGTAAAAAATTCCTTACCACTAGATACATGGCATACATTACCAAGAGTGCTGGGATCAAAACCTTCAATAATTCTGTTACAGTATCCATAAACTATTCTTTGTCGAATTGATTATATCAATTAATGTCTGAAAATAGTGAGAATCTACAATAGGTATTATGTTTACATCTGAAATCATGAAATAATTCTTGTTCATATGACGATCGAACCTGTAAGTCTGACTGAAAAAGCGATTGCTGAAGTAAAAAACATCATGGAAAACAAAGGTATTCCAGAGGGTTATGGCCTGCGCATTGGTGTAAAAGGTGGTGCAGGTTGTTCAGGAATGGGTTTTATGCTGGGCTTTGACAAGCCCAAGGAAGGAGACATATCATATACTGTTCAAGATATTACTGTTCATGTAGAAAAAAGGCAAACTATGTACCTCGTTGGCCTGGAAGTAGATTTTTATGACGAAAACGATGCAAGAGGGTTTACTTTCGTCAATCCTAATAGCACCACTTCTTGATGAGCCATATTTATGATTTTATAGTTCTAACGGATGACCGTTATGTTAATCCGACAAGCCAAGAAGATTATGTTCAAAATATCTTATTGGAAGATGGCTTGGTTGTAAAAGCTTTAGAGCAACAAGGCCATCGCGTTGGCAGAAAAAGTTGGTCAGATAGCGACTTTGATTGGTCAACCACCAAGGCCGTTATTTTCAGAACAACTTGGGATTACTTCGATCGCTTTGAGGAATGGAAAACTTGGCTCGCCCGAGTGAGTGACCTAACGGAAATGGTGAACCCTTACAGTTTAATCACTTGGAACATGGACAAGCATTATCTCGGTGACCTAAAAGCAAAGGGCGTGAATATTCCCGAAACTCGATACATAGAAATTGGCGATTCGACGAGTCTGTTCAAATTACAACAAGAAACTGGCTGGGATAACTTGATCCTGAAGCCCTGTATATCCGGAGCATCTCGGCATACTTATAAGCTTAACAGCAGTAACCTTAACGCTCATGAATCAATATTTCAATCCCTAATTGCCGTTGAGGCCATGATGCTGCAACCCTTCCAAAATAATGTGGTAGACAAAGGCGAGATTTCCTTGATGGTTATGGGCGGGCAATTCACTCACGCCGTTTTGAAAGTGGCGAAACCTGGTGATTTCAGAGTTCAGGACGACTTTGGTGGAACAGTGCATGCCTACGAGCCAAGTCGAGAAGAAATGGCTTTTGCAGAAAAAGCGGTAGCCGCTTGCTCCCCTCAACCTAAATATGCTCGGGTAGATATTATTCGAGATAATAACGGCGAGCTGGCAGTAATAGAACTCGAGTTAATCGAACCAGAATTATGGTTCAGAATGAATCCAAATGCTGCAGAGGTTTTAGCTAAAGCGATCGGCTAAGGTATTATCAATACAAAAACTCGAAAGCGCTTCTATATCCTTCTATTTGCTGAGCATAATCGATTACTGCGTTAAAAAAGTTGTCCTTGCCCAACGTTGCGGAATCACCAACTATAACTAATCGGGTCTTTGCCCTTGTCATCGCCACGTTCATTCGGCGGTATTCCTTTAAAAAGCCAATCTCGCTCTTTTCGTTACTTCTGGTCAGGCTGATGTATATGACATCACGTTCCTGCCCTTGGAAGGCATCCACAGTATTTACCGAGACTTGATCGCGTACCGCATCAAAGGCTGAACTCTTTAATACTGAGTCTCTAATCACTTCTATTTGTGCTTTATAAGGAGCAATGATCCCCACGGTTTCTTGAATCGAGAGGTTGGACGATAGATGCTTAATCAATAACGCCGCTTCATCGGTGTTGTATGTACTGAGGGTCTCCTTTTTGACCTTTTCATTAAAGCCGCAGCCAGCCGTATCGATAAATAGAAAATGATCTGATTCTGAATTGCTCTCTCTTAGTATAACTTCTTCGGCAGTGATCAAGCCCCCATTATAAAAATGGTCACCAGAGAACTTCACAATATCTGGATGCATTCTATACTGGGTCGATAACATGACCGACTGTTCAATATGGTTAATGGCTTTTTCAAAGAGTGTTTCCGCTAAACCAGATTTCGCAGCCTTCAACGATTTAATAGTCGGAGGCAGTTGTAAATGATCTCCTGCCATAATCAAGCGATGGGCTTTGCGAATAGCGATCCAACAAGCGGGTTCTAGCGCTTGGGAAGCTTCATCAATGAATATGGACCTAAATACTCTGTCGCGAAGTAGATGATGGGTAGATCCCGTCAACGTACAAGCCACTACTTGTGCTTCGTCAACAAGGTCTTCCATGATTTGAGATTCGACCCTATCTGCATCTTCTTTGAACATGCGCGCCTCTTTCATCACAAGCTTTCTCTGCATTCGCTCTTCAAATCCGAAGTTGCGCTTGTACTTTTGTGCCATCCTACGGTACTCTTCAGATCGCTTTCGTATTTCTTTGAGCTCCTTAAAAAACGGATGCTTAGAAATTTTAACATCCAAACTATTCTCTATTACCTCGGGAGTAAGCCTAGCTGGGTGCCCTAAACGCAAGACTTGAAGTCCCAGAGTATCGAGTTTTTCTACAATTAAATCTACCGCAGCATTACTTTGAGCACAGACAAGCACTTGCTTTTCTGCTTTAACAACCTCTTTTATAGCGTTGACTAATGTTGTGGTTTTACCTGTGCCTGGAGGCCCATGGATTATTGCTACGTCTTTAGCATTAAATATTTGAGTTAACGCCTTATTCTGTCCCTCATTTAGATTGACGGATTGAAAATCGAAGCCGTTTTTAAAGTTGGCGGTTTTAGCCCCATATAGTATTTCCCGAAGGTCAGCCAAACGGCCTGTCTCAGCACCAATAACTTCTTTTAAAGCCTTATTCATTTCCCGATAGGTACCTTCATCAAATAAGAGGTTTACCCCGAGTTTACCCTGCTTGAGCCAATCCGGAAGGTCATCAGTGTTAAGGACTACCTTCATTCTGTCTTTCCTGACATAACTAACCACTGCTGGCAGTGTGTCAGCATCAACATCCAAACCAGAAAAGACACTGACTACTGCCCCAACTTGAAAAGCATGATGCCGGTCTTGGTGCGTGGTCCTATCCAATTCTAGGGTGAAACGCTCTCCAGTGCTGATATATTTATTGGTAATTTGAATAGGGTACCAAGTCACTCCTTGCTTCCGTCGTTCATCTACAGATGTATGAAGCACCTTCCGTTCATACTGGGCGTAATCCTCTTCTTTTTCAAGTTTTAGAAGAATTGAGAGGTCTTTGAGCGTTTCTTGTGCTTGAGTCATTTCTCGATACTACAAGCTTATTCGCGAGTCCGGATCATGGTAATTCTAGAACGATTTACTTGACCTCCGACGGGCGGGTTTTTCTTAGCTACAGATATTTCGATCGCTGAAGCCGTGCTAAACGCTTCAAAAAGTCTATCTAAAATCCTTTGCCCTAGCCTTTCCAAAAGCTTGGTGGAGATTGACATCTCCTCTTTCGTAATAGTGTATATTTCTTCGTAATTGACAGTTCCCTCTAGGTTATCACTTTCAGAGGCTACTGAAAAATCAGTTGTTACATGTACGTCAACAACAAAATCATTTCCTTTCTCTCTTTCCTCAGCGTAAAAACCATGAAAGGCATAGAACTCCATGCCTTCCAGTGAAACAATATCTTTATTCATTTTAATCGAATTGGTCGAAGAAGGAACCACTTTCCTTAGGCTCTTTCTTTGGCTCATCAGTTACACTTTTTTCTTCAACTTCGGCTGTCGGACTATTAACTTCTTCAGAAACGGTTTCAACTGGTACCTCCTCCTTAATTTCTTCCTCAACTTTTGGTGCTGATTCAATCGGTAATTCAACTTGCGCCTCTGCAACAGGTGCTTCAGTCTCTTCTGGAACATCCTCCACCATTTCTGAAATACTTGCCTCTGCTGCCTTATGTTCGTTTTCTACAATAATGCGCTCAACATCCACAGGTTGAGAGGTGTTATCATTTACCTCGCGGCTGAGGTCTTTACCTTTCTTAATGTGAGATTTTATTTCGGCTGGAAAATCTTCGTGACGCTCGATCTTTCCTAATATATCACCTGCTAGAAGTTTTAAATCCGAAATCAGGCTTGTCTTATTGGCATCTAGGCTTCTGAAAACTTGTTCCAATTGGCGAATCTCATCTTCCATATCATCGATGATAACCCGCGCTTTATTTTCAGCTTCTTCAATGATGGACCTGGCCCTAGATTTGGCCTCATTCATCAGTGCATCGGCTTTCATTTCGGTTTCCTTCATGTGCAATTCGGCCGTTTTAGTGGCCTGCTCAATCATATTTGAACCGGTATCCTCTGCTGTTTTCAAAGTCTTGAAAAGGGAGTTTTCAACTTCTCGGAGCTTCACCACCTCATTTTCAGCCGACTCAAGTCTTAATTTGAGTTCTTTGCACTGATCATTTAACCTCTCCCATTCTATAGAAAGAGAATTTAAGAACGCACTAACTTCGTCCTTATCGTATCCACGAAAGCCTTTTTCGAATTCCTTTTGCCTAATCTCAAGCGGTGTAATATTCATACTTACCGAAAATTAAAATTTGATATCCCAGATTGATATACTTCGGTCGTCACTGGCCGACAATAATAGATTGTTGTAGTTTGACCAAAGCACTTTATTAATGGAAGTACCATGACCTGCATGTCGCGCTTTGTCAATTACTTTAAGGAGTTGGAAAGTCCTGGCATCCCAGACCTTTATGGACTTGTCCATGCTACAAGTTACAAAATGTTTACCATCAGGACTAAAATCCAAATGGTTTATTGCGAACATATGCGCCACAATCGATTCTCTTAATTGATAATCATGTTGCGGATCCCAAATTTTCAAATGCGCATCTCGACTACCACTGACGAGATAACGCTCGTCGGGTGAGTAGCGTACCGCAAAGACAGAAATTTTATGCGCTTCAATCTCCTTGATCAAAGAGAAGTCTTCAAGACTGTAAATCCTTATATAATTATCGCTGAAACCTACTGTTAAATGGCCATGAATCTCAGAAATAGCAATGCTTCTAGCGCTTTTTTCAGAAGCTTGGATTATGCCAATCGTTTCTAATGTAGTAATATCCAAAATATGCACTTCACCATTGGCCAAAGCCACGAAAACGCGATCCTTTAGGACTTTAATATCAAAAATGGCACTGGTCCCAAGCTTTATAGATCCTACTTCTACCTTCTTTTCAAGGTCTATTAAATGAATACCATCAAAGTTCTGCCCCACGATCAGTACATCGCGTTCAGCATAATAGCATAGTGCATAAACAGAGCTAGGAATCTTAACGATCATTCTACCATTTTGAAGATCATTCAAGTCCCAGGCAACAACCACTCCATCGCCACCGCTAGAAAAAAACATATTCTCCCTTGGACCTTTCTCTAATGTATAAACACAATCAGAGTGTCCGCCTAGTGATTCTATTTTCTCAACTTCTATTTTTGGCATCTTTTGAAAAGGTACTACCTTCGATTTGATACAAAGCTACGGCCTGTACGGTTCTAAAGCGAGTGTATAGCTGGATTCTATCATATTTTTAAATCACTCGATCTAGGCTTAGATTTGATACTTAGAATAAGTTTTTAATGCCAATATCATTCAGAAAAAGTGTTAGTGATTCGATTAATTATCTGGTGTGGGAAATCACCGAAACGGAAGATGAATTATTATCACACTTAAATCTAAATGATGAAGAATGGGCAGATTTTAATTCTATTAAGGTCTCGATTAAACGTTTGGAATGGTTAGGTGCCAGAACTGCATTGAAACACTTGGTAAAAGAGATCGGTCAGTTCTATATCTATAAGGATCAGTTTGGCAAACCTCATTTAAGAGACAGTGCCATCGGCATCTCTATTTCACACGCTAAGGGCATAGGTGCGGCAGCTATTAATCTAAATGGAGCCATTGGTATTGACGTTGAATTCCCCAGAGAACAAGTCTTGAGAATTGCACATAAATTTCTTCACCCATCGGAAGTTTCATGGGCGCAAAACGACGTTGATAAACTAACAAGGATATGGAGTGCTAAGGAGGCCCTGTATAAATTACATGGCAGAACTCAACTCATCTTTTCAGAACAACTTAAGGTTCAAGAATCATGGGGAACGATCATAGAATCATCCACAGAATCTAGATATCATCTGCTGTTCTCAAATGATCATAATTATGTACTCAACGTAGCTTATTAGGAGTTAATTATCCTTATTAATGATCTTTAGTAGGTCGCCGAGTTCTTCAACTTTTTCAGCATGACCTAACTTTTCATGAGAGTTAATCAGATTTCTCAACATACGAGCTATAATGTCAATATTAGAACATGGCTCGTAAAAAAGGTCGTTTGGGGTAAGCTTTAAATTTGAAATGTACTCGTCAATTTCTTTACGGGAGAAGACCAAACCTCTATTGAAGGCATTGATATAAAATTGAACATCGTCCTTCTTATATGTCATCACAAAAAGGTTCGGCAGGTTGACACCATAAATCGGCATCTTTAACTTCTGTGCCACCAACATGTAAATGACACAAAGCGAGATTGGATTTCCTTTTTTCGTCTGTAAAACCACGTTGAGCATTGAATTTCCCGGTGAATGGAAGTTTTTAGTATTTGCTCCGAAATGGAGCTTATTAAAAAGTACCGAGTTCAAAATTTTTATCTGGTCAACTGGGTGTATTTCTGATTTAAACTCTAACCACGCCTCATAATATATCTGCTCTAGCGATTTGGCTAAATCTTCAAGTTCTAAATCTGGGTATTGATAGGTGTTTAACAGCCATACACCTTCTAAAAGATCTTCAGCGCCACTCACTTTCCAGGCATAGAGCTTTTCTTTCAACAGTTCGAACTGCAGACTATGAACAAGTTCTTCAATTCGTTTTTGAACTACGGGATTAAAGCTAGATTCCCACTCAAACTCCAAATAAGGAATAATATGAGTGCCCAAAGACCTGATCCTCCCTTCTACATGTTGAACTATCTCTTTATCGTCATCATCTAACAACGACACTAAAGCTTTCAGCTCTTTATTATTTAGGTTTCCCTCTTCCAGCATATTTAGGTTTGAATAACCCCAACATTAAATTTTTCGGTAATAGGTGCTTGGTTGGCTACTGCTATTCCCTTAGAAATAACTTTTCTAGTGTCACGTGGATCGATGATACCATCTACCCAAAGCCGTGAAGCAGCATAGTATGGACTTAGCTGTTCATTATATCTTTCAGTAATTTCATCCAGCAATTCTTTTTCTGCTTCAGGGGTTATTTCTTTCCCTTGGGCCTTCAGAGTCGATACTTTTATTTGAAGCAAAGTTTTTGCTGCAGAGGCACCGCTCATTACAGCCATTTTTGCTGTTGGCCAAGCGTAAATCAATCTAGGATCATATGCTTTGCCGCACATAGCATAGTTTCCTGCACCGTAAGAGTTTCCAGTAACGATGGTAAATTTCGGAACAACCGAATTGGCCATGGCATTCACCATTTTAGCCCCATCCTTGATTATTCCGCCATGTTCGGCCCTGCTGCCTACCATAAAACCGCTCACATCTTGGACAAAGACGAGTGGAATTTTTCGTTGATTGCAATTCATAATGAATCGTGCTGACTTATCGGCTGAATCCGAATAAATCACACCGCCCATCTGCATTTCGCCCTTCTTAGATTTAACCACAATCCGCTGGTTCGCAACGATCCCGACAGCCCAGCCGTCAATTCTCGCATATCCACAAACGATCGTTTGGCCATAAGCCTCTTTGTATTCATCAAATTCAGAATCATCAACCAGCCGCTGAATGATTTCTTTAACATCGTATGGCTTAGCACGATCTACTGGCATTAAGCCCATAATTTCTTCGGCGTCTAGTTTTGGTTCTTTTGACGTTGTCCTATCAAAGCCAGCCACCTCAGCAGCACCGATTTTATCGAAGATGTTTTTAATGTAATCAAGACATGCCTCATCATTAGGAAACTTATTATCAGTTACGCCTGAGATTTCGCAATGAGTAGTTGCCCCACCCAATGTTTCATTATCGACAGTTTCTCCAATGGCTGCTTTCACTAAATATGAGCCTGCTAAAAATATAGAGCCAGTCTTATCAACTATTGCAGCTTCATCACTCATTATCGGTAAGTAGGCACCTCCAGCCACACAGCTACCCATTATCGCGGCCACTTGAATAATCCCCATTGAGGACATTTTTGCATTGTTTCGAAATTGCCTACCGAAATGCTCTTTATCAGGGAAAATCTCATCTTGCATTGGCAAGAATACCCCCGCACTATCTACAAGGTATATAATAGGTAATCGGTTTTCCATGGCCACTTCTTGGGCCCGCATATTTTTCTTAGCGGTAATCGGAAACCATGCTCCAGCTTTCACGGTAGCATCATTAGCTACTATGACACATTTGCGACCGCTAACCTCACCTATACCCGTTACCACGCCTCCAGAGGGGCAACCGCCATATTCTCGGTACATACCATCTCCTACAAATGCGCCTATTTCGAGAAAGTCACTTTCATTATCTACCAGATAAGCAACCCGCTCACGTGCAGTAAGCTTGCCTTTCTTGTGCTGAGATTCGATTTTTTTCTCCCCACCTCCTAGTTTGACCTGCTTCAATTTTGTATCCAATTGAAAGACCAATTGACGCATTTCATCGTCATTCTTATTGAATTCGATATTCATAAGGGCTTGATTATGCCAACGGTGTTGGCCATTAATTATAGTTTACTTGTGCCTAAATTAGACCCAAGAATCTACATTTCAAATGTAAAATAACTAGCGATTCTTTTTCTTCTTCTTGGCGATCTCTCTACCGTCAGCTGGTGGACGATTTTTACGGCCAAAAATAGAGAAATGCATATATCGCTTCGGGTTATACCTAAGGTCAATAAAGAGGCTATCTAAATCGGCCATTGTCTGATTGAGCGTATTGTATAATGAATCGTCAGACATGAGCTTGCCAAAGGTTCCTTCGTTCGAATTGAGTCTATCCAGAAATGTTTGAGTTCCCGTTAAAACTGAATCTAACTTGTTTAGCCTTGCCTCTATGTCAATTGCATTCATCTTTTCGCCAAGCGCTTTATACTCAGCCATCAAAGGTTCAATTCCTCCCATGGCAGCAACTAAAGAATCTGTGACATACTCTATCTTCAGTTCGATTTGCTCCAGTGAGTTCCTTCCTTGCCTAGCTAAAGGCGCAAGTTCTTCCGAAAAAGCTTTAAAATTATCTATTGCCAAGGCAATGGTGTCTTTACGATTGACAAAGGGACTTAAAGCATCCTCCAGATCGTCGACGAGAGAGGTTAATTTATTAGCGGCACTTCTTCCTTCCTCTGTTAGTAGCTCCGTGATACTCTTATCTACATCGCCTTTGAGCGTGTCTCCTGGTAATATGACTTTATTACCTCCGGGGTTAATATATAACTCAATTTGGGTGCTACCCAGTAAATCAGCCTGCGAAAGCCTAGCATAGGTACTATCAGTTAAATTGATCGTTTTGTCAATGGCGAGCGTGACTAAAATCGCGTCGTAGGTATCATTAACAAACTTTCGCTCGATCACACTACCCACATCAAGTCCGTTCAATATCACCCGATCGCCCTTTTTCAGGCCACTTACGTTCTGATAACTTACGTAATACGTACTTAGTGGAGAAAATACATCAAGTCCTCTTAGGTAATTAAAACCTATATAAAGGGCCGCTGCCATGAGCGCCATAAATAGCCCAACCTTAAATTCTTTTCCTTTTGCCACTTAATTACCTGTTGATTCTATATACTCAAAATAATCACGGATTGCTCTGAAAATCGCAGAGGCAAGATAATCTTGTACTTCTTTATTCCCTAAGTCCTTTTCCTCTTTAGGATTCGTAAGATAGCCTAATTCAATTAAAACACTAGGCATATAGGTACTCCAAAGTACCCAAAGACTAGATTGTTTTACACCACGACTCTTTCTTCCAGCTCTTTTTATGAATTGCTGATCGATATTATCGGCCAGAATGATGCTATTTTCTTGATAGGCCTCTTGCTGAATTGAGAACATAATATCTATCTCAGGAGAATTTGGATCGAAACCCTGATAGATTTCCTCATAGTTTTCTTCGAGTAATATTACCGAGTTTTCTCGCTTCGCAACCTCAAAATTTCGGCCTTCATTTTTTGTTCCCATTACAAAAACCTCAGTTCCTGAAACGGACTCATAGCCTGGGTTCATGGCATTTGCATGAATTGAAACAAATAAATCTGCTTCGGCTTCATTGGCCATAATGGCACGAACTTTGGGGTGACTGTACACATCTTTTTTTCGTGTGTAAATCACCTCAATGTTATCAGTAAGTGTCTCTAAATACTTCCCCACCATCAAGGTTACAGGCAGTACTACGTCTTTTTCTTTGAGTGATTTACCTCGAGTCCCTGGATCTTTTCCGCCGTGTCCAGCATCAAGCACTACTTTATATTTTTTTGCTTTTGAAGCAGGTCCTTGCCAAGCCATTGTAGGTTGGCCCAAAAGTGTCAACAAGCAGATAAGCAGGCTATAATTTTTCAATTTGATGTAAATGGAACGGTTGATTAAAATAACTTTACGCAAAATTCTAAAAAATTCGGCAAAACCGAAAAGTACCTTGATTTCAAAACGGTTCATTTTTTTAATACTATTCACCTTTATCTCACTTGAACACTTAAGTGCACAGGTAGCGACTAAACCTGATTCTACCGTTCTTATTCAAAACCGTGCCGAATCTTTAGAGACCGAAGAATTCCCGCCTAAAAATGACACCATCCCCGGAGTTCAAGACTCATTAAGCGTAAATGTCAACGGTATTGAAACCACTATTGAGTATTACGCCAAGGATTCTATCATAACTCAAACAAAGACAAACACCACTTACTTATACGGTGATGCCCGCATCAAATACGGCGCTATCGACTTATTAGCAGCCATCATTGTTATCG
This sequence comes from Roseivirga misakiensis, assembly GCF_001747105.1. Classification (NCBI taxonomy): domain Bacteria; kingdom Pseudomonadati; phylum Bacteroidota; class Cytophagia; order Cytophagales; family Roseivirgaceae; genus Roseivirga; species Roseivirga misakiensis. The sequence continues at coordinate 213,589 of NZ_MDGQ01000005.1, read as the reverse complement.
ATCGGAATAATAACGAATTGATCGCTCGTGGAGTTCAAGATTCAACAGGAATTTGGCGGGGCAGACCCATTTTTAAAGATTCGCAAGGGGTTTACGAGACTGAAGAAATTAGGTACAACTTTGTTACCCAAAGGGCAAGAATAAAAGGTGTAGCTACCGATCAACCCGATGGACAGCTTCAGGGTGAGGTCATAAAAAGAAACCCTGATCAATCTGCTTACATTTTAAATGGAAAGTATATTCCTTGTTTAGATGATCCTGACGCGCAAACCTTCATTAAGGCTAAAAAAATCAAAGTTAATCCAGGAGTAAGTGTCATCACAGGGCCATTTCTGCTGTACGTTGGGGGTATTCCCACTCCGCTAGGCTTACCTTTTGGTTATTTCCCTGACACAAGAGAGGCAACTTCTGGAATTCTATTTCCTAAATACGGCGATGAACAACGTAGGGGTCTATTCTTGCGAGAGGGGGGCTGGTATCAGGCCTGGAATGATAAGGTTCATACGGCTTTTACTGGCGATATATATTCAAAAGGTAGTTGGGGTTTAAAAGCGCGTACTGTCTATAAAAACCGCTATAAATACAGTGGATCGCTCGACGTAACTTTTAACAGAAACTACACTAACCCGTTGACGGACGAAAACCCACTGGATTCTCAAGATTTTTGGGTTTCATGGACACACAGACCAGACTCTAAAGGTAGAAACTCAAGGTTTTCTGCGAGTGTGAGAGCTGGAACAAGTTCGTTCAACCAGAACAACTTATCCACGGTAAATATTAGTAATAACATTCGATCGGAATTTAGGTCAAACGTTAATTTCAGTGGGTCTATTCCAGGATCACCTTTTAACTACACGATCAGTGCGCGACATAACCAAAACGTTGAAACTAAGATTCTAGACGTTTCCTTACCAGAGCTTGGGCTGAACATGAATAGGATCTATCCTTTAAAGTCTTCCAAAGCCGATATTCTTAAAAGTTTCAATCTTGGTTGGCGTTTTAATGCCTCGAACCGGATAACCAACTTGGTACGCCCTGGTACAGCTGGCTTCGACATAGCGAATAGAACACAGACCACTGACACCATACCAGTGCAGTTTCAGACATTGGATCAGTTATTAGATAATGCCACAAATGGGGCTCAACATAACATTGACCTTTCCACCTCATTTTCAGTAAAAGAATATTTCAATTTCACACCTTCTTTTAACGTACAGGAACTTTGGTATTTAGAAGAACTGGATTACGAATATTTGGCGGATGAAAATGCTGTAAGAATTGATACAATTCGTGGGTTTAGCAGAGCTATGACTTATAGTGTGGGCATCGGTGTTTCGACTCAGATTTATGGATCTTATCCTGCGAAAAAGCTGAAAAGAATTGAAGGAATTAGACATATCATTACTCCTACGGTCAATTTCTCTTATCGCCCAGACTTTAGTGATGATCGATTTGGCTATTATCAAACCGTACAAACGGACACCGCTGCGGACGGTAGTCCAGTCCTTCAACAACTATCCATTTACGACGGATTTAGATTTGGTAGCCCAACACTAGGTGAGGCTGCTGCGCTAAGCTTTCAAGTCAGCAACAAGCTTGAAATGAAGGTTAAAAATGATACCGCAAAATCTAAGAAAGTATCTATTATCGATAACCTATCACTTAGTGGCGGTTATAATTTCTTGGCCGATTCTTTTCAGCTATCTACTATTGCGATCACAGCTAGAACATCCCTATTTGATAAAAAAGTACAGATTAACATGGGTGCTGTTTTAGACCCTTATACTTACTTGACAAGTACTACGGAAGGCGTAACGACAACACAAAGAATTAGTCGATTAGCGGTAAGATCTAATCAGGGACTTGGAAGAATCACAAGTGCTAGATTTTCTTTAAGTACTAACTTGAACTCGCGAGCCAATAGTTCTAGTAATCGGAGTAATCAAGGAGGTTTTGCAGGGGGCGGCTTGGCCGGCGAAAACGATCTGGGCGGATTTCCAGGGGGAGATAACCCTGGACAGTTTGGTTCATTAAATGATGGCGGTGAAAATAATCGAGGTATAGTACCAGAGTATTTCTACGACCCCAACGCCTATGTCGATATTAATATTCCGTGGAATGTGCGATTGAGTTATGACTATAGTTACCGCTGGGCTACGACAGGTACGGTTGTGCGGCAATCAATAAAAGCATATGGTCAACTCGAACTGACTCCAAAATGGCAGCTTACCTACAATACTGGATACGATTTCGACCAGAAAGATTTTACGCAAACATCTCTGGGGGTTTATCGAGACTTAGGCTGTTGGGAAATGCGTGCCAACTGGATACCATTTGGTGCATTCACTTCTTACACGATCGATATCCAAATAAAAACTTCTGCCCTAAAAGACCTGAAGATCAGTAGGCGCAGAAGTCAATTCGATAGAAGTTTCTAATCCTTGTTAATCAGCTAACCAGCTTTCTATTTCTTCTTTTGTAGCAGCAGGAACATCAGTAAGCTTTAATTTCTTACGCATTCCTCCCATATCATTAAGAAGTTTACCAGCCTTCTGTTCTTTCAATTGCTGAATCGTCATAATGTTCATTTGTCTGAGTATTGGGATTAACTCAGTTCTAACGCCAACATCCTCAAAGTCCTTATCCGTAGCTGCTACAGGCGCAGTATTTTTCTCGGGCTTCATTTGAGGGAAGAAAAGAACATCCTGAATAGAGTTCGAGTTGGTCATGATCATGGACAACCTATCGATACCAACTCCTAGTCCAGCCGTTGGTGGCATACCATACTCCAAAGCTCTTAGGAAATCTTCGTCCAGTACCATCGCTTCATCATCACCACGCTTTCCTAGCTCTAATTGCTCCTCAAAACGTTTACGCTGATCGATCGGATCGTTTAACTCAGAAAAGGCATTGCAGATTTCTTTACCATTACAAATCGCTTCAAAACGTTCTACCAAACCTTCTTTAGTCCTGTGTTTTTTGGCCAAAGGAGACATTTCAACTGGGTAATCCGTGATAAATGTCGGTTGAATCAATTTTGGTTCGCAGTGCTCACCAAAGATTTCATCAATGAGTTTTCCTTTACCCATCGTCTCGTCAATATCGACATTCAACTCTTTTGCTGTTTGCCTAAGTTGACTTTCGTCCATTTCGGATATATCAATCTTGGTAAAGTGTTCTATAGCTTCAAACATAGTGAAACGCTTCCATGGACGCTGGAAATTGATCTTGTGCTCACCTACCTGCACCTCAGTGGTACCATGCAAATCAAGCGCTACCTTCTCTACCATAGCCTCCACAAGGTTCATCATCCAATCATAGTCCTTGTAAGCAACGTAAAGTTCTACCTGCGTAAACTCAGGATTATGGAATCGAGACATTCCTTCATTACGGAAATCTTTAGAGAATTCGAAAACACCATCAAACCCACCAACTATTAGTCTTTTTAGATATAATTCATTTGCAATACGAAGATATAAGGTCATATCTAGCGTATTATGATGTGTTTTGAACGGCCTGGCTGCAGCCCCACCATAAAGTGGTTGAAGAATTGGCGTTTCTACCTCTAAGTATCCTTTTTCTGCCAAGAAATTCCGCATGGAATTCACAAGATGAGTTCTTTTGACAAAGGCATCTTTTACGTGGGGGTTGACTACCAAGTCTACATAACGTTGTCTGTAGCGTTGTTCAGGATCAGTAAATGCATCGTGAACATTCCCTTCAGCATCAGTTTTTGGCAAAGGAAGTGGTTTCAATGATTTAGATAAAACCATAAGTGAAGTTACATGGACCGAAACCTCTCCCACTTTTGTTTTGAAAGCATAACCTTTAATGCCTATGAAGTCGCCGATACCGAGAACTTTCTTGAATACGGTGTTATAAAGTGTCTTGTCTTCATCTGGACATATATCATCTCTTCTTAGATAGATCTGAATGCGTCCGTCTTTATCCTGTAATTCAGCAAACGAAGCCGAACCCATTATTCTACGGCTCATAAGCCTGCCCGCAAGTGTCACTTCTTTAAATTGCTCCGGATTTTGATCGAATTGAGACTTTATATCTTGAGAATAAGCAGTTACTTCAAAAGTTTCCGATGGATAAGGGTTTATCCCTAGCTTTTGTAAAGTTTCTCTTTCTTCCCTTCTTAGAATTTCCTGTTCGCTTAACACTTGCATTTACCGACAATTTTAAAGTGCGCAAAGTTAATGATTCATGTAGATTATTTAAACATTTAATCGCTCTCCATCAAGGGTCTCTAAATTTTATTCCTAAATCTTTAGGATTACTCCTAATTTATTCGGAGATTTCCTAAAATATTAGGAGATGAAAGAACTTACTAAGGCAGAAGAACAGATAATGCAGGTCGTTTGGTCGCAACCTAAACTGTTTATCAAAGACATTGTAGACCTACTGCCCGATCCCAAGCCCGCCTACAATACGGTAGGGACATTTTTGAAAATTTTGGAGAATAAGGGCTTCGTAACACGAGAAAAAGTTGGGAACACTTTCGCTTATACAGCATCGGTTAAAAAGAAAGCCTACACACAAAACTTCATGAATGGTTTTCTGAGTAATTATTTCGAAGGTTCAGCCGAAAAACTCTTTTCGTTTATGGTAGAGGAGAAAAAACTGAATATCAAACAGGTTGAAGATTTAATGAAAAAACTCAAGGACAATGACTAGTTATCTAATAGAATCATCGATTTGCCTAGCTTGCTTTTATACTTTTTACTGGCTCTTTCTGCGAAGCGAAAAACTCTTAACTATTAATAGAGCCTATCTGATCATTACGGCAGTTCTGGCCATAAGCATACCGCTATTCGATTTCGATTTGCCTATAAATGTACCTAGTGCCATTGAAGGCATAAGCAGCCAAACGATTAACCCAGGTCTTGAAGGAGTTGAAAAGTCGTCGCCTTTTACAATCGGCTTATCCTTGACGAACATTTACGCCATAGGGGTAATCATCGCTAGCATTATCTTATTACTCAAAATAGCAACACTCAAAAAAAGGCTGGGCGCAAAGTTCTCTTTGAAGAACAAACGAATAAGTATTTCCCAAACTGATGGTTTTAATGCATACAGTTTTCTAAACACCATCTATATCGGTCAGGATATAAAGGACAATGAACAGCTTAAATCCCATGTAATTGCCCACGAACTAGCTCATATTAGAGGCAAGCATTCCGTAGACATATTCTTTTTCGAGATTTTACAATGTGTGTTCTGGTTCAACCCTTTCAGTTACTTCTATTTAAAATCAATCAAGCTACAGCATGAATACATCGCAGACGATCAGGCGCTAAAATTGACCAATGCGAGAAGTTATGAGAAATCTCTTTTAGAGCTGACATTATCAAAACTCAATACTGGACTTGTTTCAAGCTTCAGTGAACACCCTATTCAAAAAAGATTAAATATGATTCAAAAATTAAACTCAAATGTTATGAAAAAATTCAAACCCTTCTTCGCACTACCGGTCATTGCTATTTTAATTATAGGTTTTGCTTGTACACCAGATCCAGAGACAGAACCAGTAAATATTAATGATCCCAAGCAATCAATTGATTCAGAAGCCGAACTCATCACAGAGCAAAAGGCAGCTTTTTACGATACACTTAATGTATTCTTAGATGAGAACCGCAAACCTGTACTTATCCAAGGCATATTGAAAGAGCAAGGCAGCGAAGGCACAACCACAATCGACATTACTGACAAAAATTCAGATAAAGTCTATTTCGAGTCGGATGTTTTAATCGTTAAAGAATTGAAAGAAGACTCGAACAACACAATTGTTGAACAAGTAAGATCTGAATACAACCACAAAAACTTACAGAACTTAACTGAAAATCAGGTAAAATCTCTTAATGCCTACCATGAAAAGCCTGTAAAAGTAACGAGAGTAGCTAATGTAAGAGCAGAAAAGAGAAAACAATAATTCGCCCATTGGTCAGCAAAAAAGGCCCTGATATAATCAGGGCCTTTTTTAGTTTTTCAACTCGATTTAAGATTTTCGACGCTTCAGCTCTTTCGTTACCAGCGTAAGTTCTCTTCCGCTTTGCCCTTTTACTGACGTGTTTTCAGCCGCTCGCCTAATCAAATAAGGTATAGTGGCTTTCAAAGGACCATAAGGCACATATTTTATCACATTATAATTGCCGTGCGCAAGGTTGAAAGAAATATGATCACTCATCCCGTATAGCTGACCGAAATACACCCTTTGATCATCAGGTTGTAAATTATGCTCATCCATAAGCAACGTCAACCTATAATTCGACTCCTCGTTGTGCGAACCAGCAAATAGACCAATTTCGTTCAAGTGCTCAATACAGTATTGGCATGCCGCGTTAAAATCATCGTCGGTGGATTGCTTAGTGGGTTGAATTGGATCTAAATAACCCATTTCCTCGGCCCTTTCTCTTTCTTTCTCCATGTAAGCGCCTCTAACCAACTTAGCACCTAAGATATAACCGTCAGAAACGGCCTGTTTATGAAGCGATTGTAAGTTATCCAACATCGCGTGACAATACATCTGGAACGTATAATAAATGACGGCTTTCTCTTTATTATACTTCCTCATCATGTCGATCGTAATGTCGTCGATCGGCTTTTGGATCCAAGTTTCTTCAGCATCAATTAGAACCGTCACATCAAGCTCGCTTGCCAAGGCACAAATACGCTCTACACGTTTTACAATACGATCATATGCCGATGATTCCTCCGTAAACAGCGTTTCCCCCGCATGAATTTTAGCCAACAAATCGAAAGCACCAACGCCTGTAATTTTAAAGGCAGCAAACTTCATAACATCCGATTTTGATGCTGTTTCGATTGTTCGAAGTACTTCTTCAGCGGTGGCATCAAAACCAGTTTCGGTTTTTTCACCCTCGACAGAATAGTCAAAAATTGCTCCTATACCATAGTGTTCGAGCTCATTGCAAGCATCGGAACAAGTTTCTAGCGATTCTCCTCCACAGAAAATATCGAATATGGTCGACTTGACTAATCCTTTTACTGGTAGGCCAGCAGAAAGGCTAAACTTTGTGAGTGAGGTGCCCACACTCACTAACCAAGGCCATTTCATGGTAGAAAATATGAAATGGCGTTTTTTTAACGCTTTATCAGATTTTGCTTTAAATGCGATATCAATCTGATCAAAATCCACGAATTTTTTCAGCTCCATAGGTCGAATTAGAAGGCCAAATATAATTAACAAACATCAAGTCTTTTACATTTGTTATAGCAAAGAAAAAACGTTTTAAAGGATGGAAATTGATGGTTTGAAGGGACGGGTAAAAGACCACACTAGGCCAATGATAATCGCTGGCCCATGTAGCGTAGAATCTGAAGATCAGTTTCGGCAATCTGTCACTTCGATACGCCATAAAGCGGACTTTATCCGGGGTGGGATTTGGAAGCCAAGAACAAGACCTGGTTCTTTTGAGGGAGTTGGAGAAGATGCTCTTGTTTGGGTAAAATCTTTGAAACAGGAGCTAGACTTTAAGTTTACCACAGAAGTTGCCACTCCAGAACATGTGGACCTTGCATTGAAGTATGAGGTCGACGCCTTATGGATCGGAGCCAGAACTACTGTGAATCCATTCAACGTGAGTGAAATCGCTACGGCTCTGAAAGGGGTTGATATTCCAGTTTTTGTTAAAAACCCAGTACACCCTGAACTTTCGCTTTGGAAAGGAGCTTTAGAAAGATTTTATAAAGCAGGAATCAAGCAACTTGGCGCCATTCACAGGGGCTTTCATACGTATGAAAAGAATAAATACCGCAACCCACCTTTTTGGCAAATTCCCCTCGATTTAAAAAGCGAATTCCCAAATCTGCCGCTCATTTGTGACCCAAGCCATATCGGCGGAACGAGAAAACTAATTGGTGAAATCTCGCAAAAAGCCCTTGACCTCTATTATGACGGGTTAATGATTGAGACTCATTACAACCCAGACAAAGCCTTGAGCGATGCAGCCCAACAAGTTTCTACAGATCAATTCCTAGAAATTGTAGACAATTTAAATCTTCGGGATGCCGGATTCACAGATAAGAGTTACCTCAACCAATTGGATATTATCCGACAGCAAATCGATCAGGCGGATAGAGAATTGTTAGAAGCAATCGCTATTAGAATGAATCTTGTGGAAAAGATCGGTGAGTTTAAGAAAGAAAATAATGTTGCCATATTTCAAGTGGGCAGATGGAAGGAAATATTCAAATCCAGACCCGAATGGGCTAAACAAATGAATCTTGACCCAGAATTCGCTACAGAGCTTTTAAGACTTTTGCATCAACAATCAGTTAAGAAACAAACCGAAGTATTTAATAAATCGGAAGAAGACGCACGTCTAGATCAGAAAGGATAAAGCTTTTAAATACGGGCCTTTAGCCCCAGAAAGAAGTAAGAATTCGAACGAAAGGAGAAATAATTCAATCGATTTACCAAAATTTCCTCAAATATGTTTCTGACTTCTAGAGAAGATACATATGTTTAGCGTATGAAAAGATGGCCAGCGTCGTATTATTACTTTTTTTACTTTTTGATACCCATCAAGTAGAACCGCTGTCTATAAAGAAACTTAATTAAAACTTTAAGCCCGGTTCATCAGAATCGGGCTTTTTTATTTTAGAGATATGGATATCGTTGATATTAAAGATTGGGGTTTAGGTCTAGACGAGCACGTACTTATTGCCGGACCTTGTTCTGCCGAAAGTCAGCAACAAATTGAAATAATCGCCAAAGGCCTTAGAGGAGCAAATTTAGGCTTGTTTCGAGCCGGAGTTTGGAAACCAAGAACAAGACCGGGTTCCTTTGAGGGTATTGGAAACGATGCCTTATCATGGCTCAACAGTGCAAGAGAAATCTTGAATGTGCCAGTCACTGTAGAGGTAGCAAATACTAGTCATGTAGAGGCTGCTTTGAAAGCTGATATTGAAGTGCTGTGGATAGGTGCGAGAACGACTGTCAACCCATTTTCGGTTCAGGAAATTTGCGAAGCTTTAAGAGGTACAGACATCCCAGTGATGGTTAAAAACCCTATCAACCCAGATCTTCAACTTTGGCTTGGCGCGATTGAGCGGCTCAATAAAGTGGGTATTAACAAGGTTGCCGCTATCCATAGAGGCTTTTCTGATCCATATGAGAAGCGCTATAGAAACAAACCAGAATGGAGTATGCCCATCCACCTCAAAAGAATGATCCCAGGCATATCTGTAATCTGTGACCCTAGCCACATAGCTGGTACCAGAGAAATTATTGCTTCTGTAAGTCAACGTGCAATTAATTTCGGACTAGACGGACTTATGATTGAAACACATCACGATCCTGATAATGCTTGGAGCGATGCTAAACAACAGGTTACACCAGATACTTTTAAAATCATTATCGAAAACCTCAATTTCAGGGAAACTTTAGACAAACACCCAGAGGCAATTAGTGAACTGGATAAGTTCCGTCAAAAAGTAGACTTGGTGGACGCACAAATCATAGAACTGCTCTCGGATAGGTTTCAAATGATCAAACAAATTGGTGAGTACAAACGCTCTCATAATTTGGCAGTTTACCAACCCAATCGCTGGCAAGATGTAATGGAGTCACGGATAAAGTCAGGGACGAATAAAAACATGACCGAAAAATTTATGAAAAGCTTTTTATTTGCGTTACACGAAGAGTCGGTCAAAATGCAAGAAGCTCAACTCAAGGAAGTCAAATCTGCTAGTCAAGCATGAGTCAAATTCAAATAGACGATATTAAAACAAGCCTAGGCGCCTTCTTTGAGGAAAATACTTATACCAAAGTGTCTGTTTTGGTAGATGAAAACACACACAATCACTGCTACCCAATCATAAAAGACTTTTTACCCGATCATTTAGTCATTGAAATAGCATCTGGGGAAAGCAATAAGAACCTAAATACCTGTCAACTGATTTGGGAAAAACTCACGGCTAACGCATTTGACAGAAAATCTTTATTAGTGAATTTAGGGGGCGGCGTGATCGGCGATATGGGAGGTTTCTGCGCGGTTACTTACAAAAGAGGAATCGACTTTATTAATATCCCAACGACGCTTTTAGCAGCTGTTGACGCTAACGTGGGCGGAAAACTTGGTATCGATTTTCAGGGTTTAAAAAACCATTTAGGCTTCTTCCAAGACCCTAAAGCAGTCTTTATCGATCCAATATTTCTTGAGACACTGTCGAAAAAAGAGTTGAGATCGGGTTTTGCTGAGGTTATTAAACATGGACTCATTGTAGACAAAGACTATTTCCAGCAGGTCAGTAATAAAGGCCTTGATCAGGAGAATTGGAATGCTGTTATCGCCCATTCCGTAGAGATCAAAAATGAAGTGGTCAAAGCTGACCCTAAAGAAGCAGGGCTAAGGAAAATTTTGAATTTTGGTCATACGATCGGCCACGCGATTGAAAGCTTTTACCTCGACGGAGAAAATCACTTGTTACACGGTGAAGCGATCGCTATAGGGATGATTTGTGAAGCCCATGTTTCCAAAAAATTATTAAGTCTTGAAGTTGATACGCTAGGCGCCATTTCATCGTATATCCTTAAGATTTATCCCGATCTTAATATCCAGAAAAGAGACTTTACATCAATTATTAGCCTGATGTATCAAGACAAAAAGAATGTGAATAATCTACTTAACCATTCACTACTCTATGAAATCGGTCGTGCTACGTATGATGTGGCGGTAGATGAAAAAGATGTGATGGATGCTTTATTTTATTATATAAACCTGAAAGCCTAAAGTGGAGTCAATCGCCTTAAAACACTGTCCTAAATTAAACGCCGTAACAATCCCACTTGAAGCTTCAAAAAGCGAAAGTAACCGAGCGTTGATCATCAATGCACTTAGCGGAAATACGTCAGCAATTTCAAACCTGTCTAATGCTAGGGATACCCAGACTATGCTGAGGCTTTTGACCAGCAACGAAGAAACACTGGACGTTCTAGACGCGGGAACGACTATGCGCTTCTTGACGGCATATTCGGCGTTGGGGAAAAATCCTCGGGTTCTTACAGGCACGCCAAGAATGCAGAAGCGTCCGATCAAGATTCTTGGAAAAGCACTGAAACAAATTGGCGCAAAGGTTAAATACTTGAAGAATGATGGGTATCCGCCCATGAAAATCACCCCAATAAAGGATCAAAAAAAAGAACGGATTCGGATGAAGGGTGATGTGAGCAGTCAATTCATTTCAGCTATTCTAATGATTGCTCCTGCCTTACCTGAAGGACTAATTCTTGAGCTGATTGGGAAAATCGGAAGCCGCCCTTACATTCAAATGACTTTGGATATGATGAAGCTCTTTGGTATTCAGTCTTCTTGGACTAACAATACCATTGAAGTAAAACCACAACCTTACCAATCTTATCCGTATCAGGTAGAATCAGATTGGTCTGGAGCCAGTTATTGGTTCAGTTTTGCAGCCTTAGCTGAAAGCGCGGAAATCAAATTATTAGGCCTGCGCCAAAAATCGCTTCAAGGAGATATTGCCATCGTAAGGATTATGAATCAGCTTGGCGTTATGAGTACTTTCGAAGCCGACGGCGTATTGTTACAAAAAATTCCGGCTCGAAACGAAGTTGAAATCGATTTTTCAGATTGCCCTGACCTTGCCCAAACCGTGGCAGTAGTTTGCGGCGTCAAACATATTTCTTGTAAAATGACGGGCCTTGAAAGCTTACGGATTAAAGAAACTGATAGAATCAAGGCGCTAAAACGGGAACTCAAAAAGTTCAATATCAAGCTAAAAGAGACAGAGGAAGGTGTTTGGGAAATCAAATCTAAATTTCAACCTGGCCAGCCAGAAGTAACCATAGAAACCTACGAAGACCATAGAATGGCCATGGCCTTTGCCCCACTTAGCACACAACAGGACATTTTGATTAAGGATCCATCAGTTGTGGATAAATCCTACCCTAGTTTTTGGAATCATGTGGGTTTAGCAACAGGCTCATGAAATTGATCTAAATCAAGTGTCAGCTAAATTACTTTCTATAACTTGGAATCAATTTGGTGAACACTTCGTTTAGCCATCATCCAACAATATTTTCATGGCCAAAAAGAAAAAGCTAAACAACATTACCGTAGGGCAGGTATTCAAGACCATAATATGGCCTAAAAGAGGCTTACTCCTCATAGGACTTATTCTAATTCTATTAAGAAGCGCGGCGAGTCTTGTGCTTCCTGGTGCGACTAGATTCTTGATTGACGATGTAGTGGTGAACAAAGACATGCAGAAGCTATGGCTTGTGATAACTGTTACTATTGCAGCCATTATCACCCAAGCAGGAACCTCATTTGCACTGACTAGATTACTCAGTGTTCAGGCACAAAAACTGATCGCTCAACTTAGAGTTAAGGTTCAAAAGAAAATACTTTCTCTACCCATTAATTATTTCGATAGCACAAAATCTGGTGCTTTGGTGTCTAGAATAATGACCGATGTGGAGGGTGTAAGAAATCTGGTCGGTACTGGCTTAGTTCAGCTTCTCGGAGGTTTATTAACCTCCATAGGTGTGCTATACATTCTCATTGATATGAATGCAAAACTAACCGCATTCGTTATTGCTCCGGTTGTAATATTCGGGCTTGTCGCCATGAAAGCCTTTGCATATTTAAGACCAATTTTCCGAAAGCGCGGCCAACTCAATGCAGAGGTTACAGGTCGTTTAACAGAAACATTGAATGGTGTAAGGGTGATCAAAGGATTCGGTGCCGAATTACAAGAGATAGCTACTTTCGAAAAAGGGGTAGACGAATTGTACCAAAACGTTAAGAAAACTTTGACAGCCACTGCCATCGTTACGAGCTCCGCTACATTTCTTTTGGCTGGGGTGGCTAGTACTGGCATACTTGGTATTGGAGGATATTACATTATCCAAGGTTCCATGACCCCGGGAGAATTAGTGGCCTTTATTGCTTATTTAGCCGTCATGATCGCTCCTATCGTTCAAATGTCCAATATCGGTAGTCAAATTACAGAAGCCTTTGCAGGTTTAGATCGTACTGAGGAAATCATGATGACTGCTACCGAAGATGAGGACCCTAAACGCACGGTGGAACTCGATGAAATTCAAGCGAATATGGTCTTTGACGATGTGACTTTTTCATACGATGAAGGCGTGGATGTGCTAAAAAACATAAAGTTCGACGCACCATCGGGCAGTGTGACGGCATTGGTTGGAACTTCTGGATCAGGGAAATCGACGATCGCTGGTTTAGCTGCGACTTTCCTGACCCCAAAATCAGGGAAGATTACTGTCGATGATATTGACCTTTCTACGGTCAAACTAAAAAGCTATCGCCGAAACTTAGGTGTGGTACTCCAAGATGACTTCCTTTTTGAGGGTACAATCAAAGAAAATATCCTTTTCCCCAGACCAGATGCTTCAGATGAAGAATTAGACGTTGCTGTAAAAGCGGCTTATGTAAATGAGTTCACTGATCGGTTCGAAGACGGCTTGGATACTTTGATTGGAGAACGAGGCGTGAAGCTATCTGGTGGCCAAAGACAGCGTATTGCCATCGCTAGGGCGGTATTGGCCGACCCAAAAGTTTTAATACTCGACGAGGCCACTTCTAACCTAGATACCGAAAGCGAGACATTTATTCAAAAGAGTTTAGCCGGGTTAATGAAAGGTAGAACCACTTTCGTGATCGCTCATAGATTAAGTACCATTCGACAGGCAGATCAAATTCTAGTGATAGAAGACGGAGAAATCGCAGAACGTGGTACTCACGATGAATTGATTGCCAGCGAAGGGCGGTACTATCAATTATATACTTATCAGGCTAGAATTTAAAGTATGAACGACCGGATCAAAATAATAGATAAAGAGGTACTATCCGATAATTGGTATACACTGAACAAAGTAACTTTTGAGTACACCAAAAACGATGGTTCTGTTCAAAGGCAAGAACGTGAAGCATACGATCGGGGAAATGGAGCCACTATTCTACTTTACAACAAAGAAAAAGGTACAGTGGTACTTACGAAGCAATTCAGAATGCCTACTTATTTGAATGGAAATAAAGACGGCTTTTTAATTGAAGCTTGTGCCGGTTTATTAGAGGAGGATAATGCTGAAGATTGCATACGCAAAGAAACGGAAGAAGAAACGGGTTATAGAATCAAAAATGTTCAAAAAGTCTTTGAAAGCTATATGTCACCCGGATCAGTCACTGAGATTCTTTACTTCTTTGTGGCCGAGTATGAAGACGTTATGAAAGTTAATGATGGTGGCGGTACTGACGAAGAGGAAGACATTCAAGTATTAGAGCTTTCATTCAAAGAAGCACTGCGCATGACCAGCAATGGAGAAATTAAGGATGCTAAGACTATAATGTTGCTCCAATACGCTCAAATAAATTCTTTGCTCGCATAAATAATTTAGGGTTTATAATTCTCCCAAATTTTCTAACTTAGGTCAATGCGCCTAGCACTCACCCTATCTCTAATTTTTGTGACCATAAATTTGTGGGCACAAGACCCAAAGCGTTTCGCAGAAGAGGTAAGTCAGTTTGCTGGTACAGAAGATAATTACCCATCAAAAAATAGAATCTTATTTACAGGAAGTTCGAGTATTCGCCTTTGGGTAGATTTTAAGAGTTACTTCCCCAACCACAATGTCATTAATACCGGTTTTGGCGGTTCTGAAACAAGTGACTTGATTGTTTACAAGGATCAACTCATTTCGAACTTTAAACCTAAGCAAGTATTTATCTACGAGGGTGACAATGACATCAATTCGGGTGAAGACCCTTTGTTTGTGCTTGCCGAACTATCGGCTCTGGTGATTGACCTAATCAAAAAAGAGAAGATAGAGAATATTGTGCTTATCTCCGCAAAACCGAGCATAGCCCGCTGGGAGTTAAGAGAATCTTATAAAAAATTCAATACCGGACTATCCCGTTTAGCTGAACTCTCAGATAATATTTCTTATGTTGATGTATGGAGTCCAATGCTCAAAGAAGATGGTTCTTTGAAGAAAGATATCTTTATCGAGGATGGTCTTCATATGAATAAAAAAGGCTACGATCTCTGGATTAAAGAGATAGAACCATTGCTCATTAGCAAATAGCTAAATTATTTTCGTCCTAGAAAATAGCTAAAAAAGAGCCTAAAAATCTCTTAAACGCACTTTCACTCCTCCACCACTCTTAATGTGAAATAATTTTTTATGAATATATGTTGAATATTTCATATAAGTTTTTCATCTTTATATCAGTAACCTAAACATATGAAACCATTAGCAGTATATGCACTGTTTATGGGCACGGCTATGACGGCCTTTTTCTCTTCATTGCATGAAGGAAGGCCATCATACTATGCTCAACTGGAACCGATAGAACTCGGATCTCCAGTAAAGCTTTCGGGAGTCGTCGAACTTCCTACAGAGCTACCGGCCTTCGAGGAAGCGCCCAGTCGCAAATCTTACAACATATTTTTCGAGAATAAGACCAGCAGCCCAATGAAGGTGGCTATTCGCTACAAATCAATTGACGGCGGGTGGCAAACTGATGGCTTGACTACTCTTCCCCCAGGCGAAAGAAAGCTAATGGGTCAGTCAGATGAAAAGGTCTACTACTATCATGTCGCGGACAAGTCGAGATCTAAAAAGAAATCGGCAACAGATGGGTACAAGTTTCCGATTAAGACTAAGTCGCGTAAAAAAGTCGCTTTTCAGAAAAAAGAAATTTGGGAGTGTTACAACAAGGAAGTGTGCAATGCACTTGCCGTGTTTAGGTAACAAGGACGGGGGAGTCTGCTGGAGGCTCCCCCTATTTTAAACTTTCAAAATAATCCGGTGATTTCTTCAATCGGCTGCCGTACCAACTGAACATTTCCCCATCCACCAGATCAATTCTAGCATTTGGCAATACAGCCTGAATCTCAGCAATATCTTTTGTCTTGAAAGGATATGGTTCTGAGGAAAGCAGAACAACGTCAGGATTCAGCGTTTTAAAGTCTGCCAGCTCAAGCGTGGGGTAACGCTCCTCCTCTACAACGTTCTCAAAACCGGCGTACTTCATCATTTCATTGATGAAAGTTCCATTTCCAGCCACCATATAAGGTTTCTTCCAAATCAGATAAAGAGCTTTTTGCTCACTTAATCCTCTCGGTAATTTACTGAAGCCATCTAAAATCTCGTGACTCAATAAATTGGCTTTAGACTGTTCTCCAACAATATTTCCTACCTCCTGAATCATCGCTATAGCATCAGCAAGTGTAGCTATATCACTCATCCAAACAGGAAAATCTTTAGCAAGTTTTTCTATCCCTACTTTATCGTTCTCTTCTTTATTACCGATAATCAAGTCTGGAGCAAATGCCGCTATTGATTCAAATCTATATTGCTTTGTTCCACCAACAATCTGTTTTTCCTTTCGCCAATGTGACGGATGGATGCAGAATTTAGTAATTCCAACAACCCGATCACCTAAACCAAGGTCGTAGAGCAACTCGGTTTGGGAGGGGACTAAAGAAATGATCTTTTGAGGGTTTTCTGGTATGTTTACCTCCCTCCCCATCTGATCATTTACCCTCGGCATTACTTGAGATAACTAAAGTCGTGTTTATTGGGCAATTGGATCAAAAACTCATACATGAGGTCAATTACATTCGCTATATCCGACTCATGCGCGGTTTCTACTGTAGTATGCATATATTTTAGCGGAAGCGAAATCAAAGCGGAAGGCACGCCTTCATTTGAGTAAGCAAATGCATCGGTATCAGTTCCAGTAGATCGAGAGGCCGCAGCTCGTTGAAAATCAATTTTGTTAGCCTCGGCCACACCAATAATCATATTTAGCAGGTTGTTATGAACTGCCGGTCCGTAAGTCAAAACTGGACCTTTACCTGCTTTCTGATCTCCACTTACCTTTTTATCATACATTGGTGAATATGTATCGTGGCAAACGTCAGTAATGACCGCAACATCAGGTTTAATTCGCGCAGCAATCATTTCTGCACCTCGTAAACCGATCTCTTCTTGTACGGCATTTACGATGTATAGTCCGAATGGTAACTCGACCTTATTTTCTTTCAATTTACGGGCTACTTCGGCAATCATATATCCTCCGATCCGATTGTCTAGCGCTCGACCACACCAATATTTATCGTTGAGCTTAAAGACTTCGTCTTCGAAGGTGATGACAGACCCAACATGAATACCCATTTTTAATACCTCATCTTTAGACTCGGCACCTACATCAATAAAGATATTTTTGAGGGACGGTGATTTCTCATTTGCTCTATCTCTGACGTGAATTGCTGGCCAACCAAAAACGCCTTTTACCACACCTT
Source organism: Roseivirga misakiensis (assembly GCF_001747105.1). Taxonomy (NCBI): domain Bacteria; kingdom Pseudomonadati; phylum Bacteroidota; class Cytophagia; order Cytophagales; family Roseivirgaceae; genus Roseivirga; species Roseivirga misakiensis. Next base: position 196,261 of record NZ_MDGQ01000005.1, on the reverse strand, counting down.
TATCTGTATGGATATTCACCTTTTTGGAAGGGGCTATTTGATGATCGCTACCTCCATTTCTGATTACATAAATGTAACCGTCGTCACCAATATAGTTTACAAACCAAGCGATTTCATCGGCATGCGCCTCTATCACAACTTTATAGGGTGCATCTGGATTGATGACTCCAACGGCGGTTCCGTACTTATCAGTGAAATGTGAATCTGTGTAGGGTTTTATATAATCCAACCAAATCTGCTGACCTGAGCTTTCAAACCCGGTTGGAGATGCATTATTTAAATATTTGGTTAAGAAAGCTTCACTCTGTTTGTTCATAGTCTTATCAGTGCATCAACGCACATTTAGAGTTTTTCTGAATACGTAAAAACGCTTGAAATTATTTAAAGTGGTATGTTTCCGTGCTTTTTCTTCGGTAATGAATCAACCTTATTTTCCAGCATTTTAAACGCTCTTATTAACTTTAATCTTGTCGTATCTGGGCTTATTACTTCATCTACATAACCACGTCTTGCAGCTCTATAAGGGTTGGCAAACTTGGCAGTATATTCATCCACTTTCTCCTGTAGTTTAGCTTCAGGATCATCAGCAGCGGCTATCTCTCTTTTGAAAATAATTTCAGCAGCACCTTTAGCTCCCATTACGGCAATTTCTGCCATCGGCCAAGCATAATTCATATCCGCCCCAATGTGCTTGGAGTTCATTACATCATAAGCTCCGCCATAGGCCTTACGTGTAATTACAGTGATTCTTGGGACTGTCGCCTCGGCAAAAGCATACAAAAGTTTAGCGCCATTGGTAATAATACCTCTCCATTCTTGATCGGTTCCAGGCAAGAAACCTGGGACATCTTCTAGCACTAACAAAGGAATGTTGAAACTATCGCAGAATCTTACAAAACGAGCACCTTTTACACTAGCATCTATATCTAATACTCCTGCCAATGAAGCAGGCTGATTTCCTACAATACCAATACTTCTGCCTCCCAATTTTGCAAACCCGACAATAATATTTTCAGCGTAATTCTTGTGCACCTCAAAGAACGAATCTTCATCAACCAAATGCTCCACTACTTCGTGCATATCATAAGGCTGGTTAGGGTTTTCCGGGATAATATCCGTAAGTTTTGGTCTGATCTCATCTTGTTCGTCATAGGCATAAACTGGTGAATCTTCTTCGCAGTTCTGCGGAATGTAATTTAGAAGCCTTTTAATATCGTTGAGACATTGAACTTCGTTAGCCGATGAAAAGTGAGTTACGCCGCTTTTACTACTATGCGTGCTGGCTCCACCAAGCTCTTCTGCTGTTACATCCTCTTGCGTAACTGTCTTCACCACACTCGGACCTGTTACAAACATATACGATGTGTTTTCCACCATAAAGATAAAGTCTGTAATGGCTGGAGAATATACAGCCCCACCTGCGCAAGGACCCATGATGGCAGATATTTGTGGAATAACTCCAGATGCTCGCGTATTTCGATAAAAAATATCGGCATAACCACCTAGCGAAACTACTCCTTCCTGAATTCTAGCGCCTCCAGAATCGTTCAGTCCAATCAATGGTGCACCATTCTTGGTGGCCAAATCCATGATCTTACATATTTTCTCCGCATGCGTTTCTGAAAGAGACCCGCCAAATACGGTAAAGTCTTGTGAGTATAGGTAAATCAATCTACCATTAACGGTTCCATAACCTGTAACCACACCATCTCCTAGGTAGACCTCTTTATCTAGCCCGAAATCAGTAGCACGGTGTTCCACAAATTTACCAATCTCTTCAAACGATCCATCGTCCACTAGGAGTGTGATCCTCTCTCTGGCCGTTAATTTGCCTCGTTTATGCTGTGCTGCAATCCTTTTTTCACCCCCTCCTAGTAGGGCTTCTTGATTTTTAGATTCTAGAAGTTTAAACTTTTCATCTTTAGAAAGAAGATGCACTTCAGATTGCTGATTATTCTGATCCGCCATAGGTACTTTATTATCTGACCAAAGATAGATAGATCGCATCAAAAAAGAATTTTGAACCTAGGTAATTCCACAATCGGAAGATTCATTATTTGGCAATATCTCTTATCTTCGGCCAACGTTTTAAGCGGCTACTAAGTGATGCGCAAAGCAGTAATAGATCTCGGTACGAATACATTTCATTTGTTCATTGTAGAATTTCTCAATGGCAAAATGAATACGCTCTACAAAGAGAAAATTGCTGTGAAAATTGGCCAAAATGGTATTAGCAAAGGTAAAATAGCCCCTGACGCAACCAAAAGAGCTATTCATGCATTATCCATCTTTAAAACTGTAATTGATCAGTTTGAAGTTAAGGATGTAAGAGGTGTGGCAACTAGTGCAATCAGAAATGCGAAGAATGGTCAAAAGTTGCTCGATGAAATATTTGACGAAACCGGAATACGTATCAATATTATTTCTGGTGATCGTGAAGCCGAACTAATTTTCGGTGGAGTTAAAGCTGCTTTAGATATGCGGATCGATAACCAATTGGTGATGGATATAGGCGGGGGTAGCGTAGAGTTCATCATCGGAAATAAGGATAGTATTCTTTGGAAACAAAGTTTTGAAATTGGCGCTCAGCGATTGCTGGATAAGTTTCACACGGAAGACCCAATGCCTCCTCAAAGAATTGAAGACTTATTCGCTTGGCTTAACCCTCAATTAGAGTCATTAACCTCTGCAATAAGTCAGTTTAATCCTACGGGGTTGATTGGTTGCTCAGGAACTTTCGATACGATCTATGATATTTTCTTGAGTGAAACCGGCTCTAAAAAAGACGCGCATGCGACAGCTTTTGACCTACCCATCAAGGCTTATCATGACATACATAGGGAACTCTTGATCAAGGATAGACAGGAGAGATTATTGATTCCAGGCATGGTGACGATGCGTGTTGATATGATTGTAGTAGCTAGCTGCTTGATTTCTTTTGTGCAGGAACATCTTGAGATAAACGAAATCAAAGTTTGTGCTTATGCTTTGAAAGAAGGTCTACTATTTTCGGAAGACACCGCAAAAAACGTAACAGAGACGATTTAAATATGGCATTATATTCTCACGACGAGCTTCACACATTTTCTCAATCTGTATTTAAAAAGATAGGCTGCTCGGCAAAGGATGCCAAAATAGCCGCCGATACATTACTTTCTGCTGATTTAAGGGGTGTAGATTCTCACGGTGTGGCTAGACTCAGCGGCTATGTCAGGCTATGGGAAAAAGGAAGGATTAACCCTAATCCAGCTATTAAAATTGTACATGAAACTCCTAGTACGGCCGTTGTGGATGGAGACGCAGGTTTGGGATTAGTGGTGGCGCCGTTTGCCATGCAGATCGCTATTGAAAAAGCCAACATTGCAGGGACTGGTTGGGTTGCCGTAAAAAATTCTAATCATTATGGTATAGCGGGCTATCATGCCATGCAGGCCTTAGATCATGACATGATTGGAATCTCTATGACTAATGCGAGTCCATTGGTTTCTCCGACCTTTTCTAAAGAACGCCTTTTGGGTACTAACCCTATTGCCGTTGCCATTCCAGCTAATGAGGAACCTCCATATGTAGGTGACTTTGCCACTACAACTGCGGCTAACGGAAAACTTGAAATTTTACAGCGTAAAGGGGAAGAAGCTCCTGAAGGTTGGATACAAAATAAAGAAGGCGAGGTTACAACTAACGCTTTTGGTGTGAAGGAGGGCGGTGCCCTGAGACCTCTCGGTGGCGATCGATCTAACGGAAGCCATAAGGGTTATATTCTTGGTTCCATGGTAGATATTTTTTCTGCGGTTTTATCAGGTGCTAACTATGGCCCATGGGCACCACCATTCGTTAGCTTTATGGATCCTGTAAGTGATCCTGTTGGTGAAGGGTTAGGCCATTTTATGGGTGCTATGCGCGTAGACGCTTTTAGACCTGCTGATGAATTTAAAGACAATATGGATCAATGGATTCAACGTTTTAAAAACTCGGCACCAATAGATCCAGAACAAAAAGTACTTATCCCTGGCGATCCTGAGCGTGAAATGGAAGCCATTCGAATGAAGGACGGAATACCGCTACTCGAAGCTGTAAGAAATGACCTTTCAGCATTGGGAGAAAAGTTCGATATACCCTTTCAATAGGGATATTAAAGGGTTATTCCACCTCTAATTATAAAAGCACTGTTATATGGCGATCGGGCGTCATCATGTAATAAATTATACAGGACAGTCACATTAATCCCTGCTCTACCAAACACCGGTTGCGTATAGCCACCTCCAATGAAAAAGCCAGGCACCCAGTCTCGACCAATACTGCTCCTCCCAAAATTATCGAACTCGACAACTTCAGTATTGACTGTTTCTAATTCTACATGAGCGAAATAATCATCTAGAATATTGTGTCGAGCGAACAACCTTCCACCATAAACACCATTGGATAAAGTGAATCTATCACCATTAAAAGCATTAATAAACTCTCTTCTTAGATACTGATAATTGACTCCAGCGCCAACTGAAAAATCGTCAGTCAATAAGTAACCTGCTAACGGAGATATGTCGATGAATGTGAAACGGTTCCCGATATTAAATGAGAAGTTTCCACCAAAATAGAGTTTATCCTTGAAACTTAATGAATCTACCTCATCCTCTTCAAAATAGACTTGAGCTGAAGCTACTCCATAGCTTCCGACAATTAACAAAAGGCCTAGAATTATCTTTCTCATATGATGTAAACGAAAAAGTCCTCAAAAGAGGACTAATGTGAGTGAATTATTTTTTTAGTCTTCTGAGACTACCACGTATAAATCTTCGGAAGGTTTCTTCATGAGATACTTCTCACGGGCAAACTTCTCTAATAGCTTCTTATTGGTACTTAGCTCTTCTTTATCTTGAAGTACTTGAACTTTCTTATTGATATAAAATTCTTGCTGAGCTTTCAGACCATTAAGTTTCTGAGTCATACGAACTTGGGAAACTACATCGTTTGAGTCTATCAGAAACATCCAAACCAGGAAGAACATCCCGAAGAGGAAATAGTAGTTTTTGAAAATTTTTGGAATCTTTGTGAAAGGATTCATACTATAAAAGTAATCAACTTTTCGTCAAGATTCCAAAAAACAGGCAATTCTAGTTGTCTTGGGCACCATTATCTACCCACGCAACAATAATATCAATTTGCTGATTAGTTAAAGCTGTTGCGCTAGCAGGAGGCATTGTTCTGCCCGCTACTCTTGCTTTAAATCTTGCCGCTCTTGGCTGTGCATCGCTAAATCCATTGATGGCAAATGGCGCATTACCACCAGCCACATGACAACCCGCTGTAGCACATCTCATTTCTAGAATTGGGAGCACATCTGAAGCAAAAGATACTTGTAGCGCTGAATTCTCTCCTACTGTAACTTGTAGCGTGTTAGAACAACCACTAGTTCCTGTAGCTGTAACAGTATATGTTCCAGCCGCTAAATCAGTAAATGTACCTGAAGATTGAAGCGCACCACCATCGATACTGAATTCAAATCCGCCACTTCCTCCTGTTGCGGTAACTGTAAAGGAACCGTCGGACTGGCCAGCGGTAGCATTAATAGTGTTTGTAACCGTAATAACTACTGGCGTAGCGCATGGGTCTGGCTGATCATCTCCACCTCCATCATTTCCGCACGCGAAGGAGATAAGTGCAATTGCTATAAGAGAAAAAAGTACTTTAGTTTTCATAATTAAGTCGTTTGATGGCCTATACCTTCCTTAACAGCAAAAGGCTGCTACAATTCTGAAGTTATTTTGATTTTTTTATTGCGTGTCAGCTGAATTACATAAAAAACCCTTCCCCAAGCCGTTTGACTTAGAGAAGGGTTTAAAATCTTAAGTTTCTATTTGGCTAGTAAGCCTTTCTGAAATCTTTACCTGGGAATTTGGCTACTTCGCCTAACTCCTCTTCAATTCTGATTAGCTGGTTATATTTTGCCATTCGGTCAGAACGGGAGGCAGAGCCTGTTTTTATCTGCCCTGTATTCAAAGCAACTGCTAAATCTGCGATTGTATTATCTTCTGTTTCACCTGATCGGTGTGACATCACTGCGGTATAGCCATTTCTATTGGCTAAGCTAACGGCTGCAATTGTCTCTGTTAGCGTACCAATCTGATTTACTTTAATTAAGATCGAGTTGGCAATGTCATTATCAATACCTCGCTGAAGGCGCGTTACATTGGTCACAAATAAATCATCTCCTACCAACTGTACTTTATCGCCAATTTTAGAGGTTAGTGCTTTCCAACCTTCCCAATCGTCCTCGAACATACCATCTTCAATAGAAATAATCGGGTAGCGTTCGCTTAGATCGGCTAGGTAGTCAGCCATTTCAACTGGAGAAAGTTTTTTACCTGTTGAATCTTTGAAATAGTATACGTTTTCATCTTCCAAATAGAACTCAGAAGAAGCCACATCTAAGGCGTAAACAATATCATCTCCTACTTTATACCCTGCATTTTCCACAGCTTCTGATATCACCTGTAATGCTTCGTCGTCGGAACCAAGATTCGGTGCAAAACCACCTTCATCTCCTACGTTTGTCGCAAGACCTCTAGAAGAAAGAACTTTCTTTAAGTGATGGAATATCTCTGCTCCCATTCGGATTGCCTGAGAGAAACTCTCCGCACCTACAGGCATAATCATAAATTCCTGAAAGTCGATAGAGTTATCGGCATGCGAACCACCGTTAATGATGTTCATCATTGGTACGGGAAGTGTATTCGCGCTCACGCCACCAACATACCTATATAAAGGCAGTCCTAGCTCTGCCGCGGCAGCCTTAGCTACTGCCAAAGAAACTCCAAGGATAGCATTAGCCCCTAATTTGCTTTTATTTTCTGTTCCGTCAACCTCAATCATGATCTTGTCAATCAGATTCTGCTCGAAAACTGAGAAACCAATCAACTCGGCTGCTATCACATCATTTACATTTTCTACTGCTTGGGTTACACCTTTCCCAAGGTACAAGTCTCCTCCATCGCGTAGTTCGACAGCTTCATGCGCTCCAGTTGAAGCTCCAGACGGCACTGCTGCTCTTCCCAAAACACCACTATCGGTAATTACATCTACTTCTACCGTAGGATTCCCCCTAGAGTCCAGGATTTGTCTTGCATGAATGCTTTCTATTAAACTCATATTTTCTTTTTCTTATGATTTGATAAGGTCTATAAATTGATCGAACAAATAACGGGAATCGTGTGGGCCCGGCGAAGATTCTGGGTGATATTGTACGGAAAACGATTTCTTACCCTTTACCTGAATACCAGCACATGTATGATCATTTAAATTGACATGCGTTAATTCAACTAAATCAGAATTTTCCACATCCTCTCGGTTAACCGCGAATCCATGATTCTGAGAAGTAACTTCGCTTTTGCCTGAGATTAGGTTCTTTACTGGGTGATTCAAACCTCTATGTCCATTGTGCATTTTAAACGTAGAGATTCCACAGGCCAATGAAATAATTTGGTGACCTAAACAAATCCCAAAAAGGGGTTTGTCTTCAGCTATGATCTCTTTTGCGGTTTTTACGGCATAGTCCATCGCAGAAGGATCGCCAGGTCCGTTCGACAAGAAGTAGCCGTCAGGGTTCCATTCCTTCATTTCTTCAAACGAAGTCTTTGCATTAAATACTTTTAAATACGCCCCTCTACTGGCTAAATGTGTAAGTATACTAGTTTTGACGCCTAAATCTAGTACAGCCACTTTGTACGGAGAATTTTCTTCACCTACGAAATATGGTTCTTTGGTACTGACGAATGATGATAACTCTAAACCATCCATTGAAGGTACTTCTGCCAGTCTTCTTTGCAATTCATCTTCTGAAAGATCCTCTGATGAAATAATGGCATTCATGGCTCCTTTATCTCTAATCTGACGGACAAGGAGTCTGGTATCCAATTCAGATACTCCAACAATTCCATTCTTTTCTAAATAATCTTGAAGTGAGCCATGGCCGGTATTTCGGCTAAAATCTTCGGAAAATGTATTGACGACAAGACCTGTGATTTTAGGGGCATCTGATTCTTGTTCCGAATCCTCTACACCATAGTTTCCGATATGGGATGTCGTGTTCACAACGATCTGACCATAATAAGATGGGTCGGTGTAGATTTCTTGATAACCTGTCATGCCTGTATTAAAGCAGATTTCTGCTCCTACAGTTCCGATTTTTCCGATGGCAATTCCTTCAAAGCGTGATCCGTCTTCTAGTAACAGGATGGCTTTTTTTTGAGATAGATTTAACGTATTCTGCGACATATTTTGATTGGCGTGCGACTTTTCGCATCGTACAAAAATAACGGCAAATTCTTAGTCACCAAAACTGATGATTGAATGATGGAAATACAATTTAGATAAATGCACTAAATCATGATTAAGACGTGTAGAGTTTAGCCACAAAGGCTTAATTTTTCAGTTTATCATTTTGACATATTTTCACTATTTTGGTTTTACAACCAAAATATTATGATGAACTACAGACTTTTTTTAGTGTGTGTAGCGAACCTATTATTAACTTTCAGCGCTCAAGCCCAAAATTCCGTTTGTAACGATTTTAAAAGCGGTAAGGAGCAAAAAGCATCGCCCCTTAATGCCATTACAGATATTCAGAAAATAGAAACGATAATTCGTTTCTATAAAAATCTCCAATGGGAAATTGACGGTTCTAGTGGCACCAAAGTCTTAAGGTTACTCAATAACAACCCACCTAGTGGTCCAAACCAAAGCGGTGTTTTTTCCAGACCTGTGGCAACAAGTGAATTAGTTAAAAAACACTTCCCCGATTCTTATTGGAAAGATTTTAATGCATGTAGTGGTCCTTATGCCGGCACAAATACAATTATAGGTGCAAAGCCACCGAGTACTAATAAAGCTTTATATGAGAGCTTTGTTGAAAAAGAACATAAAAAGTACTTAAGAATTGTAGAAGAATGTGAAAGAGCTGCATTCGCCCTCAAAGATTTTCAAAGAAGAGCCAATGCCTTACAAAAAGATATGCAGGCTTATTGTAACAATTTAAATGCTCAAGCTCAAAACAACAATCGTGCTTCAGCGCCTCCTGGTATTGCTAACCGTTCTGACAGCTCTAATCCTTCAAATCCTTCCACTAATAATTCTTCTCAAACTACCATTAGTTACTCGCAAGCCGCTAACCAACAGCGGTCAGCACAGAGCAGACAGCAAGCCCAATACAATGCTTGGAAGGTAAAGCAAGACAGAGAAATTCAACAGTTCAATCGAGATTTCGAGACAAGAAGACAGCAAGGTATTAGAAACAGACAAGCTAAACAGCAGCTGGTAGACCGAGCCTTAAACCGATTCGCAAACGTCTTAAATCAAATAGCAGATCAGCGAGAGCGAGAACAAGAACGAAAAGAACAGGCTAAACTGAAAAACCAGTTTAATCGTGCGTTCGATCAGGCCCTTAGGCCTTTTGAAAACTACCTAAACCTTAATAAAACATGGCAATCAAGATTGAGCGCTTGGTTTACAAAATATGGCTACAGCTTAGATTACAAAATAAAATCGAGAGTAGAGAATGACCTGAAAAAACTAAGAGAGGGCTCTAAAGTAGCTTACGAGTATATAAACAAACTTTATGAAGACCGAATTGAAGCCGCTGAAGACATGGAATTGGCCGCTGGTGATATTGAAGTAAAAGGCCAACGATATTGGAATAAGTTTAATGGCGATTATCGGGTCCGCTACGTGTCCTCAGCAATGTCTGAGCTAACCACTTATTTAAGCCAAAAGGATACACCACAAAATAGGCTTATGGTAGCAGATTATGCTAAAATTGGTTACGATTTTGAGTTGCAAGTAGAAAAAAGTGAACGAGGTGCTTACTGGTTTGCCAAAACCATCACAAATTATTTTAGCGACTACCCGGGCTCTGGCTCAATGAAGAGCCTAATAGATAGAGAAGATAAAAGAAGAGCCGAAGAAAGAAGAAAAGCGTTAGTTCGAAGCTCACTTAAAAACCTGCCCATTCTGGCGAGAAGTGGCAAACCTGAAGAATTAAATAACCTTGTAGATTCATTAGTTCGATTTGGTGATCGAACCGCAATTGGGGAAGCCCTAACTAGCAACAGAACACCAGGAGAATTACATAGCCTCGTCTATAGCGGTGGACATTATGATGCTTACATACGCTTGGCCAAATGGCTTGGTAATGGTTATATGGGAAGTCAGTATGATCGATCATCCGGAAGTCGAAGTGGCTACACAAATGAAGAAACAGCTTACTACAATGGTATTGCTCAATACGTAACTGGAAATAATCAACGCGGATATTTAAGCCAAAGAGTGCAAGGAATAAGTTTTTTAACGTATCAAATCTCTCAGGCTAATTATACCTTTCAAGCGTTATTGGATCCGACACCGGAAAAGATAAAGAAGGCTTTAGATGCACAAAAAAAGGCTTTCAAGTATAAAGGAGCATATGGAAGTAAGAGTAAAAGAGTAACTGTGATGTGGTACCATATCGCTCTCGCTTTTCAGATCGATAACTTCAAATACATTGCCAATGAAGGTTATGCTTACCATGGCATTTGGGTTGAGGCAATTGAAAGCAATACGCAACTAGTCGTGAGAAAGGTTGATCTCAATAGCCCTGCCTTCCAAAACAATATTGAAGTGGGAGATATCATTTTGAAAGTCAATAGTAGGCCAGCAAATTCAATTATAAAGAACCCCGGAAAACCAATCGATTTTAGAGGCTTTGGTACTAATTATGAGGCACCTTCTACCTTGAAGGTTGAACTAAAAAAGAAAGATGGCAATGTCTATCTCAAAACTTTCCCAATTCGTATTACAAGTAAAAATATCAAATCTGGTTTTGCCGGAACAGAGAATTTACTGAGAAAAGAAGATCCTATTGAGGAAGAAAAAACACAAACTACTTCAAGACCCGAAACAAGTAGTAGCCCGCCTACATCATCATCCTCAGCAGGTACTGTTAAAGTTGTATCAGTGATTGATGGTGTTGAAATAAAAGAAACAGGTATTATGTCTTTGGAAAGCCTTCAAAGGGTTGAATCCCGATTAAAGAATGTTTATACATCTCGAAATCTCGAAATGCCGGAAGTGATTGAGAAGAAACCCGCGACGTACCCTCAACAAGCCTTATTAAGAGGTTTATCCGGAGAAGTACACTTCTCGCTAGCCGTACAAAACGGAAAGATTGTAAGCCTTAGACCTTTTGTCTCAGATGAATCTCACAAAGTCTTCGTTCAGTCTGCCATAGACGCGGTCTTACAATCTACCTTTAAGGTGCTCCCTGAGAAAAGAAGTTCAATCGTGATTTATCAATTCAAAACTCAATAAAAAAAGCCCTAACCAATGGCTAGGGCTTTAAGTGCTTATGTGAAACGCTTTGTTTGTTACTCTGCGTCTTTCTTCTCTTCGTCAGAAGATTCTTCAGTTGCTTCATCGGCGCTAGCCTCAGGAGCATCTTCAGTTTCAGCCGTAGGAGTTTCTTCAACTTCTGCAGCCGGAGTCTCTTCCACAACATCGGCAACTGGTGCTTCTGCCACTTCGTCTTCAACAACTACAGCATCAGTAGCAGTAACTTCTGCCTTAGCAGTAGTTTTCTTTTTACCACCTCTTCTGCTTCGCTTAGCTTTAGGTGCCGGAGCAGCTTCAGCTAATAACAATTCATTGTAGTCAACCAATTCGATGATACACATATCGGCATTATCTCCTAACCTGTTGTTAGTTTTGATAATTCTAGTGTAACCGCCTGGTCTTGAAGCAACTTTCTCTGCAACTTCGTTAAAAAGTGTCGTAACAGATTCTTTGTCTTGAAGATAAGAGAACACAACTCTTCTTGAGTGAGTAGTATCATCTTTAGCCTTAGTAATCAATGGCTCAACATACTTTCTCAAAGCTTTCGCTTTGGCTACAGTAGTCGTGATTCGCTTGTGCTCAATCAACGAAGAAGCCATATTAGACAACATCGCTTTTCTGTGTGATGCTGTTCTACTTAAGTGGTTAAATTTCTTCCCGTGTCTCATTTCTCTTAATCCTCTTCGAGTTTATATTTAGCTAAGTCCATACCGAATGTTAGGTTTTTCTCAGCTACAAGTTGCTCTAGCTCAGCTAAAGACTTTTTACCAAAGTTTCTAAACTTCATCATGTCTGAAATCTCTAGTCTAACAAGATCGCCCAAAGAACGAACGTCAGCGGCTTTCAAACAGTTGTAAGCTCTAACTGAAAGATCAAGATCATTCAAGTTAGTCTTCAACAACTTACGCATATGAAGCATTTCTTCATCTACCTGCTCTGGCTCGTCCAATGCTCCTGTTTCTAGGATCATGTTTTGATCAGAGAATAACATGAAGTGCTGAATAAGAATATGTGCAGCACCTTTTAATGCGTTTTCAGGGTGGATAGAACCGTCGGTTTTGATATCCAACACAAGCATTTCGTAGTCAGTCTTCTGCTCTACCCTTGTGTTTTCAACACTGTACTTCACATTCTTAATAGGTGTGAAGATTGCGTCGATTGGAATAAATCCGAAAACTTGCTCAGATGGCTTATTTTCTTCAGCAGGAAGGTATCCTCTTCCTTTTTCAATAGTCAATTCGATTTCGAATTTGATATTGTTATCCAAATGACAAACCACATCTTCTGGATTTAAAATCTCAAAAGCAGAAGTGAATTTTCCAATGTCACCTGCAGTGAATTTGTCTTGTCCTTCGATCACTACATTGATCTTGTTGTCAACTGTATCAGAGATTTTCTTGAATCTTACTTTTTTAAGATTTAGAATAATTTCAGATACGTCTTCTACAACACCTTCAATAGTAGAGAACTCGTGAAGTACACTTGGAATTTTAATACCTGTGATAGCATAGCCTTCCAAAGAAGAAAGTAAAATTCTTCTAAGTGCATTACCAATAGTTACCCCGTAACCTTTTTCCAATGGTTTAAAAGTGAACAGACCGTGAAAATCGTCTGCCTTCTCCATTACCACCTTCTCCGGGATTTGAAATGCTAGTATTGACATATATCTAAATTTTTTAAGGTTCTTAAATGTATTATTTAGAGTAAAGCTCGACTATCAACTGCTCTTTGATATTCTCAGGAATATCTTCTCTTGCTGGCACGTTGATCATTCTACCTGTCATCTCTGCTTTATTCCATTCTAACCATGGGTACTTCTGTACAGAATTTGCACCCAAACTGTCAGTAACTGCTTCAAGAGATTTTGATTTCTCTCTTACACCAATCACGTCAGTTTCTAATACGTGATAAGAAGGAATATTTAACACCTCGCCGTTTACGGTAATGTGTTTGTGAGACACTAATTGTCTCGCTCCTCTTCTTGTTGGAGCTATTCCCAATCTGTATACTACGTTATCCAATCTAGTCTCCAATAATTGAAGTAAGATTTCACCCGTAATACCTGATCTTCTTGAAGCCTTATCAAAAAGGTTAGCGAATTGTCTTTCTAATACACCATAAGTGTATTTAGCTTTTTGCTTTTCCATTAACTGGATTGCATATTCAGACTGCTTCTTTCTTCTTCCTCTGCCGTGCTGGCCTGGAGGATAAGCCTTCTTTTGTAATGCTTTGCTGTGACCAAAAATAGGATCATTAAATCTCCTTGCAATTTTAGCCTTTGGACCTCTATATCTTGCCATTACTAATAATATCTAAATTAAACTCTTCTTCTTTTTGGAGGACGACATCCATTGTGTGGTAGTGGTGTTACATCTCTTATCAGCGTAACTTCAATACCAGTATTTTGGATAGTTCTGATGGCAGATTCTCTACCCGCACCAGGTCCTTTCACAAAGACTTCTACTTTTCTTAAACCTAAGTCATATGCTTTTTGAGCACAGTCTTGAGCTGCTTGTTGTGCAGCATAAGGTGTATTCTTTTTTGAGCCTTTAAAGCCCATTTTTCCTGCCGAAGCCCAAGAGATCACTTGACCTTGTTGGTTGGTCAAAGAGATGATGATGTTATTGAAAGACGCCTTGATGTGCGCCTGTCCAAGTGCATCCACCTGTACAATTCTCTTTCTTGCTTTATCTTTTCTTTTCTCAGCCATCTTTATAATATTTTATAAGCTGTTATTACTTAGTAGCCTTTTTCTTGTTAGCAACAGTCTTTCTCTTACCTTTTCTGGTTCTAGAGTTGTTCTTCGTATGCTGACCACGAACTGGCAAGCCTCTTCTGTGTCTTAAACCTCTATAACAACCGATATCCATCAAACGCTTGATGTTCAATTGTACTTCTGATTTAAGTACACCTTCAATTTTAAACTCTTCACCAATGATGGTTCTGATTGCTTTTTGCTGATCATCATCGAGATCACCAATTTTGGTATTTACATCGATACCTGCCTTGTTCAACACATAGTTTGCTGAGCTACGGCCGATACCAAAAATGTATGTTAAACCAATTTCTGATCTTTTGTGATCTGGAATATCTACTCCTGAAATCCTTGCCATAATTATCCTTGTCTTTGTTTGAATCTAGGATTCTTCTTGTTAATCACGTAAAGCTTTCCGTTTCTACGGATTACCTTACAATCAGCGCTACGCTTTTTGATGGACGCCTTTACTTTCATCGTTTTTTATTTATACCGGTAAGTAATTCTTCCTTTAGTTAAATCATAAGGAGACATTTCAAGTTTTACTTTGTCTCCAGGTAATATTTTAATGTAGTGCATTCTCATTTTACCAGAGATATGCGCTAGCACAATATGTCCATTTTCCAATTCTACACGGAAAGTCGCGTTGGGCAATGCCTCTACGATTGTTCCGTCTTGTTCTATAGATCCTTGTTTAGCCATATTAAAGTTTTACTACTTCTTCTATGTATTTATGCGTTGTTAAAACTTCTGTTCTATCCTTGAAGATAGCGACTGTGTGCTCATAATGCGCCGACGGTGCCCGATCTCTCGTTCTTATAGTCCATCCATCGCTTTCTTGAACAATGTTGCGAACACCCAAATTGACCATTGGCTCAATAGCTATTACCAAACCTTCATTCAACTTCGGTCCTCTGCCGCGTTTACCATAATTCGGAACTTCTGGTCCTTCATGTAGACTTCTGCCTAAACCATGACCAACCAATTCTCTCACTACTGTGTAACCTCTTTCTTCCACATAATTTTGGACAGCAAAAGCTACATCACCAATTCGATTTCCAAACCTGGCTTCTTCAATACCTTTATACAACGACTCTTTCGTTGCTTTAAGAAGTGCTAATGTCTCTGAGGGGATATCTCCTACCGGGTAAGTATAAGCGGAATCGCTATGAAAACCTTTGTAGAAGACTCCACAATCTATAGAGATTATATCACCGTCTTTCAATTCATATTCGCTAGGAAAACCGTGAACTACTACTTCATTCACTGAAATACAAAGCGTTGCTGGAAATCCATTGTATCCTTTAAAAGATGCTTTGGCTCCATGATCTGCGATAAACTCTTCAGCTATCTTGTCCAGATCTTTTGTTCTTATGCCAGCCTTTACATGCTTGGCTACTTCTCCGTGAGCTTTGCCTAATATTTGAGCACTCTCACGAATGAGTTCAATTTCTTCCTCAGTCTTGTAAAATATCATTTTACGCAACTGCCATATTCTGAGATCTTCCTCTCATCTTGCCAGATTTCATCATACCCTCATAATGTCTCATGAGTAGGTAACTTTCAATCTGCTGTAGTGTGTCTAGTATTACTCCGACCATAATCAATAGCGATGTTCCTCCGTAGAAATAAGAGAAATTTTGTCCTACGCCTGCGTTGTAAGCAAATGTCGGTAGGATGGCAATAATCGCTAGAAAAATTGATCCTGGTAATGTAATTCTATCCATTACGTCTCCGATAAAATCGGAAGTTGGTTTTCCAGGCTTAATACCTGGTACAAAACCACCGTTTCTTTTTAAGTCATCCGCCATGCTTGAAGGATTGACTGTAATCGCAGTATAGAAGAATGTAAATGCTATAATCAATAGCGCAAATACTAAGTTATACTGCCAAGAGAAAGGATTCACAAATGCTTGTGTAACCTTTAACCAAAAATCGCTTGAATCGGCCCAAATCTGGCCAATAAGTGTTGGCAAAATCATCAGTGCTTGAGCAAAAATAATCGGCATTACACCAGAAGCATTTACTTTCAATGGTATAAACTGGCGCTGACCGCCATACACTTTACCTCCAACTACTTGCTTAGCATATTGTACTGGAATTCGGCGCGTCGCCTGTACTAAAGCTACGGTCACGATAACGACACCAAATAACGCTACAATCTCAACAATCGAGAATAATGCATTATTCAATCCATTAGTAACATAAAACTCGTTGATTGCTGCTGCTGGAAGACTAGAAATAATTCCAATCATAATTAGCATAGAAATACCATTACCAATTCCCTTATCAGTAATTTTCTCCCCTAACCACATACAGAACATTGTACCAGCAGTTAAGAGGATCATTGACGACACCATGAATAAGTTTTGATCTACGCTTGGAGATACAGCTCCTGGAGCGATGATCGCTGTTTTGATGTAACCGAAACTCTGCGCTAATGTCACAAGGATCGTTAGGATGCGAGTGATTTGAGTCAGTTTCTTACGTCCTGACTCTCCTTCTTTTTGCATTTTCTGGAAACTAGGCACGGCCACCGTCATCAACTGAATCACAATTGACGCAGAGATATATGGCATGATACCCAAACCAAAGATAGAGGCTCTGGAAAAAGAACCTCCTAATAATGAATTTAGAATTCCAAAAATACCACCGTCAGCATCTACCAATTGTGTTGGGTCAACACCTGGCAATACTACGAATGAACCAAGTCTGAATATGACCAAGAATCCCAAAGTTGCTAAGATTCGATTTCTCAGCTCTTCAATGGAAAAAATGTTCTTTATGGTGGTAATGAATTTCTTCATGAAATTAAATGTTTGTGCCTGTTCCTCCTGCTTTCTCGATTGCTGCTAATGCAGACGCAGAAAACTTGTGAGCAGTTACATCTACTTTTGATTTTAACTCGCCTCGTCCTAGAACCTTAATTAGGTCATTCTTTCCAGCCAAACCATTAGCGATTAGCGTCTCTACGTTAATCGTAGCTTCACCAGTCTTTTCAGCCAGTTCCTGAAGTGTGTCTAAGTTAATGGCTTTGTACTCAACTCTGTTCGGGCTGGTGAAACCAAATTTAGGTACACGTCTCTGTAAAGGCATTTGACCTCCTTCGAAGCCAGATTTACGTGAATATCCAGATCTTGACTTAGCACCTTTGTGTCCTCTTGTCGAGGTTCCACCTCTACCAGAACCAGTACCACGTCCTATCCTTTTATTATTTTTTGTAGAGCCTTCTGCAGGCGTTAATGTATTCAGTTTCATCTTATGCTTCCTTTACAGATACAAGGTGATTTACTTTATTAATCATACCAGCAATCTGAGGTGTATTTTCTACTTCAACAGATCTGTTGATTTTCCCAAGACCTAAGGCTTTTATAGTCCTTTTTTGTCTCTCGGGTCTATCAATGGTACTTTTTACTTGGGTGATAATAACCTTTGCCATGATCTCTTAACCGTTAAAAACTTTGCTTAACTCGACACCTCTTTGTTGTGCAACAGCCAATGGATCTCTCATTTGCAATAATGCATCGAAAGTAGCCTTTACAACGTTATGTGGATTCGAAGATCCTTTAGACTTCGCTAGTACGTTATGTACACCCGCGCTTTCAAATACAGCACGCATAGCACCACCAGCTATTACTCCTGTACCTTCAGAAGCTGGCTTAACTAGTACTAAACCTCCGCCATATTTACCAAGAACTTCGTGAGGAACCGTACCTTTGAAAATAGGTACTTTCACTAAGTTCTTTTTAGCATCATCGATACCTTTAGTGATAGCGTCTGTCACCTCATTGGCTTTACCAAGTCCGTATCCAACTACACCATTACCATCTCCTACTACAACAATTGCAGAGAAGCTGAATCTTCTACCACCTTTAACTACTTTGGCAACTCTTTTAATGGCAACAACTTTTTCTTTCAAGTCGATGTCACTAGCCTTAATATTTCTTACTTTTTGTGTCATCTCAATTAAAATTTAAGGCCGCCTTCTCTAGCACCTTCCGCCAAAGCTTTTACTTTTCCGTGATATACATAACCGTTTCTATCAAATACCACGCTAGTGATACCTGAAGCAACTGCTTTCTCTGCCAACTTCTTCCCTACTTCCTTAGACATCGCGACGTTGGTGTTTTCTTTAGCACCTAGCTCTGACGAAGAGGCAGATACAATTGTATGTCCTTTCTCGTCATCAATAATTTGAGCATAAATCTGAGCGTTACTTTTGAACACTGAAATTCTAGGTCTCTCTGTAGTACCAGAAATCTTAGTTCTAATACCTTGCTTTATTCTTAGTCTACTATTTCTAACAGCCATGATATCTATTATTTAGCAGCAGTTTTACCAGCTTTTCTTCTAATCTGCTCACCCACAAATCTGACACCTTTCCCTTTGTAAGGTTCAATTTTCCTAAGTGATCTAATTTTAGCAGCAACTTGACCGATAAGTTCTTTATCAGCACTGTGCAATGTTACAAGAGGATTCTTACCCTTTTCCATTTTTGCTTCTGTTTTCACTTCCTCTGGAACAGCCACATAAATATTATGTGAGTATCCTAAGTTTAGCTCTAAAATATTATTAGAAACAGCTGCTTTATATCCTACACCAACAAGCTCCAATTCTTTTTTGAATCCCTCGTGCACACCAATAACCATGTTATTAATCAGTGAACGATATAGTCCGTGTAACGCTTTATGTCTTTTTTGCTCCGTAGGTCTTTCTACGCTAAGCACTCCCTCATTAACAGTAAGCTTAATTTCAGGATTGATTTCTCTACTTAATTCTCCTTTAGGTCCTTTTACAGTTACTACATTTTCAGCTGTAATATCTAAAGAAACACCTTCTGGCAGATTAATGGGTTGATTACCTATTCGTGACATTGTCTTTCTCCCTTCTTAGTATACGTGACACAATACTTCTCCGCCAATATGCTGTGATCTAGCTTCCTTATCAGTCATAATACCTTTAGAAGTAGAAACGATAGCTATACCAAGACCATTTAAAACTCTTGGAAGCTCGGCCGCACCAACATATTTTCTCAAACCAGGCTTGCTAATTCTTTCGAGCTTAACGATGGCTGGTTGTTTTGTAGATGGATTGTACTTTAAGGCAATTTTAATATTACCCTGAGGTCCAGCTTGCTCGAACTTGAAGTTCTGAATGAAGCCTTTGTCATGCAGTACCTTTGTGATTTCCTTCTTCACCTTAGACGAAGGAACTTCGACTATTCTGTGATTCGCACTGATGGCGTTTCTTAGTCGCGTTAAATAATCTGCTATTGGATCAGTCATTGTTTTGTTTTTTGTTAGTCAACATTTATCGACTAACTCGGTTCTTCTGGCGATATCTCCCAGAATTGTACTTTTTTTAAATGTTAAATACCTTCCGGCCTTAAACCGGCCTGCAAAGGTATTAAATATTTTTAGTTAATAAAAGAAAAACAGTTTACCAACTTGCCTTGGTAACACCTGGAATTTTTCCAGCTGAAGCCATTTCTCTGAATGTCACCCTTGAGATACCAAACTTTCTCATGTATCCTTTAGGACGACCTGTTAGTTTACATCTATTGTGCAATCTTACAGGAGAAGCGTTTCTTGGCAGTTTATCTAAACCAATGTAGTCGCCTTCTGCTTTCAATCTTGCACGCTTTTCAGCGAACTTAGCAACAAGTCTTTCTCTTTTTCTTTCTCTTGCTTTTATGGATGCTCTAGCCATTTCTAGTCGTTATTTTTTTTGCCTCCAGCGAAAGGCATACCAAACGCCTTTAGCAATTCGTAACTTTCTTCATCGGAATTAGCAGTTGTTACAAACGTAACGTCCATACCAGATATCGCTTTAATCTTATCGATTGAGATCTCTGGGAATATAATCTGCTCTTTAATTCCTAATGTATAATTTCCTCGGCCATCAAAACCTTTGTCTTTCACACCTCTGAAATCTCTTACTCTTGGTAAAGCGATATTCAAAAGTCGATCGATGAATTCATACATTTGATCACCTCTTAGTGTCACTCTAGCACCGATAGGCATTCCTTCTCTTAACTTAAAGTTCGAGATTGAATTTTTTGCCACAGTAGCCACAGCTTTCTGTCCAGTGATTGTGGTTAACTCTTCTACTCCAATATCAACCAATTTCTTATCAGCGACTGCTCCACCAATACCTTTGTTTACAACCACTTTCGTGATTTTAGGTACTTGCATAACAGTTGTATACTGGAATTTATCTTTTAAAGCAGGAATGATTTCCTCTTTATACTTATCTTTTAATCTAGGACTAGCCATTTTTTATAACCTATTTCTTGGTTTTAAAATATCTTTCTAGTTTCCCTTCGCTATTCAACTGTCTACCAGTTCTTGCAGCCTTACCTGTAGCAGGATCTATGACCATAAGATTTGATAAATGAATAGGAGCTTCAACTTTATCTATTCCACCATTGGGATTTTCAGCGGATGGTTTAACATGTTTTGAAACAATGTTCCAACCTGAAACGATGGCTTTGTATTTAGAAGGTTGAACTTCTAATACTTCACCTTCTTTTCCCTTATAGTTACCAGAAAGAATTCTAACCTTGTCTCCCTTTCTGACGTGAAGTTTGTTTGCCTTAGTCATAATTATAGTACCTCTGGAGCTAGTGAAACAATTTTCATGAATTGCTTTTCACGCAATTCTCTCGCAACTGGACCAAACATACGAGTACCTCTTGGCTCGTCATTCTGATTCAATAATACAGCAGCGTTATCTTCGAACCTGATGTAAGAACCGTCTTTCCTTCTTACTTCTTTCTTTGTTCTAACTATTACAGCTTTAGATACGGTACCTTTCTTAAGGCTACTAGATGAGTGAGCAGATTTTACTGAGACCACGATCATGTCACCTACACTGGCGTACTTTCTTTTAGTACCACCTAATACACGAATACAAAGCACCTCTTTGGCACCACTGTTATCCGCTACGTTAAGTCTTGATTCTTGCCTGATCATAATTACTTAGCTCTTTCAATTACCTCAACTAATCTCCAACGCTTGTTTTTACTCAGCGGACGAGTCTCCATGATCTTTACAGTATCTCCGATACCACAATCATTTTTTTCGTCATGAGCCGCAAATTTGGAAGTCTTCTTAACAAACTTTCCATACATCGGGTGCTTTTCTTTCCTTTCAACAGCTACTGTAATGGTTTTATCCATTTTGTTGCTGGTTACTATCCCGACTCTTTCTTTTCTCAGATTTCTGGTTTCCATGCTCATCTATTTAGCAAGTTCCTTAGCCCTTATTTCTGTTTTTAATCTTGCGATTAACTTTTTTGCCTCTCTGATTTTCATCGGATTCTCAATAGGAGAAATTGCGTGAGCAAATTTCAACTTTTGGATACCATCTTCCTCAGCTCTTAGTTTTTCGTTTAGCTCTTCAATTTCTAGAGCTTTGATTTCTGAATTCTTCATAACTATCCTCCAACGTAATCTCTACGAACAACAAATTTTGTAGATATCGGAAGTTTCTGAGCGGCTAATCTCAAGGCTTCCTTAGCTAATTCTATATTAACTCCTGAAGATTCGAATAAAATGGTCCCTGGCTTAACAACTGCTACCCAATAATCAGGAGCACCTTTACCTTTACCCATTCGTACCTCAGCAGGCTTCTTTGTCACTGGCTTGTCTGGAAAAATTCTTATCCAAACTTGACCTTCTCTTTTCATCGCTCTTGTCATAGCGATACGAGCAGCTTCTATCTGACGGCTTGTAATCCATCCTGGCTCTAGTGACTTAATACCAAATGTTCCAAAAGACAGTGTGTGACCTCTTTGTGCAAGTCCACTTACACGGCCCTTCTGCATTTTTCTATATTTAGTTCTCTTTGGCTGTAACATCTTCTAATTCTTTTAAAAAGGCGATTACTTCTTTCTGTTGTTACTTCTATTAGGACGTCTTCCTCCGCCACCTCTACGGTCGCCACCCATGTTGCTGTTTCCAGCACCCACGTTTGGAGAAAGGTCTCTCTTGCCTAATACTTCACCTTTGAATATCCACACTTTGATACCGATTTTACCATAAACAGTATCGGCTTCAGAGATGGCATAATCGATGTCAGCTCTGAGTGTATGCAAAGGTATTCTTCCGTCCTTGTACATTTCAGTTCGTGCCATTTCAGCACCACCTAATCTACCAGAACATTTGATTTTAATACCTTGTGCGCCTACTCTTACAGCAGAAGCAATTGCTTGCTTCATAGCTCTTCTGTAGGAAATTCTTGCTTTAAGCTGTTGTGCGATTGACTCACCTACTAGCTTAGCATCTAATTCAGGACGTTTGATTTCGAAAATATTGATCTGAACATCTTTGCCAGTCAATTTCTTCAATTCTTCCTTGATACGATCAACTTCCTGTCCGCCTTTACCAATAACAACTCCTGGTCTAGCAGTATGTACAGTAATCGTAATTCTTTTGATGGTACGCTCAATGATGATCTTAGAGATTCCTCCCTTAGGGATCCTTGCATTGATGTATTTTCTGATTTCCTGGTCTTCTACCAATTTGCTTGGGAAGTCTTTACCACCATACCAGTTAGAGTCCCAACCTCTGATGATACCTAAGCGGAAACCAATAGGATTTACTTTCTGTCCCATCTTTAATTATTCTCAGTTTCGTTAATTACTTCTTCAACTACGTCAGCGGTAACAGCAGCTTCGTTCTTAGAAGCGATAACTAGTGTTACATGATTCGATCTTTTTCTGATTCTGTGAGCTCTACCTTGTGGAGCAGGTCTCAATCTTTTCAGCATACGGCCACCGTCAACGGTGATAGACTTGATAAAAAGATCTGCATCTTCTAATCTCTCATCCTCATTTTTGCTCTGCCAGTTAGCAATTGCTGATAACAACAATTTCTCTAGTCTCGCAGCACCTTCCTTAGATTCGAATTTCAAGATGTTCAATGCTCTGTTTACTCGCTGGCCTCTGATCATATCAGCAACCATCCTCATTTTACGAGCAGAAGTAGGAACATTATTTAGTTTAGCTACAGCTTCCATTATCTTCTCTTATCCTTTTTAGCAATGTGACCTCTAAAGTTTCTGGTTGGAGCAAATTCTCCGAATTTGTGACCTACCATATTTTCAGTTACAAAGACAGGAATAAATTTATTTCCGTTATGTACAGCGAAGGTATGACCTACAAAGTCAGGTGATATCATTGATCTTCTTGACCATGTTTTGATTACTGACTTCTTACCAGAACCATTCATGGCTTCGACTTTATTCTCAAGCCTGAAATCGATATAAGGTCCTTTTTTTAATGAACGTGCCATTATTTCTTCTTTTTACCAATTATCAATCTATTCGAGTATTTCTTAGGTGTTCTAGTCTTCTGACCTTTAGCATAAAGACCATTTCTTGATCTTGGATGCCCTCCAGATGACTTACCTTCACCACCACCCATTGGGTGATCGACTGGGTTCATTACCACACCTCTTACTCTTGGACGTCTACCTAACCATCTTTTTCGACCAGCTTTACCTAATCTCACGTTCATGTGCTCAGCGTTACCCACTGAACCGATAGTCGCCATACACGTTACCAAAATGTTTCTCATTTCGCCAGAAGGTAATTTCAACGTTGCGTATTTACCTTCTCTCGCAACAAGCTGTACATATGAACCTGCACTTCTCGCCAATGCCGCACCCTTACCAGGTTTAAACTCAACATTATGTACAATTGTACCCAAAGGAATTTTTGACAATGGCAATGCATTACCCACTTCAGGAGCTACACCTTCACCAGACACAACTGTCTGACCAACTTGAAGTCCGTTAGGAGCAATTATATATCTTTTCTCTCCATCAGCGTAGTATAGCAATGCTACTCTCGCAGATCTTGATGGATCGTATTCTATAGTTTTAACAGTAGCCGGCACGTCAAACTTCTCTCTTTTGAAGTCAACGATTCTCAATTTTCTTTTATGACCACCACCTAAGTATCTCATGGTCATTTTACCGCTGTTATTTCTACCGCCGGATCTCTTCAGAGGAGCCAACAAGGACTTCTCAGGAGTAGCCGTTGTTACATCTGCGAAATCAGGAGCTATTCTGCCCCTTGTTCCCGGTGTCATTGGTCTTAGTTTCTTAACGCCCATTGCTCTCTAATTAAATGCCGCTGTAAAAATCTATAACTTCTCCTTCGGCAACTGTAACAATTGCTTTCTTGAAGGAATTCTTTCTACCAGAGATCACTCTAGCTTTTGTAAACCTAGACTTCAATTTGCCTTGGTATCTCATAGTGTTTACATCTTCTACTGTAACACCATACATTTCTTCAACAGCTTTTTTGATCTCTACCTTGTTAGCAGTTTCATCTACTATAAAACCGTATTTACCGATTTCATTAAGGCCTGATACTTTCTCTGTTACTAAAGGTTTCTTTAAAACACTCATGTCTATCTTACTTTAGTAGGTTTTGAAGTTTTTCAACAGAAGATTCGCTAATCAACATTTTGTCAGCATTAAGCACATCGTAAGTACTTAATTCATCTGTAGTAGTCACCTTAGCATTTTGAATGTTTCGGCCAGAAAGTGCCACATTCTTATCTGTGTTTGATACCACAAAAAGAGTCTTTTTGTCGGCTACAGATAAGCTGTTTAAAACATTCACAAAGTCTTTAGTCTTTGGTGCTTCGAAAGAGAAATCTTCCAATACCATCAAGCTATTTTCTTTCGCTTTGTAGGTCATTGCTGACTTACGCGCTAAAGCTTTTAGCTTTTTATTTAACTTAAAACCGTAATTTCTTGGCTTAGGGCCGAATACACGTCCACCACCTCTGAAAACAGGAGACTTAATACTACCAGCTCTGGCTGTACCTGTTCCCTTTTGTTTCTTTATTTTTCTAGTAGAACCAGAGATTTCTGCTCTTTCCTTAGACTTGTGCGTTCCTTGACGTTGGTTTGCCAAAAACTGCTTTACATCTAGGTAGATGGCGTGATCGTTTGGTTCAATACCGAAGATATCATCTGCAAGGGTAACTTTCCTTCCAGTGTCTTCTCCACTATTTTTTAATACTGCAATCTCCATCTTCTTATTTCTCTAGGACTACGATTGAATTATTTGCTCCTGGAACAGAACCACTCACTACGATAAGGTTCTTTTCTGGTACAACTTTCATGACTTCAAGGTTAATCACCGTTACACGATCATTACCCATTCTACCTGCCATACGTGTACCTTTAAATACTCTTGCAGGATATGAAGCACCACCAATAGAACCCGGGGCTCTTAATCTGTTGTGCTGTCCGTGAGTAGCCTGACCAACACCACCGAAGCCATGTCTTTTTACTACCCCTTGGAAACCTTTACCTTTTGAAGTTCCAATGGCATCAACAAAATCACCTTCTTTGAATACATCTCCAACAGTGATCTCATTACCTAAGGCTACCATTCCTTCGAACTCCTCTCGGAAATCTCTAAACTCAACTACACTTTTCTTTGGAGTTGTGTTGGCCTTTTTAAAGTGCCCTTTTAACGCTTTTGGAGTATTTTTCTCCTTACGCTCTCCATAAGCCAATTGAACAGCTTGGTATCCGTCTGTCTCTTGATTTTTTACTTGCGTTATTACGCAAGGACCAGCTTCTATCACCGTGCATGCGACATTACGTCCATCGACACTGTATACGCTAGTCATTCCGATTTTTTTTCCGATAATTCCAGACATCTTTTAAATCATTTTCTAACCCATAAACATAGGGCTCCCGCAAAACGGATTGCAAAGATAGGAATTTAATATTTTGTTACAAGGCAGGGGTTTAAAAAAAGAGGGGTAATTTTTCCAATACGTCAGTGATATTTACATTCTGAAGTTTAATGGCCTTTTTGCCTCACATTATTGTTCGAAATTTGTTTCGTTAAGCCTTTAATTAATAGCGTCTTACACTCAAAGGGAGAGTGGCAAAGTAAAAACCTATTGCAAAAAAAATTCACAAAAAAGGGGCTCACTTTACAGTGAGCCCCTTTTGTTTTATAATAACTAGGTAATTAAACCTTGATCTCTACATCTACACCTGAAGGTAATTCAAGCTTCATCAAAGCATCCACAGTTTTTGCACTTGAAGAGTAGATATCTACTAATCTTTTGTAAGTACAAAGCTGGAATTGCTCACGTGCCTTTTTGTTCACGTGTGGTGACTTCAATACTGTAAATTTCTCTTTCACTGTTGGTAGTGGAATAGGACCACTAACTACGGCTCCAGTAGTTTTTACTGCTCTCACAATTTTCTCTGATGACTTATCCACCAAGTTGTGATCGTATGACTTTAATTTGATTCTAATTTTCTGTGTCATTATAGTAAAATTTACAGCTTATTCTCCTTTTGATTTCTTGATCACCTCTTCGGCAATATTGTTCGGTACGGCTTCATAATGAGAGAATGTCAATGAAGCAGTAGCTCTACCTGAAGACATTGTTCTCAAATCAGTAACATAACCAAAAAGCTCTGATAGTGGTACGTCTGCTTTTACAACAGTGGAAGTACCTTTGGTATCCATACCTTTCATCATTCCTCTTCTACGGTTAAGGTCACCTGTAATACTACCAGTATATTCATCTGGAGTCACTACATCCACCGACATAATTGGTTCCATCAATTTTGGAGCTGCTTTCCTAGCTGCTTCTTTGAAACCTAGTCTTGCTGCCATTTCAAAAGAAAGAGCATCTGAATCCACATCGTGGAATGAACCGTGGAATAATCTCACTTTCATTCTTTCGAGTGGGTAACCAGCTAAAGGACCATTGACCATTGCTGATGCAAATCCTTTTTCTACTGAAGGAATGAATTCTCTAGGAATCACACCACCAGTAATGCCATTTTCGAATTGCAGACCATCTTTTTCGTGATCTTCATCCGCAGGACCAAGCTCAAATACGATATCTGCAAACTTACCTTTACCACCTGACTGCTTCTTATAAACCTCTTTATGCTCAACTGTTGAGTTGATAGATTCTTTATAAGCTACCTGCGGTGCACCTTGGTTTACTTCTACTTTGAACTCACGTCTCATACGATCCATGATGATATCTAAGTGAAGCTCTCCCATACCTCTTAAAATAGTCTGACCAGTTTCCTCATCAGTATTTACTTTAAGCGTTGGATCTTCTTCAACTAGTTTGGCAATTGCCATACCTAGTTTATCCACATCCGCTTGAGTTTTAGGCTCAATTGCATATCCAATTACTGGATCAGGGAAGTCCATTGATTCGAAGATTACCTTATTCTTCTCATCGCAAAGTGTGTCTCCTGTTTTGATATCCTTAAATCCTACAACTGCAGCAATATCACCAGCGTGAAGACTATCAATAGCGTTCTGCTTGTTAGCATGCATTTGGAAGATTCTAGAAATACGCTCTTTCTTGTTGGTTCTTGTGTTATATACATAAGATCCAGAATTAAGCATTCCTGAATATGATCTTACGAAACAAAGTCTTCCTACAAATGGGTCAGTAGCAATTTTAAATGCTAATGATGCAAACGGCTCTTCCGGAGAAGGTTTTCTAGACGTTTCTTCTTCTGTATCAGGATCAATTCCAACAATACTATCTCTATCTACTGGAGAAGGAAGTAATTCCATCACGTAGTCTAGTAGTGTTTGAACTCCTTTATTTTTGAATGCTGATCCACACATCATCGGAACGAAATCCAAGTTGATTGTCGCTTGTCTTAAAGCGGCTAAAATCTCGTCTTTCGTGATTGAATCAGGATCTTCAAAGAATTTCTCTAATAATGAGTCATCATACTCAGCGATCGCTTCCAGTAAGCCTTCTCTGTACTCAGCAACTTCATCAACCATATCAGCAGGGATTTCGATTTCTTCGAAAGTCATCCCTTGGTCAGCTTCATTCCAAACAATTGCCTTGTTCTCTACAAGGTCAACTACTCCTCTGAATGAATCTTCTGCACCGATTGGTAATTGAAGAGGTACTGCTTTCGTACCTAACATTTCCTTTACCTGGCCACAAACCATTAGGAAATCAGCACCAGCACGGTCCATTTTGTTTACAAACCCGATACGAGCAACTTTATAGTTATCTGCAAGTCTCCAGTTTGTTTCAGATTGAGGTTCTACACCATCAACTGCTGAGAATAAAAATACCAACCCGTCAAGAACACGTAATGATCTGTTTACTTCAACTGTGAAGTCAACGTGACCCGGGGTGTCAATAATGTTGATATGATACTCATTGTTTTTATATGGCCAGAATACAGTTGTTGCAGCTGAGGTAATTGTGATACCTCTTTCTTGCTCCTGTTCCATCCAGTCCATTGTAGCATCTCCATCGTGAACTTCACCGATTTTATGAGATACACCTGTATAATATAGAATACGCTCGGTGGTAGTTGTTTTACCAGCATCAATGTGTGCTGCGATACCAATATTCCGAGTTAGTTTTAAATCTCTTGCCATTTTAGTCTAGGAATTAAAATCTAAAGTGTGAAAATGCTTTGTTGGCTTCAGCCATTCTGTGCGTGTCATCTTTTTTCTTGACGGCAGCACCCTCACCTTTTGAAGCAGCAATTACTTCTCCAGCTAGTTTTTCAGTCATGGTTTTCTCACCTCTCTTACGAGCAAACATGATCATCCATTTAATACCTAGTGAGGTTTTACGATTTGGTCTTACCTCAATAGGTACTTGAAAAGTAGCACCACCTACTCTTCTACTTTTCACTTCGACTGACGGCATGATGTTACTCAATGCTTTCTTCCAAGTTTCAAGACCATTCTCACCAGTTCGCTCTTCTACAATATCCATTGCTTTGTAGAACGTGTTGTAGGCAATACTCTTCTTTCCATCGACCATCAGGTAGTTCACAAACTTTGTTACCAAAGTATCATGGAACTTAGGATCGGGAAGAATATATCTCTTCTTTGGTTTAGCTTTTCTCATTGCTTATTTGATTGTCTATTTTTTGTCTTTTGGACGTTTAGCGCCATACTTCGATCTTCTCTGAAGTCTTCCGCTTACTCCTGCAGTATCTAATGCACCGCGAATAATATGATATCTTACTCCTGGAAGGTCTTTTACTCTTCCTCCTCTGATTAAGACAATTGAGTGTTCTTGAAGGTTGTGACCTTCACCAGGGATATATGCGTTCACCTCTTTACCATTGGTTAACCTTACCCTTGCTACTTTTCTCATAGCTGAGTTAGGCTTTTTAGGTGTAGTCGTATATACCCTTGTACAAACACCCCTTCTTTGTGGGCAGCTGTCCAGCGCAGGAGACTTTGACTTAGAAGTCAACTTCTTTCTACCCTTTCTTACTAGTTGTTGTATAGTAGGCATTTACAATTGTTTTTAAATTAATTTTTTCCTAGTTGCAATTTTCGGACTGCAAAGGTAACGAAAGAACTTTTTGAAACAAACACCTCATCTTAAATAAAATAGGATTGAGCTAATTGTTCTAAAAATCTGTGCTCTCGCGGTTTAGACATAAAAAAAGGGTCGCCGAAGCAACCCTTTTTTCTCTATTCTATTTACACTCTAAGCTTCTCCCACTGTGCCTCCAAAATTCATTGGAAACTTTGGTGGTTCTTCGCTTTGCTTAATTGGCCCAAAGTTTTTCTCGAACTTATCGATGTTGTCTTTTAAGGCGTAAAGCAAACGCTTGGCATGTTCTGGCGTGATCACAATTCTCGATTTCACTTTTGCCTTGGGAACTCCCGGCATCATTTTAATAAAATCTATTACGAACTCGCTATTCGAATGAGCAATCATCGCCAAGTTTACATATTGACCTTCCGCAACTTCTTCGGACAATTCAATATTCAATTGATTTTGGTTTGCTTGCTCGTTCTGATCTGCCATTTTCTTAGAGTTCTACGCTTTCACTTTCTTCTGCCTGAGCTCTGTAAGCTTCTTTAGCAGCTAGTAACTTGTCATATTCCTCTTGACTACCTACGATCAGGTCATTGTAATGTCTCATACCTGTTCCCGCAGGAATCAAGTGACCAACAATTACATTTTCCTTCAGACCATTTAGTGTATCAGCTTTACCTCTAATAGAAGCTTCACTCAATACTTTAGTAGTTTCCTGGAATGATGCAGCTGAAATAAAGCTATCAGTACCTAATGAGGCTTGAGTAATTCCTTGAAGTTTAGGCTTAGAAACGGCTGGTTGCGCATCTCTAACTTCCACTAACTTCATGTCTTTTCTTCTCAAGCTTGAGTTCTCATCTCTAAGATCTCTCGGCGTAACGATCTGCCCTGGCTTCAAGTTTTCTGAATCTCCAGCCTCAGATACTACCTTCATATCAAGGATAGCATCATTTTCTTCTCTGAAGAAGAATTTGTCTACTACTTGACCTGGAAGGAATTGAGTATCTCCAGCATCCATAATCTCAACTTTCTGCATCATTTGCTTAACGATGGCCTCAATGTGCTTATCGTTAATCTTAACACCTTGTAAACGATAAACTTCCTGAATTTCATTTACCAAGTACTCTTGTACAGCTGTTGGTCCTTGAATATTTAGAATATCGTTTGGTGTAGTTGCACCATCAGATAATTGGTAACCTGCTCTTACAAAGTCATTGTCTTGAACAAGAATGTGTTTAGACAATGGCACCATGTACTTCTTCTTCACTCCATCCTTAGATTCGATGAAGATTTCTCGGTTACCTCTCTTAATTCCACCGTAGGTTACAACACCATCAATTTCAGACACAACGGCCGGGTTAGATGGGTTACGCGCCTCAAACAATTCTGTCACTCTAGGAAGACCACCAGTGATATCCCTTGATTTACCCATTGTTCTTGGAATCTTAGCCAATGGCTGACCTGTTTTTACTTTATCACCAGCATCGACAGCTAAGTGGGCTCCAACAGGAATATTGTATGCTTTAGAATCTGCCTTTGCGTTAACCACAACAGCAGGGTTCTTCGTTTTATCTTTGGTATCAGTAATTACTTTCTCTCTGTGACCAGTTTGCTCATCAAACTCTTCCTTATAAGTAATACCTTCTTCGATCGCATCAAACTCAATAACTCCATCGAATTCAGAAAGAATTACAGCATTGTATGGATCCCACTTACAAAGTTGGTCATCCTTTTCAACTTTCTGTCCTTCCTTAACTTCTAGGATAGCTCCGTAAGGCACGTGATTCGAGATAAGGACTTTCTTAGTCTTAGGATCAACAATCTGAATTTCTCCAGTTCTACCCATCACGATATTGATTTTATCTCCTTCGTCATTAGTAGTTGGTAGTGATCTTAATTCTTCAAAAGCAATCTCTCCAGCAAACTTAGCTTTTACAGTAGCATCAACCGCAATGTTTGACGCTGTACCACCTACGTGGAACGTTCTTAGTGTAAGCTGTGTACCTGGCTCACCGATCGACTGTGCAGCAATTACACCGACAGCTTCTCCTCTTTGTACCATTTTGTTGGTAGATAAGTTTCTACCATAACACTTAGCACAAACACCTTTCTTAGTCTCACAGGTCAATACTGATCTGATTTCTACTTCTTCTATAGCTGTTTGATCTATTAAATCAGCTATTTTTTCAGTGATTTCATCACCAGAAGCTACAAGTAGTTCTTCAGAGATTGGATCGTATACATCGTGAACAGACACTCTACCTAAGATTCTTTCTGATAGTGGCTCAACCACATCTTCATTATCTTTTAGTGCAGAAACTGTCAATCCTCTTAGTGTACCACAATCTTCTTCATTCACCACACAATCCTGCGCTACATCTACCAAACGTCTTGTTAGGTAACCTGCATCGGCAGTTTTCAATGCTGTATCGGCCAAACCTTTACGAGCACCGTGTGTAGAGATAAAGTACTCTAGTACATCTAGTCCTTCTTTGAAGTTTGATAGAATTGGGTTTTCAATGATGGCTCCTACAGAACCAGCGAGGTTTTTCTGTGGCTTAGCCATCAGACCTCTCATACCACCCAATTGACGAATCTGCTCTCTAGAACCACGAGCTCCTGAGTGCATCATCATAAAGATAGAGTTGAAACCTTGCTGATCCTCTTCCATCTCTTGCATCAAACCATTTGTAAGTTTCGTGTTTACACGAGTCCAAATGTCAATTACTTGATTGTATCTCTCGTTGTCAGTAATAAGTCCCATTAAGTAGTTTTGCCAAACCGCATCTACTTCTTCCTTAGCACTGTCAACTAGTGTTATCTTGTTATCTGGAATGTGAATATCATTCAATCCCATTGAAAGACCGCCTTTATAAGCCATCTGGAAACCTAGCTCCTTAATATCATCCAAGAACTTGGCTGTTTTTGCGATACCGCAAATATTCACAACCATCTGGATAATTTTCTGAAGCTTCTTCTTGGTCAATAGCTCATTTACATATCCTACTTCTTCAGGAACACTTTGGTTGAAAAGTACTCGACCTGCAACGGTTTCGATTACTTTATCCACCAACTCATCGTTTTCACGAACTGTAGTTTTTACATGAACATATGCATGCTTAGAAACTACTCCTTCGTTCATGGCGATAATCACTTCTTCAGCTGAGTAAAAACGCATGCCCTCACCTGCTACTTTATGATCATCAGTCGATCTTCTTCCCTTAGTCACATAGTAAAGTCCCAATACCATGTCTTGAGAAGGTACTGTTACTGGTGAACCGTTCGCTGGGTTTAGGATATTGTGTGAAGAAAGCATTAGTGTACTTGCTTCCAGCACAGCATCATGTCCGAGCGGTACGTGCACAGCCATTTGGTCACCATCAAAATCCGCGTTGAATGCAGTACATACTAACGGGTGTAATTGAATCGCTTTACCCTCGATTAATTTCGGTTGGAAAGCTTGGATACCTAATCTGTGAAGCGTAGGAGCTCTGTTCAATAGTACTGGGTGTCCTTTCAATACGTTTTCAAGGATATCCCAAACTACTGGGTCTTTTCTATCAACAATTTTCTTTGCCGACTTCACTGTTTTCACGATTCCTCTTTCAATCAGTTTTCTGATAATGAAAGGTTTGAATAGCTCAGCAGCCATGTTTTTAGGCAAACCACACTCGTGTAGTTTTAGCTCAGGACCTACTACGATCACAGAACGACCAGAGTAATCCACACGCTTACCTAATAAGTTTTGACGGAATCTACCTTGCTTACCTTTAAGCATATCACTCAAAGATTTCAATGCTCTGTTTCCATCAGAACGAACTGCATTTACCTTTCTTGAATTATCGAAAAGTGAGTCAACAGCTTCCTGAAGCATACGTTTCTCATTCCTAAGAATTACTTCAGGTGCTTTAATATCGATTAATCTTTTCAGACGGTTATTTCTGATAATAACTCTTCTGTATAGATCATTTAAATCTGATGTTGCAAATCTACCACCATCAAGAGGTACTAATGGTCTTAATTCTGGTGGAATAACTGGAACCATTTTGATGATCATCCATTCAGGACGGTTCTCGATTCTAGTTTTTGCATCACGGAAAGCTTCAACAACTCTCAAACGCTTTAAGGCTTCTGCCTTTCTCTGTTGAGAAGTATCTGTAGCTGCTTGGTGACGAAGTGCATATGACATGCTATCCAAGTCAAGTCTCGCTAATAACATTTCAAGCGCCTCAGCACCCATTTTAGCGATGAACTTTTCTGGATCATCATCGTCAAGCATTTGGTTCTCACGTGGAAGCTTATCAAGGATGTCTAAGTATTCATCCTCAGTAAGGAAATCCATGTAGCTAATGCCTTCCTCTTCTTTAATACCTGGCTGGATTACCGCATATCTTTCGTAATAGATAATCTGATCCAGTTTTTTTGTTGGTAACCCAAGTAGGTAACCTATTTTATTCGGCAACGATTTAAAGTACCAAATGTGTGCAACAGGAACGACCAACTCAATGTGTCCCATTCGCTCTCTTCTAACCTTTTTCTCGGTTACTTCAACACCACACCTATCGCAGATGATACCTTTATATCGAATTCTCTTATACTTCCCACAATGACATTCCCAATCCTTAACAGGTCCGAATATTCTTTCACAGAATAAACCACCCATTTCAGGTTTGTAGGTTCTATAGTTAATAGTTTCTGGCTGCGTAACCTCACCATGAGAAGACTCAAGGATAGATTCAGGAGAAGCTAAACTAATAGTGACCTTGTTGAAGTCGTTGTTAAGTTTTCTATTCTTTTTAAATGCCATAGCTTTTTTTAATTCTTAATTGTGGCCTAAACCAAACCCAAAATGTAATTAGTCTAAAGTGATTTCAAGTGCGAGTCCTCTAAGCTCGTGTACCAGTACATTAAATGATTCTGGAATGTTTGGCTTAGGAATAGAATCTCCTTTGACAATCGCTTCGTAAGCTTTCGCTCTACCAATTACGTCATCTGATTTTACAGTCAGGATTTCTTGTAGTACGTGCGAAGCACCAAATGCCTCAAGTGCCCATACTTCCATTTCTCCAAATCTCTGACCACCGAATTGTGCTTTACCACCAAGCGGTTGCTGCGTAATCAATGAGTAAGGTCCAATAGACCTTGCATGCATCTTATCATCTACTAAGTGACCTAGCTTCAGCATGTAAGCGATACCTACCGTTACTGGCTGATCAAATCTTTGTCCACTTAGACCATCATTTAGGTATTCACGTCCAGCACTTGGAAGACCTGCCGCTGTAAGTTCAGCTTCTACTTCTTCCATACTTGCTCCATCAAAAATTGGAGTGGCGTAAGTTTTACCTAGTTTAAGACCAGCCCACGCAAGAACAGTTTCGTAAATCTGTCCGATGTTCATCCTTGATGGTACACCGAGTGGGTTAAGTACGATATCCATTGGTGTTCCATCATCCAAGAAAGGCATATCTTCCTCTCTTACGATTCTTGCAACAACACCTTTGTTACCGTGACGACCGGCCATTTTATCACCTACTTTCAGCTTACGTTTCTTAGCCACGTAAACTTTAGCAAGTTGTACAATACCTGTTGGCAATTCATCACCTACTTCAATCGTAAATCTTCTACGCTTGAATTCACCAGTGATGGCATTACGTTTCAGGTTGTAGTTTTTAACAATCTTAACGACAAGGTTATTGATCTTTTCGTCATCAGTCCAACCATCAAGGTTTAGATCAGAAACAAGATTCACTTCTTCTTGAACGCTGTAGTTACTCTCATCTCTGTAAATATTCTTTTCAGGGAATAGGTTATTAGAGATGTTATTTCTGTTGAACTTAACGCCTTTGGAAATTACCTCATCTCCAAATTTGTGTGTTACACCGCTACAAGTTTTTCCTTCTAACAATGAAACAAATTTGTCAATGATCTGAGCTCTTACTTCAAGAAGGTCCTTGCTGTATTGTGCTTTCAATACTTCAACTTCTTTCTTAGACTTCGCTCTGAGGTCTTTGTCCTTTTTAGGGCGAGAGAAAAGTTTAGTATCGATTACCACACCTCTCAATGAAGGAGAAGCTTTCAATGAAGCATCTTTTACATCACCTGCTTTATCACCGAAAATAGCTCTCAAGAGTTTTTCTTCTGGTGTAGGATCTGTTTCACCTTTTGGTGTGATTTTACCAATTAGAATGTCACCTTCTTTAATCTCTGCTCCAACTCTGATAACACCGTGTTCATCAAGGTTTTTAACAGCTTCCTCACTTACGTTCGGAATCTCAGAAGTTAATTCTTCCTGACCTCTCTTTGTATCTCTAACTTCTAGCTCATATTCATCAATGTGAATAGAGGTGTAAACGTCATCTCTTACTACTCTTTCTGAGATAACAATTGCATCCTCGAAGTTATATCCTTGCCAAGGCATGTAAGCCACCATAAGGTTTTTACCTAGGGCTAACTCACCGTTTTGTGTAGAATAACCTTCACAAAGCACCTGATTCTTCTCAACCTTCTCACCTTTCAGTACGATTGGCTTAAGATTCACCGTGGTGTCTTGGTTAGTTCTTCTAAACTTAATGAGGTCGTAAGTTTTGTACTCAGTATCAAAGTTGATTAATTCATCTTCTTTGCTCTGGTTGTACTTGATTACAATCTTAGTAGCATCTACAAAGTGTACTGTACCAGCTTCTTCAGCAATAACTAACATTCTAGAGTCACGCGCAGCTCTTGCTTCTAAACCAGTACCAACAATTGGTGCTTCTGGTTTCAACAATGGTACTGCTTGACGCTGCATGTTCGATCCCATCAGGGCACGGTTTGCATCATCATGCTCCAAGAATGGAATTAAAGAAGCTGCAACTGATACAATTTGGTTAGGCGCAACATCCATATAGCTGAGCTCTTTTGGCTCTACCACTGGGAAGTCACCCTCGTATCTTGCTTTAACTTTCTCATTAACGAATACACCGCTATCCTGAACTGGCGCATTTGCCTGAGCAATGTTATGCGTATCTTCTTCTTCAGCAGTTAAATAAATGATGTCATCTGACATATTTACTTTACCGCTATTTACTTTTCTGTATGGTGTCTCGATGAAGCCCATGCTATTAACTTTCGCATGAACACATAGAGATGAAATCAAACCAATGTTGGGACCTTCTGGTGTCTCAATTGTACAAAGACGACCATAGTGCGTATAGTGAACGTCACGTACCTCGAAACCTGCTCTTTCTCTAGAAAGACCACCTGGCCCTAGTGCTGACATTCTTCTTTTGTGCGTAATCTCTGCTAATGGATTCGTTTGATCCATAAA
Organism: Roseivirga misakiensis; assembly: GCF_001747105.1. Classification (NCBI taxonomy): domain Bacteria; kingdom Pseudomonadati; phylum Bacteroidota; class Cytophagia; order Cytophagales; family Roseivirgaceae; genus Roseivirga; species Roseivirga misakiensis. The sequence goes on along the minus strand of NZ_MDGQ01000005.1, from coordinate 159,500 downwards.
CTGAGATAATTGGTTTGTTCCAAAGAATGAGTTAATCACTGAAGAAAGTGTTCTCGCGTTGATCAAATCGACTGGTTTAAAGTCTTCATTGTCTCGAACGTTCATTCTTTCTTTGATTGTTCTAGCCATACGGGCTAAACCAACACCGAACTGAGCGTATAATTGCTCTCCTACGGTTCTAACTCTTCTGTTTGATAAGTGATCTATATCATCAACAATCGCTTTCGAGTTGATCAAACCGATCAAGTACTTCACAATTGAGATAATGTCTTCAGTTGTTAAAACGAGTTTTTCAGAATCGATCTGAAGGTCGAGCTTCTTGTTAATTCTATATCGTCCTACCTCTCCAAGGTTGTATCTCTTATCTGAGAAGAATAGTGATTGAATAATATCACGTGCCGTTTGCTCATCTGGTGCATCAGTATTTCTCAACTGACGATAGATTTGCTCTACTGCTTCTTTTTCAGAGTTTGAGTTGTCTTTTGAAAGCGTATTATAGATAATCGTATAATCAGCAATGTTGATGTCTTCTCTGTGGAGAATTACTGACTCAACATCAGCTTCCAAGATCATATCTACATGCTCTTCAGAAAGCACTGAATCTCTTTCTAACAATACTTCATTTCTGTGAATAGATACAACTTCTCCAGTATCTTCATCCACGAAGTCTTCAACCCATGTTCTAAGAACTCTCGCTGCTAATTTTCGGCCAATGGCTTTTTTCAAAGCGGCTTTTTTAGCTCCAATCTCTTCAGACAGGCCAAAAAGGTCAAGAATATCTTTATCTGTACCGTAACCAATCGCTCTTAAAAGCGTGGTTACTGGGAATTTTTTCTTTCTGTCGATGTAAGCATACATTACGCTGTTTACATCTGTAGCAAATTCAATCCATGATCCTTTGAAAGGAATAATTCTGGCTGAATATAAAGGTGTACCGTTGGTGTGCTTGCTTTGCGCAAAGAATACACCTGGAGATCTGTGCAACTGAGAAACAATGACTCTTTCAGCACCATTAATTACGAATGAACCTTTTACGGTCATGTAAGGAATGTTACCTAAGAATACTTCTTGTTCTATGGTTTCGAAATCCTCATTGTCCTCATCATTACAAGTCAAACGAAGTTTCGCTTTTAGCGGCACAGAGTAAGTCAAACCACGATCGATACATTCTGCAACGTCGTATTTTGGTGGGTCAACCAAGTAATCTACGAATTCAAGAACGAAATTCTCTCTTGAATCCGAAATAGGAAAGTTCTCAGAGAAAACCTTGAACAAACCATCCTGAGTTCTTTTATCTGCTGGTGTTTCTAATTGGAAAAAGTCTTCAAAAGACTTTACCTGAACATCAAGGAAATCAGGATAATCTAATATTGATTTAATCGAAGAGAAGTTTATTCTTTTTGATTGATTTGCTAGAATAGCCAAGGCCTTAATTTTTTTGTTATCAAATAATTATAGTTGCATCTCTAGAGATGCAGAAAAGGGACAATTCCCTAAAATGTATACAAACAGGAAAAGACCCGTGATCTCGGAAGATCAGGGCCTATTCCAAAGCCATTATACAATGGCCAATCAAATTACTTCAGCTCTACTTCAGCTCCAGCTTCTTCAAGCTGCTTCTTAAGTGCTTCAGCTTCGTCTTTAGCTACTCCTTCTTTTACAGCTTTAGGAGCACTGTCTACGATTTCTTTTGCTTCTTTTAATCCTAAACCAGTTAATTCTTTCACTAGTTTAACTACTTGTAGTTTAGCACCACCAGCAGCAGTTAATACTACGTCGAATTCTGATTTTTCTTCAGCTCCACCTTCGTCTCCGCCACCAGCAGCAGGGCCAGCAACAGCTACAGCAGCAGCTGCAGGTTCGATTCCGTATTCGTCTTTAAGGATATCAGCAAGTTCGTTAACTTCTTTCACAGTTAAGTTTACTAACTGCTCTGCGAATTCTTTCAAGTCTGCCATTTTAATTATTTGTTATAAAGTTTTGTAAATCTTGTTTGTTATTAATTTTCACGTTCAGACAACGTCTTAAGGATTCCTGAAAGTTTGCTACCTGATCCTTGAAGACCAGAAATAACATTCTTAGCAGGAGATTGAAGTAATGTAATTACTTCGCCAATCAGCTCAGCCTTAGACTTAAGCTTGCTTAGCATATCTAAATTTTCCTCTCCGATGAAAAGGTCAGTGTCAATTGACGCACCTTTAAACACAGGAGAAACCATGCCTGACTTTTTTCTAAATTCCTTGATCAATTTTGCAGGAGAGTTAGCGTTCTCACCTGAGAACATAACGCCTGTAAAACCTCTCAAAACACTCTCGTCAAAAGGAACATAGTCAGTATCTAACTGAGCAAGTGCCTTCTGTACCATTGTGTTCTTTACTACTTTGTACTCGATTCCTTTCTCGAAGCACAAACCTCTCAACATGTTGGTTTCAGCTACCGTCATTCCGGAAGCATCAGTAATGTAGAAGTTATCGTTACTAGAAAACTTCTCTACCAACTCTTCGATTAGTACTGCTTTTTCTGCTCTATTCATAATTATAGTCCGGAAATTGAGTTTGTATCTACCTTAACTCCTGGGCTCTGCGTAGTCGAAATATTGATACTCTTGAAATAAGTACCTTTCGCTGATGCAGGCTTCAGTTTAGAAATCATCTGAAGTACCTCTCTAGCATTATCAGCAATCTTCTCCGGAGAGAATGAAGACTTTCCAATGCTGGTATGGATAATTCCAGTCTTATCTACTTTAAAGTCGATTTTACCACCTTTTACATCTTGAACTGCCTTAGCAACGTCAAGTGTAACAGTACCCGCTTTTGGGTTTGGCATTAGACCTCTTGGTCCTAATACTCTACCTAAGCGACCAACTTTGGCCATAACAGTCGGCATTGTGATAATCACATCGATATCAGTCCAACCACCTTCAATTTTTGAAATGTAATCGTCCAATCCTACGTGATCAGCACCAGCGTCTTTAGCCTCTTGCTCCTTATCAGGAGTACAAAGCACAAGAACTGTTACTTCTTTACCAGTTCCATGAGGAAGTGCAACAACACCTCTCACCATCTGGTCGGCCTTACGAGGATCCACTCCTAAACGTACGTCTATATCAACTGAAGCATCATAAGAGGCATTGTTAATTTCCTTAACGATACCTGCAGCTTCATTTAGCGCATACTGCTTGGCTGGATCATATTTACTAAAAGCTATTTTTTGCTTTTTTGTCAATTTTGCCATTTGTACAAATCTTTAGTTATTCCAAGGTGCTTTACCTGTCACCCTTAACCCCATACTTCTAGCAGTTCCCGCTATCATTTTCATAGCAGATTCTATTGTAAAAGCATTCAAATCCGGCATCTTAACCTCAGCGATCTCTTTAACCTGATCCCATGTAACACTACCCACTTTAACTCTGTTAGGCTCATCAGAACCCTTCTTTTGTTTAGAAGCTTCTAGCAGCATTACCGGTGCTGGAGGTGTCTTGATTACAAACTCAAAAGACTTATCACCAAAGATTGTGATGACAACAGGTATTACCTGCCCCATCTTATCTTGAGTACGTCCGTTGAATTGTTTACAAAACTCCATGATGTTAAGTCCTTTTGCACCAAGTGCAGGACCTACCGGCGGAGAAGGGTTGGCTTGGCCTCCCTTGACTTGCAACTTCAGATAACCAGCTATTTCTTTAGCCATATTAATCTTGTTTTTCTACTTGCATGTAACTTAATTCAACAGGAGTATTTCGGCCGAAGATCTTAACCATAACATTAAGTTTTCTTCGTTCCTCAAATACCTCCTCAATTACTCCCGTAAATCCACTGAAAGGACCATCCATTACTTTCAAGGTCTCTCCTACTATAAATGGGGAATCTAGTTGCTCGTCAAAATCATCAATCTCTTCAACCTTACCTAAGATACGGTCGACTTCTGATTGACGTAATGGAACTGGCGGAGTGGAAGCCTGGCCAGCCTTTTGACCTAAGAACCCTATGATTCCAGGGATATTTTTAATCATGTGAATGACTTCACCATTGGATATATCAGCTTGAACCATGATATAACCAGGAAACATATTTCTATCGCGAGATTTCTTTTTACCATTTCTGATCTCATATACTTTTTCCGAAGGAATCATCACTTGCGGAATTTGCTCTGAGAAATTCTCACGATCAATCTCGTTAACGAGATAATCTTTCGCTTTTCTTTCCTGGCCAGATACGGCCCTAACCATGTACCAATTTAGTTCTGACATTCTATTGATTGTTTCTTATAGATTGTAAAACAAATCCATCACTTTATCGAAACCCAAATCTATAACACCGATAAATAGTGCAAAGATTAACGAGGCGACTAACACTAACACTGAGCTACTCTGGAGGTCAGAGAGTTTTGGCCAGCTTACTTTATGCCTCATCTCATCATAAGAAGCAGTAATAAAGGACTTTAATTTACTCATCGGTTTTACTCCTTTTATTTTGCACGGGTGGTAAGATTCGAACTCACGACCTTTGGTTTTGGAGACCACTGCTCTACCAACTGAGCTACACCCGTATTAAACTCCATTTGCTCCAAAACCCCTTAACCAACTGATTTTCAGATGATTGAAAGCCGTACTACTGTCGCGTTTTTTTGATAAAAAAAGTATTCAAAACGCCGCAGAAGCCCGAAACGGGCTGCAAATGTAGAAAATTTATAATAACGAAACAAACGCGTTTCCGAAAAATCGAAAACGCGTTTGAAATAATAATCTATTTAGATTGAAGGATTAGTCAAGGATTTCAGTAACCTGACCTGCACCTACAGTTCTACCACCTTCTCTGATCGCGAATCTAAGACCAGTTTCAAGCGCAACCGGGCTATGAAGTTCTACTTCAATAGTTACGTTATCACCAGGCATTACCATTTCGATGTCAGCTGGAAGCTTGATCTCACCAGTTACGTCTGTTGTTCTTAAGTAGAACTGAGGACGGTACTTGTTAAAGAATGGCGTATGACGTCCACCTTCTTCTTTTGAAAGCACATAAACCTCAGCTTTAAACTGAGCGTGTGGCTTCACAGAACCAGGCTTACAGATAATCATACCTCTTTTGATATCAGACTTTTCGATACCTCTTAGTAACAAACCAACGTTGTCACCAGCTTCACCTCTGTCTAAAATCTTCCGGAACATCTCAACACCAGTGATTGTAGACTTCATGTCTTCAGCACCCATACCGATGATATCAACTGGGTCACCTGTGTTAATAACTCCTCTTTCAATTCTACCAGTAGCAACAGTACCACGACCAGTGATCGAGAATACGTCCTCTACAGGCATCAAGAAATCTTTGTCAGTCAAACGCTCAGGAAGTGGAATGTAATCATCCACAGCTGCCATTAATTCAAGAATTTTTGGCACCCACTTGTCGTCACCATTCAATCCACCTAAAGCAGATCCTTGGACTACAGGAATATCATCACCTGGGAATTCGTAGAAAGAAAGTAATTCTCTCACTTCCATTTCAACTAGCTCAAGAAGCTCTTCATCATCAACAAGGTCAACTTTATTCATGAACACAACCAAAGCAGGAACACCTACCTGACGTGCTAATAAAATGTGCTCTCTTGTTTGAGGCATTGGGCCATCAGTAGCAGCTACTACAAGGATAGCACCATCCATTTGCGCAGCACCAGTAACCATGTTTTTCACATAATCGGCGTGACCTGGACAGTCAACGTGCGCATAGTGTCTATTCTCAGTAGTGTACTCCACGTGAGAAGTATTGATAGTAATACCTCTTTCTTTTTCTTCAGGAGCATTGTCAATTGAAGAAAAGTCTCTGTTTTCAGCAAGACCTGAGTCTGCTAGTACTTTTGTAATCGCAGCAGTTAATGTGGTCTTACCGTGGTCAACGTGACCGATAGTACCAATATTAACGTGCGGCTTTGAACGGTCAAAGGTTTCTTTAGCCATGTTTGAAAATTAGTTAATATTCAATTTATAAATTAAAAATCTGCACTGAGAGTGAATTTTTCACTCTTAATATCTTTAGAGCCAATGACGAGATTTGAACTCGTGACCTCTTCCTTACCAAGGAAGCACTCTACCCCTGAGCTACATCGGCTTTTCAGCTTTTAAGTTCCCGACTTTTAGGCTTTCCTTTTGGTCGTAAAACATTGAACGCGGAACTCAAAGTATTTATGAGCGGGTGACCAGGTTCGAACCGGCGACCTACAGCTTGGAAGGCTGTCGCTCTACCAACTGAGCTACACCCGCTTATACATCTTAGCATGCTTTAATGCTAGCATTTTTACAGCTAAGTTGTTGACTTTCTTTGTATAACAAATCAAGTCATTGTGGGGGGAGCAGGATTCGAACCTGCGAAGTCATAAGACAACGGATTTACAGTCCGTCCCAGTTGGCCGCTTTGGTATCCCCCCTTTGATTTTCAGAACGTGAATGAACGCATAAAAAACCCTTTCTGGGAAAGGGACTGCAAAATTAGACCCTTTTTTATTTTATTCAAATAATTGCAATAAAAAGATGAAGCTTTTTCTAAAACCTAAAAAACAAGCCTTAAACAGGCGCAGGGGCTGTTTTAATGGACATATAATTTTCCTTTTTGTATGACTAAAAGTTGCTGGTGATCCGCATCGGGTGATTCAAAATAGTTCTATATATTTGCGTGATTTCGTCGTGGATACTCAGGCGTCTTCTACCGTATCGTCAAGCACGATTAAAGATTATTCAATGTTTCAAACAAAATCCACTTCTGGAGAAAATACTTCGCTCGAATTTCAAGGAGACCAACTGCTATTTAACGGCAAACCTTTCAACTGGTCTCTCAATAGAAAAAACAATAATACCTACCTTATTATAAAGGATCATAAAAGTTATAGAGCTGAAGTATTATCTATCGATCGAGTAGCCAAATCTATAAGCATAAAAGTCAATAAATCCGTTTTCGATATTGAGTTGAAAGACAAAATGGATTTGTTACTCGCTGAAATGGGGATCGACAATCTAAATACAGCTGTCGTCAATGACTTAAAGGCTCCAATGCCAGGTTTGATATTCGACATATTAGTTACACCTGGTCAAGAGGTAAAGAAAGGCGACCAATTGTTGATTCTGGAAGCGATGAAAATGGAGAATGTTTTGAAGGCACAGGGCGATGGAACGGTTCAAAGTGTAGAAGTGGCCAAAGGTAAGAGCGTAGAAAAGGGTCAAGTATTGATAAAATTTTAAAAATAGAATGGGTTACAAAAGAGTTCTCTTAAAACTGAGTGGCGAAGCACTAATGGGTGAGCAAAATTACGGCATTGATTCTAGCCGTTTAGAGCAATACGCATTAGACATTAAGAAAATTCACGATGAAGGCGTTGAAATCGCCATTGTGATTGGTGGTGGTAATATATATAGAGGAGTCCAAGCGGAAGCTTCGGGAATTGACCGTGTTCAAGGCGACTACATGGGTATGTTGGCTACTGTTATCAACGCTATGGCTATTCAGAGTACACTTGAAAAGCACGGCATGTACACTAGGCTTATGTCTGGTATAAAAATGGAAGCGGTGTGTGAACCTTTTATTAGGAGAAGAGCCGTACGCCACTTAGAAAAAGGTAGAATTGTAATCTTTGGAGCTGGAATTGGCAACCCATATTTCACGACAGACTCCACAGCAAGTTTGCGAGCTATTGAAATAGAATCAGACGTAGTGCTTAAAGGAACAAGGGTAGACGGTGTTTACTCAGAAGACCCAGAAAAGAATCCTGATGCAGTGAGGTTTGAAAACTTAAGTTTCAAAGAAGTCATTAGTAAGGGATACAATATTATGGATATGACGGCTTTTACCCTGTGTCAAGAAAACAATGTACCGATCATTGTCTTTGATATGAATAAGCCTGGCAACTTAGAAAAACTTGTCCTTGGCAAGGAGAAGGTTGGTACATTTATAAGCTAAATCTTATGGAAGAAATTGAAATTTACCTTGAAACAGCCAAAGAAATGATGGAAAAGGCTGTAGCACACAGCAAAGCTGAATTAGCTAAGATTAGGGCTGGTAAAGCAATGCCGAGCATGCTTGATGGAGTTTTGGTTGAATACTACGGTACCCCTACCCCTATTAACCAAGTAGCTTCAGTGTCAACCCCCGATGCACGAACCATCTTTATTAAACCTTGGGAAAAATCAGTATTGCCTAACGTTGAAAGGGCCATCATGAATAGTGACCTTGGCTTTAACCCACAAAGTGACGGTGAAAACATAATCATTAGCGTACCTCAATTAACTGAGGAGCGCCGAACCCAGCTTGTAAAACAGTCGAAGGCCGTAACCGAAAACGGTAAAGTAGGTGTTAGAAATGCACGTAAAGAAGCGAATGATGAGTTAAGAAAATTACTCAAAGAAGGTGAAGGCGTATCGGAAGACGCGATCAAAGGTGCCGAAGCCAGAGTACAAGCATTAACTGATGATTTTGCCAAAAAATTAGACGAGCTACTAGAGCTCAAGGAAGCTGACATCATGACCATCTAAAGGCGACTTTACTCAATGAAAAGCGTAGTACTTCAGAGTGCTACGCTTTTTTTATACCCAAAATATAACGATTGAGTACAACCCAAACCCAATTCAAGGCATTACACTTTATCGGCAATTTGAAAGCTTGTAACCTTATGCTACGAAATGTACTCTAAGTATATATTCATGTTTTGTATAAAAAAGGCATAACTTCAGATCTATTTTTTATACAAATAAGGAATAAATGTAAAGTCAATGAAGGGAACTAACCTTGGAGAATTTGAAGAAGTGGTCTTATTAACCATTGCAGCACTATTAAATGATGCTTACAGTGTAGCCATCTGCGATGAGATAGCCCGTGTGACGGAAAGAAAAGTCAAACTCAGCGTAGTGCATGCAGTACTCAACCGACTGGAGAAAAAAGGATATGTGAAATCGCACCTAGGTGAACCAACCAAAGCCAGAGGGGGTCGAAGAAAAAGATTTTTCACTATTAGCCATGCTGGAAAAGTGGCTTTGACCAAAGTAAAAGAGCAAAGAGATCAACTATGGAGCCTTGTTCCTGATTTTAACCTCAAGTTCATATGAAAAAACAAGGTACTCCTCCACGTTGGGCCCTTAGACTTTTAGAATGGTACTGTAGACCAGACCTTCTAGAAGATTTACAGGGCGACTTGCATGAGTACTTCGAAAGAAATATTGAAGAAAAAGGCGTTCGTAGGGCACGTCTGAATTACATCGTAGATGTATTCAAATTTTTTAAGCCCTACACGGTCAAAAAACTAGACATTCTAGATCAATTAACTCAATTCGTTATGTTTAAAAACTATTTCAAAACATCGGTTAGAAGTATAGTTCGCAACAAACTATTTTCTGCCATCAACATTGTAGGACTTGCCATCAGCATGTCCATTTGCTTACTCGTAATTTCTATAGTCTCTGAAAGTTTCAGCTACGACAAATTCCATGCAGACTACGATAGAATTCATCGAGTTATTACCCAATATCAATTCTTAGAAGACGATCCTAATGATTTTGCTTCAACCTCCATACTCGCCGGTCAAAGGACAATGGAAGAAGTACCTGGGCTGGAAGCTTCTACGATGTTGGTCTCTAATTACTCCGAAGACATCTTAATAAATGACAAGTATTACCCAATTGAAGGACGCTTTGCCACCGAAGACTTTTTTGAGGTATTCTCATTTAATGTACTTCGCGGAAATGCATCAACAGCTTTGGAAGAACCCAATTCAATCGTGATTACCGATAAAACAGCAGAAAGACTGTATGCGGGGAAAGATGCTTTAGGTAAAACAATGGTGACTAAGAGTGGAAAGAACTACTTGATCACAGCTATTGTGGAAACCCCACCACATGCGTCACATTTCACCTTTCAATCGCTGATATCTTATTCGACTTACAAGGCGGAAAGAAACGAGAACCCAGACAGTAAGTATTGGATATCGTGGAATAACATATGGAGTAATCATGTATATATTAAACTCTTAGAAAACACTAAACCAGCCGAAGTAAACGCGCGATTACTTTCCATAAGTGAAGAGGAAAACAAGGCATCAGATAGAATAAGTAATACGGTAAGTCTGCAACCCCTAACCAATATTATTATGCGATCCGACCTATCTAATAGCAATGGCAAGGTCATTGGTATAGAAGTGATCTGGATCTTAACAGGACTTACCTTGGTGATTATTCTATCGGCAGGTTTCAATTACACCAACCTTTCAATTGCCCGTTCACTGCGCAGATCAAAAGAGGTGGGAGTACGAAAGGTAATTGGTGCAACGCGAGGGCATATTTTTACGCAGTTCATCCTTGAGGCTACAATTATCTCAATGATTTCACTCTGCATATCGTTTTTCTTGTTGCAAGTGCTTAAACCACAGTTTGTACAACTATTACCAGAATTTGCAGAGGCTTATCAGCTAAACACCGAGGTTTCACTCGTACTTTATTTTATTCTTTTTGCCGTGATTATAGGGGTAATGGCAGGAACATTTCCAGCACTTTTCCTATCGAAGCTCAATGCCATTAATGCCTTAAAAAACTCTGGATCAGGCCGACTATTTTCAAGAGTCAATGTCCGTAAAGCCTTAATTGTGATTCAGTTCACACTGTCAATTGCCTTTATTGTAGCCGCTTCCATCGGGTATAAGCAGTACAAATATGCACTTGGTTTTGATTTAGGCTTTAATACCGAAAATATCCTGAATGTTCGCGTGCAAGGGAACGACGTCGGTCAACTAGAAGCGGCTTTCAGTAAAATCCCTGAAGTCACAGATATTTCAAAATCAACCCTAGTAGCCAGTACTGGCAGTACATACAGTGCAACATTCAAGTTTGAAGATCCGATGGACTCTACTAGCCTCTTTTATAATGCGGTTGACGAAAAGTATATTCCTTTAATGAAGCATGATATAATTGCCGGAACAAACTTTACAGGCCTCTCGAAAGACCCGAAAGAGGAAAGTGTTGTCATTTTGAACGAAACAGCTATTAAGCACTTCAATATGGGCACCCCTACGGAAGCTTTAGAGAAGAATGTAGAAATTGATGGCAAGAAGCTTAAGATAATAGGTGTAGTACGCGATTTTCATTATGCTAAAATCCAAGATGATATAGAACCATTTGGTTTCAGAAACACCAACAACCAATACTATATCATGAACTTAAAAATTGACACAAAAGATGTTCTTAATACCATGCAGAAAATCGAACAGGCATGGGATTCGGTCGATGAAGTTCATCCGTTGAACGCTCAATTCTATGATGAAAGAATTGAAAGAGCCTACGCTGATTTTTCAATCCTTTTTAAAGTAGTCGGCTTTTTAGCCTTCGTCTCCATTTCAATTGCTACAATGGGCCTTCTCGGAATGAGTGTTTACACGGCTGAAACGCGCTTGAAAGAAATCAGCATACGTAAAGTACTCGGTGCCACTGAAGGTAGCTTAATCAAACTCTTAGCTAAGAGTTTTATGTGGCTTTTGTGTATTGCTGCCCTTATCGCGGTACCGATCACGTACTTCGTATTTGATTCACTCATACTGATCGACATGGCCAATAGAATCAATATTGGTGTTATTGAGCTATTTTCAGGAGTTGTGATCATATTCACCATTGGCTTCTTTACCATTGGTAGTCAAACTTGGAAAGCGGCAAAATCAAATCCAGCACAAACGCTAAGGTCCCAATAATTAAGAAAAAGACAGGCAGACCGATAACAAGAATTGGTCTGCCTGTTAATTTTCTGAGTTTAACCGATAATTCAACGGTACTCGATCTGCCATTTTTTCGAACCCCCAAAAGCCATATTGATAAAAATCAAGTGGATTTATGACATAACCGCTCGACTCAAAAAGAATCGGTTTATTCTGATCAACCATCTTTATCCAAGATCGTTGTCTATTCCTCCCTCCTGTTCGTTTGACCTGATCATTAATCATCAGCATCGCTTTATACCTCTCATACTCTTCCGTTTCGTACGCTCCAGTGTAAGTAATGAACAGGTAGTCTTCGAATGACATACTTTTAGTGGTAATATTACTTTGGACCTTAGTCATACTAATGTCAACGGTATCCGAAGCTACCAATAATCCCCCGCCAATAGTATCCCTGGCTGTGCGGACTATAAATCCTTCCTCCAGAAGTTTACCCTCAAATATTGATAAGAAAAAATGCTCAATTGATCCCAAATAAGCCTCTCTTCTACGTTTAACAACTCTTGATGAGGGTTTACTTAATGAAATTTCTTTGAATAAAGGATAGCCTAAATACCTGCTATAACTCTCCGTATAGAATAACTCGAAAGTTTCGAGGTAATACTCAATATCGTAACCCAAGGCTTTATTTCGAATCATTAACGGTTCATCTGCAAAAGCTATGAGCTTCCCATTCTCCCGATCATTATAGAAATTCATGACCTCTTCGTTGAGAATTTTGGTTGACTCAGCATTACTAGAAGTACCCAAAAATACATCCTTGAAAAGCTTTAGATTCTTTCGCCACTCAGATCTATTCTTGGCTACAATAGTAAAACTTCCTAAATCTCTATTTTGAGGCTTCAGGGAAATCTCTAAACCCTCGATTCCATCCGATTCAATCACCAAAGTTCTGGAGAACGTCTTATACCCCGTGAATCGAACAATTAGCTCGTATGTTCCCGGTCGATCAACCTTAATCTGAAACTTTCCCTGTCGATCGGTGATCTTTCCGAACGTTGTATTTGATAAAAAAACATGTGCGCTTGGCAGCGTACCTTCCACGTCAGTCGCCCGAACTGTACCACTGATGGCAAGTGGGTTTTGCATTGCGCTACTAATCGCAATACAGCGAAAAAACAAGACAACTAATAGCTGATACTTTATCATGTTTTCCAAAACCTAGGCCTTCAATAAGTTCAACACTCAAACTGAATGAAGGTTTTTGCGATTCTTAAAATAAGTTTACCACAAATGACTATTACACTGTTTAGCGTATTTAAAATCTATTTTATTGTCATTTACGAATTTAATCATTAGTATTAAATCGTCATTTACGAATTTAATTCAATGAAAGGAACAAATCTGGGTGAATTCCAAGAGCTAGTTATGCTAACCATAGGGGTATTATATCCTGAAGCTTATGGTGTAGCGATAAAAGACGAAATACGAGAAAAAACTGGTAGAAGGGTAACGCTCAGTACGGTACATGCAGCCTTAAACAGGCTTGAAAAAAAGAGTCTGATTGAAAGTAGTTTCGGTGAAGCTACCAAGATCCGTGGTGGTAAGAGAAAAAAGTACTTTACAATTACTGCTTACGGCCTAAAAACACTGCAAGAAACCAGAGAACAGCGTGAACAGTTCTGGAATGCTATGCCAGAGCAAGTATTTCAAGTGAACTGGGAATCATGACAAAGGTCGTGAACAGTCATAAACCACCATTGCTCCCGAAAAGATTCTTAAAGTGGTATTGTAAGCCAGATTTGTACGAAGATATCTCAGGAGACATTGAAGAAGATTTTAACAGAAGACATGAACTAAAAGGAGCTCGGTCGGCTCGGTTCTTTTATTACCTCGACGTCATCAGGTTTTTTAGACCTTTTGCAGTCAAAAATTTATTCAAAACTCAAATCGACAACAGTATGTTCAGCATCAACTCAAAAATTGCGCTACGCAATCTCGGAAAGCATAAGCTTTACTCTTTCATCAATATCAGCGGTTTAGCGCTAGGCATAGCAGCTTGCTTGGTCATAGCTCATTATGTAGCATTTCAACTTAGTTTCGACAAACAATTTGAAAATTCAGATACGCTCTATCGTGTTCATATGACTCGGTACCAAAATGGGGTAAACCAAGGAACCAACGAAGATGTAGGCTTTGGTTTAGGGCCCGCGATCAGAAAAGCCGCACCAGAAATAGAAAGATCATCACTTTTGCATACCTACTCGGATGGTGCCGTTGTCAGTCCCTTGGTTGACTCTATTAGCACAGCTGCATTTCAAGAGTACGACATCCTATTCGTAGAACCATCTTTCTTGGATATGTTCTCAATGAATTTCTTATCTGGCGATTCAAAAACGGCACTCGATGACCTGAAATCGGTAGTCATATCGGAATCAACGGCTAAAAAATACTTTGGCAATACCAACGATTTATTAGTTGGCCAAACCCTAAATATAGAAGGTAACTGGGGCGAATCAGGTGCATTTACCATAGCAGGCGTATTCGAAGACTTTCCAGATAATTCGCATTTAGCTTTCGACATACTCCTACCAATGAGTAATGTGTTGAAAGATTCACAATACCAAAGCGATGACGCAGCTTGGGGTTGGAGCAACTTCGAGCTTTACGTGCAGTTAAACCCCCAAACCACAGAAGCCATTGTCGAAGGGAAAATCGCCTCTTTGATGGAAGAATATGTCGGTGAAGAAATGCAGCAGAACGGTGAAGAACGAATTCCTAGTATCCAATCCATAAAAGAGCTGCACTTAAAGTCAGAAAGAACAGGCGAAGAGGGGGCCATGACATCAATATACTTCCTTATACTTATCGCATCTTTTATACTCGTTATCGCCTGGATCAACTTCATCAACCTTTCGACAGCTAAGGCAGCAGAAAGAAGTCGAGAAGTGGGAGTAAAAAAGGCAATGGGTGCTGTAAAAAGACAAATTATCATACAGTTTTTGACTGAATCCTTCTGGATTAATCTGTTGGCCACGGTACTTGCCATCGGTATAGCCTACGGTTTACTACCAGAAATGGGACTAATCATTGGCGAGGACTTAAGCCTTGACCTTGCCAACCCAGTCACGTTAATCATAATTGGTGGCATGATATTCATTGGCCCATTACTAGCCGGTATATACCCCGCTTTTGTGATGTCGGCTTTTAAAACTACTGATTCACTAAAAGGCCATAAAACGCTGGGTTCTGGAAAAGTCCCTTTGAGAAAAATATTGGTTGTCTTCCAATTCGTCATCTCCACGCTTATGATAGCTGGTACCTATGCCGTGACCGAGCAGCTAAAATTCATGAGCAACCAATCTACTGGTTTCGAAAAAGACCGAATTCTCGTTGTCAATGGCCCTCAAACCGACATAGCCTTTACCAGCTTTGAGAAGTTTAAACAGGAAGTCAAAGCGATTCCTTCAGTCGAGCAATTCGCTACTTCTAGAAGTATTCCTGGAGGAGGGTATAACTGGGGAACTGAAATGTATAAAGAAGGGGATGATAAATCTACCCGAAAAAGAATCAGTATAATTTGGGTCGATTCAGATTTCATACCCACCTATGAAATAGAAATGATATCTGGGCGAGACTTTTCTGATCCTATCAGAAAGGCTGAAGATATAAGCATTGCAAATGGCCTAATTATTAATGAGGCTACGGTCAAAGCTTACAATCTCGGCACCCCAGAAGAAGCTATTAACAAAAAACTGGTGGTTAGTGGTGAAGTAATTCCAGTCAGGGGCGTTATGAAAGACCACAACTGGCAATCGCTACACAATAAGATCGCTCCGAGTGCTTTTCTATTTTCTAACGCATCAAAAAGGCACTTTTCATTGAAGCTGAATATGCAAAACACCGAGCAAGTGATTAGTCAAATCAGCAGCTTGTATGAAGAAAATTTTCCAGGCAACCCTATTGAATACCACTTTTTGAACGACTTTTTTAATGAGCAGTACCAGGCCGATCAAGAATTTGGAAAGATTTTCAACAGCTTCGCCATTTTTGCAGTCATAGCGTCTTGCTTGGGCCTACTTGGTTTAACAGCGTTTCAAATGCTTCAAAAATCAAAGGAAATCGGTATTCGAAAAGTATTAGGAGCAAAAATGACAAGTATCACCATTCTATTCTCTAAGAATTATGTGAGCCTTATTCTCATCGCCAACGTGATAGCCGTGCCGATCACTTATTTTGGAATACGATCTTGGTTAGAGGATTTTGCCTTTAAGATTTCGATTTCCCCCAAGCTCTTTATCGTGCCAGTAATACTTTTGATGGGCATAGCCTTGATTACAATTACTTTTCAAACACTAAAGGCCGCACAAGCAAACCCAATAAAGAGCCTGAGATCTGAATAAGTTTAAAAGGATCAAAAAACGGGAGGCCTAGTACATAAGTATTGGGCTTTTCTATTTACTTTCTATAAAGTTGTAACACATCGATGATTTCTTGATCATAAGCTAAACAGACTTTATATGAACCCATTTGTAACCACTTATTCTACCGATCAAGATGACCAATCTTTAATCAAGCAGGCCGTAAAGGGTAATAAAGCAGCCTTAGAGGCATTGCTTAAAAAACACCAACCCTACATTTACAATATTGCCTGGAAAATGGTGCAAATGCCTGATGACGCCAAAGACATTACCCAAGAAGTAATGGTCAAGGTCATTACCAACTTATCCAAATTCAGAGGTGAATCGGAATTCCGTACGTGGCTATATAGAATTGTCACAAACCACTTCCTGAAAATGAAAAAGCAAAAACGGGAAAAGTTGGTTAATGAGAGTTTTGATGCCTTTTCTGATAGACTTTCCTCCATACCGGATACCGAAATGTCGACGCTAGAACAAGAGGAGAAGGCTATCGAGGTTAGAGAAATGAATATGGCCTGTATGTCGGGAATGCTCCTCTGCTTAACCCGAGAGCAACGCCTCGTTTATATACTTGGTGCCATGTTTAATGCCGACCATACGATCGGTGCAGAAATACTCGATATTAGTAAAGGTAATTTTAGAGTTCGCCTATCTAGAGCAAAAAAGGACCTTCATAGTTTTATGAATGACAAATGCGGACTCGTTAATAAGTCTAACCCATGCCGATGCCATAAAAAAGTAACAGCAGTAATAGAAAACCAGGTTTTAGACAGCAAAAACCTTCTTTTTAACCGCGAAGAGTATGCCTCTTTCCAGCAATATATAGGCAATAGTCCTCAAGATTTTTCCGACTTGATTGAAGAGAAAGTTTTGGAATTGCATAGTCAATTACCATACAACAACACCTTTAACAAAAAAGGGTTTCTCAACGACTTCATCAATGACCAAAGAGTTATTTCCCTGCTGAATCTCAATTAAGTTGTAACACATAGACCCGCTCTTGCTCTAAAAAAGAAAAAGAACTATGAGAAATCTATTAACAATTTTAATGATGACAGTAATGGCGATTTCGGACTCAAATGCCCATGCGCAGAAGGATAAAAGAGTTCTAAAATTCGAAGTCTCGAAGGTCATTCCCTTTCCAGCCGAAAAAGTTTGGGCAATTGTAGGAGAAGACTATGGCGCTGTGGCCTATTCACACCCTAAAATCATTGAATCTGAGTACATAAATGGGAGTTTAAAAGCGGAGGAAGGAGCTGAAAGAGTATGCTACTTCAACGAAAAACACACGCAATATCTAGAGGAAAAAATGATAGACTACTCTCCTGAAACCATATCATTTACAAACACGGTTTCGCAAGCAGGTCGGTTTCCTGTAAAGCCCGAATATACCCGAGCTGTATATAACGTAGATGACATGGGCAACGGCGAAAGCATGTTGACATTCACGATGCAATACCGGACCAAACCAGCATTTATGGGAGGCTTCGCCAAGGGTAGTTTTAAAAAGCTTATCAATGACTATTTCATCGCAATCGAGCACCACTTACGTACGGGGGAAAAAGTAACCAAGACCAATTTCAAACAGATTAAAAAAGAAATCAAAAAGAGAGAAAGGCTAAGCACCTCCAGATAAATTAATAAAAAATGTCAGCAACAAAGCCCTCTTCAGTGAGCCTGAAGAGGGTTTTTTAGTTATTGATAAATTTTTTTTCTTGTATTATGTCTTCATTTAAGAAATAAATCATTAGGTTTGGTCTTCATTTAAGTATTAAATCATGAAGGGAACATATTTAGGAGAGTTTCAGGAGATAGTACTACTCACCATTCTTGTCTTAGGGGAAAATGCTTACGGTATTACCATCCAAGATGAGATTGCAAGTAGAACTGGACGTGAAGTTAGTAGAGGCGCATTACATACTGCGCTGACTAGGTTAGATGAAAAGGGATTCATTTCATCTGAGTATGGTGGTGCGACTGCCGAACGTGGCGGCAGAAGAAAGCGATATTATCAAGTGAGCAACTTGGGAAAGAATGCATTGGAGGAGGCAAAGTCTGTTAGAGACGAATTGTGGAGTAGTGTACCTAAAGTCTCAGTACAAAACATCAAGGGGTAATGAATTTAGATTCAACCCCAAAATTCTGGACTAATCTGTTCAGGAGAGTCTGTAACAGAGACTTCTTCGAGGAGTTGCAAGGCGACTTAGAAGAACGCTTTTTTCACGATTTAGAGGTCAAAGGGGGAAAAGTAGCTCGTCGAAATTACAGAAAAGAAGTACTAAAAATGCTTCGTCCATCGGTCATCAAAACAACAAAAATGAAACAACAATTCTCATTCTCCATTTTTAGAATGCATCTCGTGCTCACAGCGCGAAATATGAAGCGTAATAAGGTCTTTAGCTTTGTGAATGTATTAAGTCTAGCAGCCGCTATGACCCTTTGTCTTTTCGCTGTAAACATGATTTATACGGGTTACAGCTACGACAAACAACACATCAATGCCGATCGCATTTATAGGGTCATTAATAAGGCAGTAGAACCAGAGAGAACCCTCAATCTTGCCTCCTCCCCATACGCTTTAGACAGACATTTGAAGGCAATGCCTCAAATAGAATCATCGACATTTTTTATCACCAATATCAATGGTTCTTATGATGTAAAGGGAGAAACTTTAGGTTTAAGAGGTTATTCGGTTGATGAAAACTTTTTTGATGTTTTCAACTTCAAAGTTATAGCTGGCAATCCGCAAGATATTTTTAGAGATTATTCGTCTATTGCAATTACCGATAAGGCTGCCAAAAGGCTTTTCGGAAATGATAACCCAATTGGCAAAAAAAGTAATTCTGGAGCCGTAATCAGAGCCGTAATTGAGTCTCCTGACAAGATTTCCCATCTAAAATTCGACTTTATTCATAATGTAGCCTTTATGGGAAGCCGTATGAGCCCCGAAGAAAAACAGGCTCGCCTTTACGATTGGGGACGCTATATTGACGATCATTTCAATTATTTCCGCTTGGCAGAAAACGCCTCGGTAAGCGATGTGAATAACCTCCTATCTGCCTTCAACCAAAACATAGAAGAAAGCGCTAGCCGAAATACTAAAATCACATTAGGTACTCAAAAATTGAGTGACATTATGTTCGGACCAGAGTTCATGATTGAAATGAGGCCTGTTCATTCAAGAGCAACATTAATCGCTTTAGTTATCGCAATTGTGGTACTAATTGCCTTAGCAGGATTCAATTATACAAACCTGTCCATTGCCAGGTCGCTTCAGCGCTCGAAAGAAATCGGTATCCGTAAACTAACAGGTAGTACAAAGTGGCAGGTAATCGGTCAATTTCTGACAGAAACGACAATCTTCTCTGTTTTTGCGCTAGCCATTGCTGTGTTCGCATATCAGCTTGTATTGCCAAGTTTTGAGCAGTACATCCAAGAATTTTCCTCCCTCTTTAGACCAGATTTAAATACAGAAATGCTCATCTGGTTTGGAATTTTTAGCATTCTAGTGGGCCTTGCGGCAGGTATTTTTCCAGCACTACACTTTGCCAAAATATCGCCTCTATTAGCCATTAATAATCGACTAAAAAAAGGTGTTATCAACTTACCGACCATGAAAAAAGCGCTTGTAGGAATTCAAGTATGCGTTTCAACCTTTAGTATTCTTTTCATCGCGCTGATAGCCCACCAAAAAAACGAAGTGCTAAGCGCTGATTTAGGCTATGAAACTGAAGGACTGCTAGCAGTACCTATCAATAAAATTGATCTTGACATTTTTACCGCTGAGCTAGATAAACTGCCTGAAGTAAAGTCCTATACCCTGTCTTCTATGATTCCTGGTGCTGGAAAAATGAATAGAAGATTCATGGTATCCGAAAACTTACAAGACACTTTCGCAACGCTTTATGGTATAGCTGATGTTCAATTTCAGGATGTTTATGCACCAAGTCTGAAAATTGGGGCTGGTTTTTCCAAAGGAAGACCAAATGAATTAGTAGTTGATGAAGCATTTCTGAAAACGATCAATTTACCGCTAGAAACCGCTGTAGGCTCTACTGTTCAGGTAATGCACTGGGACATCATTGAAGAGCTGAGTATTGTTGGCGTATTAGAAAAATTCACCTTCTCAGGTCTTAAATCTAGAAACAACTATCCACTTGCTATTAGAAACAAAGTTGATACCCTAGAATCTAAGTTTATCACCCTCAACTTAGCTTCAAATAATATTCCTAATACACTCAGAAAAATTGAGTCCGGATGGTCCATGAGCGCCTCCGATCAAGTTTTCAACCCGATATACGTTGATGATGTCATCGCTAAAAACTATACCTCTTTTTATGGTATGATGCATTTGATGGAGTTATGTGGCGCCATCATTATCCTAATCGCTGTACTTGGTCAATTCGGCATTGCATTGTTCAATGCAGAAAGTCGCGTAAAGGAAATAGGTATTCGCAAGGTGCTCGGAGCCAATTTTACCTCATTGGCAAAGCTTTTCACCAGAAGTACTTTAACTACCCTTGGTATAAGTGCACTGATCGCTATCCCAGCAGTCTACTATTTCTTCAATGAGTCCATTGTACCGCAATTTGCCTTAGAATTAAGCTTGCCTGTATCGGTAATCTTGAAAGGAATCTTCACGCTATGGGCTGCCATAGTGGCGATTGTCGTGATACAAACTTGGCAAACTGCAAATCTTAACCCAGCCGAATCACTCAGAAATGAATAATAAGCTACCAAAATTTTGGACGAAACTCTTCCATTGGTTTTGTAACGATCAGTTTGCAGAAGAGCTTCAAGGAGATCTAGAAGAACGATTCTATGCCGATGCCGAGAAACTTGGCGAAAGAAAAGCAAAATCGAACTACAGAAAGGAAATTATTAAAATGGTTCGCCCATCAGTGATTGGCTTAAAAAACAAAGTCCCTATGATCATAAGAACTTCTATTTTAAAAATACATTTCTTACTTGCCGTAAGAAACATGGCTAGGAATAAGGTTTTCAGCGTAGTGAACATCTTCGGCCTTGGAGCAGCAATCGCTGTGAGTCTATTTATGGTCAACATACTCTATACAGGGTATCAATTAGATAAACACCATACGGATGCTGACAGAATCTATAGAATTTCTAATTACATAGAAGCAAACTATGGTAAGAACCTTTATGCAGCAAGCGCATTCCCACTAAGTGATAAGGTTCGAGAAACGATACCTGACTTTGAATATGTAACTCATATCAATAACTCCTTTAGGCCAAAGTTTAAAATTAACGGTGTAGATGTTGCACTGGAGGGGCTTTACACCGACGATAACTTTCTAAAGATTTTTGACTTCAAAGCCATAGTTGGTAATCCAAACTCAATTTTTGATGACATCAACTCGCTAATTATTACGGATAAAGTTGCAGAAAGACTTTTCCCTGATGAAAACCCTTTAGGTAAAGTAACTGAGGATGGCTTCGTTGTACGTGCCATCATCGAATCATCCCAAGGGAAATCTCACATACCATTCGAAGCAATTACTTCAATTGAATCCTTCAAAAAAGACATCATTCCAGCTTTAGAGGGTTGGACATTTTACTATCAAGATTTCACATATGTAAAATTATCAGCAGGGGTTGACCCATTAGAAACATCTGACAAACTCGAGGCTCTTTCGGAAGAGATCAATGCTTTACCGTCGAAATCCGAGAAAAAGTTTCAGTTTAAACTTCAGCCAGTCATAGGTCTTGTATTCGCAGAACAAGCCATTAGCGAATTAGGGCCAACAATTGGTAAAGAGGGTATTTATGTTTTTTCCGCACTGATCTTAATAATGATCTCTATTGCGAGCTTCAATTATACGAATTTATCTATCGCTCGAGCAATTCAGCGGACCAAAGAAGTGGGGATTCGCAAAGTAGTCGGGAGTACAAAGTGGCAAATCATCAATCAGTTTATGATTGAAACACTGATTTTCTCTTTACTTGGACTGGCCGTTGGCTTCTTTGTTTACCAATACTTCAGCCCGAGCTTCTTAGAAGTGGCAAGTGATTTTTCAAACATCTTCCAAACCACCATCAACACACAGATCATTTTGATCTTTGTCTTATTCGCGATACTTACTGGGCTGATTGCAGGCATTTTTCCCGCGATATATTTTTCAAAGATTAAGCCTCTTTCCCTTTTCAAATCAAAAGACAAGTCTAAAAAATTATCCTTTCAAACTTTAAGAAAACTGCTAGTAGGCTTCCAGCTTACCCTTTCCATGTTTGTGATAATTTTTGTAACACTCATCATAGAACAAAGAAAATCCGTGCTATCAGCACCGCTAGGCTTCGACCAAGAAAACCTTCTGGTTATAGATAGAACCAAAGGTGACCCCAAAATTATCTTAGAAGAATTTAGAAAAATAGCAGAGGTAGAAGCCGCTAACCTTATCAAAGGGTTACCAGCGGTTAATACTGATGGAGTTATCGTGTTCAAAGACACCCTATCAAATGATAGTACAACTGTGGTGAACTTCATGCTCAGCGACAATCAATTTGCTAAAGTCTTTTCTCCCAAAATTTCAAGAGGTACAGGCTTCTCAGAATCCACGGAATATAATGGCTTTATAGAAGTACTGGTCAATGAATCCTTCGTCAATACATTGGGGCTAGACTTAGAAAACGTGATCGGAGAAACTGTTCAAAGTAACGATGTCACTTATAAAGTGGTCGGTTTATTAGATGGTATCTCTGGAGGCAACTTATTCTCTTACGAGAAACCATCTTTGATGATCGCCAATCTGACACCTAATAATGGCAACCTGGTCGTGAGAATAAATCAGGCTAATCCGAATGTCGCTATCGATAAAATGGGAGCAGCTTGGAGCAAAATATACCCTGAAGATCGGTTTCAACCGAGGTTCTATCAAGATGTCTATGAATCAGCATTTAGTTCGGTAACCGATATCTTACGTTTATTCAGTTTTCTGGGAATTTGCATTATCTCGATTTCAATCCTAGGACAATTAGGCATGGCGCTCTACAATGCTGAAACGAGAGTCAAAGAAATAGGTATTAGGAAAGTTTTGGGTGCAAAAATGCGTGCCATTATAAAACTGTTACTCAAAAACACTGTGGTTACTTTAATCATTGCCGCGATAATTGCCTCACCACTGGCTTATCAATTATTCGAAACGAGCTTTATGAGTGAAATCAATACCTCTTTTGAGCCAACTGCTTGGGTTTTCTTAAAGGCAGTTTTTGGTCTCTCAATTATTGTAGCAGGTGTTGTATCACTACTGACTTGGAGAACAGCAAGAGTAAACCCTTCGGAGTCTTTGAGAAATGAATAATACCCCAAAATTCTGGACAAGACTATTCGAATGGCTCTGTGATGATTCGTTTTTCGAAGAACTTCAAGGCGACTTAGAGGAGCGTTATTTCATTAATCAAGAGAAGTTTGGTGCTCAAAAAGCAAAGGCTGCTTACCGAAAAGAAGTACTGAAAATGGTACGGCCTTCAGTTTTAAAGCTGAAAAACAAACTTCCAGGGCTCTTCAATGTATCCCTGTTCAGAATACATCTTATTCTATCGCTGAGGAACTTAAAACGCAATAAGGTTTATAGCACTATTAATATACTTGGCCTAGGAGCAGCACTTTCCGTCTGTCTACTCATTGTCAACATGGTTTTGACAGGACTTCTTGAGGATCATCAGCACCCCGAAAACGATCGGTTTTATCGCATTACTACCACCCAGACTTATAGCAATGGAGTGAAAAATAGAAGTGCTACCAATCCTAAACCGTTAGAAAGAATACTTAAATCAGAATTACCGGAAATCGAGCTGATGGCATTGGTAGATTTCGGGCCAAATTTTAAATTCGATTGGGGAAATGCCGGCTTTGAAACAAACAGTATTCTAGTTGATCCAACCTTCTTCAAGTTATTTGATTTCAAAGTGTTAGAGGGTAATCCGAACAACTTATTTGAAGACCTCAATAGTATAGTGATCACTAGTGAAGTAGCAGAACAGATTTTCTCTGACGAGTCCGCCATTGGAAAAACCACACTAGACGGAAAGGTAGTCAAAGCTGTAATTGAGAACCCAAAGGCTGTTTCCCATATGGATTTTCAAACGATCGCTAGCAGGGACATAAACAAACTCAGTGACTTTAAAGACAAGAGTAGCCCCGCCGATTGGGAAGCCTTTGATGGCTATTTCATCTATATAAGGGCCAATGATCAATTCAAGAAATCAGAGATAGACCTGAAACTTCGTGAAATTTCCAATCGAGTTAATTCGTTTGATAATATCGGCGATCGAAGCTTTCTCTTCTCTAGCCAACGCGTTCGAGATGTTACCTTCGGAGACTTCTTTATGTTTGACTTCGGCATGGTTGTCAATAGAAACTGGCTCTACACAATGCTAATTCTAGGTGCCATAATTCTGGGTGTCGCCATCTTCAATTACACAAATTTAGCCGTCGCCAGAGGAATACAGAGAACAAAAGAGATAGGGATCCGAAAGATTAATGGCAGCACTGAGTTTCAAATAGTCAGTCAATTTCTAACAGAAACTGTATTGTTAGCAATTCTGGCATTTGGTATTGGCTTGGTGAGCTATAATCTTTTTGCAAGTACATTCGTATCGACATTAGAAGGCGTTTCCGGCATATTTACAGAAAGCTTGAGCCCTAAACTGATCTTATGGTTCCTATTTTTCACCGTTTTAATAGGTCTGATTGCTGGGATTTTACCTGCACTTCATTTTGCTAGAATCAAACCGCTAGACGCCATAAAATCAAAATTGCTTGGCAATAGGCTATCTGTACCAAAACTAAGAAAAGTCTTAACCGGTATTCAACTGACCATTTCCATGCTCAGTATTCTACTAATGACCATTGGAAATGATGTTTACAAACAAGTTTTAAGCTCTGACTTAGGTTTCGATTATGAAAGCGTGGTAACATTCAATACTTATGAAGTAGATACCGAAATACTTCTAAATAGTCTTTCGAAGATTAGCACGATCGAAGAAATTTCAAGGAGTGACTTCACTCCAGGTGTAGAGCATAATGGCTTAATGAAAGCCTTTATGGGCAAGACTATCGATACCGTTCCTATCTATGTGGGTACAGCAAATTACGCGTTTGGTAATTTGTATGAGCCTAAAATGCTGCGCGGAGAATTACCACAAACACTCGAAAAAACGTCTGATCATATACTGGTAAATCCACTGTTTCTTCAAAGACTTAATATTCCGCTTGATAGCGCGCTAGGCCAAAAAATATATCTAAAATCTTCTGGTGGTCAGTCAGTCCAAACCAAATATATCGCTGGCGTGATGGACAGTTTTGTCAGAAATGCCATGGAGTCTTATGGCGTACCCTTTGTCATCGAATTATCAGAAGAAAACGAAGAACTCAACACCATTTCACTCAAGATTGACTTTGAAAACCTCAGCACAACTTTGGATCAAGTAAATAAGATTTACAGTGATCTAAGTACAAAAAGTACCTTCGAGCCTAAATTTCTCGATGATCAAATTGAAAATTCATACTACGAGTTATTAGGCATTATTAAGACCATTTGGTTTCTCGGCATAGTGATTATACTCATCGCCATACTTGGGCAACTGGGAATTACACTTTACGATGCCGAAAGTCGAACTAAAGAAATTGGTATCAGAAAAGTGCTCGGAGCAGGGCCAATACACTTGCTTAAACTTCTATTGGGTGGCACTTTGAAAACTCTATTGATCGCCCTAGTCATTTCTACTCCATTGGCTTTCTTATTCATTGGTAACGGAATCATGGTAAATATTTCAGTGCAAACACACATTAGCATATTCGCCGCAATAGAAGGCTTTTTAGGGCTATCGACGCTGGTTATCGGTGTGATTTTATTACAAACGCTGAGAACTGCGAGACTCAACCCAAGCGAATCTCTGAGAAATGAATAATTCACTTGAATAAGACTTTAAATCAATTCACACAAATAAAAGCAACATGAAAAACTCAAGAAAATTACTTAGCATAATTGCCCTTTCACTGATTTGTATCTATGGAAAAGCTCAGCAGACACTGAACTTTGAAGTTGAAGGTTCTACTGAACAAGACTACAATGATTTCATTTATTTAAGCTTTGGGGAAAAGGTCGATAGTCTGAAAGTGGTAGACAACAAGTTCTACTTTAAAGGTCAGGTGAATCATGTGACCGAGGCGAGAATTCATACGAAGAATGGCTATGTAACAGAGGGCGTTTACCTAGAGGATGGTAAAACTGTAGTGAAAATTTCGATTAAGGATAATATTACATCCATCACTTCGATCAGAGGAAATAAAACACACAACATAACGATGGACCTTGTGTCTTTTTATGAAGAGAACAGTGAGAAAGAAGAATTCAGAGGCTTGTTCTACGACAAAATGGATGAAGTAATTTCGCAAAATCCACGGAATCAACTGAGCGGCACCATGCTCTCTGAGATCATCATGGACCCGATCTTCACTTTCGAAGAAGCCATGTCACTATTCAGTAAATTAGATACCACCGTTCAATCCGCAAATGATTTAAGCGCTATTAAAATCTCTCTTGATAAGCTCAAGAATACCAAAATTGGCAATCCATTCCCAACCTTCAATTTTCCAAATAAGGATGGCGAATCCATTGACATAGCAGATTATAGAGGATCGTATCTACTTGTTGAGTTTTGGGCTTCTTGGTGCGGTGGTTGTAGAATAGCCAACCCAGCGTTAGTAGAAATAAGAAAGGAATATGCTAGCAAGGGCTTCGACATAATGGGTGTCTCGATAGATCGAAGCAGGGCGGCTTGGTTAAAGGCAATTGAGAAAGATGGGCTTACTTGGGAAAACACTCTTGCTGATGGTGAATTCAACAATGAGACTTTGAAAAAGCTGAAAATCCAATACCTGCCTTCAAACTACTTACTAGATCCTAACGGTAACATTGCGGCCATCAACATCAAGCCCAAAGAACTAAAGCGGAAATTAGAGGAGCTGATAGAAAAATAACCTGCCAATAAACACTCACAGAGGAGGGGAAATCGTCATTTCCCCTCTTTTTTATTTACATATCTCCATTTAAGAACAAAGATTTATATATTAGTCTCCATATAAGAACTAGGTTTTATGAAAGGGACGCATTTAGGGGAATTTCAGGAAGTCGTTTTACTCGTCATTCTCTCACTGGATGACAATGCTTACGGAGTAACGATTAAGCAGGAAATGATGGAGAAAGTAAATCGAAGTATCAGTCGTGGAGCGCTTCATACAGCACTTACTCGGCTTGAAGAAAAGGGATTTATTACTTCAGAACGTGGTGAAGCCAATGAGGATCGCGGAGGTAGGCGAAAACGCTATTACACGGTGACAAAAACTGGAATTGCGGCACTTCACGGTGCAAAAGAAATGCGAGATCAATTATGGTCTCAAATCCCTAGGTTAAAACTCTACCCCGATTATGAATAGGAAGCGTCAAGAACCTTCTCGGTTTTTTAGATTGCTCTTTGAAAAATTCTGTAAAGAGGAGCTTTTCGAAGAACTACAAGGAGACCTGCAAGAGGAGTTCAAAATGAATTCAGCCAAGCATGGCTTAAGTAAAGCTCGACAGCTTTACAGAAAAGAGGTGCTACAAATGATAAGGCCTTCTGTCCTAAAAAGTAAAAAACGATCTCGTAATTCCTTTCAACCAACTATTATGTTCAAAAACTATTCTGTCGTTGCCCTACGAAATATTTTGAGGAACAAGTTATTCTCCTCTATAAACATAGTCGGACTGTCCATTAGTATGGCTGTCGGATTGATTGCCATCACCTTTGTAAGTGAAATTTATTCATACGATGATTTTCATCAAAAGAGAGATAATATTTACAGAGTCGTGAGTGATATTACGAGACCGGCCAGAGGTACTTCGAACTATGCCACCACGCCACTAATCGCCAACGAGCGGCTCACCACGGATTTCCCAAATGTGGCTACTCTTGTTCCAGTCGATCGGGGAATGAGGGGTAATTTAATCTACAATCAAGAGAGCTATGCAGTTAAGGGGATTTCTACAAGTAGTGCCTTCTTTGAGATTTTCACCTTCCCGATGATTCAAGGCAATGCGGAAACAGCTTTAAATAATCCGTATACAGCGGTGATTACCGAATCAACCGCACTGAAAATTTTTGGCAAGGTTGATGCCCTTGGCCAATTTATTGAACACTCGAGATATGGTAAAATAACGATTACTGGCGTCGTAAAGGACCCTCCGCACAATTCACACCTGCAGTTCGATATCATAGGTTCAATAGAAACTTTACGCGCACAAAAAAGCAGATTATTAACGCGTTGGAGTCAGAGTACAGCCAGTTACTTATATGTATATATCCCAGAAAGCCAGTCAAAGGAGAACTTCTTGGCTAACCTTTCAGAGTTGTCTGCTCAAGAAAATGAGAAGGTCAATAATTTCGAGATTGAGCTTCAGCTTGAGGCCTTAAACGATATTTTCCCAGGTGATGGCCGTTACAACCAGTTTGGAACGGTTATGCCTCAAAAAAACGTGAATTCGATTATTATTCTGGCACTTATCGTTTTGCTTTCAGCCTGTTTTAACTACACAAACCTCTCTATGGCCCGATCACTGAAAAGAGCTAAGGAAGTGGGTGTAAGGAAGGTTATTGGCGCATCTAGAACCCAGTTACTCGCACAATTCATTTTAGAGGCAATATTTATTTCCACATTTGCGCTGCTCATTTCTGTATTTTTATTCAGGCTCATTCGGCCAGAATTCCTAGCACTAAATTTCTACATAGAACGCACGACTACCCTCCTATTAAGCCCTAAGATTTATCTATTTTTCTTTCTTTTCGCACTTTTAATCGGTGGTGTTTCAGGTTTCTTACCTGCCCTTGTCATGAGTAAATTAAAGCCTGTTTCTGTCATAAAAGGCGTCGCTTCCATTAAGGCTTCTAAGGGATTGGATGTTAGGAAAGTGCTGACCACCATACAATTCACCCTATCTATGGGCTTTTTTGTGCTGGTCACCTTAGTTTATAAGCAATACAAGTACGCCCTCAACTTCGATTTAGGATTTACGACAGAAAACGTGCTTAATGTGGATATTAAGGGTGAGGATATCGAGGTACTTCGAAATACCTTCAGTAAAATCCCTGAAGTGGTCGACTTATCATCTTCGGCAATGATCCCGAGTACTGGTTCCTATCAATCATTTACCGCCAAATATGATAACCCACAAGATTCTGTTTCAATCAATATGATAGATATTAGCCCTGGATATATCGAAAACATGGGGCATCAGCTCTTGGCCGGCAGTAGTTTCGATGCCCTGAATATTGACCATATTATCCTAAACGATCTGGCTGTAAAACGCTTCGGCATAAACTCACCTCAAGAGGCTATCGGAGAAACAATTTCTTTTGGTAGAAAAACATGGACCGTCATTGGGGTTGTAGCCACCTTCCATGATCGCAGTATTGATAAACCTCTGGCTCCGTTTGCTTTTACTTCAGGTATCAATAATCACTATTATCTCAACTTGAAATTACAATCCGCAGACATGATCGGCACTATGCAACGTCTCTCAGAAACATGGGACGATGTAAGCGGAAATTCAGATTTCGAGGCAAGGTTTTATAGCGACTATATTGAGATGACCTACTCAGATATTTCAGCGTCGGTCAAGACTTATGGATTGTTAGCCATTATTGCCATTTCCATTTCTGTATTAGGCCTATTGGGCATGGCTGTGTATACCACAGAATCAAAAGTGAAGGAGTTGGCTATCAGAAAAGTGCTGGGAGCAGATTTATCGAGCTTACTGGCATTATTAAGTAAGAATTTCATGGTTATTTTCATCATTTCCGGCATAATCGCCATTCCTACGGCCTACATGATGTTCAATCGTGTAATAGTACCCGATATGGTGTACACAATTGATGTAGGTTTCTGGGAATTAGCTGGTGGTGCGTTGTTGATCATACTGATCGCATTTTTAACCATTAGCTCTCAGACCTTAAAAGCTGCAAAGACCAACCCAGCCCACAGTTTACGAAATGATTAGTCACTAATTAATCACAGTAATGAGTAAAAATTTATCCTCGAAATTGGACTCATATGCGCTGATGATCATCGCCCTGTTGGCTGTTGTTGTCTCGATTTGGCAAGTAAGCCATCAGCGTAAGCACGACAGGATTTCGATGATGCCCTATGTAAGTTGGGACGTAGAAACTGTAGGGGATTCTACAATGATCAAACTATGGAATAAGGGTGCTGGACCAGCGCTCATTAAAGAATACAATTTCTCAATTAATGATAGCACCTTTGGTTCATGGAGTAGCGCTTTCAAATTTGCTGACTCTACAATCAAAATTTATCAAGAAAAAATCTTCGGCAATTACACTCTTGCTCCAAACGAAGTACTCATATTAGTGGCCTACAAAAAGGGGCTGTACACTGATCATAACATACGGATAAATATTGGATTTGAGTCGGTCTACGGTGACAAAAAAGAAGACTACCTCATGTCAACCCTTTGAAGGCTCCTACTCTGTAATTACAAACTATTTCCTTATCGAGTATTCAAATTAGAACAAGAATACTATATTAGTCTTCAAATTAGAACTTGATTATGAAAGGATCAAACTTAGGAGAGTTTCAAGAACTGGCCCTACTCACCATTTTGGTTTTGGGCGATGAAGCTTATGGCGTGACCATCAAAAGAGAAATCAATAAAAATGTAAAACGTGCAATTAGTAGAGGTGCCCTACATACAGCATTAAGCCGACTTGAAGAAAAAGGCTATTTGAAGTCGAAACAGGGTGAAGCAAGCACAGAAAGAGGTGGCAGGCCTAAACGCTATTATGAAGTGACTAATAAAGGAAAATCTGCTCTTCATGAAGCCAGAGAGGTTAGGGATAACCTGTGGAATAAAATACCAAGTGTGAGGCTAGAGCTACAATATGCCCTCTCCTAATGATTCTATACCGAAACTGTATCAGCGACTTTTTGAGATTTTCTGCAAAGAAGAGCTGATCAACGAACTTCAAGGTGATCTTGAGGAAGAATTCTTTCTCAACAAAGAAGAATTAGGCCTTCGGCGCGCTCGGTCGATCTATAAAGCAGAGGTCATAAAAATGCTTCGACCATCAATTGTAAAAAAGACAAAACTCAACAACTTAAATTTTGCTGCCATGTTCAAAATCAATGCTAAACTTGCTTTTCGGAACCTAGCAAAGCACAAACTTTACACGTTTATCAATATTGGTGGCCTTGCCATAAGCCTAGCGGTGTGCATGCTCATTCTACTTTATGTAAACAGTGAGGTCAATTACGACAATTATCATCCCAACAAAGAAAGGTTATACCGTGTAGCATTAGATAGATTTTACCCAGACCATACATCCTACTACGCCTTAACTCCTTTTTCCATGGCAGAACAAGCGGCTATTGATTTCCCAGAGGTCGAGGCTTTTTGCCGAATATTCCCTGGTTTTGGCATAGACGTTACTTATGAAAATGAGAGTTTTCTTGAAAACGGTCTGAAAGCGGCAGATAAGAACTTCTTCGAGGTTTTTGGAATAAAAATTATCGAGGGAGACAAGGCCGACATTTTCAATGTTCCTAATGCTGTTGTCCTCTCCGAAAGCACGGCTCGTAAATATTTTGGAAATGATCAGGCTATTGGGAAAATTCTCAAATCTGCGTTGGGCGATCTTATCGTAAGTGGAGTAGCCGAGGATACCCCTCAAAACACACACTTTAAATTTGATTTATTACTTAACCTAGAGTTACTAAACTTTCTTCAAGCTCCGAACTTCCTCAATTTTTCAGTTCACAACTATCTTTTACTTAAAGAAGGTGTAGACCCTGAATTGATTAATGAAAAGTATGTTGACTTGGTTGAAAACTATGCTGCTGGTCAAATTGAAAGAAGTCAGAACATATCGTTTGAAGAATATAAGGCTAGCGGAAATGGTTATAGATATTACCTACAACCCATTCAAGACATTCATTTAAAGTCGCAATTAGAGGCTGAATTCGAAGTCAATGGAAATATCACATACATCTATATTTTTCTATCGATCGCAGTTTTCATCGTAGCACTAGCGGCCGTCAATTTCATCAATCTTGCTACGGCTAGGTCTACAGAACGCGCTAAGGAAGTTGGTATTCGGAAAGTCTTAGGTTCTGAAAGAAAACAATTGATCAGTCAATTCTTATTTGAATCTATTTTTGTAAGCGTCGTCAGTCTTCTTATCGCAGTTGCTTTGATATTTTTGATTATGCCAGCATTCAATGGTTTTACTGAAAAAACCATGGCACTAGCCACTTTTCTGACGCCGTTAAACATTGGGATACTGTTGCTTTTTAGTCTTGGATTAGGCCTTTTGGCTGGTTTATATCCGGCGTTTATTCTTTCCTCTTTCAAACCCGTGACGGTTCTTAAAGGCAAACTAATAAGCAGTAAAAACGGCGCTTGGATACGTAACGGGCTTGTGGTATTTCAGTTTTTCATTTCGATAGTCTTGATCTGTAGTACTTTAATTGTGGGCCAGCAAATGGACTATTTGCAAAACAGAAACCTCGGCTTTGACAGGGAAAATGTTTTGGTGATTCAAAGAGCATTTAACTTACCCGATCTTGAAACATTCAAAACGGAGGTTTCAAAAATACCCGGCGTCAATAGTATTGGTGGCGCTAGCGCCATGCCAGGTAGTGGAATTTATTTTGGTGCCTCTTTTAGACAAGAGGGAATGAATGAGGCCGTCGCGTTGAATTGCGCTGTTTTTGCAGATGAATATCTAGAAACCATGAATATGGAACTTGCGGAAGGCCGATCTTTCTCAAAAGATTTTCAAGATACGTTGGCATTAATGCTTAATGAGTCAGGAGCTCGAGCGCTGGGAATAGCAGATAATCCCATTGGGGCCAGAATTTCAAATGTCCAAGGAGCCAACAATCCAAATGGTAATATTACTTATCAGGTCGTGGGAATTATCAAAGACTACAATTACAAATCCCTTCATACCGAGATAACGCCTATGGCTATTTTTAGCAGCGAAAGTGCACAAGGCGGTAACGTAGCGAACCTCGCTCTTAAAATAGATCCAGCTCAATCCGCTGCCATCGTCGATCAAGTTCGAGAGATTTGGCGTGGACAGGCACCGAACCAAACCTATGTTTATAACTTTTTAGATGACTCATTGAACGGGCTTTATGAGGCTGAACAGAAGTCGGGGAAATTGTTCTTAATCTTTACGAGTATTGCGATATGGATCGCCTGTATTGGTCTTTTTGGTCTTGCCACTTTTATTATCGGAAGTCGCATAAAAGAGATTGGGGTGAGAAAAGTCCTTGGTGCAAGTTCTGCCCGCGTTGTCTTTCTACTTATGAACGATTTCAATAAGTTAATTTTAATCTCAGTCTTGCTAGCAGTACCAGCCGCAATTTGGGTAATGCAAAAGTGGCTGGCTGGTTTTGCTTACCGAATTGATTTGACGGACACATGGGTATCTTTCTTCATCGGAGGTATTGTATCATTGCTCGTCGCTTGGCTCACTGTAAGCTATCATTCTATTAAGGCTGCCATGTCAAATCCTGTGAAGAACCTTAGGACTGAATAGAAGTCCATAAAAAAAGGAGGAATCCGCTTGATCGAATTCCTCCTTTTTTAGTATATAACTAAGACTATCGCTTACCCGGTTTGTAAGTTTCTTTAGCTCTTGCTTCTACATCTTCCTTGTAATAGGCTACATCTTTAAACTGAGCATCGGCATATCGCTGGGCTTGATCATCGAAGTGGGGTGAGTTGGGATCATTACTCTGGCCGCCAGCCAACATACTTTTGGCTTTCACTCGGTCCCCAAACTCTACCATCGCCACGAAGCTGTTTCCTCTGTAGCCATAAATTTTCTTAGTGCCATTGAAACTTCTAGCACCATATGCTGCCAAGGCCCCCCAACGACTAGTCGTCATACCAACTGGGATACTCGGCGCATTATCATCATATTTTAGATCCATGTCTCCCGACAGCCTTTGAAAGCGATTGTAGTCTCCCCAAGGTACTTCCCAAGTGCCAAAGTCTTCTTCAATTTGAGCCACTGCATCTTCGAAGATGGAAATACGCTCAGCATAGGGTGATCCTGTTCCGAAAAAATCAAATCTCTCGTTTCCTCTTAGTCCTTTAGGATTCTTCCCTTGAGACATGTAGCGAATGCCGTAGAAATGCGCTAATGTCATAGCTACAGATTCTTTCGAGGTCTTTAGGTCCCATTTTTTTAATACTTGATATGGTCCTTTTAAAGTTCTCATTTTGGCAGGACTGCTTTCAATAGCTTTTAGTAAGCCTGGGATCACTTTTTCAAATGCTGGTAGATAAGGATCGTGTGCGAGTTCAATCAAACCATCTATGGTCAAATCTTTTACATCCTTCAACAATTGCACTGCATGAACCCCTCGGAAATTTTCAGCATCTGGTGCCATGTAGAAAGGATAATCTTCACGTTTAGGACTGAATTCGGCGGCAGCTGTAAAAGGTGTTGAATTACAATTCTGAATCCATCCATTGTCGGGATTCACAATGGTAATAATTTCATCCAGCTCATGCATTCCTTGCCAATCGGTGGCTGGATTACTACCATCTACTGGTCGCTGATAATCAAATTGTGGATCTCTTTTTGGTACAAAATCGCCATGGTAGTAAGCGATCGTACCATCTGCATCTGCATACACTGTATTGTTAGATGAATTTCTTCTAATCTTCATCATCTCCCAAAACTCGTCATGGTTCTTAGTTTTAGATCTGGTGAATGATTGGATGAGTGCATCAACTGGTTCCCAGTTCAATTTTGTCGCCACCCACTTATCGTCAATTTTACCAGTGATCGGTCCGTGATGAGTTCTATAAGTCGGGAAAGTTCTCTCTTTTAGCTCTTCTCCATCTTTGTATTTCAAGGTAACTTCTGATACCTCAACATCGCGCCACTCTTCGCCATATTTATACTGTAGTTTACCATCGCGTTCTTCCACAGTTTCCAAGAAGTCATCCATAAAATCTACCCGAGTAGAAGTATGCATCCAACCATTCTTTTCATTGAAGCCCTGATATATGAAAAACTGCCCCCAAGTAGCTGCTCCATACGCATTCAGTCCCTCTTCGCTCACAACTTGAGACTCGCCACGGAAATAGAAGGAAGTATGCGGATTTATGAGCAACATAGCGTTACCTGATGCAGTATGTTCACCTGAAATGGCAAACCCATTCGAGCCTTTTGGCTCTTCCTTTAATAAATCTTGTGGAAGGAAATCGGCCATTGCGGTAGCTTTTCCTTCTCCATAGAAATTTCTAATACGTCTGGTAGAAACACTTTCAATATCGCCTCCAGTGGAACCTTCAAAGAAGAACATCGGGAACCATGGCTCGAATTTCGTGAGCACTTTTGGTTTTACTTCAGGATGGGTATGTAGGTAATAATTAATGCCATCTGCATACGCTTCGCAGAGCTCTTTCAACCAATCGGGTGCAGAAGCATAGGCTTCTTTGGCCTCGTCAATGGTCATATAAAGCCTTGCGCGTAAATCGCTGTACAGTGCCGACTCTCCTTCGGCTTCTGCTAAACGACCAATAGCCCAATAATAGTTTCTTTCTACTCTTGGAAAATCATCTTCACATTGAGCGTAAAGCATGCCGAATACGGCGTCAGCGTCGGTTTTTCCATAGATATGAGGAACACCAAAATCATCACGAATAATAGTGACTTGCTCTGCTTGCTTTTCCCACTTCGCCACTTCATTATCTCCTGCCGACTGGCAAGAGGCGATTACAAAGACTAGGAGTAAAAAGTATAAATTCTTCATCAGCTTAAGGTTTGTCCCTAAGTTGAATCAAGAATTGGCAGGGATCAACAGATTTTTTTTAAGTGGATTACTTCTCGAGCAAGTAATTGGTCAACGATATTAGCTCGGCTAAACTTCGTACACTATTGATATCAATTTTGTACATACCGTTCACGACCAAAGTAGGTACGTTGTCAACGCTTTTCTTGCTCCATAGCGTAGACATTTCCGTTGCTCTTTTGATCAAATCAGGGTTAGTATAAACCTTCTTGAATTTGTCTTCTGATACGCCATTAGCTAAAAAGATTTGCTTAATATCTTCTTCAGAATCTAGGTTTATATTTTTGATATGGATGGCTGCGAAGAACTGTGGTACAAGGTCTTTTTGCATGCCCAAATCTTGCATAGCCACAAATGCCTTTACAATGCCGAACTGAGCCTCTTCATTGTTTCTTGGCAAGTAGTTTACATGAGATTTTTCAAATTTAGTCCCCTCTTTCAGCCCTGCCTTTAGCTGATCGATAAGTGGCTCAAATTGAAAACAGTGACCACAATACAATGAAAAGAATTCTGTTACGATTGATTCATTTGATTTCTCAGTTGAAACGATTTCATAATGCTTTCCCTCTTCAAAAGTCGTTTGTGCCTTTAAATGAATTGCACAAATAGCGAATAGCATAAATAAGGATACGGTTCTCATAATTGGTCTTTTCACTTGGTAAAAGTAATGTATAAGGGGTTCTCCTAAAACCCAAAATTGTATTATTCTTCTACCAGGCAAAAGCGATACCAAAATAGCTATCCACCGTTTGTTGTAGGTTCAGCCAATGAAATGGCTCGGCCTATGCCTAACTTACCTTTGTCATAAAGGAGTTTTTGCCTTGGATCATTTCGGTTGAGTTTTCTGTACTCTTCCGAAGTTAGACCTACCCGCTGCCCATAGATTTTGTAATAAGCAGCACTAATTTCATCCATTACCTTAATATAGACGTCATAACCACTTCCTCTATCTGTTTTTAAGGAAACAACTGCTTCACTTGGTCCATCGGAAGAAGTTTTCAAACTCAAATTTCGTCTAATATAATTCTTCATATCAACGGGTAAGGATGCGAATAATTCTTGATCGCTAATTTTTGATTTCCCCTTCTTTTTGATATCCGGATTACCAAAATTCAACACGAAATCATAGACGATCTCACTGATCTCATCAATATCGTCTAAGGGATCATTTTCGACCAAAAGTTGATCTGAAGAATTGATTTGAATCTTTAGCACGTTTCGTTCATTGAGTGGAACGTTGTCAATTTTATCCAGTTTGGGTGGTAACACCATAGTAATGCCCTTGTTGGTGGCTATTTGAGTTGTTACCAAAAAGAAGATTAAGAGTAGGAACGCAATGTCTGCCATTGAACCTGCATTTACTTCTTGAGCAGGTCTATTCTTTCGATTGATCATAGTCTAAGGTTTAAAGCCTCGACTAATTAACTATATCTTTAGTTTAAATACAACTAAAGATATAGTTTTAACAATTCCCTTACGTTGTGATTGGCATATGATTAGTTTTCTTCGATTCTGAATATAGATGCAATGCCGATTCTAACGGCAAATTCACGTGCTTGCCATCCTTGAAACGACTGAACGAACTCTACTCTGAAAATTCTAAGCACATTATCAATGGTATACCCAACTTCCATATAATTGTCTGATGTTGGCGTATGCAGATAGTTTACAAATAGATTTTCTTTGATCCCACTGAGTCTTAACACTGGCAAATGAGTCAACAATAGCTTTCTAAACCTGATATGCGTTAGCGCAGAAACATATTCCTGGCTAGTGCTATGTCGGTAATAGTCTAAAAGTCGAAAGCCCCCTGTAACTGCTAGCGGAGAAAATCCTAAACGATTTCCTCTGAAATGTTTAAAATCAGTGAATAGCAGCTGTGGCGTACCAAAGAAGGTACCCGCTTCAAGGTCTAAATCTATTCTAGCCCTTACACCTAAACTGAATTCGGTTTTCAGACCAAATTCCAAATTATCGTAGCTAGTCTCACTGTTCAAAATCCCATCAATACCTTTTCTATAAGTCAATCTTAATTCTGGAGAGGTGGTCTCTAAAGGAATTAGTGTTCCATTGTATCTCCTAAACTTGAGCCATGGCCTTGCCGCGACAGTAAAAGCAGTCTTTACGGCACCACTATTAGTAAACGGAAGTATGGCAGACTCAGCGTTGACAGGTGTATTCGAAGTAAATGTTCGGTTGTCTCTGTCCACTATTGAATAGTCGTCATTGTTGAACAAGCTAGATCTGGAAGCATACTCTAATGATGCTCCTACAGTATATTTATATCTAAACCTTTTTGCCCAAGAAACTTTGGCAAAGTCTTTTTGATAGAGCTTCATGAAATTCTGCTCCCTTAGAAGCGTGTAGAGTGTATTAATGAAAGGATCCACAATTCCAGGGTTGAATTGCTCTACATAACTACCTGCCGATACCCTAAAGGTGCTCCTCTGTTCTCTCTGGCCGATACCGAACCTCGATTCTACTTTTCCATAGAGCCTATCGCTGCCAAAACCATATCTTAAAAACGGTTCAATCCTTAATCGAGTGGTCGTGTCATTTCGCCAAATAAACCTACCCGTAAAATTCAGATTTAAACCCTCGACGGTATTAAACCTTGTCTTGAAAAGCATTCCCGGGAAATTGAATCTTAATCTCTCTCCCAATTTGTAGTAGCCTCCAAAGAGAATATCCTTGGGTCGGAATTTGGTTCCGTTTCTTACAACCATAGAATCAGCCTCAGCTTTTTCCTTGTCCGCCACATAGGTGCTATCCTCGCGTTTGTAACCTTGTATTTCTTTTTTGGTTAGGGGAACTGGTCTTAACCTGGCCCAGTATAATGAGTCTTTTTTGGCAGCTAGTGAATCGATTTCGTATCGGTAGTCTCGAATTACATCCGGTTCCTTTTCTTCTTCTCTTTCCTCTTTTTCATAGGCCTTCATCAGTTTTTTAAACTGTCTTCTCGAGACCTCTTTATCTTCTTTAAAAACTTCTTTTACTCCGATATCTAGATCTCCAGATTTAATCGCCTCAATTTCTTCGGGCGCTGGCGCAATCTTCTCGTCTACTAAAACTACTGAAGCGTCTAAATCGGTATTTGGAGTAACCTTATAGTTGCTCACTGATGCCAAATATGAATAAGTCCCTGCCAGACCGAAAATGGACCCTCCGAACTCAAATTGCTGTGTCACCGGCATCCAAGTTTCGCCTTCGATCGGCGCGTAGATTTGCTCAATTTTAATGCTAAAACCCAATAAACTGGTCGATAGGTTTAGCGAATGGATGTTCCAGAAGTCTTCTCTAATGTATATCTCTCCTTCGAAAACATCATCTCCCTTCGATCTAGGCGTCACTTTAATCTTGTTAATCTCGTAGCCTCTTTCTCTAAAACTACCTTGGTATTCAAACTTGTAATAAGCAAAAGCTCTAGGACTTAGCGGAGAAATGGCGTTAACTACTCGTGGTAGATAGAAACTACTGTTTATGTATGAGTTTGGATTGGCATTATCCATATCCTGACCTGAAGCACGTACAGAGATTACCTTCTCCGAAAACCTATTGGGCCTTTCATAAGATATTTCACTAACCGATTCCGATGTAAAAACCTGGCTTGTGTCTATTCCTTCCTTTTCAAAAGTTCTTTTGAGTAACCACGGTACTTTAGTCACCCTGCCCGTCCCTTTCATATAGACCTCTGCGGAATAGCTATCATTCTGCATTAAATGATACTGGGCTTTGGCGATCGCCTTACGCATAATGGTGTAAGAAGGGTCTTCTGCTTTACCTGTGACGACTACGGTTTGTAATTCAATGACTTGTGGCACCAAAACAACATTAAGTTCGGCATATCCATTGGTCACCTGAACTTGTTTGACCTGGGTAGTGAAGCCCATAAATTGAAACGTGACTGTGTATTTACCAGATTTCAGTGGGATTTCGTAATCACCTTCAAGGTTTGAAGATGTACCAGTGCCTACCTCTTGAACATAAATCGAAGCAAAAGGCATAGCTTTTCCTTCATTGTCCTTGATGGTACCTTTAATTCCTTGTGCAAAAAGTCCGGCTGGGAGAATTAGTAATAGTGTGAGTGTTAATAATCGTTGCATATGTTGAAGTTTCAGAACCAGGCACAATTTACGCGCCAAAAAATTCTTGCTTTTAAATTTTGAGTTGACAGTTCATAGACGTGACAAACGGATAAAATGTCCGCTGAAGATTTACAATTTTTTAAAGCTCTATAATTCTATAGACAAGCGAGTGCTAAGAATTGTTAATACTGATAAAAAAGTGTAAAGAGAATTATTGGTAGAACTTCTTCAAGTTGATGTACTCTACTACTGTCGGCGGCAAAAGATATTGTACGGAATGCTCGTTTTGGATCGCATTGCGAATAAAGGTAGCAGAAATATCAAGCATAGGTGAATCCACATATCTGATATTTTGGTGACTCACTTTGATTTTATCTTTATCTACTTGTGGCCTGGGGTAAACATAGAGTCCAAAATTATCCAGAATAGCCTGATGATTCTTCCACTTGTGAAAATGTAGTAGATTATCTTCTCCTATAATCAGCTTAAAACTGTGTTGAGGGTTCTTGTCGGATAAATAAGCAAGGGTATCTGCCGTGTAACTCGGCCTTGGCATATTGAATTCAACATCACTCGCACGAAACTTATAATTATCTGCGACCGCCAATTCTACCATTTTTAATCTGTCGAACTCATGTAAAAGCGTACGACTATTTTTGAATGGGTTTTGAGGACTAACCACAAACCAAACCTCATCTATATCAGTCTGGCTCGCCATAACATCTGCTATAACAAGATGTCCAATATGAATTGGATTAAAAGAGCCGAAGAATAGGCCAATATTCAAAATCTATGACTTTAAAAAGTTGTTGACGAGTGCCTCTGCCTTTTGGAAAGAGTCATCGAGCTCTTTATTAAGCAAAGTTACATCAAACTTGTTTTCGAATGTCATCTCAAATTTCGCTCGGTAGAGACGTTGTGAAAGACTCTCTCTCGACTCTGTTCCTCTGCCAGTTAGTCTTTTTTCGAGCTCCTCCATACTGGGTACCTTAACAAATATCGCCAAGGCGTCATCGCCGAAATACTCTTTGAGCTTTAGCGCCCCTTTGACCTCAACATCAAAAACTACATGTTTACCCTCATCCCAAACGCGTTGAACTTCGGCTTTGAGTGTGCCATAATAGTTTCCGGTGTAGACTTCCTCCCATTCGATGAAAGCGTCTTCGTCAATCTTTTGTGTGAATTCGTCTCTACTTAAGAAATAGTAGTCTTTACCATTTTCCTCCGTTCTTCCTCGCTTATCTCTAGTGGATGCAGATATAGAAAAACCCAGTTTTGGGTGCGTACTAAGGAGGTGTTTTACTATTGTTGTTTTTCCTGAACCAGAAGGAGCAGTAAAAATAAATGCCTTGCCCTTTGTCATTCTTACTATAGGTTCACGCTGTTTCTGATCGTTTGGGCTAGATCAGTCGGGATTTCACCGGTATGCGCGCTCAATTTCTTCTGAATCTCTTCCCGCATACTTTTTTCATTCTCAAATGTAAAGTTTGACTTTACACATGATTTAATCTTTTCTTCGAAAATAGCTCTTGATTCCTCGTCAGCCTCGTTATCTAATACGAGTTGAACGATTTCAGCGAAGCGTTTTTCATCGATTAAATTCCCTTGCTCGCAATAACAGTTCTTAAAAGTCTCTTTGAACCAATCTGAAAACTCTGCCATTATATTCTATTTATTAAATCCCATTTCTTTCGCATAAGCCGCTAACTTGTCTTTCAGCATGTTTCTGGCTCGGTGTAACCTAGACCTTACCGTACCGATCGGAATGTCCAAAATCTTAGACATCTCCTCATAGGTAAACCCTTCCAAATCGCTAAGAATAATAACCGTTCTAAAATCTACTGGAATACCATTTAATGCACCAGAAATCTCATCGCCAATCATATGTTGAACCGTTTCAACCCTTAAATCCGTGGTGATTTGTTCCCCAGCATCATCAGAATTATAAAATTGCTCAACTTCATTGTAATCAACTTTAGCAGGCTGTTTACTCTTTTTCCTGAATTCGTTGATAAAGCTATTTTTCAATATGCGGAACAACCATGCTTTTGCATTAGTTCCTCTTTCAAAGGAATTGATAAATCTAAACGCCTTTAAATAAGTGTCTTGAACCAAATCCTTGGCATCATCTTCATCAAAGGTTAATCGATAAGCGAAGTTGTACATAGAATCCACATGAGGCATGAATTCCTTATCGAAGATTTCAGTCTTTTCCATCTCGGAATAGTTCTGTCGTCGAACTTCGTGTTCATCTTGTAGTGCTTCTTCAGACATGTTTTAAAATTAGTCAAAAAAATAAGCTAGTCCCTAATCGTAGGGCGATGTTTATACATCAAAAAAATACCCTTATAGAGGCAAATTCGTTCCCAAAGCTACTCAAGTTTGTATATCAACCCACGTTTATTCTTTTTTGTATCATCAAAAATTTGAATCCACTCAAAATATTATTTCTCACCTATCAAGGTGATGTTGCTGGGTCTACCAATTCGATCGCTTACCTAGCGAAGGGTTTGGCCGAAAGAGGACATGAAATCCATATTGGTATACGCCGAGAAAGCTTACTTTGGAGCTTGCTGGAGGGGTCCGCTGTCAATAGAATCCCGATGACTTTCAAAGGAAAGTTTGACCTTAAAAACTGGCGCCAAATAAGAGATGCTGTCCAGAATCATGGTATTCAGTTAATAAATCCTCAATCCAGCCACGACAGGTACACGAGTGTTTTTGCCAAATGGCGTTATGGATTAGATGTTAAAATCATACATACTAGAAGGCAAATGCCAAAGAGCATGGGCGGGCCATTGCAGTTACTACTATATAATAGGTATACAGATGGTATCGTGGCCGTTGGCAAACAAGTAAAAGAGGGTCTTATAAAGGTTGGTATCAAGGAGAAAAATATAGCCGTTATTTATAATGGCACTCCAACCGAAAAATATGATCAAATCGATATTGATCGCGTATCTGCTTTACAGAAGAAATTTAAGCTTCAGCATGAAGACTTCGTTTTAGGTTGTGTTTCAAGGATTAAGAATCAAATCCAGATTATTAAAGCTCTCAAGCTGATAAAAGAGCCCATCACCGTTATTTTCTGTGGCATTGAACCTACAGCCGAAATGAAGGAGATTATCAGCCAATATTCCACAGATCATAAACTCCACTTTGAAGCCCATGTCGACTCTCCCGAAATATTGAACTACTACAAACTATTTGATGCTAATATTTTGGCTTCTACTATGGAAGGCCTCTCTCAGGCGCTGTTAGAGTCCATGGCCCTAGAAGTACCCGTTACGGCCACAGCTTTTGCTGGTAATTTAGACCTAATAGAAGATGGTGTCAATGGTCTCCTTTTTGAAGATGGTGACATTGAAAAAATAGCCGAAAACGTACTTGAGTTAAAGCATAATCAAGCACTACGGGAAATGCTTAAAACTAATGGAAAAGAAACTGCGCTAGTGACCTTTAACATCGAAAATACCATCTCGAATTATGAGGAGTACTTTAAGAACGTAATTCATCCTTAGCAGTGACAAAGTCATTATACCTGTCCTCAGGTAAATTACAAAACATAACTTTTAACATTTATTCTATTACTTATTAATTATTTAATCCTACCTTTATAAATCCTGAGCTGTATTTAATATTGGATGCATATGTTAAAACAGACACAAAGAATAGAAAGGCTCGATCAACTCATAAGACTAGGAGCAACAGGCAATGCAAGAGAGTGCGCAGAAAAGCTCGATATAAGCGAACGCCAATTCTATAATACCATCGATTTAATGAAAGAAATGGGAGCTCCCATCTATTTCGATAACTCTATTAGATCTTACTGCTACGAGTACCTTGTA
This sequence comes from Roseivirga misakiensis, assembly GCF_001747105.1. NCBI lineage: Bacteria > Pseudomonadati > Bacteroidota > Cytophagia > Cytophagales > Roseivirgaceae > Roseivirga > Roseivirga misakiensis. The sequence continues at coordinate 115,588 of NZ_MDGQ01000005.1, read as the reverse complement.
GTATGGAATCACGGCTTTACGAAAGTATAATTTATAATTTTTTAAACATTTTTTTGTCACTGCAATTTTATTTCAGTCACCGCTCATACATTCGTTAATCAACGAGACACAAGTGAAGAAACACCTAGTTACTCTATTACTAATCAATTTATCAATATATGCTTTAGCTATATATGTTGAATTAAACTATCTGTATTCAGATGAAATGTATTTCCGGTCGTTTTCAAGTTCTCTTAGTCCAGAAAATATCGAGAATCTTATCAAAGAAGATAGAGATTCTGAATGGGTAAACTATTTACTGGTGATTCCTTACATGATGGCCATAATACTCTTTTCATTCGTATCAGTTTGGCTCGGTAACTTTATATACTTTCGAGAATTAAAAGGTGCCTACGTACTCAAATCATCATTTGAATCTCACTTTATCTTTCCTCTTAGCTACATGGTTCTTGTTGCAACAAAAATCTTATTCATTAACCCGAATATCTCAGAGATTGAGAACAATGATTTCCAATCACTACTATGGTTTTTTAAAGAAAAAACCATCAATCCTACTCTACGAGACATCTTAAAGTTCATTACAATTACTCAAGCAGTATATATTATTCTCTTTGCAGTTAGGCTTCATAAAAATGGGAAACATTCATTTTTTCAATGCTTCAAAACAATCGCCTTATCTTATTATGGCATACTATTACTTATTGTGTCAATATTAAGTTTATCAAATTTTATTTTCAATTAAACTATATAATTATGCAAAAATTAAAGAGTGAACAGTTATCGAATCTAACAGGTGGCAAATTTTGGGGCTGGACTGATTGGAAGTGTACGAGCACTACAAACAATGGACTGTGTTGGACAAATTGCGTCCGAAAACACTTTACATTTTTTATCCGAGATTCCTACGAATACAATTCTGGAACTTGTGAACAAATTGCGAACGAATTAACTGTTAATTAAGATGAAAGAATTAAGTCTAAAATCTATGGAGAACATCAGTGGATCTAAGTTTTTTGGCTGGACTGATTGGGAATGTGGAGAGGTAGTTTGGTACAGCCCTTTTCAATGTGGTAAAACCTGCACAAGAACATATCACGCTTTCTTCATTCGTACCAAAACAGAGGTCAAAAGTGATATTGGATTATGTATCCGTGTATGACAGCATGTTTTTTTAAACAATTTAATTTATTGGCTCTACTGGTTGTGTCATCTGTGGCTAATGATACGTTTGCCCAAGGCAGAACTTTCATACTCCTAGATAAAACAAACTCAGAGCCAATATCTTATGCTACAGTCAAAGCCAATAACGGGAACTTTACCTACTCAAATGAAACAGGTATTTTTACTGTGGAATTTGTTGAAAGTATAAAAATTCAACACGTCGCATATAGCAGTACAATTTTTTTTGCAAAGTCTATTATATCTGACACATTACTCTTAGAACCTCTAGAGGTCAATTTAGGGTCGTTCGTTGTCAACGCTAATGCCGAAAAACAAGAGACTATTGGTAATCTCACAAAGAAGAAAAATTTCACTATCAACATAAACACTAAAATGGAGATTGTGTTATTCATCCCTAACGATGAGTACCCTAAGAACAGTCGAGTCTTATCGATAAAAATACCGCTATTCAATCTAAAAAAGGTCGAATATAATGATCTAATACTTAGACCAAAATTTTATACATACACTCATGGTAATGAGTTTCCAGACAAAGAATTTGGTAAGGTAAAAGAGACCTTTTTTGTTTCAGATAGTAATCAAAAATATTATTCAATTGATGTAAGTGAATACGGACTCAGGTTACCCGATAATGGTTTTTATGTAGGTATTGAGTTGATTGGATTTGTTGATTCCAAGGGAAGATTGGTGCAAGGCAACGTTGATATGAATACTATTGGCCTCCGAGGGAAGGTCGATAAAAAAGTATCGAAATACAAAACATTCACGAAAACAAATGACGCCAAATGGCACCTTGCCCATTTTAACGAATTGTTTATCGGTAAAAAAACCTGGAATGTGAATCTGTCATTAGGTTTAATTGTCTCGAAATGAGTAATTCATGATAAGCCAAATACGAATTAAACATGTAAAGCAAAGAGATCAATCGGACTGCGGAGTCGCTTGCCTTGCTACCATTCTTCGATATTTTGATTCCGAGATTAGTTTGGAAAGACTTCGAGAAATCAGTGGTACAACCAAGGAAGGAACGACGCTGTTAGGACTTTTTCAAGCAGCAAATGAAATTGGACTGAAGGCAGATGGTTTTCAGGGTAGGTTAAAAGATCTAAAATCTCTTAAAAACCCTGCCATATTACATGTAATTATTAATCAAGAACTACAACACTATATTTGCTTATTTGGATATCGAAATGGCAAATTTCTTATCAGTGATCCAGCAGAAAAGATTAAATATTTAACTGAGCAAGATCTTACAGAGATATGGAAATCAAAAGCACTTCTCTTACTTAAGCCTACAAATAAGCTCAAACGCTCAAAAGAACAAAAAAGCAAAAAGAAGAATTGGCTCCTTTCCTTGGTCAAAGAAGACTACGGCATCCTTGGTATAGCCACATTTTTGGGGATTATTATATCAGTTTTAGGCATAAGTACTGCTATTTTTTCACAACGGCTAATTGATGATATTCTACCAAGTCAAGATTCTGAGCGGCTTATTTTGGGCTTAACACTCCTTACCACTTTATTACTTGCGAAGTCTGGTGTGCTCTATTTAAGAACACTAATAATTCTTAGGCAGTCAAAAGATTTTAATAATCGAATTATAAAAAAATTTTATAGCGCATTACTTTATTTACCTAAACGCTTTTTTGATACACGTAAGACTGGTGAGTTAATTGCTCGAATGAATGATACCAACAGAATTCAACGTACCATCAGCTTTGTACTTGGAGATACTTTGATTCAGTTACTTTTGGGTTTAACGTCCATAGTTTTTGTCTTTACTTACTCTTGGGAAATAGGTGTGTTGCTCTTGTCCTTTATTCCCATTTACCTCTTTGTCATTTGGAAGTTTATTAACCCAATCACAGCAGGGCAAAGAGAGGTCATGCAGTCTTATGCCTTGAATGAAAGTAATTATGTAGATACGATTCAAGGGATTGAGGTCATCAAAAACCAGACAAAAGAGTCTGTTTTCAGTAAAATAACTGAATCTATTTATGGCCGTTTTCAGAACAAAGTTTATCACTTGGGATATATTGGCCTCAAATATGGAATTATTACTCAAGTAGTGGGCGTTCTGGCTATGACTTCTATTTTGGCCTTTGCGTCGTTCCTTGTCCTAAGAAATAAACTTCAAATTGGCGAATTGGTAGCCCTAACATCAATGGCGGGAGGGATTTTCCCCGCAATCGAAGGAATGACGAATGCACATATCCAAATTAGAGAAGCTAAAATTGCTTTCGACAGAATGTATGAATTCACATCAATCGAACCAGAATTTAATCCTACTATAACCTTTCAAGAAATCAAGGAAGTTCAATCATTGACGGTTGAAAATTTAAGCTTCCGTTTTCCAGGAAGAAAACAATTATTAAAGGAGTTCAATCTAGAACTTAGAAAAGGTAAAACGGTTTGTCTTTTGGGTGAGAGCGGAGGAGGCAAGAGTACTTTTATACAGATTCTTCAAAAATTCTATACGCAAGAGGGAGGTTGCATAAAACTTGATAATCAAGAATATTCAGAAATTAATACAACGGCCATTCGATCCAAAATCGGAGTCGTCCCGCAAGAAATTAAGATATTCAATGGCAGCCTCCTTGATAATATCCTTTTGGGGGTGTCTGACGCTGAACCCAAAAAAATAGAAGCATTTATGTTGAAATATGGTTTTGATGAATATTTCAATCAATTCCCACAAAGTTATGGGACGATTTTAGGTGAAGAAGGTGTAAATATTTCTGGAGGACAAAAGCAGCTAGTTGGTCTTGCGAGAGCTTTGTGGTCAAACCCTGAAATTCTTTTACTCGACGAGGCTACATCTGCCTTGGACCGAAAGACTGAGCAGTTTGTTTTAACAATTCTCAAAAAGCTGAAAGAGTCAAAACTTATTCTTTTGGTAACTCATAGAATAACCACGGCAGCTAAGTCAGACAAGATTTACATTTTGGAAAATAACACCATAAGTCAGTCGGGTTCTCCATCGGAATTACTAAAAAACGGAAACTTTTTTAGTGATTTTTATAGGGAAAACAATCTTAAACTTATAATAAACTAACATTTGTGATCAAGCCTCTTCGTATTATTCAGGTGCTCTTGGTTCTCACATATATTTTGCTTTACTTCTTCCCTGAATGGTTTGTATTTGACAGTCAAGGGTGGGCACATTATCTAATGGCATTCTTGTTTGGTACATTCATCATTACAGGATGGTATGATTATCAAAACAGAAAGAAGAGACAGAAGTAGTTTGTCCGCTGTATGGATAACGGGATATTTCTAATTAGTTAGAACACTTCTTGGAGAAAGTAGCTAAGAAAGAAATAATTGAAAAGCACCTTTTATTTTCAACTGACCCAGTAACTTTAAGTGTTTCCCGAGTCGAAAGTCTTATCTTGCAAACAGATCGACTTTAGATAGAAATCACCCTTTTTCATGGATTACTTAGCATCACTCAACGAGCCCCAATACGAAGGTGTAGTCAACACCGAAGGACCTGCAATGATTATTGCCGGTGCTGGGTCTGGTAAAACGCGTGTGCTGACTTATCGCATCGCTTATTTGATCAAGGAAAAAGGTGTCGATCCATTTAGCATTCTAGCGCTGACCTTTACCAATAAGGCGGCAAAAGAAATGCGTGAGAGAATTGCCACCGTTGTAGGAAGTAATGCTCGTAATTTATGGATGGGCACTTTTCACTCTGTTTTTGCTAGAATTCTTCGAGCAGAAGCTGACAGATTGGGTTACCCCAGCAATTTTACAATTTACGATGCCGACGACTCGAAGTCTTTGATCAAGACTATTGTAAAAGAGTTCGGTCTAGATGATAAGGTTTACAAACCGAATGTAGTTTTTAGCCGTATTTCAAGCGCTAAAAACAGGTTAGTTTCATGGCAAGAATATGTAAACAATCCAATCTACGCTGCAGATGACGAAACGGCGCAGAAACCAGAAATGGGGCGTATTTATAAGACTTATGCCCAAAGGTGCTTCAAAGCTAATGCCATGGACTTTGATGACCTGCTCTTCCAAACAAACGTCTTATTCAGAGATCATGTAGATATCTTGAACAAATACCAACATCGGTTTAAATATGTATTGGTAGACGAGTTTCAGGACACCAACGTTTCTCAATACTTAATCACTAAAAAGCTTTCAGCGGTAAGCCAAAATATCGCGGTGGTTGGTGACGATGCGCAATCTATTTATGCCTTCCGAGGTGCCAATATTGAGAATATCCTGAATTTCGAGAAAGACTTTCCAGATTTGAAAGTGATCAAATTGGAGCAGAATTATAGATCGACTCAGAATATCGTCAATGCTGCCAACTCGGTTATTGCCAGAAATAAAGGTCAGATCAAAAAGAAGGTTTGGACAACAAATAATGATGGGAATAGGATTGACCTTATCAAATCAATCTCTGATAACGAAGAAGGTCGGTTCGTGGCCTCTGCCATCTTTGAGCAGAAAAGTCAAAACAACTATAAAAACGAAGATTTCGCCATTCTCTATCGAACGAATAGCCAATCTAGGGCAATTGAAGAATCTTTAAGGAAATCTGGTATTCATTATAAGATTTATGGCGGTTTGTCTTTCTATCAGCGGAAAGAAATCAAAGATTTAATGGCTTACCTGAGGTTTGCCATGAATACTGCTGACGAACAGTCATTTCGTAGAATCATTAACCTTCCAAAACGTGGAATCGGCCCAACTTCTGTTGAAAAGATAGTTGTCGCAGCTTTCGAGCATGACATTCCGCTATGGGAAGTGTTGAACAATGTAAATGCATTTCTGCCGGGAAGGGCTGCTAATGCTGTCAACGATTTCGTAACGCTCATTAAGAGTTTCCAGATTTACGTTCAATCGAAAGATGCTTACGAAACTGCTAGTCATATTGCCAAAAACTCCGGCCTACTCAAAGAGCTTTATGATGATAAGACTGTTGAAGGGCTTAACCGATATGAAAACGTTCAAGAGCTTTTGAACGCAATCAAGGAATTTGTTGAAACGCCCGAGGTTGAAGATAAAAGTCTCGGTGCCTTCTTACAGGATGTAGCCCTATTGACCGATCAGGATAACGAAGATCCAGATAATAAGGATTTTGTGTCGCTAATGACAATCCATTCTTCCAAAGGGTTAGAATTCAAGAACGTGTTTATCGTTGGATTGGAAGAAGACCTTTTTCCATCGCAAATGATGATGAGCAGTCGCGACGACTTAGAGGAAGAGAGAAGACTTTTTTATGTGGCAATTACAAGAGCCAAGGAAAATTTATACTTCTCCTATGCTCTATCACGTTATCGCTATGGAAGGTTGATCAATTGTGAACCTAGTAGATTTATTGAAGAAGTAGACCCTAGTTTCATTTTTGTCAATACTCGGTACGGCAGCAGAGAGCCAAAACTTGGAAGAAATGATGGGCCTCCGGGTTTTAATGCAAATTTTGCAAGGAACTTGATGGCCAATAAAAAATCAGCACCTAAGAAGCCACTGCAGTATCATAAGCCATCGGCCGACTTCAGACCTAGTGATACTTCTGGTCTTCAAGAAGGCATGAAAGTGGAGCATCCGAAATTTGGTTTTGGAAAAGTATCCAAAATGGATACTTCTGGAGCCAATAAAAAAGCCAAAGTTATTTTCGAAGACTTCGGCGAAAAGACATTATTACTCACATTCGCCAAACTAAGGATAGTGGAATAGGCCAAGTGCCATAGCCGCGCTTTAAGATATTTATTGTTAATTTGGTGTATACTTAAAAATTAATGGGATTAGAATACAATACAGAACGAACTGACGTAAGGCTAAAAGAATATGGCCGCAATATTCAAAAGTTAGTTAACCACATAAGAACCATCGAGGACGACGAGAAAAGAAGTGCTTATGCACAAACGCTCACGGACCTTATGAAACAGATCAACCCTAATCTAAAGGCAAATGTCGATAGCGATCAGAAAGTATGGGATGATCTATATATCATTTCCAATTTCGACTTAGCCATAGATGCTCCTTTCCCAATGCCAGAAAAGTCGGCTATTGGTAAAAAACCACAAAGAGTAGCTTACAAGAGCTCAAAAATCAGATATATGCACTATGGAAGAAGTGTTGAGATCATGATTGAGCAGGCTATCCAAATGGAAGATCCTGAATCAAAAAAGTCGGCGGTTATCCATATCGGTAGGCTAATGAAAGGCTTCTACAATACTTGGAATAAGGATAATATCGATGATGAAATCATCCTCAAGCAGATCAAACAACTTTCGAACAATCAACTCGATATCCCAATCGAAGAAGTGAAAGAATTCGGTCTTTTCAACAATAACATCAAAGAGAAAAGACATCATAACCGCGACAATAGAGGCGATCGCGATAAAAAACATCACAACCGAAGAAGAGGTAATAACAATAGACGCAGAAACTAAATGTCCTCATTTGTCATTGAAGGTGGCACCAGACTTTCAGGGGAAATTATTCCTCAAGGTGCAAAAAATGAAGCATTACAAATCCTATGTGCGGTTCTCCTAACTCCGGAAACCGTTACTATCCATAAAGTACCGGACATCCGTGATGTCAATAAACTCATAGAGCTGCTGGCTGATATGGGTGTGGAAGTGAAACACCTCTCTGGCGAGAGCTACTCTTTTTGTGCTAAAGATGTTGATATAGACTATCTCGAAACTGACGAGTTTAGAAAAAAAGCTTCTTCTCTACGTGGGTCGATTATGATCTTAGGGCCTCTGTTGGCTCGATTTGGAAAGGGTAAAATCTCTAAACCTGGTGGAGATAAGATAGGCCGAAGAAGACTAGACACTCATTTTATTGGGTTTCAAAAACTTGGGGCAAGATTTTTATACGAAGCTGAAACGGGCATGTACCATATCGATGCTTCAGACTTAAAAGGCACTTACATGCTTTTGGATGAAGCTTCTGTTACAGGTACGGCCAATATTCTTATGGCAGCTGTCTTAGCCAAAGGCAAAACCACCATTTATAATGCAGCCTGTGAGCCTTATTTACAGCAGTTATCTAAGATGTTGAACAGAATGGGCGCCAAAATCACAGGCGTTGGTTCAAATCTACTACATATTGAAGGTGTTGAGGCCCTAGCCGGAACAGACCACACCATGCTACCTGATATGATTGAAATTGGGTCTTTCATTGGTATGGCTGCCATGACACAATCAGAAATCACGATCAAAGATTGCCAAATTCCAGAGCTTGGTCTTATTCCAGAAACTTTTAGAAGACTTGGGATTAAAATGGAGTTTCGAGGCGATGATATTTATGTACCTGCACAAGAGAACTATGAGATAGAAACTTTCATCGATGGTTCTATCATGACAATTGCCGATGCCATATGGCCTGGTTTAACGCCAGACTTACTGAGCATTGTATTAGTCGTTGCTGCGCAGGCAAAAGGCACCGTTTTAGTGCATCAAAAGATGTTTGAAAGTCGCCTATTTTTTGTAGATAAGCTCATTGACATGGGTGCTCAAATTATCCTTTGTGACCCACACAGAGCGACTGTTATTGGTCTTAATAGGCAGCAAAAGTTAAAAGGAATTCGAATGACTTCCCCTGATATTAGGGCGGGTCAGGCACTATTAATCGCTGCATTATCCGCGGAAGGTACTAGTGTAATTGATAACGTGGAACAAATCGATCGGGGTTATCAGCATATAGATACTAGGCTAAATGCACTTGGTGCTAAAATCGAGCGTATCGAATAATATTTTCAAAGTACTGAATTAATTGCGTTGAATCTGCTGTACCGTTAAGCCATAGGTCAAATTAAAGGTCGAAAGCTTGTTCAATGATATAATCGATACTTATCATTAAATTCGAATTTGTGTATACAAGGTGTTTAATCATCTTTATACAACTGAATTCTAGATTAGGCAAAAGCTCTTAGTTCATGGTTAAATTTGGCACTTCCAGAAGACTCAAGAAAAACGACATCTACACTTATTTGATGGAGATTTTCATAGTGATTTTTGGTATCACGGTGGCCTATCAGCTCAATGTTTACTATGAAGACAAAAAAGACTTAAAGCTTGAAGAATCCGCCATAGAAAGGGTTTTGAGTGAAATTGAGGCCAACCAAGGTGCCTTTGGGAACCTTATCCAAAATAGATTGAAATTACAGAACGACACCCGTCAATTGGCTAGATTTTTATTCGCGGGCGATGCTCTTTCAGAAGATAGTATCAGTCACTATCTATTTGACATCAATAAGACCTACAAACCAATTATGCAGATGGAAGCGCTAAACTTCTATCTAAACACCAATTACACTAATAAAAATTCCGACCTGAAAAGTGACTTACTTATTCTCAAAGGTCTTTACCTTGAACTTCGTGATGTGGTAGAATACTATGTCCGAATGAAAGAAAAATACTATGGTGATTTTCTTGTTTCAGATGTAGATTTTGGGGAAGAAAGAATCGTATCACTGGAGAAAATCAAAAGCGTTGAGTTCAAGAACCTTGTCGTGAATTTGCTTTCCAACGAACTTGAACTAAACGCTTTGCTAGACAAAGTTTTTGGTGAGTCTATGCCGGTTCAAGAAAAATTAGAGGATAGAATCCGCTAATTAGTCTACAAAACCGACCCCTACCGTATTATTAGTTGCCTCATCAATTAAAATAAAAGCACCATTATCTCGATTCTTTGCATAAGAATCGGCGAAAATAGGTTTTGCTAATTTGAGTGAAACTTTTCCTATATCGTTCAATTCAAGTGCAGATACACCGATCTCTTTGTCAAAAGTAGATGTATTGAGTTTGTGACTTATCGCGGACACTTTAACCCTGGTTTGATTGATACCATGTTGCAGTCTGTAGCCTTTACCAGCAAATAAAGGCTCACTATCCATCCAACAAACATCGGCACTTAACTGCTTAATACCCGTGGGTAAATCGTCTTTCACAATCATATCACCCCGACTAACATCGATATCATCTTCAAGTCTTAAAACCACTGATTCACTTGCGGAAACGGCATTTAATTTCCCATCAAACTTTTCCAAGCTTTTGATTTTAGACCTTAAGCCTGAAGGTAAAACACTGACTTCATCTCCAACACGAAAATCACCACTCGCTACCCTCCCAGCGTAGCCTCTGTAATCATGAAATTCGTCAGATTTGGGCCTAATAACATGCTGAACTGGAAAACGAGCAGGGAGATCATCAGTGGATTGTTGTGCATCGACAGCTTCTAAAGTTGTTAGTAGGACATCTCCAAGGTACCACTCCATTTGGTTCGATCTTGACGCGATATTTTCGCCATATAAAGAGCTTACTGGAATAAAGTCTACAGAAACATTCTCAAATTCCTCATGATCCAAAACAGTATGAAAATCCTTGACGATCTCATTGAATCTTTCTTGGCTATAAGCCACTAAATCCATTTTATTAACACAAACGACAATCTTAGGCACCTTCAAAAGTTTGGCAATATAAAGGTGTCGATAGGTTTGCTCCACCATGCCATTTCGGGCATCCACTAACACGATCGACAGATCGGCATTGGAAGCACCAGTAACCATATTTCGAGTATACTCAATATGTCCGGGAGTATCTGCAATGATGAACTTTCGGCTCGGGGTAGAAAAATAAATATGAGCAACATCTATAGTTATCCCTTGTTCTCTTTCGGCCACCAAACCGTCGGTTAGTAAAGATAAGTCTGTATAATCAAGCCCTTTTCGCCTACTACTTTCCTCAATCGCTAAAAGTTTATCAGTCTCGATTGAATTAGTATCATACAAAAGCCGACCAATTAAAGTACTCTTGCCATCGTCTACGCTACCTGCCGTAGCGATCCGTAATACCGATTTGTTTCTAGAAATAGCCATCGTTCTTTCTTTTTTCCATTGCAGCTTCAGATCGGCGATCGTCCATTCGGGCACCCCTTTCCGAAATTGTTGCACTTAAAATTTCCTTGATTACATCGTCAATATGATCCGCCTCAGATTCAACTGCCGCTGTACAGGTCATATCGCCAACCGTTCTAAACCTCACTTTCTTTGTTAGCACCTGTTCATCGGAAGTCTTATTGATGAATTGTGAGTCAGGCCAAATCATGCCATCTCTTTCAAAGATTTCTCGATCATGAGCATAATAAATCGAAGGAATGGCCAACTCCTCTTCTTTGATATAATTCCAAACGTCAATTTCTGTCCAGTTAGAAATCGGAAAAACCCGCACATTTTCGCCGACATTAATCCGCCCATTTAGCATGTCAAACAGTTCGGGCCGTTGGCGTTTCGCATCCCACTGACCAAAATCGTCTCGGACCGAGAATATCCTTTCTTTTGCTCTTGCCTTTTCCTCGTCGCGTCGAGCACCTCCGATACAAGCATCGAATTTATGCGCTTCGATAGCCGATAATAAAGTGACGGTCTGTAGGGCATTTCTACTGGCATATTTGCCTGTCTCCTCGCTAACTATTTTCTGGTCAATAGCATCTTGTACATAGTGTACAATCAACTCAAGACCTAACTCTTGAACAAGGGCGTCTCGAAAAGCGATGGTCTCTGGAAAGTTATGCCCAGTATCGACGTGTAGGAGCGGAAAGGGTATTTTGCCTGGGTGAAAAGCCTTTTGGGCAAGTCTAACCAAGGTAATAGAGTCCTTGCCTCCTGAAAAAAGGAGTACAGGTCGTTCGAACTGGGAAACAACTTCCCTAAAAATATAAATGGCCTCGTCTTCAAGTTCTCGAGGGAACTGTCCATTATTGATACTCATGATTAGGCTGTTTTTAATTGATGCAGTCCGCATTCCTTCTGTGATGTTTCCCACCACCAACGTCCGGCTCTAGAATCCTCTCCTGCTGTGATAGCTCTTGTACAAGGTGCACAACCGATGCTTATAAATCCTTGGTCGTGCAACTTATTGTAGGGCACATTATTCTCCTTTAGATAATCAAGAAGTTGATCATATGTCCAATCCAAAATAGGGTTGTACTTGATAACCTTATTTTGCTCATCCCATTCAACTTGCTCAAATTCTTCTCTATTCACAGATTGACCAGAGCGTAGTCCTGTAATCCAAACAGAAGCCCCTTCCAAGGCACGTTTTAGCGGCTCTACTTTTCTTACGAAGCAACATTCCTTCCTCGATGCTACCGAATTGTAGAAACTGTGCATCCCTTTTTCTGTCACTAACTGCTCAACATTCGCCGTATTGGGGTAGTAAACCGAAATTGGTTTTTTATATCTAGATCGAGTCTGATCGATCAATTCATAGGTCTCTTTGAAAAGCCTACCTGTATCCAAGGTAAAAACCTTAACATCGATATCATTTTTGAAAATCGCATGTGCTATTGCTTGATCTTCCTGACCAAAGGCTGATGAGAAAACGACTTTACCAGGGTACTGATTTGCTACAAACCTTAACCCTTCCTCAAAAGATTTTTCTTTTAGGCTACTCTTAAGTTCTTCGATCATCTTTTTGATTATTTATTCGATTTGACGTTAGCCCAAGCCCGCTCATGCAGGTAATAAAGAATCATTTTTGACACTACTTCTACTGAACCGATTGACAGGGCCATGGCCACTTCACCTGTTACGAAGTAGGAAATGATTATGGTATCAAGTGTCCCTAAAATCCGCCAACTGATTGTTTTTAGCAAGCTTCTTAAGTTGCTATCGGCACCAGATGCATTGGCTTCAACCTTTCTATTTATGACAGTATCCAGTAGCATTTTTAGTCATTTAAAATTTTTCGAATTACAAATCTATATAATCCCTACCATTTTTGTAGACTAACAACGCAAAAAAAATCTAACGGTTCCGCAAAATGTCTTTTAATGTCTTATTCTCTAGAACTTTTAATGTGTTATCCCTTACGTCGGCCATTACTCGATTAAGGCCACACACCTCTTCTTGGCAGTTTTCACATCGTTCGTAATAGTTGAGACTTACGCAAGGCAAAAGAGCGATCGGACCATCCAAAACCCTGATTATTTTGGCAAGCGCAATTTCATCGGCTGGCTTAATGAGGTAATAACCACCACCTTTACCCTTCTTACTTCCTAAGACTCCGGCCTTTTTAAGTTCGAGTAAGATGTTTTCTAAAAACTTCAAGGAAATCTGTCTCTCTTGGGAAATTTCCGAAATCAATACGGGGCCTTTACTGTAATTATCAGCTAAATAGGTTAAAGCGTGAAAAGCGTATTGTGTTTTCTTAGATAACAATGGCGTACAATTGAGAAGACAAGTTATTCAAAATTTAAACAAAAAAGGAGCCGAAGCTCCTTTACACATTTGTTTGTGATTCTTTTAGTAGTTGTTCAGCATCACTGGCATCACAAGCATTAAAATATCTTCACTTTCATCTTTCTCAGCCGGCACTATCAAACCAGCACGGTTTGGAGCAGACATTTGGAGTGTGATACTCTTTGAATGTAGGTTCGTCAACATTTCTACTAAGAACTTTGCATTGAACCCTATCTCTAGATCTTCTCCCTCATGTTCACAAGCTAAAGTTTCTTTCGCCTCGTTTGAGAAGTCTAAATCTTCCGCTGAAATAGTGAGCTCGCTACCAGTGATTTTTAATCTAATCTGGTGCGTGGTTTTATTGGCATAAATTGAAATCCTCTTTAACGAACCCAAGAATTCATTTCTGTCAATCGACATTTCTATCGGATTCTCAGTCGGGATTACATTTTCGTAATCAGGGAAACGCTCGTCGATGAGACGGCAGATCATTTTAATATTATTGAAATGGAAATATGCGTTAGAAGCATTGTACTCCATAATCACATTCGAATTTTCCGAAGGCAATGTAGATTTTAATAAGTTGAGCGCTTTTCTTGGTATAATGATCGACATACCAGAATCAGTAGCTACATCTACTCTTCTATATCTTACTAATCGGTGACCGTCAGTAGCTACAAAAGTTGTATTTGTATCATCAAGTTTAACGAAAACACCAGTCATGGCAGGCCTTAATTCGTCATTACTTGTCGCAAAAATTGTATTGTTAATCGCGCTACTCAATACATCGGTAGAAAGATCTACAGAGTAAGCATCAGTAACGTCTGGTACTTTTGGAAAATCGGTTGCGTTTTCTCCCGCTAATTTATATCGACCGTTATCCGAATTAATCTCAACGCTGTAAGTTTCCTTGTCTATACTGAAAGTCACTGGCTGCTCAGGTAAGTTTTTCAGCGTATCCATTAGTATTCTCGCTGGAACAGCAATACTTCCATCTTCTTTCGCCTCAACGTCAATTTCGGTAATCATGGAGGTTTGTAAATCAGATGCGGTAATGGTCAAAAGGCCGTCACTGATTTCGAATAAAAAGTTCTCTAAGATCGGCACCACAGGATTTGTAGTGATCACTCCATTGATATTCGAAAGGCGTTTCAGGAGTTCAGCTGAAGAAACAATAAACTTCATATAATGTCGATTTTTGCGGTGGTTTTATTAAACGGATAAAATTAACAATAAAATCAATACACCATACTTCAGGCTGGCTTTTTGAGCGGTACAAAAGGCCTTTTTTCAAAGAAAATATTACTTCCAATCCTGCGATAATGGCAAGGCTTCTGACCAATCAAAAATTATTTCTTCAATATTACCCTACTTAATTGGTAGATTTTATATCCTTTTAATTTTATTTGCGTACCAGTTCCAAATAAACGAGTAAAAAAAGTAGAAATCATGGCCCTAGAACTATCCGATAAAGTTAGCCCAGAAGCTAAAAAGGACATTATTGAACTTGAAAACAGAATCAACAAATTCAATGCAGGAGGTATTGAAGAGGATAAGTTTAAGCTTTTTAGGTTGACCCGTGGTGTTTACGGCCAGCGCCAACCTGGCGTACAGATGATTAGGATTAAACTTCCTTATGGTAAGGTCACAACGAAGCAACTGATAAAAATCGCCGACACTTCTGATAAGTACGCCACTGGCAATCTTCACCTTACCACGCGTCAGGATATTCAATTGCACTATGTGAAATTGGCCGAATCTCCTGCGCTTTGGTCGGAACTGGAAGAAGAGGGCGTTACGCTAAGAGAAGCCTGCGGAAACACTGTCCGAAATGTGACGGCATCACCCGATGCAGGCATCAATTCCTCCGAGCTCTTCGATATTACTCCTTATGCACATGCATTAACGCATTATTTTCTTCGGAATCCTGTTTGCCAGGATATGGGGCGAAAATTTAAAATTGCCTTTGCTGCCGATGATAAGGATTCAGCGATGACCTACTTTCACGATCTTGGTTTTATTCCAAAAATCAAAGAAGTCGATGGCCAAGCTATTAAAGGTTTCAAAGTGGTCATTGGTGGTGGTCTTGGCGCTCAGGCTATTCCTGCCCAAACAGCCTACCAATTTCTGGATACAACTCAGTTTATCCCATTTACTGAAGCCCTCATTCGGGTATTCGATCGGTACGGTGAGCGTGCCAATCGTAACAAAGCCAGGATGAAGTTCTTGATGAAAAAAATTGGCTTAGCCCAACTCTTAAAGCTTGTAGAAGCCGAGCGCAAGGCGATCAAAAATCAAACTTTTATTGTCGATGAAAAGCTAACGCAAACGCTTATTCCAGAACAGAAAATTTTACCAAAAGTAGAAGTTCTAGATTCTAGTGAGTTTGAAGATTGGAAGCGCACCAATGTATTCGAACAAAAGCAACAAGGTTTTTACGGCGTTTGGATTAGAGTTCCTTTGGGTGACATTCAAGCTCAAACTGCCCGATCGCTAGCTGAATTAGTGAGGCAATGTGCTGCGGATGATATACGCGTAACCGTAAACCAAGGGCTTCTTTTAAGATTTGTAAGGGCTGGGGCCCTTCCATTTTTATACCAGTCGCTAAAAGAACTGAAACTTGCTAAACCTGGGTTTAATTCCACGCATGATATTACGGCTTGTCCGGGTAGTGATACTTGTAATCTGGCCGTAACGAATAGCACTGCACTTACCACGAAGTTGGAAGAAATGCTCCATGCAGACTTCAAACAACTGCTAGACGAATCTCACATTAAGGTCAAAATCAGTGGTTGTATGAATGCCTGTGGCCAACATATGGCAGCTAATGTTGGGTTTCACGGCAGCTCCATTAAAAATGGCGCACTAATTATTCCTGCCATGCAGGTTGTAATCGGGGGTGGCGTATCTCCGACTGGCGAAGGTTTTATTGCCGAAAAGGTGATCAAGATTCCAACGAAAAGGATTCCAAGGGCTTTGGCTACCATTCTCAATGCCTACGAAGAACAATACGAAAAGGGCGAGTATTTCAACAATTTTTACCAAAGGCTGGGTAAAATGCATTTTTATCACCTCTTAAAACCATTGGCCAATGTATCTTCTCTAGAACAATCCGACTATATGGATTGGGGAAAGACGGAGAGTTTTGTACCCGAAATTGGAGTCGGTGAGTGCGCGAGCGTTATGCTAGACGTCATCGGAACGATCATCGAAGAATCGCAAGAGAGGCTCGACTGGGCAAAAGATGGACTCGATGATAACGCTTATGCAGATTCTATTTACAACAGCTATAGTTCGCTGGTGATAGGTGCAAAAGCACTTTTGCTAAGTGAAGATGTGAAGTGCAACACTCAAATTGGAATTATAGAAAGCTTCGAAGAGCACTTTGGCAACTATAGTCTATTCGTTCTAAATAATGGTTTTAAGGCCTTGGTACTTGAAATCAATAAGCAAGTGCCAACATTTGAATTTGCCACTTCCTATTTCAACGATGCCCAGTCTTTTCTGGAGCGTGTACGCATTTTCCGTGACTTACAACTGAAGGAAAAGGGTGGTTTGGATAAACAGGTGATCACCGATTTTTATAAAGCCTAATGAAAAGTACGATTGACCCACAATTAACATTGGTCGGTGCAGGGCCGGGTGATCCTGATTTAATAACTGTTAAGGGTATAAAAGCTATTGCTGATGCCGATGTGATCTTGTATGACGACTTGGCTTGCAAAGATTTGCTTCAATATTCTAAAAGTAAAACCGAGCATATTTATGTTGGAAAACGGGTTGGGAAACATAGCCACACCCAAGACACCATCAATGAACTCATCGTCCATTTTGCGAAGGAAAAAGGGCATGTTGTTCGGCTAAAAGGTGGCGACCCTTTTATTTTTGGAAGGGGTTATGAGGAGATACATTACGCACAAGCACACAATGTAACTTGCCAAATGGTACCGGGTATTAGCAGTGCTCACGCTGTCCCTGCCCTACGCGGAATACCGCTGACCAGCCGGGGTATTAGCCAAAGTTATTGGGTAGTAACTGCTACTTCACAGACCAATGAGCTCACCGATGACATTTCATTGGCTGCGCAATCCTCAGCAACCATAGTCGTTTTAATGGGCACCCGAAAACTTCGAGCCATCTGTGAAATTTTCCAGCTCTTGAATAAAGGGGAAACACCTGTGGCTATTATCCAAAATGGCTCACTCAAGAATGAAAAATTCGTGCGAGGAACCATTAATAGCATTGAGCAACTAGCAGAAGGTGCGCAAGTCTCTTCTCCTGCCGTCATAGTAATTGGTGAAACCGTTGCTTTATCTGAAAAAGCGCGACTGGCTGACTTAGCCTCGAATTATATAATCAATTGATATGGCTAACGAACTATACCCCGTTTTCCTAAAAGTTCACCAATTCGATACGTTGATTATCGGTGGTGGTGAGGTCGGTTTAGAAAAGCTAACTTTCTTATTGAAAAGTAGTCCATCGGCTAAAATCACCCTAGTTGGTCAGTCTATCAAAGACGAGATAAAGAAACTTGCCGCACAGCATGGTTCGGTTAGGCTTTTTGAAAGAGGCTATTTTAATGAGGATCTAACGGGTATGCAGATTGTGATCGCTGCAACGGAAAATAACGAAACGAACGATGCTATTTATAAGGAGGCAAAACGCAGAGACATTTTAGTAAATGTTGCCGATACTCCCGAACTCTGTGATTTTTACATGGGAAGCATTGTCAATAAAGGGGATTTGAAAATCGCCATTTCGACCAATGGAAAGTCTCCGACAGTCGCCAAGCGATTAAAGGAGGTTTTAAACAATGTTTTACCCGAAGAAATTGACGATTTGCTTCAAAATATGCGCCTGATCAGAGATAGTTTAAAGAGTAATTTTGGAGAGAAAGTAAAAAAGCTGAACCAAATCACAGAATCACTAGTTTCCAAGAACAAGACACAATCCCAATGAAAGAAGTAAGCGTAAAAGAGCTAAACGAACTAAGAAATTCTGGTGCAGATTTTCAATTAATTGATGTTAGAGAACCTAACGAATTTGAGATTGCAGAAATCGGTGGCGTTTTAATTCCCATGAACTCTGTTCCTCAAAACGTTGATAAATTTGACAGAGAGAAGCAGGTGATCGTACACTGCCGAAGCGGCAAAAGAAGTGGTGATGTGATCCAATGGCTAGAAACCAATCATGGCTTTGACAATCTTTACAATTTGAAAGGTGGTATTCTTGCTTGGGCTGATGAAATTGACACTAGCGTTCAGAAGTACTAAAAGCACCGTATTTGCGCTTGCGTAATATCCCTCGGGTCACACCAAAAAGGATAATAATCAGTAGTGGCCCCACTAAATTCAGAACTTGCCAGTAGGCACGTTCTTCCTGAACTTTTAATCTATTTAATGGTCTGAGCGTAACCTCTTTGGCTCGCGCGGTAATCAATCCATTCTCATCAGTCAGATAAGTCAGTGCGTTGAATAAAAAGTCCTTATTGGCGTACATTACTTTCTCGCCTCTATCGGCGAACGGATTGATGCCTAATTCCATCGGAGCACCGGTCTTTAAGTCTCGCTCGTTCCTAATCAGGTCTCCATCTGATGCTACAATAATCTTGGTCTCTAAACTCTCCTCTTTAAAGTCATCCTTTTTGTCATTTGATAGCACCCTGTTTCTAAATACCGAAGAGAACTTACCTTCTAGTAAATAAGCCACCGCTTCTTTGCCATGCTGAAATAGACTAGGGTCAGGGGGATTTGCATAGTCTTCAAAAGCCACTCTACCACCAGCAGCAATGACGCGAGTAGCTTCAGAGGTAAACATAAAAGGCGTTTTCCGGATACCCACTGCTTTTACCGTATCAATGGTACCAAAAGTTCTCGCATAAACAGCGTCTAAGTTTTTTGTAACGGGATGTTCTGCAAACTCATTAATAGAAGCATAGAAAGGCCATGGTAGGTTAATGAGATTATCTTGATCATCGATAAAAACAGGAAAACGACCGAAGTTCTGGATATCCTGTACGTAGTTTTTATTGATCCGAACGCCGTATTTGAAAAGCAGATCGTCCAGCCCATGATCAATCGGAAAAGCGATCGTACCGGCACCTTCCGCTCGATTCATTTCGGCACTTAAACCATCAATCAGGAAGATGGCTTTTCCGCCGTTCATGATAAATTGGTCAAGCTTGAATTTATCATCTGTCTGATATTTTTCCATCGGCTTAGACACAACTATTGCATCAAAACCTTGAATACTTTCAACCGATCTGATATCTATTGGTTCTAAGTCGAAATATTGGACCATTTCAGCCCCAAACCCGATTATATCTAAGGAATCTAATTCCCCGTAGCCGGTTATCAAACCAACCTTCTTTCTATCATATTTAGATAACCGTTGAATCCCAACCGCAAGATTGAATTCTAGATTTTCGGCTGCTTGGTTCAATACTTCATCGGGTGTCAATCCAACTTTTCCTGATCCAGCTATTTCTACGGCCGCTGACTGGCCATCATAATTCATAATCACATAAGGAAACACATATCTCCTTACCTGATTTCCATTTTCGTTGTAGATAGCTTGCGTTGGTGAAAGCCTAAGTCGCTCCATCAAATAATCGTAGTTCTCGCGTCGCTCTTGTTCGTTAGCGGCCTCACTCGGATCCGTTTGAAAGAAGTTAATGTTACTTCCAGCTTTCTCATTAAACTCTTTTAAGGTTTGAACAAGCGCTTTGTTTAACCTTTGGTATTTTGGAGGTAGGTCACCCGCCAAAAGAATCTCCATGGTCAAAGGCTTATCTAAAGCGTTTAACATTTCGGTAGTCGCTGGTTTCAAGGTAAAACGCTTATCAGCGGTTAGGTCAAGCCTTAGATAAGCGTTGGCCGACACTATATTCAGCACCAAAACCACCACCAAACTGATTGCAAACTGCCGCCAAATCTTGACTCGTTTCGGTTTAAAGGATAAAAATCGGCTAGCCAATTTTAAGTGTGCTAGAAGTAGCGCAAGTACTGCGGTACTGATGAAATACGCCACATTTCGGGTATCAATTAGGCCCCGACTCATCGCCTCATAATGATGTGTCAGGCTGAGTTCTTCTATATAGAGTGTCAACTCTCCTGAGAAAAGCCCGGCCATGGAACTAATCCCTGAGTAAAGAAAGAAACAGGTGAAAACTGCGATGATAAAGGCGATGATCTGATTTTCGCTCAATGATGATGATAATATACCGATAGCTGCAAAGACGCCCCCCAATAATATCAGGCCTACATATGAGCCTGCAATTCCTGGCACATCAAGGTTGCCAACAGGATTACCCAAGGCTGAAATTGAATAGCAATAAACAAGCGTTGGCAAAATGGCGAAGGCAACTAAGGTAAATGCCGCTAAAAACTTGCCCATTATGATCTGAAAATCACTTAAAGGTCTTGTCAGCAAAAGTTCTATGGTTCCTGTCTTATTTTCCTCGGCCAGCATTCGCATCGTGATGGCAGGAATTAGAAACATAAAAACAAAAGGCCCTAAAATGAAAAGGGTTTCTAAGTCAGCATAGCCATAAACAAGCACACTAGAATCAGGAAATACCCAAGTCAAAAGCCCTATACTCGTCAGGAACACTCCGATTACAACATAGGCAATAAGAGAATCCAGAAATTGCCTGACTTCTTTCTTATAAATGGCCCACATCAAGTTTCTTGGGTTAAGTTTCTGAATACTTGTTCCAAATCTTTCTCCTGCTGCTGCATGCTTAAAATCACCCAATCATTGGCTTTAGCCAGCTCAAAGAGTTGCGGTCTTAGCTCTTGCTTTCCATCGTGGTTGATCTCGTATAATCCATCACCCAGGGATCGAACAGCACCAAATGATTCAAGTGCCTCTGTTGAAATCGCACCCTGAAATTCTATCCTTAAGACATACTGTCCTCCCGTCAAGTTTTCAACAGTATCGTCCGCTACAATCTCTCCTTTATTGATAATTATCACTCGCGTACAAAGTGCCTTCACCTCTTGCATGATATGTGTGGACAGAATAACGGTTTTATTCTGACTGATCTCTTTGATGAGATGCCGAATTTCAACGAGTTGATTAGGGTCTAAACCCGTGGTTGGTTCGTCCAAAATCAGCACACTTGGATCGTGAATTAAAGCTTGTGCAAGCCCTACCCGTTGCCGATAACCTTTACTCAAGGCAGATATTCTTTTATTTTGCTCCACCACCAACCCGCAAAGCACAATCATTTCTTTTACACGCTCTTTCAGCCGACTACCTCGCAAACCATGAAGCTCTCCGATGAAAGACAAGTATTCGTGCACATACATATCTAGATAAAGTGGATTGTGCTCAGGCAAATAGCCTATACATTTCCTTGCGTCGATCGGCTCTTTGGTTACATCTAGGCCTTCAATTTCTATAACACCTTCGGAAGGGGGTAAAAAGCCAGTCGCTATTTTCATAGTAGTGGATTTACCAGCACCATTTGGACCTAAGAATCCCAAAATATCACCTCTGTTTACTTCAAAAGAAATCTCATTGACAGCTTTTTGATTTCCGTAAACTTTGGTGAGTTGACTGACTTTGATTGACATCGAAGAACTAACGTATTGACTTATTTTTTATTGGGTCTGCCTTTTGGCATTAGCGGCCTCACTTCTACATCTACCACATGATAGTTTGGATGCGTCTGAAGGCTTTGCAATATAGTCATTGCAATGTCTTCGGGCCGCATCATGTTCTCATTGGCATTGGCAAATTCTATACTATCGAAGAAATTGGTATTCGTGGAACCTGGGTAAATAGTAGACACTTTAATGCCATGCTGTCTCAGTTCTTTGAAAATTGACTGGCCAATACCTCTCACCGCATGTTTTGTCCCCACATAACCAGACATGGTTTCCACACCATTTGTACCCGCAATGGAAGCAATGTTGACGATGTGGCCCTCTTCCATTTCGATCATATCTGGCACTACCATTTTAGTACAATAGAACAGCCCGTGAACATTTACATCGAACATTTCTTTCCACTGGTCAACAGGCATTTCATGGATCAATCCTTGGTATCCAAAACCAGCGTTATTGATGAGTATGGAGGCTTTACCTAGCTTCTCCTTTGTTCTTTGGAAGGAGCCTTGAACATTCTCCCAATCGGCGACATCGGTACCGAAAAAATGGTAATTTTCATGGTCTATTTCAGGGTTAGTCCTACCCCACCCTGCCACTACGACACCAGCGTCTAATAAAACTTTTACGGTTTCTAAACCAATCCCTTTACTTACTCCTGTTACGATTGCCAGCTTACCACTTAACTCCATAAATCTTTATTAAAATTACGCTACTCTGTTTCTTTATCTCACCTCTTCCTAAGAATACGTTGAGAGGTCTGTAGTCTATCATCTCAAATGACAGACTTCAAATAACACACATATAATGCATTATGAAAAGACTTTTATTAGCTTCTCTTACGATACTTCTTTTACTCAACCAATCCATGCTCGCCCAAGAAGAAGTTCCATATGATTGGGCAGCATTTTATCAATTAATTTCGATTGAAGCAGAAGCTTATACTAGTTTCAAATTAACCGGTGCGGTTAAGGCTAATGGCGACCAACCAGACGCAAACGATGCCGCCGCACTATGGGCGAGAGTTGAAAAGGCTGACGGGACACCAGCTTTTTTTGATAATATGGCCGATAGGCTGATCACTGCAAAAGAATGGAATAAATATATCATCCAAGGCGATATTACTTCTGATGACGTCAATATATACTTCGGTGGTCTCGTGGTAGGCTCGGGTAGTTTCTTCTTTGATGCACTGAAGCTTGAGTTCAAGAAAGCAGATGGCACTTGGACCACTTTTGATTTAAAGGATGGTGGGTTTGAAGCTGAGGTAGAAGGTAATAAAATGAAGTATTGGCTAGAAGGCATTCACATTTCAACGGATATTAGATCCGTTAAATACAGTATTAGCGCTTCTATGGATGCTTACGAGGGGAAAAAATCGCTTCTGATAAAGCGTAGAAAGAATTTTTAAAGATGAACTAGTTTTTAGCTATCAACTCTTTAATAATTAAAGTCATCCCTTTTTCCGCTTTAAATGCCGCCTCAAGAATTTTACTGATTTCGGCTTTTTCCAAGTTATCTGGGTCACATAAATCGGTAATCGCGGAAATGGCAAAAACCGGCAAATCCATGTGGCGAGCCACGATTACCTCAGGAATGGTAGACATACCGACAGCATCGCCTCCAATACGCCCGATGTATCTATATTCTGCTCTTGTTTCTAGATTTGGACCGCTAACACCAACATACACTCCTTCGTGACAGGGAATATTATTAGTTTTTGCTACTTCAAGTCCTTGGTCAATCATTTTTCTTTCATAAGGCTCGCTCATATCTGGAAAACGACCGCCAAATTCATCGAGATTTGCTCCTGTTAGTGGATTTTCTTTAGTCAGGTCAATATGATCTTCGATGATCATTAAATCGGCTACTTTGAAGTTTAGGTTTACACCTCCCGCGGCGTTAGAAACGAATAATTTTCGAATACCCAATAGTTTCAAGACGCGCACTGGGAAGGTGACGGCTTTCATATCGTACCCTTCGTAGTAATGAAAGCGGCCTTGCATGGCTACCACTTTTTTACCTGACAACTCACCGAAAATCAACCTCCCTTTGTGACTCTCGACAGTGGACACAGGGAAACCAGGAATATCCTCGTAGGCAAGCTCGTGATGAATCTTGATATCGTTGACCAAGGCGCCCAGTCCAGTACCCAGAATAATCCCGAATTCTGGGGTAAAATCAAATTGTGATTTTATAAAGTCTGTTGTTTGGTGAATTTTCTCAGAATATGTCATAGGGTAATTTTTCGGCAGATCAAATATGCAAAGTTTTTGATTTGTGTTGAACTATTTCTCAGAGATTAGGTTTTAAAGACACTTGAAATTTACTTATAGTTCCAAGGGGTTTCGATTTCAAAATATGCCATTATTTTTGGCGCAAAATATAAATTTATGATCACCATAGTTGTAGGTACAAATCGCAAAAATTCAGTTAGCCGTGCGGTTGCAGATTATTATTCGACTTTACTGTCAAGCAAGGGTTTGGAAAACCAAATTGTTGATTTAGTAGCATTACCTGCTGACTTTACACATACTGCTCTTTATGAGAACAATGGTTCCAATGAAGATTTTAATAGCTTGAGAACAACGGTTCAAGCTGCTGATAAACTTGTCTTTATTGTTCCGGAATACAACGGTTCTTTCCCAGGAGTTTTAAAAGCATTTATTGATGGGTTAAAATACCCCGAAGGTGTTCGAGACAAGAAGGCAGCGATTGTTGGTGTGTCATCTGGCGTTCAAGGTGGTGTTTTCGCCATGTCCCACTTGACAGATATTTTCAATTATTTGGGCATGCACGTGTTGGCACTCAAGCCAAAGTTAGCGGGCATAGAAAGAAACTTCCAAGACGGAAAAATAACCAACGATCTGTATAATCAATTGCTGAACGATCAAATCGATAAGTTCATTAAATTTTAGTGGGCTTCAATTTCTTCAGCAAAGACTGAGTTAAAGCCCTTTGGTAGAAATCACAAAAAACAGCCCATGGCAGTAGGCTGTTTTTGTTTACGTCACGTTATAATGCTCTTTCGAGCGTGTAGACTAATCTACATTATCATGTAAGAACTTATTGTCTCCCATAATCTCGTCATCGTCATTTAGGTTGAAACGAGATACACTTCTTTCTGAAGATGGAAGGTTATCAGTAAGTCTTACTTGTTTTCTCTGATAAGCTGGAATTTCTAACTTCTCTTTGAAGTCTTGGTTATCGATCTGGTTAGGATTAGTTCCTCTTAATCTTTCCTCCCGAATTCTAGCTTGTTCTTGCAACTTAATACGCTTCATTTCCAAGAAATTCTTATTGCGTTCCTCTCTAAAGTCATTGTCTAAAGATTGGTTGCGCTTTTCGATTTCCGGGTCTTGAGCAGCTTGCGGCTGTTGAGGCGGATACTCTTCTATCTCATACTTTTCTGCCAATCGGCTGAGAAACGAGTATCCAGAAGTCATATCTTCCTCTTCTTGTTCTTCCTCTTTTGCCTCAGGTTGAGCCTCCTCGCTTTTCGCAACTTCTGTATCGTCAAAAAGGAGTGCTTGCGAGTTGTGTTTAGGTGATAGAGAGTCGTCGCTTCTTGTTTCAATCTCGAGATTACTCTCTAGATCGATAACCCTCTTCTTCTCTACCGAAATTGTTTCCAGCTCTGGAGTCTCGAAACCTGTTGCAATTACTGTTACGCTAATGTTCTGACCGTGCTCTTGATCAATACCATGACCAAAGATGACATCGGCATCATCACCAGCTTTCTCTTGGATATATTCTGTGATTTCTGTCAGCTCATCCATTTGTAGTTCGGCCTCTTCGCCTGATACAATGGATAATAATATTCTTTTTGCCCCGTGAATGTCCTTGCTATTAAGCAATGGAGAAGAAATGGCCATTTCTGCGGCACGTAGTGCTCTTCCTTCACCTTCTGCCATGGCAGATCCCATCACTGCGGCTCCAGCACCTTTCATAACGGTCTGAACGTCCATGAAATCGACATTTACATAACCTGGTACTGTAATAATTTCTGCTATTCCTTTAGCAGCAGTGGTTAAGACATTATCAGCTTCACCAAAGGCGCTACTGATCGGCAAGTTTCCATGAATTTCGCGCAGCTTGTCATTTAAGATAACTAGTACTGTATCGCAATTTTCTTTCAACTCGGCAATTCCTGCATTAGCCGCGTTTGTCTTTTTCTTTCCTTCAAAACTGAATGGTGCTGTGACAATACCAACAGTTAAAAGGTCCATATCTTTCGCAATCTTAGCAATTACGGGCGCGGCTCCGGTACCCGTACCTCCACCCATGCCGGCAGTAATGAATACCATCTTGGTGTCATCGCCAAGCATTTCTCGAATTTGCTCTTTGCTTTCAATTGCTGCGTTCTTCCCAGTTTCAGGATTTGCTCCTGCCCCGAGACCTTCAGTTAGTCCAATTCCAATTTGTAACCTATTTGGAATGGGGCTACTTTTTAAAGCTTGTGCATCTGTATTGCACACTACGAATTCCACATCTCTAATACCTTGATTAAACATGTGGTTTACTGCGTTGCTTCCGCCGCCACCAACACCAATTACTTTGATAATCGATTTATGGTGTGATGGAAGTTCAAACATGTAAGAATCTGCCATGATTATTGTTTTTTAGTTTGACGCTTGATTCCAGAATACCGAAACCAAGCTTCCATTTTTTTTAGTATTCGTTTTTATCGTGAAAATCGTCCATTAATAAACCCTTGGTACGATCGATCAACTTGCTAAAGAATTCAGAGCCTTTCTTATTGCCCTTTTCATCTCTTCTGCCGTTTGCACCCGGTTTACTTTCCATGTATCTATTTTCTCTTTCGTCAATTGCTCTGAAACCTGAAAGCACCAATCCTACAGTGGTCGCATACATCGGACTCTTTATAGCTTCCACTTTAGATTTCCCTAAATGCTCGTTCGGATAACCAATTCTGGCATCCATACCTGTCATGTATTCGAATAACTGCTTGATATAAGCCAACTGAGACCCACCTCCTGTAATGACAATACCTCCTGCGAGTTTGCTTCCATAACCTGATGTGATAATTTCAGCATGCACCAACTCGATAATCTCTTCCATTCTTGCCTCCACGATATGTGCGAGGTTTCGAATAGAGATTTCTTTTGGCGGTCTATTTCTAAGCCCTGGAATGGACACTATTTCATTAGGATTTGCCTCCTCTGCGATAGCCTTACCAAACTTCGTTTTCAATAGCTCGGCTTGGTTTTGCATTACTTTTAGCCCTTCCTTAATATCTGTAGTAATGATATTGCCACCGAAAGGTATTACTGCGGTATGCCTAATAATGCTGTCGTGGAAAATCGCAACGTCTGTAGTACCGCCGCCAATGTCTACCAAACAAACACCAGCTTCCTTCTCTTCATCTGAAAGCACCGACATACTCGATGCCAGTGGTTCCAAAATGAGATCATCGATTTCAAGTCCAGCGCGTTTAACACATTTATTGATATTTCTTATGGCATTGGTTTGGGCCGTAATCACGTGGAAATCTGCCTCTAATTTAACACCCGACATGCCTACCGGATCTTTAATACCATCTTCGTAATCGACAATGTAGTCTTGCGGCATTACATGGATAATCTCGCAACCTGGAGGCATTACGATTTTATGAATGTCGTTGGTGAGCCTGTTGATATCCTCAACAGTTATTTCATCATCCACTCTGTCACGCGTAATACTCCCGTGATGCACAGAGCTTTTGATATGCTGGCCGGCTATACCCACATTTACCACATTAATTTCAATCCCTGATTGCTCACTGGCCTCAGCGATTGCCTTTTCAATGGCAAGTACCGTTTTGTCAATATTCGTTACAATTCCTCGGATAACCCCGTCTGAAACGGCTTTACCCATACCGAGTACTTCGAGTTTTCCATACTCGTTTTTAGTACCCACTATAGCACAAATTTTTGTTGTGCCGATGTCTAATCCTACTACAATTTTATCGTTTTGCATGGCATTATTTGGTATCACAGATGATCTGGTCTTTGAAAGCTACATTTACCCTTTTATAGGTGTTCCAACCTTTGGTTGGCATTATTTCTTTGAAAAATATTTTCAAGTTTTTGAATTTCCTCTCGATGTTATTCGCATCTCCAAACTCTAGCATTTGATTTCCGACTTGCGGATACATGACTATATCGTCGCTAGCATTTATGATGATTTGACCGACTTGCTTGGCCCAAAATTTATCTTCATTAATAAAGTTAACCATGGCAAATATGTTGGCGTCATCTTCCCGCTCATTCACATTGCTGAGTTCAAGCATATCCGAAACGTATTTGCCTGTAATCACAGGGACACGTGCTGTATATTTTGGAGAAACTGGCAAAACGTCACCGTCTTCACCTAAATAAGCGCTTTCCCCTCGGTTACTGATCAGCCTAGCCACTGGCTTATTTTGCCGTGCTTTTACCACTAAATGGCCTTTCAGGTCTCTAAATACCTCGGCATCTTTCACAAAACTGTGCGACTCAATTCTACTTTCAATAGCCCTTAGGCTTACTCTTCCGTATTGGTCTCCTAAAATCGAGTCTCCTTCATTTTCCATGATCAAAGACATCACATCAGCTTCGTCTATGAAGAAGTTTTCAAAAGCATTTTCGATTTCTACATCAATGTCTTCGATCCTGTAGCCCAACTCTCGTTTCTCTACAAAACTGATCATTAGAAAAATGATTACACTGCCTCCAATGATCCCCGCTACCCTCAATATTGTTTCTCTTGTTTTCATAATAAAGAGTTTTTAATAGGTTCAACTAACTTGTCAATATCACCTGCACCGATCGTCACAAGGACTTCTGGCTTCCAATTGTTGATTTGACTTATGAGGTTTTCTTTCGTGCTTATTGTTTTTTTCTCTGTTCGAATATCTTTTAATAATAATGCTGAACTAACACCTTCTATCGGCAGCTCTCTCGCCGGATATATGTCCAATAGTATTACTTCATCGGCAAGCGATAGACTTTCTGAAAAGCCTTCCGCAAAATCTCTTGTTCTTGTAAAAAGATGCGGTTGAAAAACTGCCGTCACTTTTTTCGTTGGGAACAAATCCCTCACCGATTTCAAGAACATTTCTATTTCTACTGGATGGTGTGCATAGTCATCGATGTAAACCACATCAGCCGACTTATGAATAAATTCAAATCGGCGTTTTACACCCTTATAAGTACTTACGCCGGTCTTTAAACTTTCTGCATCTGCACCTAACTGGCTACATACCGACATGGCGGCCAGCATATTTTCAACATTGTGGTAGCCGGGAACATTGAGTCGAACTCCTTCAATTGTTTGTGATCCACTATAGTCAAATACAAAGGCTGCATCCTCAATTCTTAGATTCGTGGATTTAATGGCACCTTGGGCCAATCCATACCCTGTTTTTCTAATCTTATCTGACGGCGTAAAGTCCTCTTTCAGGTCATGCTTTACAAATAGATGCCCACCATCATTAATCTGATCTACAAACTGTCTGAATGAATCCTTTAAGGCTTCTTTATCACCATAAATATCCAAGTGATCTGCATCGGTGGCTGTTACCACTGCTATATCTGGGTGAAGCGTCAAGAATGATCTGTCAAACTCATCAGCTTCAATGACGGCGATACTATCTTCGCTATCATTCAGAATCATGTTGGTATTGTAGTTGGCTGAAATCCCACCCAAGAATCCCGTGCAATCAATCCCTGCTGTTTTAAGCAAGTGCACAATCATAGACGAGGTAGTGGTTTTACCGTGGGTTCCTGCTACCGCAACATTTTTCATGTTTTGCGTAATCAGGCCCAATACCTCTGATCGTTTCATTAGTGGGTATTGATTGGCTCTAAACCAGTTTAGGCCTTTATGATTACTTGGAATAGCAGGTGTGTAAACCACCAATACACCTTCGGTTGACAGTTTCACCGCCTCGGCAATATGCTCCAAGTCGTCTTGGAAATGAATTGCTATACCTTCTGACTGCAAACTTCTAGTCAAATCTGTTTCGGTCCGATCGTACCCAGACACGGCTTTGCCGTTATGCTTAAACCAACGGGCTAAAGCACTCATTCCGATCCCTCCGATTCCTATAAAATAGACGCTATGTAGGCTATCTAAATTCACTCGATTAAATTGACTATTTCGTTTACTATTTCTTCTGCAGCAGCCGGTCGGGCCATTGTCTTTATATTCTTTGCTAATTTTTCTTGTTCCGCCTGATCGTTGATCAGTTCAATCGCCCTTTTGATCAAATTCTCCTTCGCCTCTGAATCTTTGACTAAAAGTGCCGCTTCATTGTCGACCATTGCCTTCGCATTTTTCGACTGGTGATCTTCCGCTACATTTGGTGAAGGCACAAAAAGCGTAGGTTTTCCAGCTATGCTTAATTCTGACACCGACAGCGCCCCTGCTCGACTGATCACCACATCTGCTGCGGCATAAGCCAAATCCATTTCTTTTAAGAATTCGAATAGATGAATCAAACCACCATGTGCTGATGCTTCAAGTTTGGCGCTCATTTCTTTATAGTAAAACTTACCGCATTGCCAAATCACTTGAACATTGGCTCCAACTAAGGCTTCGATACCGTCAACCATGCTATCGTTGAGGGTTCGAGCACCAAGGCTACCACCCAAAATCATTAAAACTGGTTTGTCTTCGCTTAGCCCAAAGTGCTTTAGTCCAGTAGCTCTTTTATTCGTCAGATTACTGATATCGCTTCTGACAGGGTTACCCGTCATTACTATTTTGTTAGCTGGAAAGAATTTCTCCATCCCTGGGTAAGCCACACATATTTTACTCACTCGGCCAGCTAGTACTTTATTCGTCAGACCAGCATATGAGTTTTGCTCTTGAATTACGGATGGTATACGCTTTTTAGTAGCAACTCTTAACAAAGGTCCCGACGCGTAACCACCCACGCCAACTACGGCATCGGGCTTGAAACGCTTTATAATTTTGCGGCTTTTTAAAATGCTATCGATCAGCTTGAGCGGAAATGACAGGTTATCAAGTGTCAATTTCCTTTGTAACCCACTAATCCAGAGTCCTTCAATTGGATAACCAGCCTCAGGCACTTTCTGCATTTCCATTTTCCCTTTAGCCCCAACAAAGAGGATTTCAGCATCTTCGAATCTGGCCATAAAAGCATTGGCAATAGCTATGGCAGGATACACGTGGCCTCCTGTGCCTCCACCGCTTATAATGAGTCGATATGGTGTATTTCTTACTTTCACTAAATAGCCTTTGCCGTATTTCTTGATTCGCCATTGATGGCAGAAAAATCTTCTCTTTCTCCTCTACTAATACTTAATATGATGCCTAGCGCCAACCCTGTAAAGATTAGTGAGGTACCTCCCATACTTATTAATGGTAAGGTTTGCCCTGTAACTGGGCCTAAACCCACAACTACTCCAATATTTACCAGCGCTTGGATGACAATGGCAAAACTGAGCCCTGCCGATAATAGCCCTCCAAAAGCACGGTCGCTATTTGCTACTACCCGCATTCCTCTATAAAGCAATACCAGGTAAAGCAGTAGCACGATGGCTCCTCCCACAATTCCATATTCTTCTATGATGATGGCGTAGACAAAATCTGCGTAGGCTTCTGGCAAAAAGTTTCTTTGCACACTATTTCCCGGGCCTTTGCCCATCACCCCACCCGTAGCGATCGCGATATAGGATTGCTCTACTTGATATGGGATTTCTGTTCCTTGAACAAAGCTCTTTATTCTACTTTCAGCCGTTGTTCCACGCTGACCTACTTTGATAGCGATGAGCCCTGCAAAGACTCCGACCACGGCTAGCATGGCTAAATATTTCATCGGTACTCGCCCTATAAAAAGAAGTAACATACAGGTAGCGAAAAGTAAAACCGCGGTAGAAATATTGGTCATTGCAATTAGACCGCAGATGCCTCCGCACCATGCGAGCATTGGTATCAATGATTCTTTGAAATCTTTTATGTTTTGTTGGCGTTTAGCCAGCATTGTTGCCAAAGCAGCTATTAGGGCCAATTTAGCTAAATCCGAAGGCTGGAATTGAATGCCTACAAAAGGAAGGACAATCCATCTCGAAGCATCATTGTGACTTGCACCGTAAAGCCAAGCGTAGAGTAATAATGGTACTGATGCGATGAGGGCGTAACGGGTCAATTTAGAGTAATATCGATAATCAACTTTATGGGCCAACCACATGACGCCAAGGGCTAGAACTACCATAAATGAGTGCCTAATGAGGTACTTTTCGGTATTTCCGCCGGCCGATCGGTATGCCAATGAGCCAGTAGCGCTGTAGATCACAAGGATCCCAAACACGGATAGACATATCACGACGATCCATATCACCGGATCCCCTTGAATATTCTTATCAGTCCACGCCTTTATCTTGTCCATCATAGATTCAGTACTGCCTCTTTAAACTTATTTCCTCGGTCTTCATAATTGTCAAACAAGTCGAAACTTGAGCATGCTGGAGAGAGAAGCACCGTATCCCCCGGCTTTGCTATTTCCTTTGCCCATCGAATAGCTTTGATCAAATCATCGGTCGACTTAACGGTCGGCACAATGTTTTCGAAAGAGGTGACGAGCTTGGTGTTATCTTTTCCTAGACAGATCAAAGCCTTTACTTTTTCACTGACTATCGCCTCTACTAGGCTATAATTATTTCCTTTATCTATTCCTCCTGCAATCCATACAATCGGTGTATCGAATGCATCGAGGGCATATTTCACAGAATCAAGATTGGTTGCTTTGGAGTCATTGATATAGTCGACCTCTTCTAGCCGTTTGACTAATTCTAGTCGATGCTCGGCATTTTTAAAGGTCTTTAATCCTTTGAGTAGATCTTCTTTATTTACTCCCGCCAATAGGGCCGCGTTACCCGCTGCCATGGCATTTTGAACATTGTGTAGTCCCTTGATTGAGATATCTGCTCTGGGGGCAGATATCTCAAAATCAAAGGGAACATAAAACAACCTATCAAATTGTATATGTGTTATCTCAGCGGCGTCTCCACTAAGCGAAAAGGGACGTACATTCAGGCCACTAGTGGCGCTGGCAATGCCTTCCCCGATATGGGCGTCATCTTGCCAATAGACAGCATGACATCCCAGGTGTACAAGGTGAAATATGCGCATCTTAGATGCGATATATTTTTTGAAGTCGTAATCGTATCGATCCAAGTGATCTGGCGTGATATTCAATAGGACTCCTATTTCTAATTTTAATTCGTAAGTATCGTCTAACTGAAAGCTGCTTAGCTCCAAGACATACCAATCGTAGTTTTCTGTCAGTACTTGCCTTGCAAAGCTTTTTCCTACATTTCCGGCCATCCCAACATTATATCCTGCACCTTTTAAAATATGGTAGGTCAGCATGGTGGTGGTGGTTTTGCCATTGGTTCCTGTGATTCCTATGAGTTTGGCCTTGGTAAACTTTCCAGCAAACTCGATCTCGGATATAATCAGGTTGCCACTATTTCTCAGGGCTTGAACGATGGGTGCCGTATCAGGAATGCCCGGACTTTTCACCACTAAATTGCTCTTTAGAATTCTGGCCTCACTATGCCCATTTTCTTCGAATTCTATACCTGCTGATCGTAACTCATTTTTGAAATCTTCGGCAATTATTCCGAAGTCTGAAACGAACACATCATACCCCTGCGCCTTTCCCAAAAGGGCAGCACCAACACCGCTTTCTCCGGCTCCTAGTATGGTTAGTATTCTATTCAATGCTTTACTTCTATCTTAATTTCAATGTGGCTAATGCTATAATGGCCAGTAGAATACCGATGATCCAGAATCTTGTGACAATTTTGGCTTCTGGTATATCTAATTTCTGGTAATGATGATGCAGCGGAGACATTTTAAAGACTCTCCTGCCTTCACCGTATTTTTTTCTAGTGTACTTGAAATAGCTTACCTGTATGACTACCGATAAATTTTCAATTATGAAGATTCCGCATAAGACCGGAATCAAGAGTTCTTTTCTGAGTACTAGTGCCAAAACAGTGATCACGCCTCCTAAAGAGAGACTACCTGTATCACCCATAAAAACCTGAGCTGGGTAAGAGTTGTACCATAGGAAACCTACGCATGCTCCTACAAAGGCTGTACAAAAAATTACTAACTCACCCGAATTTGGTATGAACATCACGTTCAAGTAATCGGAGAAAATTGCGTTACCTGATATGTACGCCAAAATAGCCAGTGCCAGCCCTATAATTGCCGAGGTCCCTGCCGCAAGGCCATCAATTCCATCTGTTAGGTTAGCGCCATTCGAGATTGCTGTAATGAAGAAGATGACGATCAAAATGTAAATGGCAGCCGTAATCCACTCCTTATCTGTTGGATTTAGCTTGCTATAATCCAGTTCATTATCCTTTACAAAAGGGATGGTGGTAGTGGTTGACTTTACATCATTGTATCTAATGGCTTGATCTGTACCTTCAGTGATTTCGGTGCTCTGTGGCTCTTCAAATTCCCTGACCACCACGTTGTCACTAAAGTAGAGGGTAGCCCCTACAATTAGGCCTACGAATATTTGACCAAAAACCTTGAATTTGCCAGCTAATCCAGCTTTGTTCTTTCTAAATACCTTGATGTAGTCATCTAGGAAACCAATTGACCCTAATGCTAGCGTAGTCACTAGGAGCAGTATAACATAGATGTTTTCTAGTCGAGCGAAAAGCAGCGTGGGTATGACTATGGCAGCGATGATGATTAGTCCACCCATAGTTGGCGTACCTTTCTTCTCCATCTGCCCTGCAAGACCAAGGTCGCGAATAGATTCGCCCACTTGCTTCTTTTGCAGAATTTGAATCAATTTCTTGCCGAAAACGATTGTAATCAACAACGAAAAGAGCGTAGCCATACCCGCCCTGAATGAAATGTACTGGAATACCCCAGCCCCAATCAGGTCGAATTCTTTGTCCAAATAATCAAACAGATAGTATAGCATTTCTTAATTCTGTTTGTGGATTAGGTTCAACATCTCTTTTAAAATGGCTCTATCGTCAAATGGCGTTCTTTCTCCTTTGATTTCTTGATAGGTTTCGTGCCCCTTACCAGCCACCAATATGATATCGCTTGGTTCAGCCAAGGCGCTTGCCGTTTTGATCGCTTCTTTACGATCCTCAATCACAAGCGTCTTTTTATAGTTAGAAGGAGTGACCCCCGTCTGCATTTCTTTGATGATTTCCATCGGCTCTTCGAACCTTGGATTATCTGAAGTCAAAATGACTTTGTCGCTCAATGCACAGGCAATTTTGGCCATGATTGGTCGCTTTTCCGCATCGCGATTTCCTCCACAACCGACTACCGTAATCACCTTTTCGTTTCCTGTCCTAAATTCCTTGATCGTCAGCAGCACATTTTCCAAAGCATCTGGCGTATGCGCATAATCAACAATAGCAGTGATATCCGTTTCGGTTAGTACTTGCTCAAAACGACCCGGCGCTGAATTAACGGTTGAGAGTACTCGAAGCACTTCTTCTGGGTCTTCTTCCAGCAAAACCGCCGTACCGAAAACTGCTAACAAGTTGTAGGCATTAAAATCACCTATTAATCGGAACCAAACATTTTGATTAGCCAAATCAAGTTCTAAACCCTGTAGGGTGTTCGAAATAATTCTAGCCTTGAATTCAGCCATGCTTTTTAAAGCATATTTATGCTTGCTGGCTTTGGTATTCTGGAGCATGACCATGCCACGTTTGTCATCACTATTCGTCAATGCAAATGCAGTTGATGGTAAACCATCGAATAATAATTTCTTTGCCTTTATATACTCGTCGAAAGTCTTGTGATAATCTAAATGCTCATGCGACAGGTTAGTAAAAACCGCCCCTGCGTAAGATAGTCCGGCAATTCGATGCTGAACTATAGCATGTGAACTAGACTCCATAAAGCAGTGTGTGCAGCCTTTGGCCACCATTTTCGCCAACATTCTATTAATAGTGATAGCGTCTGGTGTCGTATGAGTTGCTGGTATTACTTCATCGTTAATCTTGTTGTCAACAGTCGATAATAACCCCGTATTATAGCCTAAGTCTCTAAAGAGGTGATACAATAAGGTGACGCAGGTAGTCTTTCCATTTGTACCTGTTACGCCAACTAGTTTTAATTTTTGAGATGGATTTCCGTAGTAATTGGAAGCCATAAAACCCAGAGCTTGTGCCGAGTTTTTCACTTGGATGATCGCGATATCATCAATTGTCGTTCTTGGAAGCTCTTCGCATACGATCGCCACCGCTCCTTGTGCAATGGCCTGCTCGATGTAGTCATGACCGTTTACCTGTGTTCCAGTTACGGCAACGAATACACTTCCTACTTCTACCTTTCTTGAGTCAAAGGCAAGCGTGGTCACTTCAGTTTCCATATCTCCAGAAACAGAAGTCAACGACACTTTATATAATATGTCCTTTAACTGAGGCATTATCCAAGTTCTATTTTAATTCGGGCTCCTTGTGTAATTCGCCTACCGGCCGGAACAGATTGTTTTTCAACTCTGCCCGAACCGGTAACCGATACTTTTAACCCTATATTTTCGAGGATATAAATCGCATCCCGTAGTGACATTCCTTTCACATTCGGCACTAGATTTTCTCCATCATGATTTTCTTTCCAAATAATGGCGTTATTACTCACCGTAGACCTTACCCATTCTGACTGGCCTTCGAAATAGTTTGAAATCCCTAGTTGATTACATAACTCGTTTAGCTCATCGAATTTGCCTGCTCTAATCACTGGAAACTTGCCTTGGCTGGCCATTAGATCAGATTCAAATGAATCGTGGATTTCCAAATTCTTTGCATAGATCATATCAGCGATCTCTTTGAAGACAGGAGCAGATACATCACCGCCAAACTTATCCATCCCTTTAGGACTATCGATTACCACTATACAGCTATAAAGCGGTTCTTCGGCTGGAAAATAACCAGCGAATGATGCGTAGTACGTTTGCCAGGTGTACCGACCATTGATCAGTTTTTGGGCTGTTCCTGTTTTACCAGCAATCTTGTAGATATCATTTTTAATATTCTTGGCGGTTCCTCTCTCCACCACGCCTTCCAGCATTTTTCTTAGATCGGCGAGCGTTTCATCTGAGGCAATTTTCTTATTCAGGACTTTAGATTCAAAAGTCTCAATAGTCTTATCGGCTCGTCTGATACTTTTGACAAGGATCGGTTGGATCATTTTGCCATTATTAGCCACAGCATTATAAAGCGTTAGCGTCTGCAATGGAGTCAACTGCATCTCGTAGCCAATGGACATCCAAGGCAGGGTAACATTAGACCATGATTCGTCATTTGCATCCTTTATATAAGGAGTACCTTCGCCGATCAATTGAAAATCAAGCGACTTCCCTAAACCTGTTTGCTTTATTATGTCTACATATTCCTGAGGGTTGTCACCAAAATGCTCTGCCACTAACTTGGCTGTACCAACATTAGACGATTTCACAAATACATCTTCCACTGTAAGCATACCGTATCCTCCATTTTTGTGGTCTCTCATTGTACGGTCACTGAATTTTGTAGCACCTTTTTCCGTATCTACAGAATCCGTCAACTCCACTTTACCAGCCTCTAGCAAAGCCAACATGGAAGCTAATTTGAAGGTGGAACCTGGGTCATTATTTTCAGCCACAGCGTAGTTGAAGTTCTCCGCATAGGTTCCTTTAGAAGTTCTTTTTAAGTTGGAAATCGCCTTGATTTCACCAGTCTTAACTTCCATTAAGACTACAGTCCCGTATTTGGCATTTAGCTCGGAAACCTTTCTTAATAATGCACTCTGGGCTACATCTTGAAGGTTTACGTCGATCGTCGTATGAACGTCATAACCGTTGACAGGTCTTATGTCTGAAGAAGCATTAATCGGTCTCCAATTGCCTTTACCAGCCATTTTCTGGAACAAACCTTCTCCATCCTTTCCTGCTAGAAAATGGTCAAAGCTTTTTTCGATGCCATAGGCTGCTTCCATTTCAGCATTAAGACCACCAATGGTTCTTTCCGCAAGGCTTTCGAATGGATTGTGTCTTTTATCAATTTTTTCAAAGATGACGCCACCTTTCATTTGGCCTAAACGGAAAATAGGCCATTCGGCCACTTGTTCTTTCTCCTGATAATTTAAATCTCGATTGTTGAGGACTAGATACCTCTTTTGGGCTTGTCGAGCCTCCGAGATCTTCTTCTGATAGTAGTCGGAAGAATGATCTCGGAAAAAAGCTGACAATAGGTGTGAAAGGGAGTCTAATTTGGACGTAAATGTTGTGTCATGGGCCACTGACGGATCAAAGGCCAATCTATAAAAGGGTAATGAAGTAGCTAATAGGTCTTCCCCATCAGAATATATACTTCCCCTTGTTGCTTTTATGGTTCTAAAATCAAGGCTATTAACCCTGGCTTGTTCTCTCCATTGTTCACCATCGATAACCTGAATGTCTACCATACGATAAACGATCGCAAGGACGAAGACAAGAGCACCTAAAAAAGCGATGCGCACCCGAAGCAATATGTCCTTCTTAATATTCATTGTCTTCTACAATGATTTTTGCGGGTGGCTCCATACTTTCAATCAATCCAAGAGGCTTAACCTTCTTGGCAACTTCTGATTGCTTACTACCATACATGTAGTTTGCTTCCAGCGTAGTCACATCTGCTTTTAAATCCTCTACTACGTCTTCCAAGCGATCGATCTCTCGAATAGATTTTTCAGCGTAGTGATTATTCCAAACGTAGAAAACACCTAGTAAAACAGTGAATACTACTTTGGGCAAATGCTTAACAGGCAACTCTGAATTCAATTCCTGACCGATGTTGAACTTCGCAGACAAAAAGCCGAAGAATCCCCTGCCGCGAGGCCTTTCGTTTTCTTTGACTCTAAATCTATTCTCAGCCATTTTTAAATTCGCTCAGCTATCCGAAGTTTCGCACTTCTGGATCTACTGTTAGCTTTTAGTTCCTGTTGATTCGGTTGTATTAATTTTCTATTTATAGCCTTATAGGGCTTTATTTCGTTTCCGAAAAAATCTTTCTCCACATCGCCAAAAATCTTCCCTTTGTTGATGAAATTCTTCACCATACGATCTTCAAGTGAGTGATAACTCATAATCACGAGTCTACCGCCCGGCTTGAGAGATTCGGAAGTTTGATTCAAAAAATCCTCTAGCGCTCCCATTTCATCGTTGACCTCAATTCTCAATGCCTGAAACACCTGAGCGTAGTATTTATTTTCCCTACCTCGTGGCGCATACTTTTCAAGCAATGCAATCAGGTCGAAAGTAGTCTTGAATGGCTTAGAGAATCGTTCGGAAACGATAGCTCCAGCCAAGGTTTTGGCATTCTTTACTTCACCATAGATTCCCAGAATGCGGTGAAGGTCTTTTTCAGAATAGTCATTTACCACATCTTGCGCAGTCAAGTCTACTCCTTGGTCCATTCTCATGTCTAACTCAGCATCTCCTCGGATTGAAAACCCGCGAGACACCTCATCTATCTGATGAGAAGAAACTCCTAAATCAGCCAAAATACCATCTACTCTCCCAACACCATAGAGCTTTAAATACCGCCTTAGGTGCCTGAAATTGGCCTGTATAAATGTGAAAGAACGATTTTCAATTTTTGAGGCATTTCCCTTAGCATCATCATCTTGGTCAAAACTCAAGAGCTTTCCCGATTCCGATATATGCTTCAGTATTTCAATTGAATGACCTCCGCCTCCAAAGGTCACATCTACATAAATTCCTTCTGGTTTAATCGCCAGTCCTTCGATGCATTCCTGCAACATTACCGGCACGTGATAGTCAACCATTCTTTTTAGTCATCAGCCAAGTACTTTTCGGCCAATTTCGAATACTCTGACACGTCATTGATGAGGTTTTCTTCATACAGGTCTGGATTCCAGATTTCGATTCTATTCCCCAACCCTACAACAACCACCTCTTTCGTCAAATCAGCATACGCTAGCATACGATTCTGAATATTGATCCTTCCAGCACTGTCCAACTCCACTTCTGCATTCCCTCTAAAGAAACTGCGCTGAAACTTTCGATAATCTTCATTGAACTCACTCAATGACCGAACTCGATTAATAATCTTTTTAAACTCCACCTTCGGATACAATACCAAGCATGACTCAAAACCTCGTCTTAAAACGAGCTCCTGAACAGCTACATCAGGCAATGCCGCCTTCACCTTAGCAGGTAAAGCCAACCTTCCTTTTGCATCTAGCTTGCAATCATATTCTCCGGTAAAAAAAGACATTACACACCTGAACTAATACAAAGATAGAAAAACTTCCCACAGTCACCCACAATTTTGCACTTTTTTCCACTTCTCTACAAAAGTTAAGTTTTTTTCTTAAAAACACAACTCAAGCCTTAAAAAAGGGACATTAGTGGCTGTTGACCCAAAATGAATAATCGGCTTATAATCAAATACTTATGCTAAAGCCAGTTCTATAAGCAAGACTAGGGTTAGATTTTGGAGAAAAGTGGACCTGCGTGGGGGCTATTTCTTTAATTCCATCCTTTTCAAGTTTTATTGTGTCGAATTATTCAGTAATTCGGATTAAATCAGACCAATTGAATACCTATTGCGTTTTATGTTTTAGTTTCGCATTAATCGATTAGCTATGAAAAGAACAATTTTATTTTTGACGCTTGCCACCTGCTTCTTGTGGAGTTGTGACAATAATGATGAGCCCACGGCAGAGGAAAGCAGCGTTCTTATTTTAATGGTGGATTATAATAGCAACACCTTTCAAGCCGGCGCTACACTTTTCACCCCAAAGGTTGACCTAACCTTTAGCGAGCTGCCCGTCACTGCTGATATTCAAGAACCAACTAATGATTTAAACGGCTCGGTATCTTTGACGCTGACACCAACGAGTTTGCAGATTTTCAATGCTGAAATCTCAGAAACGGGAGATGCTATTGTCTTTGCCCCTTCTTTTGTTGGCGCTGGTAATTTCTTTATGCTGGTGGATGAATTACCCTTCCCAAGTGCATTAGTTGTAGATGATATTGAAGGGCCTTACACTGAACCTTTTGAAACAACTTGGGATGCCATAAGCAAACTAAATATTGTAGACCTTTACAGGCAAAACGATGCCCTTTTTGGACGATATCTTTACAAACCATCAGAAACTATTACGGATAATTGGAAATGGATCATCATGATCTACAATCAATAATCCAGTGACAAAATCGACTGATTTAAAATTTTTCTAGTATCCGAATAAGGTTAGATCTATAGAGGATTGTCTTCTATATGGATATTAACTATATCTTATATTTCTACACAAATATACTACTAAGCTAAACTGAAGCGCCCATTGCCAGAAAGCAATGGGTGTTTTTTATTTGGACCG
The DNA here is from genome assembly GCF_001747105.1 of Roseivirga misakiensis. Classification (NCBI taxonomy): domain Bacteria; kingdom Pseudomonadati; phylum Bacteroidota; class Cytophagia; order Cytophagales; family Roseivirgaceae; genus Roseivirga; species Roseivirga misakiensis. Next base: position 74,209 of record NZ_MDGQ01000005.1, on the reverse strand, counting down.
TTCTATAGTGAATTGAACAAGCTGACCTAGAGAAGTTTTGAACTCAGAATCTGGGAATTCATCCAGTATTTCTTGCGACTTTCTGTAATAATCGTGCATCACGTTTTTAGCGTACTCAATACCACCGTTGGCCTTTACATACTCTATGACTTCCTGTACTTTCTTATTGTTCTGCTTATTACTCTTGATAATTCTTTTGATCCGCCTTTTATCGGCACTTGAAGATTTTTGCAGTACATGGATCAATGGAAGGGTCATTTTCTTCTCCTTGATGTCTATGCCTAATGGCTTCCCGATTTCACCTGTTCCATAGTCAAAAAGATCGTCCTTGATTTGGAAAGCCATTCCCACATTAAGCCCGAATTCCTTCATTTTAGCGATCACCTCTGGGTCATCTTGTACAGATGCAGCCCCTACGGCACAGCAGGAAGCGATCAATGAAGCCGTTTTTTGACGAATGACTTCATAGTATAATTCTTCGGTGATATCCAGGCTCCGAGCTTTGGCCATCTGGAGCAACTCACCCTCACTCATTTCCCTAACGGCCTCAGATACAATTTTAAGTAAATCGAAATCGCCGTTATCGATGGATAAGAGTAAACCTCTCGATAAAAGATAATCGCCAACTAGTACTGCAATTTTATTCTTCCAGAGGGCATTAATGGAGAAGTACCCTCTGCGCATATTAGAATCGTCTACCACATCGTCATGGACTAATGAGGCAGTATGCAATAATTCTATGAGTGATGCACCGCGATAACTTCTTTCTGAAATATTGCCAACTACTCCTGCCGAAAGGAACACAAACATGGGGCGCATTTGCTTACCTTTTCGCTTGACGATGTAGTTGGTCACCTTATCGATAAGGAAGACTTTGCTTTTCATGAATGACCTGAACTTATGCTCAAATTCGAGCATCTCAGTCTTCACTGGTGATTGTATATCTTTAAGTCTCAGTGCCATTAGTCTAGCCGCTACAATATTAATAGGTAATACACCAACACCAAACACATATTCGACATATTCATCAATTCCCGAACGCTAGCACTAAAACGCTCGAATGAATAGAAATTCAATGTTGCGATTAGTCTTGATTTCTTGGGAATCGAAGCTGAAGTTCGAAACCAATATAGGCATGGTTCTCATTGCCTCTTATCTCTGGACTTGACCAATTATAGGTGACTTTAAAAGTCGCTCGATCTGAACTAGACGCCCAACCAAATCTTAAGTGCCTTACCCAAGGTCTGATCGTTTCTGTATGTGGCGCATTATCATTCCAAACCGATCCGTTGATAGTGATATTCTGTGCTACGTATTGAAGGCCATAACCAAAAAAGAAATAATTGTGTTTAGGAATATTCTCACTTCCTGAGCCAATTAATGCATTCGTAAATGCGGAGTTTCTTAAAGGCTGCAATTTCCCAAATCGAATATCTAATCTTTGGAAGGCATGTGTAAAAGCGGTTCCTAAAGAAAAGGCCGTAGTTGAAACTGCATCTAACTTCCCTGGCCTTAAAACATACTGTTTATTGAACTCACTTTTAATGTTAAAAACGAGTTCATTGGGCATTTGGAAGTCCCATCCTCTGGGCTGAGGAAACCCAAAAGTTTCGTGATACCATTTTTGAAATCCTTCAGCACCCGAAATGGGCCCAACCAAGCCAACCTCTAACCCGATCATAGACCTTTTTGATTCCTCTTTATAAGTACTGACACTGTAACCACCATAAAGCAACCCAGCGTAAGGCCGATCGAAATTCTCGACCCGACCAAGCAGCAAGTCTTGTGGTGTGAAATATTTCTGAGAAAACTCTAAATCAACAATTTTCTTGATGGTATCTGCTCTAAAAGCCTTGGGAACCCATCTAAAATGAGTAATCAATCCATTGGAGTAGTATTTATCCCGATCCTTTAAAAGGTATACATCATTTTCGTTGGTAAACGAAAACTCACTATTCTTGTAGCCACCTTGTGCATAAAGACCGCAAGAGATAATCAAGACTAAGAAAAGGCATATACCTTTTGAGAACATATTGCTTAGAATTGGCGCAAAAATCAGTATAATTTATCTTAAAATCAGCATCAGAAATGAATAAGGAAAGCCGCATCGGTTTTTTATTAGAAAAAAGAAGGCAGGACGACGCTCTGAGAGAACTTAAGCCATTTTCTGATAGTCTTGTGGACTTTTCTTCGAACGATTACCTGGGACTAGCCCGATCTGAAGCACTAAAGGTTCGCATCCAAGAAGCTTACCATGAACAGACTTTCAAGAATGGCTCAACTGGTTCACGGTTGTTAACTGGAAATAGTCAATTAACAGAAGAATGCGAGGTAAAGCTCGCTCGCTTTTTTGGGTTCGAAGCCTCCACGGTATTTAATTCTGGCTACATGGCCAATTTAGCCTTCTTCTCTTCTGTACCACAGCGCGGAGACACCGTGATTTATGACGAATATGCTCACGCTTGTATTAAAGATGGCTGCCGTTTAAGTCATGCCAAAAGATTATCCTTTAAACACAATGACCTAGGCGACCTAGAGAAAAAAATCAAGGAGAGCACTGGCGAAATTTTTATCGCATGCGAGTCTGTCTATTCAATGGACGGAGACCTTGCACCCATTCAAGATATTATTGCTTTGGCTAAATCTCATCAGGCTAAAGTGGTGGTAGATGAGGCTCACAGCACTGGAATTTTTGGAAACCATGGCGAAGGGCTCATCGCTCAAATGGGGGTACAGGAAGGCGTATTCGCTGTTATTTATACTTTTGGAAAAGCTATGGGCATACATGGAGCTTGTATTTCAGGATCTCAATTACTCAAGGATTTTATCATCAACTTTTCGAGGCCCTTTATTTATACCACGGCTCCTAGTGCTTTTGAAATCACATCAATTATGCAATCCTATGATTTCCTCAAGGATAACAGTGTTTTGATTCAACAACTCAAGGATAATATCGCATACTTTAACCAACAGTTGCCCGATCATCAAAGCCCATCTGCGATAAAATCAATCATTATCGGAGGAAACGGGCCGACAAAGAAGTTGGCCGACAAACTAAAAGACATTGGGCTCGACGTTCGACCAATTTTAAGTCCAACTGTTAAAACTGGAACCGAAAGGCTAAGGATTTGTCTTCATGCATTCAACACAGAATCAGAAATCGATTTAATTTGTAAACAGATTAAGGGCTGATCTCAATGATGGTTTTTTTATTCTCCTATCTTTGAGACTCTATTTGGATGGAATCAATATCTCAAGACTACGTAAAGAAGAAGTACGATCCTGTTGTTCCAGGAGGTATAAATGAATGGCCAGTAGTGGCGCTCAGTCGCAATAGACAAGAGTTTGTTGAAGAAGTAGCCACGGAAAGCATCAAGCGGATTAAGGCTCAGGCACCTACCCGGGAAGCACTTATCGAAGAAATTGAAACCACAGTTTTTCGAGAGAAACTACGAATTAAAAGAAATCCTTGGGCGGTTGATCCAGAAGATGATCAAGCATTTTTAAATACTGTAAAAGATCGCCTTTTAGATATTTCTTTATCTGATAACGATGCCGAAAAAGATGAGCGTTTGGATTCTATTCTGAATGACATGGTTTTACGCTATTCGGACGAAATTGCGGGTAACTTTAAAAAATCTCGATATCGGATGGCTCGGTCCATCGTCACCTTCGGTTTTGCTAGACTATTAAATGCTTCTAGGGCCAGAGGGTTTTGGTCAATATTTAGTACACAATACACCTTACAAGATAAAATCAATATCACCGGTGAGGTTGACAATCTGAGACTTTTGGCTAAAAAGGGCACCATAGTGATGGTACCAACCCATTTCAGTAACCTCGACTCCATTCTCATCGGTTGGGTGATTAATGTTTTGGGCTTACCAGCCTTTATCTATGGCGCTGGTCTAAACCTTTTCAACATTAAAATCATCTCTTATTTCTTGAATAGCCTTGGTGCTTACAAGGTGGATCGAAGAAAAAAGAACATGCTCTATTTAGAGACGCTGAAATCTTACTCAAGCCTAGCCATTCAAAGAGGCTGCCATAGCTTGTTTTTCCCCGGAGGTACGCGATCTAGGTCAGGAAAAATCGAAAGCCGCCTTAAACTTGGTCTCTTGAGCACGGCTATTGAGGCGCAGCGCGTTAACTACCAGAAAGGAAAGCGAGACGCTCGAGAAAAAATATTCGTAGTACCAGTTACACTGAACTATAACTTTGTTTTGGAGGCTCCCAGCCTGATAAAACAATACCTGAGGTTACAAGGCCAGGAACGATACTATGTTGAAAATGACGAGTATTCTACGTCTTATAAAATCACGGCCTTCTTATTAAAATTCTTTACCAAAGGATCGGATATTTCTGTTTCTATCGGCAAGGCCATGGATGTGCTCGGTAATTATGTTGATGAAAATGGTCAGAGTTACGACCAGAAGGGACGAACTATCGATACCCAAGAATACTTTACGGCAGATGGAAGAATTATATCGCAAAACGATCAACGCGAAGTAGAGTATACAAGAATGCTCAGCGAACGGATTGTTGAGGAATATCTAAAAATCAACAAAGTCTTTGCCAGTCACTTAGTAGCATACACGGCATTCATTATTCTTAAAAAGAGATTTAAAAAACTAGATTTATATAACCTTTTGCGACTGCCAGAAGAAGACCTGATCATTCCTTACGAGGAGTTTAAGGCGTCTTTTAAAAGCGTGCTCGCAAAAGTGCACAAAATGTACGGTGAAGGTAAACTGAGCGTTTCGCCTCACTTGGCAGGAGATACCGACGGTATTATAAAACACGGATTAAAAAATGTTGGCATGTATCACGCCAAACGCCCTTTAATTCGGAATAGAGCTGGAGATATAACTACACAGGACCTGAATGTACTGTTCTATTACCACAACAGACTGACGGGTTATAACCTAGAAAAGTATGTCTAATAAAACAGTTGGCGTATTAGGAGGTGGCAGTTTTGGAACTGCCGTTGCCAATATTTTGGCAAGAAATGCGGAAGTCTTTCTGTATGTAAGAAATCCAGAAACTATCGCAGAAATAGAAAAAACACGGATATCTGCAGGGCAACAGCTTGCAGATAACGTCCATGTAGTCAACGAACTAGAAGAGGTACCTAAACGCTGCAATGTTATTTTCCCGGTGGTTCCTTCTTCAAACTTTAGAGAATTAATACTTCAGCTGGCACCTTATCTCAGGCCTTATCATATGATGATTCATGCCACGAAGGGTTTAGACTTACAACTACCAACGCAGCAATCGCCAGATTTTTCGCTCACAAAAGAACATGTGTTCACCATGAGCGAAATCATAAGGCAAGAAACTGTGGTGGTGAGAGTGGGTTGTATGGCCGGTCCAAATCTGGCAAGCGAACTTTCTATGGGGCATCCAGCAGCCACTGTTATTGCTTCTCCATTTAACGAAGTAATACAAGCTGGCAAGTCGCTTTTAAGTTCAGAGAACTTTCAAGTTTACAGTAATTCTGACCTGAGAGGCGTAGAATTATGTGGTGTACTGAAGAACATTATTGCGATAGCCTCCGGAATTCTATCCGGCTTAGGCATGGGCGAAAACTCTCGTGGACTTTTGGTGAGTCGCGGTTTGGTGGAAATGATCTACTTAGGCCGAGCACTCGGAGGTGAAATATCGTCTTTCATCGGTCTAGCAGGGATTGGTGATTTAGTAGCCACGACGACCAGTACCAATAGCCGCAATTTTACGCTAGGTTATAAAATTGCTCAAGGCAAACCATTGGAAGAGGCTATTCAGGAAATGGACGAAGTGGCCGAGGGTATGAATACTATCAAAATCATTAAACAACTAGCCGATAGTCAGCAATTAAAACCTTTAATTACCGAGACGCTCTATAAGATTCTTTTCGAAGGCATGTCTGCCGAAAATGGCGTAAACTTCCTTATGAGATATCAAGGAAACATCGATATAGACTTCCTATAATTTTTCCATTGCCTCAAGTCGCTGAAGCAAAGTCGGGTGCGAATAATGCGCTTTGACATACCATGGATGAGGCGTCAAATTACTCAACGATTTCACGGATAGTCTCTTCAAAGCTGACATGAGTGGCTTTGCGTCATAGGTTTTTGCAGCATAAGCGTCCGCCTCATACTCATTTTTACGACTTAGCATGTTCATGAGCAAACCAGTAAGCCTTGAAATAGGTGTATAAAGGAGCCCGAAGGCTATAAAGTTTAGATGAATCGCTAACTCATCCCCTCCTAATGCCATCGATAGCCGCTCATTAAAGATCAATAGGGATAGAATGTAAAAAGTGATAGCCATTTGCACTAGGCTTAAGATTAGGCCTGTTACAATATGCTTTTTCTTGAAATGCCCAACTTCATGTGCCAACACGGCGACTACTTCTTCTGTGGTATGATCTGAAATTAGCGTATCATACAAGACTATTTTCTTCTTTTTACCGAGGCCTGAAAAGAAAGCGTTGGCCTTCGTCGATCGTTTAGATCCATCAATTACAAAAATATTATCTAGCGGGAAAGAGACGCCAGCAGCGTATTCGTTGATACGATCTTTTAAAGCACCATCTTCTAAAGGCACCAGTTTATTAAAAAGTGGCAGAAAAAGAGTGGTATAGAATACATTCATAACAAGCATGAAGCCTGCCACTAACAAAAGTGCGTATATCCAGAAGTTTGATCCCAGTTCATTAACGATCCACAAAAGCGCATACCCTAAAACACCTCCTATTAATACTGTTAGTAGATAACCCTTGAGCTTATCGACGATAAAGAGTTTTGGTGTCATTTTATTGAAACCAAACCGTTCCTCTATGACAAATGTGGCATAGTAACTGAATGGAATATTGATTAAATCTGACAGGATAAAAAGTACTCCGAAAAATGCTAACGATTTAAGAATAGGGTCGCTGATATAGGGACTCAACTGAGCATCTAAATAGCCAAAACCACCCAAAAACAGCACTAGAAGCGTGGTTACAATGCTAAAGGCAGATGACAAAAGCCCGAAGCTACCAAGTTGTTTCTGATAGGCTTGTGACTTTGCATACTCTTCCTCTTCATAAATTCCCTTTAATTTTTCTGGAATAGTCCCTTTGGAATGCCTTCGGTTTAAGGCATCTAGAAACTGATCCAAACAAAAGTCTAGTATGACGATACCCAGAATGAGGTACAGCAGTTGGTCAGCAGACATAGGACGACTTAGTTTTTAGGACATGGAATTCTCCAGCGGCTCCTTGGTGTGATTTGCGGCTTGCTGAAATCTATAATATAGGATAGCGAGAATTCATGCGCACCACCGGCGTTTATGGTCAACTTAGACAGTGTATAGTCAAAGCTATAGCCAATATTGAAGTTATTGGTAGTTACTCCCAATGAAAAGATTAAAGATTCGTGGTTAGGAAAATCTTCGAACTGTTTATACGGCAACCCTCTGTACTGCAAACCAAAATTGATTGGTTCTAAGTGCAAAAAAGCACCGATATCTAACTGAGAAAACGGCCCTTGCTCCTTGTACTGGAAAACTGGCGTAATACTTCTCTCCTTTAATGTGTAAGTTAAATCGTTTCTTAATCCACCCGATCTTAAGTCAATTTTATAACCGCCGTGAATGGTCAGCCTGGCTGGCAAAACACTAAATTCATCACCGTCTAATAATGACTGATTCGGCTCTGTAATGTGCTGAAGCGCTACCCCTAAAAACAGTCTTCTAGAATAAAGTACCCCACCAACGCTTATATCACCGAAATTGGACTGTAAATCTTGTCCTGCAATGATCGCTGGATCGGTAATCGTTCTGTCAATTTCACCAGTAATTGTATTGATTTGATTGGTGAAAACTAGATTCTGAAATGCTGCATTCCTTGAAAAAAGACTGTATTGAACTCCTGGTCTAAAAACTAAGTTTTCTGTCAGTTGCAATTGATAAGCATAACTAAAACCAATGTTGGTAGAAGTTAAACCCTCTTGTCCTTCTCGATCGGTGGTGACGATTAAACCAATACCGCTATTGTACCGATCGATATAGTGATCGGCATAAAATGAAAACGTTTCAAACGAAGCCTGAAGGTTAGGCCATTGACTTCGATAGTTCACTCCAAAACGAGTAAACTGAGAAGCCCCAGTAAAGGCCGGGTTGATATACAAGGGAGCTGCATAAAACTGAGAAAATTGGGCATCTTGAGCCTTTGCCTCTCTAGAAGTACAAATGGCCAAAAAGCCTACTAATAAAACAAATGCCTTTCTCATGTAATGTCTTAAACAATTTAACTCCTAACGACCCTGATACAATTATATTTTCTTCAATGGATTTGAAGAATCAAATTACCAAAACAACGTTTCCTCAATAAACTTTTCCGTTATCTTAGGGCGTGTTTAATGAGGCGTTGAATATAATAAAAAGTCCATTAACCGCGTAATAAGGGTATCAATTTACCTTGGTGTTTACCAGAAAGAGAATTTCACTGTGAACAGAAAACTACGACTTGTTTTTTTATTTTTTGGCCTGGTTTTGTCCTTAACCGCTCTAGGCCAAGATTTTACCAGGCACAACTGGTATTTCACAGGTAATGATGAAGCCCTGATTTTCGGTAAAAGTATTACAAGTGAAGCCTTTTTGGATCAAGGAAAAAGGCCACAATTGAACATTGGTGAAAAAATTACCTCCACCGATCCCACGAGTGGCGATCTCATCTTCTACTCAGACGGGATTAATATTTACGATGGTACAAATGAGATAATGCAGAACGGTAACGGGATTATTACCGATGCCACTGGTATTCAGGCCATGAGTACGAGTCCTGTGCCTGGGGCAGGAAATGAAGACCTTTTTTATCTATTCCATAGAAATGCAGCAGGAGAAATTCTATACACAGTAGTAGATCGTAGTGTGCAGGGAAATAGAGCCGATGGCCCTCCTGCTGGAGAGGTGACCGCAATTGGAAAAAACTTGTTATCAGGCATTACAGATCGCGGTAATGGTATGATTACCATAGGGTCAAGAGACATGACGGAATTTTGGCTTATCACGCAAAACGCGACCAACGGATTATTCGAAATACATAGTATTCCTGAACCTGGAGGTTCGTTCAACGCGGTTGGAAACTTGAATTTAACCACGCCAATAGAAGCCCTCCACATGGCGTATAATACCGCTACAAGTCAGATAGCAGTCATTCCGTCCAATAATTCTAATATTCAGATATTACATTTCAATGAAGCAGTTCCAGAATTAACCTTCCGCAGAACTATTTTGAACACTTTCGTTTTAGGCGAAACCTTTGGAGGTTCTGCCGGCTGGTCGGTATCTGGAAACCATCTATTCTTCAGTAGAAATGATGGGACTTCGGGTAATATTTACCGATTCAATATGCTCGATATTCGAGACGATGCTCCACTAGAATCGGTCTTGACGACCCCGGTCGAAGAAAGTCTAAGTTTACAGTTGGCGCCAGACAGCACGATCTACCACATTTATCGAGATGCGCCGGGAGGCAGTCGGTTTATGGGTAAAATCAATCAGCCCGATAGTGCGATAACCATTGTCAATTACGAAAGTGGTTTGTTCGATGGAGTGGATGTCAATTCAAACTATTTCAGTCAGTTTAGCCCAGAGGCTAATGTGGAACCTGTCGTTACGGCAGTGGCGCAAGATGGAGAGTTCTGTATGAACAACCCGATTCAGTTTTTCCCTATGATTGAGCCTTCAACGGCTGTACCAACGGACTATTTCTGGGATTTTCAGCCTTTTGGATTGACTTCCAATCAACAAGCTCCTGTGATGACGTTTGAACAAGCTGGATTTCTGTCCGCAACACTTTCGGTTATTATTAATGGAGAAGTGGTCACTTCCAATGTGATCATGCGGGAGATTTTAGAGAACGATTTACAAGTTTCGCTGCCCGATACCACGATCTGTGAAGGCGAAACTCTAGAGTTAGATGCCGAACCAGAACAAGGCGGGCAAGGTCAGCAAGGAGGTGCCACGGGCGGACCTTTCGAATACCTATGGAGCACTGGAGAAACCACCTCCACCATCACAGTAAGCGATGCCGGTGATTATTGGGTAGTAATTACACCTTCCAATGGTTGCCCGATTTACGCCACTGCACGCGTGCAAGTTTATGCCGACGATCGCACCACTGCTAACATTTGGTATTTTGGAGATGGTGCAGGACTTGACTTCAATGAAATAGATGGATTGGACCCTCCTCCAAGGAGTATCACAACGCCACATGCCATGGATGCGCCTGCAGGAACTTCAACAATTTCTGACGCGAATGGCGATGTCTTATTCTATACCAATGGATCGCGTGTTTGGAATAGAGAAAATGGTGTCATGCCGAACGGTACCGAAATCGGTGGAGATAGCCTTTCCAATCAAGCCGTTATCATAGTCCCTTTTGTGGATGACGAAACGCTTTACTACTTGTTTACGACCCAAAAGGTGTACGGAGAAAATACCTTTGAACTGAAATATAGTGTGGTGGACATGAAGGAGGATAACGGGCGAGGTGATGTCACCATCAAGGATGTCACTATGTTTACCCGAAGCACCGAAAAAGTAGTGGCTTACGGAGGAGCTGGTAATGACTCTTGGCTACTCGCTCATGAATATGGCAATAATACCTTTAGGGCCTACCCAATAACTGTTGAGGGAATCGGTGCACCTGTGATCTCATCAGCTGGCGCCATACACTCCTTTAATGACGAATTAAGCGGACAAGCCGGCATGAAGTTTTCAGCCGACGGCGGTAGAGTCGCGGTGGCACTGATAGAAGGAACTGATGACTACGCTGAACTCTTCGAATTTGATTTGATGACGGGTGAAATTGTGGAGTTCCAATACGGAATCGATCTGAATGAAGGCGGCAGCGCCAATGACGAGGTGTACGATGTCCACTTCTCACCTGGTGGAGGAAAGCTCTTTGCCACTATGAACAATCGCAATACGGGAAGCCCGGGCGGTAGAGTGCTCGAATACCGTATAGATACCTTTTCAACCGAAGCCTCACGACTAGCTTCGCGAATGGATATCACCGATGGTCTGAACCTTCAGTTAAACTTCGGACAAATACAAACAGGACCAAACGGACAGCTTTACGTAGCCGTTGAAACACCTGGTAATCCTGCAGGCAGCAGGTTTGTCAGTTCGATCGCCGCGGTAGACGATACCTTACAAAACTCTGGTTTCAGTCCTCAAGCCGTAATTCTTACCACAGGTAATTCGCGTTTGGGTTTGCCGAATATTGTCCAAAACAACGCTAATCCTCAGATGGAGCCAACCATGTTTGCCCCTGACCTTACTTGTACAGAGGAGCGAATTGAAATGACAAGTACAGGCACATCTGACATAGACGAATTCTTATGGTCTATTACCAACCAAGCCGATAATAGCACAGTATTTAGTGCGGCCGGAATGGATACAGCTTACACTTTCCCACAAGGGCAATCTGGTTTGTTCAACATCTCAGTGAACATCTCCAACCGTTGTGGATTTGACACAACACTGGTACAAGAAATCATGGTAATGGATATACCAGCAGTGCCTACAGTGCCGCAGGCCATTTCAATCTGTGAGGGACAGGACTTTCCGTTAGATGCGATTCAGGGTCAACCTGATGATCCAAACCTGTCTTTCGAATGGGTAAATAGCCAAGGAGTGGTTGTAAGCACTGACCGAAGTTTCACCATTACTGAACCTGAAATCTATACGGTAACAGTAACCAATATTGCAGGATGTAGTAATAGTCGTGAGATTTTTGCGGGACCGCCATTTGAGATAGAGTTGCCAGATGCTGCTAACATTTGTCAAAACGAAGAGCTAATACTCGACCCAAATGTCACCGCGGATAATTACATCTGGACAGTGATTAACCCCGATAATTCTACCGTCACGCTACCAAACCAAAGAAGGGCGACGGTCGATACGAGTATTCCAGGAATATTTAGCTACGTGGTATCGATCGAAGATCCGGTAACTCCTGGTTGTTTCGTGAATGACACCACTTTAGTTACTGTTAATGCGATCGCACAGGCGACACTAGGAACTATCGTAAATCCAGCTTGCGGCAATACCGATGGTAGTTTTGAATTCTCTATTACCACCACAGGAAGCTATTCTTACACGGTTACTGGTGCCAGCAGTGGTATAGTGGCCCAAGTGAATAATCTTTCGGGGCCAACAGCCTCACCAGAGCTTGTTTCGGGTCTGGCAGCGGATATCTACAGTGTTCAGATTACTGATAACAGTAGTGGCTGTAATAATACACTGGATGGTATTCAAGTTCAGAATGATCCACCAGATTTTACCATCGATAATATCGCTACGGCCGATGCCCAGTGTGAAGTCAATGATGGCTCAATGACCGTCACACTCAGTGCCGATATATTCCCAGTTACATATACCCTCACCAATACGGATGACGGTACCATTACCAATGGCGGAGCAGCTACGGCTACAGCCATGACAACTTTCGACTTTACAATTACTGGTTTAGCTGGCGGAACTTATGACCTGAATATTGTTTCGAATAGCGGTTGTAATCAAAGTCAAACTGGCATCATAGTCAATCAGCCACAACCAGTTGATTTAACGGTTGACCCATTTGTTGAGATTTGTGGTCCAACAGCACCACTTGCCGCAAGCTCTACCACTGGCGGCGCTACCTTCTCATGGACAGGACCTAATGGATTTACGGCCAATGGTGCAATGATTTCTGCGCCAGAAAGCGGCGCCTATACGGTCACAGCATCTGCCCCAGGTAGTTGCGATGTTTCAGAAACTGTTGTTGTTGACTTAACCATTCAACCTATTGTAGAGATAAATCGCGTAACTGACGGCTGTGATGGCACAATCACTTTAGAAGCAGTAGTAACGAACCCAGCGCCAAATACTACTTATGTATATAACTGGGATAACGGTGCCAACACCAGCGTAATAACGGTAGATATGGATGGTACTTATTCCGTTTCTGTGAGACCATCAGACAACCTTACCTGTGAAGGAACCGATTCTGAGGATGTGACAATTCCTGAAGAACTAATTGCAACAGTCTCCTCAACTCCTGCCTGTGACGATGGATCGCCTATTACTTTGACCGTAGACTTACTTTCAGGGGCTGCCAATTCTTTCACTTGGACACTGGATGGACAGCCAATTACCCAGTCTGGTAGTGTAATTAATGTAAACGACGAAGGTGCTTATACAGTGACCATTTCAGATGGCACCTGCTCAATTGAGAGAAGTATCCAAATCACAAGACAAAATATTCCTGAGGGCCTTTTGCCTGACGTAGAGCTTTACTGCCCAACTAGAACTGATAATGCTGTATTACTTGCCGGGGTTGGTTTCGAAACTTATGAATGGACGTTGAATGGCCAGCCATTCCCAGATGCTAATGAAAGACTTACTGTTACTGGGCCTGGTGTTTACACGGTGACAATGACAACTTCGACTGGTTGTGTTAGAATAGATACGGTGACTATAGTGGAAAGCTGCGACCCAAGAATTATTGCACCTACAGCATTTGTACCGTCTGGCAACCCACCGAATAATACTTTCACGGTATTTCCGAATGACTTTGTCAACGAGTTTCAGATTTTCATTTATTCCAGATGGGGTGAACTAATCTACCAGAGCAATACGCTTGAATTCTCATGGGATGGTACTTTTAACGGAGAAGTTGTGCCACTTGGCACCTACCCTTATGTGATGAGATTTACTTCACGTTTTGAACCAGAGCGGGGTACTTTCGAACAGACGGGTTCCATTACGGTAGTTCGGTAATCTGTGTTTAGCCGATAAAATTTGAAAAGGATAGATGATCACATCTATCCTTTTTTTCTTTTTATACCTCTAAAGCCGCAACTCCAGGCAACTCTTTTCCTTCCATATACTCCAAGAGTGCTCCACCACCTGTTGAGACGTAAGAAACATCATTACCAAAGCCTAGCAAATTCACTGCAGCAGCCGAATCTCCACCACCAATTAGGGAGAAACCACCATTCTTAGTCGATTCGACGATGGCTTCTGCAACGACTTTAGTTCCTGAAGCAAAATTTTCCATCTCAAAAACACCCATGGGGCCGTTCCAAAGTACAGTCTTAGAATCCTTAATGGTATTAGAGAAAACTTGTGCCGCTTGAGGCCCTATATCTAAGCCCATCCAGCCATCAGGAATAGCATTGTTCATGGATATTTGGGTATTGGCACCGTTATTAAAATCATCTGCCACCACTGAATCAATCGGCAAGAGTAAGTCCACTCCAAGTTCTTTCGCCTTTTTAATTAAGGTAGATGCTAACTCAAGTTTATCTTCTTCAACCAAAGAGTTACCAATTTGGCCACCCATCGCTTTAAAGAAAGTATAGGACATGCCACCACCAATGATCAAATTATCTACACGCTCTAAAAGCTGCTCGATGATCAGAATTTTATCTGAAATCTTAGCGCCACCCATAATGGCCGTAAAAGGTCGTTCCGATTTCTCTAACACTTTTTGCGCATTTTCTAGTTCTGCCTGCATGACATAACCGCAACCCTTTTCGCTGAAAAATTGTGCTATAATTGAAGTAGAAGCATGGGCTCGGTGAGCAGTACCAAAGGCATCATTAATATAGATATCTCCATGCTCCGCTAGCGATTTAGCAAAATCAACATCTCCCTTAGTCTCCTCTGTGTAAAACCTTAGATTTTCGAGTAGCAATACTTCACCACCTTTCAGGCTCGACGAAATTGCTTTCCCTTCATCACCAATACAGTCGTTGGCGAATTTAACCTCTGTCTCAAATACATCGGATAAATGAGCAACTAGGTGTTTCAATGAAAACTTCTCTTCAGGGCCTGTTTTAGGTCTCCCTAAATGCGACATCAAAACTACTGCACCACCTTCCGACAGTATTTTTTTGACAGTTGGTGTCGCAGCTTTAATTCGGGTAAAATCAGTGATTTCAAAATCGGCATTCAATGGTACATTAAAATCTACCCTGATTAGGGCCCTTTTTCCATTAAAGTCAAAGTCGTTGATGGTTTTCATAATTATGATTTAGCTGTTGCTCGTTTTATTCTATCATTAATGGCTCTTCCAAGCCCTATATTCGGCACAAAATCGGTTACAATTGTTTTGATCTTATCATGCTGATCAAGCGTTCTTAAACCCAAAAACAGCCTTGATGCTGCTTCTTTTAGATCGCCAGACTCAGAAAGTAAAAATTGGTTCTCCTTGGGTATCACTTCGTCAAATTGATCAAATAATAGCGCTCCAATTTCACTTATTTTATCTTCAGAAATCTGATCAAACTTTGATTTTAAGACAATCGATTTTCTAGGTGCATAATGACTCTTTAGCATTCCTGGTGCAGCAGGTGTAGAACTAGAATGGTTAGCAACTTGTACTGGACCAATGACTTGTTCTATTTCTTCTACCGATAATCCACCCAAACGCATCACCTTCGGCACTTCATGCTCAAAGCTAACTATTGTCGATTCTAGACCAACTTCGCAATCTCCCCCATCTAAAATATAATCAAGCCGATCTCCCAACTGCGCATTTACATGTTCAGCCTTTGTTGGGCTGATATAACCAAATGGATTTGCGCTCGGGGCTGCAAGTGGAAAATCTAGCACCGTTAATAAACTCCGTGTCAATTCTTGAGCGGGTACCCTGATTGCTACTGTATCTAAACCTGATGTGACTAAATCTGATATGATCGATTTTTTCTTGAGTAAAATCGTTAAGGGGCCTGGCCAGAAAGTATTGGCCAATTTAATGGCATTTTCTGGGATAAATTCCACGTATTCGGCCGCAGACTCAAGACTAGCCACATGCACAATTAAAGGATCAAAAGAAGGTCTGTTTTTCGCTTCAAAAATGCTCGTTACTGCTTGATCATTTAGGGCATTTCCTGCCAAACCATAAACTGTTTCGGTAGGAATAGCCACTAGACCGCCTTTAGTCAAGATTGACTTCGCTCGTGCTATATCTTGACCAATTTCAGCCATTATTGAGCGCAATTCTGTCCGATGGCCTCACTCGCTGCTTCAAAGTTTAAAGTTTGCGCGCTGAGTAAGTACTCACACCCTTGTGGGCGATTATCTCGAGCCAACTCTGCAAGTCCAAGCCAATAGTAAGCTTCACCATAATCTGGCTTCATTTCTAGCGCTTTTTTTAGGTCAAAGAAGGCATCTTCTAGGTTATCTATTCTTAGTTCGGTTTTTCCTTTATTTAGGTATAAGAGCGGGTTATTGGGTTGAAGCTCCAGTGCAAATTGGAAGTCAAACAGTGCGCGATCAAATTCTTTATACTTAAAAAGTAAAGCACCTCTGTTGATATAGGCATCCACGATATCGGGTTGGATTTGAATCACATAATCATAATCCAACATCGCTTCGTTGTCTTTACCCAAAATTCTGAAGGCGTTACCACGATTAAAGAAGGCTCTGTAATTGGTCGTATCTGTATTGATACCGTCGGTAAATACCCGAATAGACTCTTCAAGTTCGCCTATTCTTAACAATGCCACACCTTTCGCATTGATCGCTGCGTAATTTTGAGGATTCTTTTCAAGTGCCTGATTATAGGTCTTTATGGCTTCAGAATAATTCTCAGCTTCCATATAGCCTCTAGCCTCCGCAACGAGTTCTTCTTCCGAAGGACCGCAACTGGATACGGAAACCATTATTAATAGCGCAAGTAATACCGTGGTTTTTAACTTCATCTATCTGATTTTGAGCCGCAAAGATAAAGCAAGGATGTTAGACCTGAAAGGCTTATTGTCTACTTAGAATAACACGGCGAACGGTACTTTCATTTTGATAGGTAATTCGAATCAAATAGACCCCATCCTGTACCGGATTTCCTAATGTATTTGTCCCATCCCAGAAGAAATCATTTTCACCAATAAAGCCCAAACCGCCCGAAATACTTCGTATTTGATTGCCAGCCGAATCGTAAATCCTGATCAGGAGTAGGTTCGTTTCGGGTAAGTTTACATTGATCGTGACAAGATCGGAAAATGGATTAGGATAAACATTAGTCAATTCGAACCCGTCCGAGCCATTGATAGGCTCAGGAGGAACAACGTTGGTGATCGATGAAGTAAACATTCCTCTACCATGTGTGGCAGCCACAACTTTTCCATCTATCCTTCGGTAATCGATCATATTCACCACGGCATTACCTATTGCATCTGGCCCTTCGATAGACCAATTCGTAGATTGTCCGTCTAAGGTGCTTGTTCCATAAAGTCCTGTACTCGTAGCAGCGTAGTAAAGTTTGGTGCCATCATTTTGAGGCACAATAGTTACCCACCTCACCGATGGACCATTACCCTCTCCTGAAGGATTTTCTTCCAATGAGCCCGAAACATCCTCAAATGTGTCACCGCCATCGGTGGATCTGAAAATACTTGGAATACCATAGTTAGAGAAGGAAACAAGAACCTCATCTGCATTTGTAGGATCGATCGCTATCGACCTGATAAATCCATCTGTCGGAAATGAATCCGCAGTGATTTCTTCTACCTCATAAACATCAGTATGTGCATTCGTAATCTTGAATACTCTCCCTGTCGACGTGCCATAATAGACTATATTTTCGGGAGTGGTAGATACCTGTACCGCCGAGATTATTCCCGTATTAATTTCGGTTTCTTCTAGCCTTGTCCAGTTAACAGAAGTTGTTGCTTGAGAACCTGTCAAAATCTGAGATAGGTTTCTATTTCTCCATAGAAAGTCACCACCTGCGAGGAACATTCGGTTGGCGTTATTCGGATCTAACACATAGGGATTGATGAATAAATAGGGCTGCGAAGGGTCAGAGCCTCCACCTGTCGGATCAACCCGAGCGAAGGAGGTTAGCTCAAAATCATCATTCAGCGTAAGTCTAAATATTCTTGAGTTTTGGAAAGATAGATAGTAAAAAACGCCGATCGGTGTCGTAGCAACAAAACCACCATCGCCACCAATCACTCTAGTGCCATTACTACCCGTGGTAAATAGTGTATTTGCCGTCAAAAGGCTACCGTTGTCTTGAGTACCCCCGATAACAAAATCATCAGAAGGAAATTTACTGAACACACCTGTAAAGAATTGTGTGGTGACATACCCTGTATTTAAGGGGGTGTATTCCACATTAGCGGCTAAGTTATCGTCGGTAATAAATATTCCTCCATCGTTAAACGATATCATCTTATTCGGATCGGAGGGAATGAAAAGCACACCATGCTGATCGGGGTGATGGTCTGGGTAAATACTGATACCATCGTCTTCGGGATCATATCCACCAATCCACTGGGTATCTCTTCGCGTAGAAAAGGCATTTGTTGATCTGTATAAATTTGTACCTCCCAAGTAAACCACGTCAGGATTTGTTGGGTGCACGCTCACCATCATATTATAAGAACTTTGAGAGTCAAACGCTTCTATGTCATTACTACCATCTGGCACATTAGGTGACAAGCGGATGGACTGAAAAGTATTGAGATTGTACCGCCAAAGGCCATAATCTATCACTTGATCGGCTAGGGCATAAATAATTTCGGGCGAAGAGGGCGAAGAACCTAACTCAATTCGTCGGGTATTAGTACCTGCAAAATTGAGGATCAAATTCCAATTGACCCCATCTACAGATGAATAAACTCCGGCGTCAGGCGCCGCTACACCAGTATTATTGGTGGCACTGCTGAGGGAGGCTATAAATACGCCATCGGCTGTTCTATGAATATCGGTGTAAAAAACTGCCGAAACAGAATTTAAATCTCCATCTAAAGGGAAGGAAAGTAAGTCGTTTCCAAGTACGGTGGTCCAAGTTTCACCACCATCAGTCGACCGCACAATTCCACCATAAACGGCAGCTAAGATTTCATCGTCTGTACCGTTAGGATTCGTCGTGATATCCCAAACATATTGGAAAGGAGAATTAAACAATCCGGGTGAATTTGTTTGTGTTGATTCAAGCGGCTTCCATGTCACCCCATTATCGACAGATTTAAAAATACCATCGCCTCTAAATGGAGCGCCAGGTGCTCTAGATGAGTTTCCTATTAATTCGCCTGTTCCGTAGTACCAAATATCTTCTTGGCCAGGTTTTACGTTTTGGGTCAAAGCCGTAACGCTTTGTAATTCTTCCGTGGTCGACGATCGTACCCAAGTCACTCCTTGGTTATTTGAACGCCACATACCGCCAGAAACACCACCGGCAAGCAACATATTTTCATCACGCACATCCATACCTACGGCTCGTGTTCTTCCGCCAAAATTACCGGGGCCCACATGACTCCAGTTTAGTGCGTTTGTAGCCCTTGCGAAATTGGTAGCGTTACTTTCAGTGGTACCCGTAGGAATATCAACGAAACGTTGTTTTTGGGATCTAGCAAATTCCAGTTCTTTTGCTCTTATGTTTACAGGGACTTTGCCTGTCTTGGGATCGGCAAGCATAGCCTGATTGTATTCAGACCTTGATTGTAAGTCCTCTCTTCCCTCAATTTCAGATTTGGATTGAATTAGTTTGACGGTTTCTTCTTTCTTTTCCTGCTTTGGAAATACCGCCCAAACTATAGCCACTAATACATAAAGAAATACTGATGCCAGTAGATAGTTTTGCAGTCTCAATTTCTTCATAAGGTCAAATATAGCTTATCAGTAGCGATCGGTTTAAATCATAACTGACAATCCCTTGCTTAGTTGTTTAGTTTTCTCAATCATTCTCAAAATCGAGTCATTTTCATTACATAACGCAGGAATCTCCGACAGTGACACCCATGCTACCTCATTGGATTCATGATTGAATTTAATTTCTTCCGCTTTATCGGCCATAAATAAGAACCGAACATCAAAATGTTCATGTTCTGGAACGTTTTTACGTTCGGGGATGGTATGTATGTCTATGTCGAATATTTCAGTCGTATATGGTTTAAAAGACGTCAGACCAGATTCTTCTGACAATTCCTTTTTAGAAACGTTTAATAAATCTTCATCACCATCCGCATGACCACCCAATTGCAACCAACGATTGAGTTTTACATGATGGGTCAGTAAGGCTTCGTTGAACTCTGGGTCAATTACCCAAGCCGAAGCTGTAAAGTGGGCTTTCAGTGAACTTCTTAAAAAGCAATCAGGCGCTTTTAAAAGCGCCAGCATTCTTTGCCTAAAGTCAAGCTCCTCCTTGTATTCTGGAGCATATACCGATAGTTTGTTTATGAAATGTTCTCGGGTGCTAAATGCCATCTGAGATTACAATATTCGCTTTATTTACCTTACCCTTAACAAGTTTACTGACCACTTCGCCTCCACCAGAATTATCTTTATCTCCTTTTCTGACAATGATATAGTAAGACTTTGTATCCAGTTTTTTAAAGGTTACTCTTCCTTTACTATCCGTAAGTTTAAATGGCTGCACTGGGTTTACCTCTTTATTGTAATCTGCTTCGTTCGCAAAAAGAATCACTTTAGCATCTGGTACCACATTGCCCAACTCATCTACCACGGTAATTTTAAGCTTTGTCGATAAAATTTGTGCCTCTGCGTCGTTTGAAATGGCAATGGTAGAAAAAGCAATTAGGCTTAATAGTATTAATCTTTTCATTATTTCTCTGGTTTAAATAATAGTTCTATAAGTTCCGTAAAAGGTTTCGCTTCTGTATACTGTCTATCCTGATAAATGTTGGCCATTAACTTCATATAGTTCTCTTTTCTGTCGATCGCCACCTTTTCAATCAGAATATTTCCGTATTTCTGGTCAGCAATTCCTGTACTATCATCTACGCCATTTGGCTTGAGGTACCACTTCTCTATTGTTTCCTCGTAGGTATCCTTATCTAGAATTCTTCGATCGGCCTGAGCCAATTTATATCCCTGATCTAGCCCTTTTTCCTTAAAGTAATCAAATACATGTTGGAAGTTTTCGGGCGTAAATTCTTGGTTAAACGTGATGGCAAAACCGTTAGAATATTGTGATTCTAACAGGTGAACTTCCATTGAAGACGCAATACCCTGTTTTTTCAAGTAGTAACCCCGCTCGATGTCGGCGATAATTGTTGAGCATTCAGGTGTGTTTTTCCAAGCTTCGTAAGCCGATATTTCGCGCTCAGAACGTGACAGAACTTCATGAATGAAAGCAGATTTACCGTTTTGCTTACCAAATAATTTCCCTACCACATTATCGAAAAAACCCATGAATCAAAGATAATGATTCTGACTCCGATTTTGTATTAATTCTTGGTTCTAGAAATTATAATATGGTTAAGCTGATCGTAGTGTAGGTCACCATGATCGAGCATTTCTGATAACAGATTGAAAAAGACCTCACGGTTACTCGGCACTAAGGCGCCTACAAGCTTTTCTTCAGTCACCTGTTCATTAGCCCTCAAGAAGTTCAAAATCTGTTCGCGATAAAGTTTTTTAAACTTTGAATCATCTTTATGCCTCGCCCGGTTGATGCAATTATCACAAATACCACATTCACCATAGTCAACCTCACCAAAATAGCTGAGTAGCATTTGTGTACGGCAGGTTTCTTCCTGATGTACATAATCGATGACAGACTCCATTTTGGCCATCTTGAGCTTACTTTTGGCCGTTAAAGCCGCTTGATCTAACGGCAATTGACCCACTGCCTGTTTTGGAATAAGAAATGTCAGTTGTGGCTTATCCTTGTGCTTCTGATAATCGATTATTTCCCTTTCATGAAGCGCATTTAAAGACATCCTTATCGCATCCGTAGAAGCACCTAACAGTGCTGCTAAATTGCTCTCTTGAACTTGAAGACTCTCTTGGTAAATTTCGCCACCATAAAGCCTCAGCAGTCCTTTAATTACTGGTTCAAAATTGGAGTTGGCGATCTGAAACTCGTACATTTTTCGCTGATCGATTAAAAAAGCGATACGTGCTGGGCTGTAAAATGCTTCGGTTAAATGGACCAACCCTTGTTCTTGAAGCACTTTTATGGCATTGAATATTTCGAGCGGATGCCTATCGAAACGCTTCGCGAAATCTTGAAAATCAAAATTGAAACTTGTCTCTGGGAAACTACCATTGGCTAGCTGAAAGTAGTTGCCTAGCATTTGATATACATTTTTAAGCAAGTCAATACTCGGTAAAGATTGCTTGGTCTTTACCCTCAAATCTTCAATATCTTTTTGGTTACAGATAATGACCGCAAAAGCCTTTTTCTCATCTCTTCCCGCTCGGCCTGCTTCTTGATAATATGACTCGAGATTATCGGGTAAATCCATATGCGCCACCAAGCGTACATCGGGTTTGTCAATGCCCATTCCAAAGGCATTGGTCGAAACGATCACTCGCGTTCTGTTATGCAGCCAGTTTTCTTGCTTTTGGTTTCTTTCTTCATGCGTAAGGCCTGCATGATAAAAGTCTGCTGAAATTCCGTTGTTCATCAGCTGCAAAGCCACTTCTTTTGCATGCCTTCGCGTTGCCACATAAACGACTGCCGAACCTCCTACCCGATTCAATGCTTCTATAAGCTTACGTTCCTTGTGCTCTTCAAAACGAACTGAGTAGGATAAATTTTCTCGGGCAAAACTCTTGGTAAAAACCTTTGGCTTTTTGAACGACAGCTTGTCCTGAATATCTTTTCGCACCTTCGGGGTAGCCGTGGCGGTAAGGGCAATCACGGGGACGTCAGGTAACAGTTCTCTCAGCGCGGAAATTTCCAGATAGGCAGGCCTAAAATCATAGCCCCATTGTGAAATACAATGCGCTTCGTCCACTGCAATTAAACCAACACCACGCTTTTCTTGAACACGCTTGATACGTGCCTTAAAAAGGTCTGTTTTTAATCGTTCTGGTGAGCAATAAAGAAATTGAAGATCGGAGTTAACCGCATTATCTAAGGCATGATCGATTTCTCGCTTGGATTGCCCCGCATGAAGGGCGATGGCCGAAATTCCTCTCTGTTTTAACTGATAGACTTGATCTTTCATTAAAGCCACCAGCGGAGAAACTACAATGCATAGCCCTTCGGCCATAAGTCCCGGAATTTGAAAACAAATGGACTTACCGCCGCCAGTGGGTAATAGAGCGAGCGTATCATGGCCATCGATCACCGATTGGATAACCTCTTCCTGCGTGGGTCTAAACTCACTGTAGCCCCAGTACTGTTTAAGGATATCAATCGGATGGTTCATCATACCATTTTAGATTTCTACCAAGTAGGTTTCTCTTTATTTAAAAATGCGCCAATTCCCTTCTGACAATCTTCTGAGGCGCGCGCTTTGGCATTTTGCGCTGCCGCAAAATCCAACCCGCCATTCAATGTCATTTCTTGTACCTGAGCAATCATCTGTTTGGTATAAGTCATGGATTGACCCGAATTCTTTTTTACCAAGGTTTGGGCGAAAGCCTCGACCGTTTCATCTAGCGAATCGGCAGCTACTGTACGGTTTATAAGCCCCATTTCAACGGCCGTATCTGCATTGATCAGCTCTCCAGAGAGCAGTAATTCTTTTGATTTTCCTTCTCCGATTTTGCGAAGCAGGAAAACCATGACAATGGCCGGAATAAAGCCAATCCGAACCTCGGTATAGCCAAATTTGGCTTCAGGTACGGTAAAAGAGTAGTCACAAACAGTAGCCAACCCGCTACCACCCGCTATGGCATGGCCTTGAATTTTAGCGATGACTACTTTAGGGTGGGTGTATATCTGCTGGAATAGTTCTTTTAGGTGGTTAGAGTCTTCTAAATTCTCCTCGTAGGTATTTTTTTGCAAGGCTTGGAGATATGCTAAGTCTGCACCAGCGCAAAATGCATCGCCCACAGCAGCGAGTATGATCACCTTAGCGGTGTCGTCTTCGGCGGCATGTTTAAAAGCGTTTTTCAATTCTGTGACGACTTGCGCATTCAATGCATTGCGCTTTTCTGGTCTATTGAGAGTGATGGTCGCCACACGATCATTCACCTCATACGTTACAAATTCCTGTTCCATCTTTCGCTATAATAACCATTTTGCCGTACCGAATGATATTCTTTTTTCAACTGGTCTAATTGTCTCGTCAATTGGCGATCTGTGTACCAAGAGTTTGATCGATCAATGATCAATTTGGAGAAATCAATCTTCCCTTTTAGTTGGTCTAAATTCGTTACTGCATTATTCCCTAAAATTAAGCAATCAACGAGAATTGGTACCCTAGGTTTAAAGCGATCGGTCAGTTGATGATTTAAATGCATAATCGTTTTGCCCTGAAAGCGGAAAACCGTTCCTAAAGTTGTTTTTGACTTATTCAAGACCAATTGATCTTCCGTAGGCTTCTGTTTACTACCAGCTAATAATCGCTTGGGGTACAAATTGAATTTCTGCTGGCCGATGTCAACCTTAAAAGCAGAATCTGCGATCATTTTAGACTTAAAGCCTATTCTAAAGTCCATCACACTCGCCTTGGAAATATCGAGTACTGAAAATTCGTTAGTCTGCGCATAGCCATAAAAATGATCGACTTGGGATAGTCCAAAACAGCAGGCAAAACACAACGCACCTCTGATGTAGGAAAACTTCTTTTTCACGAAGAAAAGCACGGTAAATAGGATAACAACGTAGAGCAAAACGGCATCCATGGTCGACAAATAAATACCCTCGATTTTACTTCCTGGCCAATTGCTCATGCCTACAATCAAGAAATTGACCGACAGAATAACTTTTGACAGTAGCCAAGCCACTGCACTGGCAAGTACTGAAATAGGTGACAACACAAGTACCGATAAGCCAAAAATAAGGATGACAAAGGCTGCGGGGATGATCAACAGGTTGGAGACTAAAAAGTAGGTGGGAAATTGATGAAAATAGAGTATTGAAAGTGGTGCAGTTGCAATTTGCGCAGCGATTGACACACAAGTGATCGCCCAGACTTTTTCTAAAATCAGGTGCCTTGTTTCTATGAGTCCAAAGAGCTTTGGTTGTAGATAGACTATACCAAAAACAGCGACGTATGACAGCTGAAAACCCACATTCAAGATTAAATAGGGGTTGTACAGCAGCAATGCCAGCGCTGATGCTGTGAGCGTATTGTATATACTGCTATTGCGCGACAGCGCCTTTCCGATGGCCACAAAAGAGAACATGGTGACTGCCCGAAGCACTGAAGGAGAAAGTCCGGTCAAAAAAGCATAGGCCCAGAGCACCAGTATGCTGACTATAGCGAGAAACCATCGGTATTTTCGTTTTGAAAGACCGAGCTGCTTTAACATCAGTAAAACCAAAGCGTAAATAATCCCAACATGCAGTCCGGATACTGCCAAAACATGCATGGTTCCTGTTGCAGAAAAGGCTTCAAGGGTTTCGTTTTGCAGGGCATCTTTCACACCCAAAATCAAGGCAAGCGTTACCCCTTGGGCGTACTTATTCTTGATGTATTTTTTAACTCGCACTATGCTCGCCTGACGTAAATTATTCGCCTTTTCCGTGATCAGGCTGGGCGCTTTATGACCAATTAGAGTAAACTGACCATTGATAAAGTGCTGATGATGGATAAGGCGAAGCGCCAGATAACGCTGAAAGTCAAATACACCGGGATTACTCGGCGGTGTTGTCGGGCTGGGCCTTCCTTCAACAAAGAGTAAATCACCATAATTGATTTCTCCACCCTTTTCTGGCGATAAATAGGCATTGATGGGAATAGAAACGGTGGCCCAAGATTTACCATTCCAAACGGCATAAATCGACATTCTACACAGATAGCTTTTCGCTTTTTCTTCTGGCACACTCGTCACTACCGCCTTGTAGGCCTTTACCACGGCAAGTTCTTTGTCAGTTAGCTTCTGACTAGCGCTATCTTTAAATAAATGCAGGCGCCAAGCGCCTAGACTAAAGAAAAGCAGGAAACAGAGTGATGATAGTAGTGCCTGTTTGAAAAAGGTTCTTTTTAAAGAAAGCACCAAGTAAATACCAAAAGCAATGACCAAAGCCCACCAAGGAACCAATGTGACTTTACCCAAGTAGTGATACGCCAACAAACCGCTCACAAAGCATAGCGTCAAGCGTATGAAGGGATTTTTAGATAAGGTCAATTTTAATATAATATTTACTTAAAAATATTATATTAATTATACTATCCTAAATAATTGAAGATTAGATGAATAGCCCTGGTCACTTCTCAGTGCTATGGATCAGCCTTCGAGCACTTTTTCCATCTTAAAATGCTGGATACCTGCTTCTTCGAACTGCTCTCCTATTTTCTGAAAATTGTATCGTGCATAGAGGGGCATCGCGTCTAACTGGGCATGCAAATAGAGCAAAGTTCCAGGCTCAAAACTGGCCGAAATCTGGCTTAGGGCGGTTTGCACCAATCTTTTCCCTGTTCCCTTGCCTCTAGACTCCTTCAGAACGGCAAAACGTTCCAGCTTCACTCCTTTTTCGGTGGTTCTATAACGACTTGTTCCAACGGGCTTTCCATCGATGTACGCGATAAAATGTACAGACTCCTCGTCAAAACCATCAAACTCCTCGTCAACGGGACATGCCTGTTCTTCTACAAAAACTATTGTACGAATAGCGAAAGCTTGCTCTAGTTCTTCTTGATTCTCAATCTTTTTTACGCGTATCACTTTTTTCTTGGTCTTTGTCGTAAGCCTTAATTATTTCTTTCACGAGTGGATGTCTCACCACGTCCTTTGTTGTTAATTCTACGGTAACTACACCTTTAACGTTTTTAAGTAGGTCGACTGATTCCGATAAACCCGATTTTTGATGTCGAGGTAAATCTACCTGAGATCGATCGCCCGTCACGATCACTTTCGAATTGGGTCCCATCCGAGTCAGAAACATCTTCATCTGCATGGAAGTCGTGTTCTGTGCCTCATCTAGTAACACAAAAGCATTGTTCAATGTTCGACCTCTCATATAGGCTAAAGGTGCTATTTCAACCACATTGCCTTCTTGATAACTCTTAAGCTTTTCTGCAGGAATCATATCGCCTAGGGCATCATAAATCGGCATAAGGTAGGGATCTATCTTCTCTTGTAAATCGCCAGGCAGAAACCCTAAATTTTCTCCCGCCTCAACTGCTGGTCGGGTGATGATTATCTTCTGAACCTCTTTATTTTTCAAGGCGCGAACGGCTAATGCCACAGAAACATAAGTTTTTCCAGATCCTGCTGGCCCAATCGCAAAAACCAAATCGTTTTCCTTTACTGCTTTGACCAACGCGCGTTGATTGGCCGTTTTGGGTTTAATGCTTGATCCACGAGCCCCATAAACCAGTGTTTCATCGGGTTCATCTAAGGCGTATTCGGACTCACGCTTCACATAAGCCCTCACATTTTCATGCGTTATTTTTCCATATTTATGGAAGTGCTGCATCAAGCCCTGAACTATATCATTGATCTGAATAATCTCGGAGGCATTCCCTTTTATAAGGATTTCGTTTCCCCTAGACACAATTCTACTCTTAGGAAATGCCGAGGCTATTTCCTTAATATTTCGATTTTCTACGCCTAGAAAATCGACCATTGCCATGTTCTCGAGTGTAATTAACTTTTCAACCAAACGTATGAAGGTGTTTTAGTAATTGTCTTAGCTTAAAAAATCGATAATTTTGTTGGCATCTAAATTATAGAAAAACGCCTTAGTCGCCTATGCCTCTCATCACTTTCACTTCAGATTTTGGCCAAAGTGATCATTATGTGGCATTTACAAAGGCGAGAATTTTAAAAGAATACCCTCAGGCGCAAATAATAGACATTAGTCATCAGGTTAAACCTTTCAATTTAGCGCATCTAGCCCATGTGATACAGTCTGTTTTTAGAGAATTCCCAGAGGGCACGATTCATTTGATCGGAAACGATGCGGACAGCCAGAAAGCGCAATCCTATTTAGTGGTGAAAATTGAAGGACACCTTTTTGTTGGAGCCAATAATGGTGTAATGAGCTTGATTAGCGAAAAACAACCCGAAGGTGTCTACTTACTCGATATCCCTGTGGCTAAAGGATTTACCTCCCTTCCTGCGATAGTCGCCAAACTGGCACAAGGTACGCCACCACAAGAATTGGGCACAACAACCGATAATTTCAATCAATATATTGCTAGAAAAGCACGCGCTACAAAAAAGGAAATCGCTGGGCATGTCATCCATACCGATCATTACGGCAATTTGGTCACCAATATTGATAAGGTCGATTTCGATATTTTAAGTGCCAACCGATCGTACACCATTACGTTTGGAAGAGATTCTGTGCAAGTAGTGAATCAATCGATACCCGAGGTGGAGCCTGGCGAAGTATTTTTCATTTTTAATAGCAATGACAAATTAATGCTTGGCATTAATCAAGGGCACGGCGGCCAACTACTTGGACTTACTTATGACAGCCCTATTATCATAAAATTTGATGAAGATGCTCATTAGAATTGTTCGCATGACTTTTAGACCCGAGGAGCGACAAAACTTTCTGACGCTTTTTGATGAGAAGAAAGAAAAGATTCGGCATTTCCCTGGTTGTACGCATCTAGAGCTTTTAGAAGATTATAACGACCCTAATATCTTTTCAACCTACAGCTATTGGGATTCAGAGGCCGATTTAAACAACTACAGACACTCGGATTTATTCGCCGAAGTTTGGGCAAATACCAAAAGTAAATTCGCGGCTAAACCGATCGCTTTTTCCCTCAAAAACTACATCAAGGTAGATTGACGTTTTCGTTGATTTGAGTGTTGGATAATCAAAAATCTTTATCCATTTTTGCACTCCCAATTCAAGCGCTTGCATAAAGCATTAGCCCAGATGGCGGAATTGGTAGACGCGTTGGTCTCAAACACCAATGCCTTCGGGCGTGCCGGTTCGACTCCGGCTCTGGGTACCATACAAAAGGAGAGCAAAAAAGTTCTCCTTTTTTAATATCATTCACGCCTATATATGCTGAAGATCAATCCCTTAAGGCATTCATAATTGTACTATTTCCGGTTCGACATTTAAAAAAAAGAAAGTCAAATCTTTTCAAATAGGTCGTTTGCCCTACAAAATCAAAACTCATTTGTTTTATTTAATCAAATCCAATAAAAGCAACATAAAACTTGTAATTTAATGGATAATGCGGAGAAGGTTTAGAACATTATCACGGGCTGGGAGATCTGTTCAAAGAGTCATTACTGTTGAAGAAAAAGAAAAATCAAAAGATGCAACCGTCTACTTAAAATGGATCCCTGTTGGTTACTTAGCTCTCATTCTTTATTCAATAATTGGAAGCCTCGGACTTTACACTCCATTCGGCATAGACTTTTTTAGCTTCATCACTCTTGAAGAATTAATTCTATTACCAATATCTAA
The DNA here is from genome assembly GCF_001747105.1 of Roseivirga misakiensis. Lineage (NCBI taxonomy): Bacteria > Pseudomonadati > Bacteroidota > Cytophagia > Cytophagales > Roseivirgaceae > Roseivirga > Roseivirga misakiensis. Next base: position 44,934 of record NZ_MDGQ01000005.1, on the reverse strand, counting down.
AATCTCAAGATCACTCTCCGTAGTTTTGGCACTATCATTTCTAGTGTTTCTCTATAAGATCTTTATAGACTTCTTTTTCAAGTTTTGGAATTTCATTGAAGATTATAGAGCAGCCAAAAAGAAAGGAATGGAAATCGGAGAGTATCGCAACTCCATAGCTGGAATGGTAAGGTTAAGAAAAAAGTTGACTTACTATTTCGATATAAAAAGACTACTAATTTTATTTTGGGTACTTAGGGCATTTATATCTATTGTCACTGAGATAAGCATATTAGATTCAAAAGTATATTACTTCCTAATCATAACACTAATCCTTATCCTTCTATATACTCTCTTTGTCTACAGTTCAACGGCAGGTATAAGGCCATCATTTTTTATTTTGGTCTACCTACTAATTTCAGTGACCCATTTCCAAGATCAAACCATAAATGCTCAATCTTGGTACTCCAGTGGACGCGGTATACAAGTAGAATTCCAATATCAAGACTCAACCTATCAAACAAGTCAAACAGACCTTTTGTATGTAGGAAATTCTAGAAGCTATTTTTTCTTTTACGATAAAGGGAGTGATAAAGCAAAAGTCTTTCCTATCAGCAAAATGTTTGCAATCTCAGTCCAAGATGAATCTTCGGTTTTAGAACTTAGTTCAATTGAACACTAATGTCAATCTGACGAATCAGTTCAACAATCGAATTAAGTTGACCTCAACTTACCATGGCCAATCTCTGTGATAAAAGAAACATTTCGTACAAGTCTCAATAAACTTGGTTCGACAATTGGCCAGGCAAAAGTACTACAAAAAGCTCCTCTCATCGAGGGGCTTTTTTCGTTTATAGACTCGTTTATATCCCGACTAACAATAGCATAGATTATTCTTTAAGTATAAAAGAAATCCAATCTCCTCTAGACAAAATGAAGTTCAATAGTTAGCTTTAGTAGTGAGCGTTATACAACGTTGTGCCTAATGGAAAAAACAGAAACCACATCACAAATTTGTAACTTTCGTAAATGGAATATTGGGAAGAAATAAATGACAAGTTGAAACCTTGGGTTGACTCTGATTTGAATAAAACAGTTGTTGACCTTTTTGCAGGTTGCGGTGGACTTTCCCTCGGTTTTGAAGCTAATGGATTTAAAACCATAGGCTATGAAATGGACGAACAGGCGACTAACACCTATAACAAAAGCTTAATTGGAGAGTGTTTCAATGAAAAATTAACAATAGAGTCAGAATATCCTAAAGCTGACATAGTCATTGGTGGTCCTCCTTGTCAACCGTTCAGCGTTGGTGGTAAACAACTTGGCTTGAAAGACTCTAGAGATGGATTTCCAATATTCTTATCTGCAATCAGACAACTAGACCCAGAAGTTTTGATGTTTGAAAATGTTCGTGGAATGCTTTACAAGAATAAGTGGTACTTGCGAGAAGTTATTGAAGAGCTTGAAAGTTTAGGCTATTATATCAATTATGCACTTTTAAATGCTCTGAACTATGAAGTCCCTCAGAACAGAGAAAGGGTAATTGTTATCGGTTCAAAGGAAAGAATCAATCTTCCGAAAAAAGTAAACAGAAAAGTAACAGCGGGTCAAGCACTAGGAGAACTCGCATTTCAATTCGATGAAGATTCTAAATTCTTCACGGAATCTATGGACAGATATGTTGCTAAATATGAAAAAGCGTCAAAATGCATCAATCCAAGAGATTTGTATTTAGACAGACCTGCAAGAACATTGACTTGTAGAAATTTGGCAGGTGCTACAGGAGATATGCACCGAGTAAGATTGAAAGACGGTCGCAGACGAAGAATTACCGTTCGAGAAGCTGCAAGACTTCAAAGTTTTCCTGATTGGTTTGAATTTTCAGGAACAGAAACAAATCAATATAACCAAATTGGAAATGCAGTTGCCCCAAACTTCGCATACCATTTGGCTTTAAATATCAAAAATCATTTGACAGGAGATTTAGACAATCAATATGTCACTACAGAAAACGACCAACTAACATTATTTGAGAATGAAGCAGTATATCAGTCCCGATAAATCGAAAACATTTATAGCAAAAACCCAACAGATTCAGGAACTGATAAATACCACGCTTTACATTCTTGAGTCTTTTGGTATTCCTTTGGATTCAACTCCGAGAAGATTGGAAAGAATGGCTGTTGCGTTTTTAGCAAGTGGCGATATCAAAAAGAAGTCGGACTTTAAAAAAGCAAAAGACTTAAATAGTGGATATGGCCTCAAGACCAGAGATATAATAATATATATCAACAACAACTTTGGAGAGAACATTAGTTCAGGTTCATATGATGATATCCGCAGAAAAGACTTAAAACTACTCACAGTCGCCGAAGTCGTTTTACAATCAAGCCCAAATTCTGCGACAAACGACTCAACCCGTGGATATTCAATCAACCCGACTTATGCTGAACTTTTAAGAACTTTTGGATCAAAGAATTGGGAGAAGACGGTCGCAGTCAAACTAAAGAATATTGAGCCTCTAAGCAAAAAGCTTAAAAGGGAAAGAGACATCGCAAAAGTCAATGTAATTCTTCCTTCAGGTGGCAAACTCACTTTTTCGGCAGGAGCGCATAACGATTTGCAAAAGGCAATCATTGAAGATTTCCTTCCGAGGTACGGACACGGTGCCGAAGTACTATATGTCGGAGACACCTCAAACAAGTATCTTTACTTGGAAAAAGACAAACTCGAAAAGCTAAATTTCTTTGAAATTTCTCACGAAGAATTACCAGACGTGATTGTCTACTCCAAGAAAAAGAATTGGCTCTACTTAATTGAAGCGGTACATTCATCAGGACCTATAAGCGAATTAAGGTTAATTCAGCTTCAAAAACTGACTAAAGATTGTAAAGCAGATCTTGTTTACGTTACTGCATTTTTAAACAGACCTAAATTCCGACAATTTATGACTGACATTGCTTGGGAGACAGAAGTTTGGATTGCTGATAATCCTGACCATTTGGTACATTTTAATGGCGACAAATTTCTTGGCCCATACAAAGAATAAAAAACACTAGGCACAACATTAGGTGAAAACTATGATCAGCTTGATTTATCAACTGATCTTATCTGCGTGACGGCAGACAGGCTCTCTGAATGTTCTAAATCTCACCTTTCAATCGTATATTAATAACCAAACACTAAGTTCGAGTAACAACGCCGTGAAAGAGGACAAGCTATCATTTTGATATTCCTCCATAATTCACAGTTCATGCATTCGAACGTTGTGGGTAATTACCAATCGATGAACACAAGACTCCCATTAATTCTTATTTGCGCTTTGCTCATTTACAGTTGCGAACCAGAAGAGAATCCTAATGATATCATTCAACAGGCAATTAACGTATACCTAAGTACAGACATAGAAGAAAAAAATAAAATTGACAGCTCGCTCTTTCTGACTAACAAGACATTAAAAATCGACAATCAAAATTTTGATGTCCTTAGTCACAAAGCAACGCTACTTTTTAGAAAAAAAGACCTCTCAGGCTTGATACAATTAACAAATGAAATGATAGATCTGAGACCTGACCATCCAATCTATGTTCGGCAGCAGGCATTATTGCTAGAAATTCAAAGCAATATGAACGAAGCCCAACAATTGTACAAAAAGTCAATTGCAGGATATCAAAAACTTATAAAAACTGATCCCAATAACTTCGATTTACTACTAGAATATTATGGATCGTTAGAGGCTTCTGGAGATTCGATTGGAGCTAATTCTCTACTTGTGAACCTTAGGCGAATGGAATTGGAGGATTATCAAATTGAGATACTAGACCAATACAAAAATCAGTATATCTCCAAAAATGAATTTATTAAATTTTGGAAAGGCGAAATCAATTATGATCAACTGGGTGGAAAAGAATAAACTACCCATAACAAAACCTATATACAATTCGGCTGACGGTAGTACCGAGGCTTCTGTGCTTACTACCCGCCAAACAAACTCCAACACTACAAAGGCATTACAGTTTTTTCTGCGCTAAGCAGCAATTTTTCTTAGTTTTGGATTCATAAATTCCAACGTCATGAAAAGACTGTTCAGCTTCCTAATTCTATTGACTTCTTTCATTAGTCTGAAAGCTCAGGATCGTCTCGCAGGTCAAACTTTTACCACCCGTTCTGAGGTCTTGGCCAAAAATGGAATGGCTGCCACCAGTCAACCACTCGCCACACAGGCAGCCCTTAAGATCCTACAACAAGGCGGATCGGCTATGGATGCGGCTATTGCGGCAAATGCTGTCTTAGGCTTGGTAGAACCGGCTAGCTGCGGCATTGGCGGTGACATTTTCGCCATTGTATGGGATGCTAAAACCGAAAAGCTTTACGGTTTTAATGGTAGTGGCAGATCACCCAAATCGCTAGATATCGACTATTTCATGGACAAAGGCATGAAAGAGATACCGCTCTTTGGCCCGCTGGCTGTTTCTACTCCAGGAACAGTAGATGGTTGGTTTATGATGCATGACAAATTCGGTAAACTATCGATGTCGGAGATTCTAGCGCCAGCTATTCAATATGGCAGAGAAGGGTTTCCAGTATCGGAGGTTATAGCCTATGAAATGGCCACTAATTATCAAAACAAAGTAGACTTGCCTGGCTTCGCCGAGACTTATTTACCCAATGGTCGACCACCGAAGAAGGGTGAAATGTTCGTGAATAAAAACTTAGCGAACACCTATGATCTGATTGCCAAGCAAGGCCGAGATGCCTTTTACAAAGGTGAAATCGCGCGTACTATTGACGCTTATATGAAGAAACATGGTGGTTTTCTGTCTTATGAAGACTTAGCAACTCACACCGGCGAATGGGTAGAGCCTTTGAGTACTAATTATAGAGGTTATGACGTATGGGAGCTACCGCCGAATGGGCAGGGTACTGCTGCATTGCAAATGCTCAATATTCTAGAAGGTTATGATGTACGCAGCATGGGATTCGGAAGTGCTGAGTATTTACATGTATTAACAGAGGCCAAAAAATTAGCCTATGAAGACAGAGCCAAATTCTTTGCTGATCCAGCTTTTAATAAGCTTCCAATTAAAGAACTTCTTTCTAAAGCGTATGCGGCTGAGCGCAGTAAACTGATTAAATCCGATCAGGCTGCTAGTGGCTATCCTGCGGGTGACTTTGAGATAGAAACGGGTAACACCACTTACTTGACTGTTGCCGATAAGGACGGTAATATGGTCTCTTTAATCCAAAGTATTTATTATGAATTTGCTTCAGGCATGGTGCCTGATGGACTTGGTTTTGTGCTTCAAAATCGAGGGCAAATGTTTAATGTACAAGATCGCAACCATGCAAATGCGCTTGCGCCTGGCAAAAGGCCTTTTCACACCATAATTCCAGCTTTTATTACCAAGGATGGTAAACCTTGGGTGAGCTTTGGTTTAATGGGTGGTGCGGTACAACCACAAGGACACGCACAAATTGTGGTAAACCTCATAGACTTTGATATGAACTTACAAGAGGCGGGTGATGCGCCTAGAATGCGTCATGTCGGCAGTTCGCAGCCGACAGGCTCTATCATGACCAATGGTGGCACCCTGAATCTTGAAAGTGGATTTAGCTATCAAACCATTCGCGAATTACGCAAATTGGGGCACCGACTTGGTACTGGCGTTGGTATTTATGGAGGTTATCAGGCAATTGGTTTTGACTGGAAATCAAAAGTTTATTCTGGCGCATCGGAATCGCGAAAGGACGGGCAAGCAGCGGGTTATTAGACTCATCTACCAAGCAATAATCTGCCTAGGGCGATCCTAAAATCTCAGCGAAGAAGTTCTACGCCTTAGCAATTATGTTGAGCTTTAACTTAGACCTCAAATTCTTCCGAATTTAACGGCTGGTGAAGTATCATTGTAAAAGATTCAGGTTTAAAGAAATCTAACCAATGAGTAGCGCTAATTCAGTCCTCTACATTTTCTGCCTCCTTTTCGCCGTTCTCAATGGTTACGCCCAACAGGTGGAAAATGGAAATGAGCCAGATAACATTCGTCAATTATATGAAAATGCGCTAGCGGAGTACAACGAGTACGAGCGAATCCATGGCGGTTTTATCAAAACTAAAAATGTCGACCTCCACTACCTAGAATGGGGAAATCCAGAGGATACCCCGCTGATTTGGGTTCATGGTAGTTTTACTAACGCTTATGAACTCGCTGATTTTGCAGACACTTTGGTTAAAAATGGCTATTACATTATTGCCATTGACTACTACGGTCATGGAAAAACAACAATTCCGGCGAAAGAAGTATCACTGTACCATGTGGCCGATGACATCAATACGCTAATGACCGAAAAGGGTATTAACAAAGCGATTATTGGAGGCTGGTCGAGGGGAGGAATAATTGCGACAGCTTTTTATGATACTTATCCAAATAAGGCAATGGGGTTGATCCTAGAAGATGGTGGTTCGGTATCGACAAATACGCATTATCATAAAATGGATGATAGCCAGTTGACAAATCGAGTTAAAGATATTTTCAAAGACAGAATTGAATACCCAAAATTAGACAGTCAATTTGAGGCATATCGTGCCTTTTATGATCAAAGCGCTGGCGGTAACCAATTCAAGCTTTTGGCTTGGTTATCTCAGGAGCCCAATGGCCAATGGACTATTGGAAGCGGTGTGGAAGAATTGTTCAATATGGCCAATGAAAAGCAATTCCTAAATACTATTCTCCGACCTACACAATCCTCTCTTTTTGGTGAGTCTATGGCGATCATAGAACCGAAAATCATCTATCGCAATCTTAATATCCCAATGCTGATACTTGATCCTATGAGTGACAACGACATATTCCCTTATGAAGAAGAGAATAAGGCACTGGCAAAGCAGCATCCAGCACTCATTACGCATAAAATTTTCCAAAATACGGGACACAATGTTCACTATGAAAGACCTAATGAATTTATAAAAGAGGTTGGTCTATTTCTCAGCGTAGTGAAAGATTTTTGGTCAAAAAACTAAAAGCTAAACCCATTATTTTGGGTTATGGCTGTTTATCGAATGATCACCAGCTTTCCAAAACCATTGTCAAAGGCTCGGCTGTCTTTTCCAGTACCTCTTCGGCCGATTTCTGCCCCACTGCTATTCCTAATTTGCACTCGGTAGAGATAAGTGCCAGTGGCTAGTTTATCGCCATATTCATCACGGCCATCCCAGGCATATTCTGAAATATTACTGCCAATCTGGATCGGTCCGAGTTCGGCTTGGGTAATTTCTCTGACCAGCTTACCTGATACGGTAAAAATTTGAATTTTAATCTGGTCAGGTATTTCGTTCCCCGTGAGCGTAAATACAAATCGCGTACTGGTTGAAAATGGGTTCGGATAAGGATAAAAATTAGTCACAGTCGATGCATTAACCACTTCAAAATTTATCTGATATGGACCAATTCCCGCCTGATTTCCCGATGCATCCGTGGCATTTACTTGTAATTGATAAGTGGCATCTTCTAGACCTTCTGGCCTATACTGCACTTTAAAGTTTTCGTTTTCCGAAGCTGGTGTAAAAGTTACCTCTGGATCAGAAAAATTAACCCTCTCCATCAGACAACCTGGACATACTTGCCCCAGCATAATTTCAACACCAAGTGTATCCGTCTTGAAAATAAACTCATTATTATCCCTTAACTCCACCTCAATTAACGGAGTTGGAGAAACTATATCTCCATCAATGATGTAAATACCATCAAAGGTCACATCCATGGCAGGATTTACATCGTCACGCCTCACGTTATAAAAAGACTCTAATCGGATAACATTATTACTCGTGAATTGCTCAATCTCATCGCCCAAATTCACTAACACTTCAAGATCATTTAGACCTACTTTTCCGCCCGTAGCAATCGGCAAACTGAAATCGACGAATTGTCCTGAGGCAACTGCCGGAATTTGAGACGTTTCCGTGACCTCTTCACGGGTGTTTTGGTTGGTCAAAGTGTACCGAACGTTTAATGGACCTTGAAAGTCGTATGCTGAAATATTAGTAAACCTAAAGTTGGCCGTAAAAGGCTCCCCCTCTTGCAATTCAATATTTTGGTTCTCATCATTTTGTAAAGAAATCACACCTTCTGGTACACCTGTATAGCTAACCGACCACTGATCGAGTTGGGCTGGTGTGGCAGATGTTCTGTCAACCATATTGACAAATAGCCTGACGAATGGGTAAACGGCTGGATCAACTGAACTTAAATCGAGTTCGTTGATATCATTCAAAGTGAAAAGGGTCACTTCGGTACCATCCAACTGACGCCCTCTTACTTCAAAAGTGACATCATCTTCTGGTTCTTCAATGATACTTTTTGTGAGTAATCCCCACTGACTTACCGGACCGATAACTGGGGAAAAGACCGATCCGCTATCTGTACTGGCACTAATTGATGTTGAAAAGGAAATCTCGGTATCTGATGCGTTATCTGAAGCACCCGCTGGTACACCCCTGATCACTTGGGCTGTACCTTGTGCTCTACCTTTTTCACCAAATATGATTAACGGTTCACCTGCATTGCTAGGTATGTCATTTTGACCTACACCAATGCGCCCAAAATCATCTCGAGTTTCATTATCCCAATCGTAAATAACTGTCCCTAAAGAAAAGAATAGGACAAAATCACCCTCGTCCACTCCATTAACATACTGTCTTAACAAGCGATCATCACCAGAAGTATTGATATTAGTTAAGGTATTATTGGTAAATCGGTTGATGACTTGCGGTGTGACACCACAGCTTAAAGGATCTAGAATATCGAATTCTTGACCGGGTGTTCTTACAATCAAATATGGCCTACCGCTATCCTTATCAAAAGCAATTGCTAGCATAGCATTTGGTGAACAAGATCGGTTTGAACCTGTTGAGAACATCGATCGCCCATCAATTTCAATGGTCATATCAAATGGATTGCCACCAAGCGGGTGATCAGCCCCGTAAGTGACTACATCTATTTCAGTTGCTGTACCAGCAAAGACCCATGAATCATTTTCTTCGTTTTTACTCACCGAAGAAAGACTCAATTGTTCGAATTGATCGAATGTCGTTTGCGCCCAACCTTCGCCGCCGTTTGCTAAGTAAGTAAAAGTCGAATTAGCCCATGGTTGCGGATCTGCTAATAGGTCTTCCTCAAAAATAGATCGCCAATAGTACCGGATGGTATCATTCACAGTGGCAGGCAGAAGGTCTACATCCCAAGTCGCCAAACCCTTACCCGCTAAAGTTGTCGTTTGTTTCCAAGGGCTATCAAAGGTATTTACTGTATCTATTTCTACGATATAGGTCTTGTCATTTACCTTTAAATCAGAGGATTGCACCACGAGTTGCGTGCTGTTTGTATTGAGCGTTGCAAAATTACCAGGGGCGGAGTTAAATGTGCCAGAAGAGGTAAAGAAAAAGCTAATTTCTGCACTATTATTAATTTCGCTGCCTTCATCAACACTGTTCGATGCATCTAAGAAAACCTCAAACTTATTCTCTCCAAAAACATCCAAGCCTTGGTTGCTGATTTGGTAAAATACGGTATCTCTATTTCTAACAGGCGGCACTTCAATTTCTGGCAAATCTAGAATTGTACCATCAGATAAAGTACGTCTCACACTAACCGAAATCGGGTCGGTTGTCGTTCGGCCAGCATTATTCACAATCACACCTAGATTAAAGAATTGAGTCGCTGAAGTGATCGGTTCATCATTGATGGGCTGGCGAAATATATCTTCTTCTCTGACGATATAATCGACCTTATCATGGCCGAAAATCTTTAAAGCTGGGTCACCTTGTAATACGGTTTGTTCTGCGGTAGCAAAATCTGCTTCATCCGGTAAAAATCCAGAAATCTGTTCCGCGATCACTCTTTGCTGAATTACTCCTACAGACTCCGTCATAAAAAGCGTATCGGACATGGCGCGGTAGAAGTTCTCAGTGTATTCTTCTAACACATTTGGAATACCAACGTCGCTATGCGAGATGAAATTTACGGCACCACGGCCCTCAGCTGCTAGCCAGTTCTCACCGAAAGAATTGAAAAAGAAAATCTCGCCACCACGACAACCATTTACCAAAAACACGGGATATCTTCCATTGTTATTGTAGCCATTGTTGGGGTCAGTTACATTCCCGATATCTATATCGGTAAAAGTAGAAGAAGAGTGACCGAAAAATGTAACAAATCCTGTCCCTCTATTGATCTGATCCGAAATATTGAAATTTTGAACTGCGTTATTATTCTGTTTCGAAATATTGGTCACATCCGCACCGAGATAATCGGCGGAAACTACCTCACCAAAACTTTCAATAAAACTTCTAAAACGATTAAGTTCATCGGTACTTAGGCCTCCACTGAGTTGAATGAAATTTTTCGTCCAAGGTGAATCTTTGATGGTGGCTTCTTTTTCTTTCACTTTATCTAAGTAAAAGGCCACATTTTGTGGGTTTACTACAGAAAGTCTACCCACTGGGAATGCCGGATAATGTTCAGTACCGTCGAGCCCTTCCACGTACATAATATCGGAGCCTGGGGCACCCATCGTTGGTACTAACTCCCTCCGATTGGTTGCCAATGGATCTGAAAGCCGCTGATTCCTTCGATCGACTCGGCTAGACTTTCCTATCAAGAAAAGGTATTCAGGCGTGCCCTGAGCATAGGCCTGCACCATATATCGCCTGAGCGCCAATGGTGTATATTCTCCGTAACCAAATTCATTAATCAAGTCAGTAAAGTTCGCATAGCCCACATTAAAGGCGCCACCCTCAATCGACTCTCGGTAGTCTACATAAGCCTGGACGGGATCGTCATAGTAGCCAGGCACTTCTTGTTTGAGGTAAGGATGTGAAACGATGAAATAATTAAAGGCAGAAAGGTCTTGAAATTGGAAGGTCACTGGTTCAACAGCTGCATTCACCACATCTGCTGTTCGCTTTAAAAACAGCTCTCTTCCGTTCGCATCATTTGTCACAGCACCAGTGAAAGTGTTCGCGGAAACGGAACCTTGAATACGAATAGGATTTTGATAATCGGTAATATCAAAAAGTGCCACATCACCATCTACATTGGCAATTTCAACACGTTGATTGCCACTAAAAGGCTGTAAGTAAATACGCTTATCCTGAGCCTGCGCATCAATACGTTGCGGAAAAGTAACGCCAGCATAACTCACTGCAATTCTACTATCGGCCACCCCATCAACTTCTAAAGATTCTACTCTAATGATCAGTCGACCATTGTCGATGTCGGTCCATTCTAGCTGAAAATTGATAATAATAGAGTTGTTCCGATCAAATTCCACATCGCTTCGAATGGCTCGAAGGTTGTCAGTGGATGGTCCAACAAACACAGAGGTTTTATGACGCACATTATTAAAACCAACTATTTGCAAAGTTAACTGCGGTTTGCCACTTGTCTGGTCTTCTAGGGTAATGCCATTTACAGCTAAATCCAAGAAATTAAGCTCGTTAGACACGCCAAAGTCACTTCTAATAATTTCGCGACTCATAAACATTTGCCCTAGATCATAAAGCGATCGCTTTACCTCCCCTGATGGATTACTAAGTGGATAATATTGCCCAAAGCTAAACCTGCTCGTTTGTAAATTTCGCAACTCCTGTCGGTGCAAGTCGATCAATGAAAAAGATGAAGGGTCTGTGTTCGTCACCTGCATTCTTTTTCCCGCTGTGGAAGCTTCGGTTAGAAAAAACGCCGTAGTATCTGAGAAAAGGTTATAGAATTTATGGATTTGGTCCGATGGTCTGTAGAAGAGTTCTGTATCCTGTGTTCCGTCATTTCTTCTGCCGTAGAATTCTAAATAGTCGCCAGTTTCCAACGTACCGTCAGCACCATCTTCAATATGCAATGCTACTTCTTGTCCCCTGTGAAATAATTGAAGGTTGGCCAGATTGATCGTGGAAAGGTCCATACCAGCACTTTGAAGTGCTTCAGGAGAAATCCTATGAATGTCATTAGAGCCCGTCTTAATCTTATAATAGGTCTGGCTATATTCGATCCATTCATTTCCCTGCACCTGACCAAATACCAGGGCGGGCAGACATAAGAAAGCAACAAGAGCTAATAGCCTATTTATCATTTTCTTGATTCTTTTTTCTGATGCGTCTTTTGTTCTTGGCATAAATGGCCGCCAAAGGTTCTAACGAATAACTGATTGAAAAGACATGTGAATAAGGAGACTCCGCAACATTTCCGATATCGGTAAGCGCATAGTCAATTTTGAACTCATCTAGTTGAATACCCATCCCCATATTAGGCTGGAAAGTCCAAAACGTAGATTCTGTACTCACATCCCCTGTGGTAAAATCTTTAACACGCTGAAAATTCCCCATGCCCATGCGAAGGAAAAACTTATCCTGATAGTCAAATTCAAAACCGAATGACGGGTCGACAGATGCAATTCTATTGGGGATTAGAACATTTCTTCTTCCATCGAAACTGAACGTGATATCAGTCGAAACCAGTACATCAATGTCAGTGTATAGATTAAAAGAACGAGAAGCGCCAACAATCATTTTAGGTAGCGTTAACTCGAGCGAGTTATTTGGAATCTCATTGTTGGTTTGACTGAAAGAATTCCTCAGCTGGTCCTTATCTATAGTCCAGGAATTAAATGTTGTTGTAATATCCCTGATCATTATCCCAAAATTCCATGCATCAACTTGATACTTAGCGGAAGCGTCTAAACCAAAGCCCCAAGCTTTCGCAAATGGGCCGATCGATCTTCTTACCACCTTGAAATTGACCCCAAAAGTAAGGCCTCCACCTTGTACAAAATTTTCTCCTCCGATTAGACTAACTCCTCTTGCATAAGAGATGATCAGTGCTACGTCCGAAGTACTAAAGAAATCGATCAGACTATAATCTATCCTTCCTTGATCATCGAAAAGTAATCGAGTATCAGGAATATCATCAATTCCCAACCTAATAAGTGCCAAACCCAAATGGCTGTCAGAATCAATAGCCATGGCAGCACCTAAATAGTCATAGTTAGCTACCCCTTGAAAATAAGCGGCATGCTGAAATGAGAATTGATAGCGATGCTCTATGTCCGTGAGTGCCGCTGGATTCCAATATGCTGCAGTCACATCATCTACCACGGAAGTCATAGCATTTGACATACCCAAGGCCCTTGCTCCTACGCCGATAGACAAAAATTCATTACTGTATTTTGGGGTCGTTTGCGCATTAACACTGGAAGTGACCAGAAAGAACAGGACGAGGAATGTCCCTCCAATAAGTTTAATGAATGTCTTTATCACGAGCTTTATAGCCACTAATACACGTCAAAAATAAATATACCTACTCTAATCGAAGGAATTTTAAATAACAACTTTTTTAAGGCAGAAATATTTCCTTAAAAAGTACACTGGCGGTCATTTTACTCAAGATTTTGTCAGGCAACCAACGGCACTCTACACTGCATGGTAATATTTTTTCTATAGTACTATGCAACACATAGTACCTTTTTTCGTATGTTTGTAGCACAAGGTCAATATCTTAAAATGAAAACAAGATGAATTTAGAGAACACTCAGATACAAATGCGGAAGGGAATCCTCGAATTCTGTATTCTGAAAATTATTTCCAGAGGTGAGGTCTACGCTTCGGATATGTTAGGGGAACTCACATCTGCCAAAATAATGGTCGTAGAGGGCACATTGTACCCGCTACTCACCCGACTGCGCAAAGCAGGGCTGGTAGATTACAAATGGGTAGAGTCAAGTTCAGGTCCACCTAGAAAGTATTATACCATCACGGATCTAGGGACAGAATTTGTCAACAACCTAGAAAACACTTGGCAAGAACTCGTACAGTCAACTTCTCAAATCATCTCAAATACTAAGTAAGCGGTCATGAAAAAGAATATAAGCATAAACATAAGCGGCATCATCTTCCATATAGAAGAGGACGGTTATGAAAGATTTAAAAAATACCTCGATTCAATCAATCGATACTTTGCTTCCTATGAAGACAGTGAAGAAATCATTGCAGACATAGAAAGCCGAATTGCCGAGTTGTTCTTAGAAAAACTCGACGAAAGTAAGCAAGTTATCTCCATTGAAGACGTGGATGTTCTCATCAACACGATGGGTCAAATCTCCGACTTTGAGGCTATGGAAGAGGAAGCTGATTTCTCAAAGCAAGAACCAGTTGCTGATAGTACACAGACTGAGGATAAAGAAGAGCCGAAAAAGGAGAAAAGGAAAAAGACGACAAATCAAAAAAGAACTGTCGATCCACCAAGACGCTTGCAAAGAGATTCTCAAAATCAGGTATTAGGTGGTGTGGCAGCAGGTCTAGCGCATTATTTCAAGACAGACCCTATATGGATCAGAGGTGCGTTTATAGTACTGACCCTCACCGGCTTATCTCCGCTGGTTTATATCGTCATGTGGATCGCAATCCCTGCAAATGATGGACTAGTAGAACATACGGCCATCAAAAAACTCTATCGAAATCCAGACGAACGGGTACTCGGTGGTGTGGCTTCCGGTTTAGCCAATTACTTCGGAGTTGAGTCTATTGCTGTTCGGATAGCTTTTATCTTACTCACCTTTGCAGGCATAGGCATTCTAATTTATTTAGTCCTTTGGATCATCACTCCAAAGGCTACTTCTATTACGGACAAAATGCAGATGAAAGGTCAGAAAGTGACACTTTCGAATATCGATTCTAGTATTAAACAAAACAAGGAAGAAGAACTTAACCCGAAAGGAGAAAATACATTCACAACGATTCTATTATTCCCTTTCCGATTGATCGGTAAAGTCTTCAGCCTTACTGGAAAGGTATTATCGCCATTATTCCAGTTCATAGCAGCGGCCATTAGAATTTTCACTGGAGGCGTAATTGCTATCACGGGTATTTCTGTTATGTTCTCGTTATTGATCACAGCAGGTGTTGTACTCGGATTGTACAATGGCGATTGGTTTATCTACGGTAGCGATGCGGATTACTTCCCTTATGAAGTATTTACCAATACGTTTCCAGAGCTAGGCATACTGTTTGTCTTGGTGGCCATCTTTATACCATTCTTGTATGTCTTTATCGCAGGCATCACCATCATTGCCAAACGAAAAATCATGAGTGGTTCAGTAGGCTGGAGTATACTAGGTATTTGGATGATCGCCGTAGTTGGTACGTTCGCCATCTTACCAAACATTATCAGAGACTTTAGCGAGGAAGGTTACTTTGAGGAAATCGAAACGGTAGAAATTAAGGCAGATACACTCTTTATTGATGCCAATGATTTTCCAAACTACGAGTACGATTCACGTCGCTCTAGAAGACGTTTCCGAACAGATGAACCGAGCGAATGGACAACCGAATTCACTGATATTGACTTAGCGCCAAGCAACGACGATACTTACAGCTTGAAAAAGCGTTTTAGAGCACGTGGCAGAAATCCTAGGGATGCTGACGAAAATGCTCAAGACGTAACTTATGGCTACAAGGTAGAAGACTCCAAGATTCTTTTCGATCGTCAGATGATGTTTAAGCCAAGGGCTGAATTCAGATTCCAGGAACTAGACGCAACGTTCTATATCCCGAAAAATGTGCCTTTCCAAGTTTCGCGAGAGCTGAGAGATGTAATCAACCGATTCAGTTACCGATACTCTTGGTATGAGACTTATAGAAACACTTGGATGTTTAACGACTCGGGTAGACTAGTTTGCCTTACTTGCTCGGAAAATGATGACGACGATCGAAGCTCGAGAGTCGATTCCAATACCTTTAGCAAAACAGTCAATGTGGAGGCTTTTACCGGCCTTGATGTTTGGGAAAATATGGAGGTTTTTATCTCTAATGCCGATACCTATGAAGTAGTGGTTGAAGGGCCTAGGTCTAAAGTAGAGAATGTTTTAGTCAGTGTTTTGAATGAAGAGTTAAAAATCGATGAAGATGGCTCTGGAGGTGATTGGTCGAATGTTAAGATCTATGTGAAATGCCCTCCACTAAAGTCGATCGATCTTCAGAATGGTGCTTCGGTAGAATACTCGACTAGAGAAAGTGGCTTATTAGTAGTAAAAACTTATGACGATTCTAAAGCTGACATTAGTGGTAACCTAGACGAATTGGATCTGTATATCACTGATAATTCTAGAATCAATCTCACGGCCAACATAGAAAACTTGAAAGCAAATATCATTGAAAAAGGACGACTATATGCCTATGATGCCGATGTTGTTGAAGCGGAAGTGAGTACTTCTTCGGAAGCAAGAGCCAGGTTAAATGTTAAAAACTATCTAATCGCCGAAGCTGGAGGACTCTCTTCTATCAGATACAAAGGGACCCCTCAACTTGAGATTAGAAACGAAAGCCGATCGGCTACAATCAGTAAATATTAACCAAATTGGAGCCATCAGTCCGGTGGCTCTAATTTTTTATAAACCTATTAATCAATTACTTAAGCCCACGAACATGGGCTTTTTTATTATTTCTTGATTTTTTTTCTGGTTGGATGCAACCGAATTTATCAATCATACATCTACCTTGTGTAGTCAACCAAAAAATGCTTCAAATTAAAAGGTCAAAAACTGAAGACAAGCTTCTCGAAGGGTGCCGCAAAGGCGATCGAAAAGCACAAAGGGACTTATACGAAAAGTATTCACCCCTAATGTTTGCGGTGTGCCGTCGGTACATTAATGACAGTGCGGAAGCTGAGGACGTTTTGGTTTGTGGATTTACAAAAGTGTTTGCGAAAATAAGTCAGTTCAAATCTGAAGGAAGTTTTGAAGGATGGATTCGCAGAATAATGGTCAATGAAGCACTCTCGTACATCCGCAAAAACAAGAGCATGTATATGGAAGTAGAAATTGAAAAAGCAGATCGAGAGCCTGATTACAGTCAGATTCAAGATCGGTTAGAAGTGGAAGATCTTCAAAAGTTGATCGACCGACTTCCAAGCGGTTACAAAACCGTTTTTAATCTCTACGCCATTGAAGGCTTTTCGCACAAGGAAATAGCTAAAAAACTGGGAGTTAGTGAAAATACCTCGAAATCACAATTAAGTAGAGCAAGGGTACACTTACAAAAACTTTTAGTAGAAGCTGAGGATTTTTTGAATGATAAATTAATGAGACATGAAGGGTAATAAGACAGATGACCTTTTCCGAAATGGTCTTGGATCACATAAAATAACACCGCCCTCTACGGCATGGGACAAGATTGAGAGTCAGCTCCCAAAAAAGTCTAAGAAGGGTATATATTTCTGGATGAGCGTTGCTGCTTCAATTCTCATCATACTGTCTTTTGGATGGGTAATTATCAATAAGAATAATTCAGAAATTGGCGTAGACTCAAAAGAGAGACAAGCAGGTATTAAACCTGCGATTATCGAAGAGCCGACATTAAAGCAAGCGGATGAGCCGAGTGTGGATAAAGCAGCACCTGCTAGCCCTACACAGCTAGTGACAAAAAGCCTTCCATCAAACTTAAAACCAAAGAACGATCTACCTAAAAAAGAGCAAAAATCAGCTATAGTTCCTGCGCAAACTGCACTAGATAATAATCTTCAAGCAAGTGTTGAGGTTGAAGAAGCAACTGAAAATAAAGAACTGATCAGAATAGATCGCCTAACAATAGATTTTAATACACAACAGTCATTCATTGCTAACAATACTTTCAAGTTAAGCCCAATAAATGATACTGAAGTAAACCTAAGCAGCTACATCAATAGCTATGAAATTATGACCATGCAGTCTTCTAAACGAAAAAGGCTAAGTCTACTTTCAGGAATTGTCAACGTGGCGAAAGGTGTGAATAACAGTAAAATCGCATTATCTGAAATGCGAAAATCTAAAAACGACTTCTTCAACAACGACCTGAAATATGGAACAAAAGAGGCTGAGGCTGAAGACATCGATCAAGATTTGGACGAAAATTAAATAACAACTCAAAATATATACTAATGAAAACGCTCACTAAACTATCAGTGGTGCTAATGTTGGTCGCATTTAGCATTACAAATATCAAGGCACAGAAAAACCAATCTCTAAGTGACCTAAGAGATATTGGAATACAATTAGAAAACGAAGGACACTTTGAGCTCACCGAAGAAGTTTTTACTGAAGATGCTAATGCAGAGTTCAGCGAAGACATAAGAGTTTCAAGGAGATACAGAAAGGTGAAAAGAGGCCGCAGATTCTTCGATGATAGAGATATAGACAAATACTATCCGAGAAGAGGGACTCAAAACTTTATTAACATCTATGTAGGTTTAAACAACTACTTACAAGATGGAGAATTGCCGAATAGTAATTCAATTTTAAGCTTACAACCTTTAAACTCATGGTATTTAGGCCTAAACTTCGACAATGTAACGCACGTATTCGGCCCACTATATTTAGACTGGGGTGCCGGAGTAAGCGTTCAAAACTTTAGCTTTGAAAATACCAGAACAAGAGTAATCAAAGGACCTGATTCTATCAGCTTTACAGAAGAAGCAACGGTATCTGGTAAGAAGAGTAAGCTCACCATGAGTCACATTAACCTCCACTTTGTACCGACCATTTCCTTTGGCCGATACCGATCTTTCAGAGTAGGGTTTGGTGGATATGCTGGATACAGAATTGGCTCACATGTAAAGTATAAATACGATGACGTAAACGGTAACAACCAAAAAGACAAAGAAAAAGACAACTGGTTCATTAATCCATTTAGATATGGTGCGAGAGCCACTGTTGGCTGGGATTTCTTCGATCTGTTTGTCAATTATGACCTAACGGAATTATTCGAAGACGATATCAACGCCCCACGATTAAACCCAGTCACTTTCGGGGTAATATTCTAACAACAATCAAAACTCAAAATCGAACCTCAAGCGGCACCAGTCAAAGTGTCGCTGGTTCAATCTCAACATTAAAACTTTAGAAAGATGAAAAACATCTACAGAGCAATATTTGTGTGCATAGTGGTCTGTTTTGCCACCCAAAATGCAGAAGCCCAATGGCGCTGGGGACGATACGATGATTTCGAAAGACTCGACACCATCGTGAGTATCCCTAAGAAAAATCATAACAGTCTTTATATTTCAGACAATGACTTCTATATCAGAATGAGCTTCCTAGGACTGGAAGTAGAAGTAGAAGACGACTGGGACTACGACTGGAGAAGTAGAAGAAGAAGGTCACGTAATGTGGAATACATCGAGCAACACGATCATGGAACACTAAGAGGTTTCAACTTTGAGTATGGCATCATGAACTTCTTACAAAACGGAGAATTTCCATCGTCAAGCGACCTTTATCAAGTTAAACCATTAGGATCTACATTCGTGGGTCTAAACTGGAACCACATTACTCATATGAGTGGTGCTTTATACCTAGACTGGGGTGCTGGACTAAATTGGTATAACTACAAATTCGAAAACGCTGCTACACGGTTAGATCCGAATGGCGGAGAATTAAACTTTGTAGAAGATCTTAATATCAACAGCGCCATTAAGAGTAAACTGAAAGTAACCTATTTAAATTTTCAAGCTATCCCAATGTTCGACTTCGGTAGAGGAAAAAGATTGGTGAGAGTCTATGAAGAAGATGATGTAAGAGTTGCTTTTAGTGCCAAAAGAGGCGTTAGAGTTGGTATTGGACCTTATGTTGGACTTAGATTAAGCAATAAGGCCAAATATATCTTCAAGGATGACGACGGACGAGACAAAGTGAAAGACAAAGGCGGTTTCTTCGTAAACGACTTCCGTTATGGTATGCGATTCCAGTTAGGAATTAATGGATTTGACATGTTTGTCAACTACGATTTCAACGAATTATTCGAAGATGGAAATGGCCCGCAGCTCAATCCAGTGAGCATAGGCGTTATCTTCTAATAAGATTTATCAAACCGACCGAAAGCTTCAAGGCTTTTGGTTGGTTTGCTTTAAAAACCAATCCTTCTCCTCCCCTTTCAGCCCAAACAATTTTACAAAATACCGAGTGCTAGGTCTATTCGTGGTGATCAAGATTAAGAATAGTGTAAATACTAGCGCATACACCATATCCCCCTTTTCATACAGCCCGTAAGCGCAAATTCCTGCACCAACAGACCACATAATATTTCTATAGATAATCGGTTTACGTACCATCTGCAACTTGATATCTACCTCCTTAATCTTCTCAAGCGCCTTTAAAACATCCTTTTTCCAGGTCGCCAATGTACGCATAAGCACATATCCAATGCCTATGGCCATAACACTATGAAACATCACATCTGGTTCCTCTAAAAAGACAGATCTTAACTCGCCAGCTTTCTCTTTTTCCAAAAATACCCAACCAAAAAGAATCAATGGAATCACTAGAAAAAGATAGATTACTGATTCTAGCGACTTTATAAACTTGTCTTTGTTAAATTGAGGATCGTTGAGTACCATCTGAATGTTGAAAGTAGTTAAAACAATAATTTGCTAACGAACGTTAGTATGTTTAATTTTGAGTGAATGGAAACGCTAGTTAAAAAGAACCGCAAACAGCAAATCGAAGAAACAGCAACCAATCTCTTTAGAGAGCGTGGTTATGCCGCTACTTCAATGCGTGATCTTGCACAGGTTTTAGGCATTGAAGCAGCTAGTCTCTATTCACATATCAAATCTAAAGAAGAAATTCTTCAAAAAATATGTTTTCGCATGGCAGATGAGTTTTTCGAGGCTTGGAAGGGCGTTGAATCAGAAAACTCAAGTTTTGCAGCAAAAATGAAAAAGGCTGCTATTGCTCATGTAACGGTCATTACTAAAGACACGGCTGCTTCGGCGGTATTCTTTAACGAATGGCGACACTTAAGTGAACCCTTTCTAAGCGAATTCTTAACCATGAGAAACGATTACGAAGGTCGCTTTATTCAAATCATAGAGGAAGGTATAAATAGCGGTGAATTCGAAACAGTAGATACTCATTTCACCATGCTTACCATTCTTTCTTCTTTGAATTGGACACACAATTGGTACAAACCTCAAGGATCATTGACTCCAGATGAAGTAGGTACTAGATTATCAGAATTGATTTTAAACGGGCTAAAAAAATAAATCTTATGTACGGAGGTGGAAATACATTCGAAACAATGAAAGCCACAGCATTAGCTGAGGAAGATCCAATTAAACTAGCTGAATTTGAAGCTAGAATTGATCGTGGCGAAAAGATTGAACCTTCTGATTGGATGCCGCAACTTTATAGAAAGCAGCTAATCAGAATGATTGAACAGCACGGTCATTCAGAAATTATCGGTGCTTTGCCAGAAGGCACATGGATTACACGTGCACCTGGTTTTAAGAGAAAACTTGCACTAATGGCTAAAGTCCAAGACGAAGTAGGCCATGCACAATTACTTTATTCTGCTGCTGAAACGCTTGGAAAGCCAAGAGAGCAACAAATCGAAGATTTAATCTCAGGTAAGTCTAAATATTCAAATATTTTCAATTACCCAGCTTTTACATGGGCAGATTCATGCTTCATTTCGTGGTTAGTGGATGCAGGTGCCATAGTGAACCAATTGGCCAACTCAAAGGGAAGTTATGGCCCTTACTGTAGAGCTTTAGAAAGAATTTGTGCTGAAGAGTCATTCCACTTGAAGTACGGCCATCACTGTGTAATCCACATGGCAACAGGTACTCCAAAGCAGAGAGAAATGATGCAGGCCGCTATCAATAGATGGTGGGCTCCAATGATGCACTTCTTTGGTCCATCGGACAAAATATCTGTACACTCCGAAATCTTAATGAGATGGAAGGTGAAGATGGCTTCTAACGATGAATGTCGTCAGCAATTCTTGGATATGTACGTTCCAAAAATTTGGGAACTTGGATTGACTATCCCTGATGAGAACTTGAAAAAGAACAGCGAAACTGGTCAGTGGGAATTCACAGAGCCAGATTGGGAAGAGTTCAAACGAGTGATCAATGGTGATGGACCTTGTAACAAAGAGCGCATTGCAGTTAGACGTACTGCCGAAGAAAGAGGCCGATGGGTAAGACAAGCATTACTTGCCCCTAAATCGAAATACGTTACGCCATTAGCATAATTGCAATGTTAGAATCACTAGACCCGAGGGTAAACCGATTAGAATTACCAGAAACATTTGAGTCGCCAATGGCGGCAAAAGATGAAATGGATCAATTCGAGACCTATCAAGCTTTTGTTCAAACTAAAGAGGGTAAACCTTTCGAACATGCTGGAATAGTTCATGCACCGAATGAAGAAATGGCCTTTCTTTTTGCTAAAGAACAATTTAGTAGAAGAGGCATGTTCTGCAATGCGTTGTGTGTTGTCAAGACTGAACTTATTCAGGTATCGGCATTTACTGATAACCTTCAAGATGTCTATGATACTTTTGAAGGTACTTACTCTGGTGATGAATCTAAATCGTTTGAGGTTTTCCATTTATTGAAAAGAGGAAAGCAGCACAAATACATTGGTAATGCACTTGGCAAAGACTTTCAAGATGCGCTACTATGTGCGAAAGAATTATACCCAAGAAGTAAGCCCGTTTACAATGTTTGGGTTGTGCGCACAGAAGATATCCTAATGTCTGACGAAGATGACGTGGATATTTGGAATACACTGAAGGAAAAAAAGTATCGTGATGCTATAGATTATAGAGCAGCCGATAAAATAAAGGCATTCAAAGAAGAGAACAGATGAATCAGCAAGCATTAAAAGAGCTACTATATAAAAT
Source organism: Roseivirga misakiensis (assembly GCF_001747105.1). Classification (NCBI taxonomy): domain Bacteria; kingdom Pseudomonadati; phylum Bacteroidota; class Cytophagia; order Cytophagales; family Roseivirgaceae; genus Roseivirga; species Roseivirga misakiensis. Next base: position 22,253 of record NZ_MDGQ01000005.1, on the reverse strand, counting down.
GGCTGATGACCAGTTAATTCTTGGCCATCGCAACTCTGAATGGACAGGATTTGGTCCTCTTTTGGAAGAGGACATCGCGTTTTCTTCTATGGCTCAGGATAAAGTCGGTCAAAGTTGGCAGCTGTTCAAGATCTTGAACGAATTAGGAGAATCTGATCCTGATACCGTGGCATTTATGAGAAATGCTGAGCAATTTCATAATTGTCAGTTGGTGGAATTACCAAATGGTGAATATGACTTTAGTCTCATCAGGCACTTTCTTTTTGATACTGCCGAACTCATAAGATTCCAAATGCTCTCCGAATCGAGCTATGAACCTTTAGCTAACCTGGCCAAGAAAATAAAAGGTGAAACTAAATACCATAGCATGCATGCGAAGGTGTGGATAAAACAACTAGGTTCGGCTACAGAAGAGAGTATTACTAGGCTTCAACAGTCGTTAGACTTGGCTATGCCTTATGCCCTAGGCATATTCGAACCATCTACTTTTGAAAACGAACTGATCAGTGAGGGTATTTTCGCTGGAGAATCAGCACTCAAGGAGCAGTGGATACCGGCAGTCACTTCAGTACTTGCCGAAACTGACCTGATCATGCCTGACCTACAGTTACTAACCCCACAAATGGGAGGTAGAACTGGCACGCATACGGAACATTTACAACCACTGCTTGATGAAATGTCGGAAGTATTTAAAGTAGATCCAACTGCTGATTGGTAGATTAATTGCCCGATTATGGTAACAGCATTAACTAAGGATATTGTAAAAGACTGGCTGGAAGAAGTGAAGGATCCTGAGATTCCTGTTCTTTCATTAAACGATTTGGGGGTTATTACTAACATTGATGTTTCACCAGATCATAAGGTAGTTGTCAATATGACGCCGACTTTCACTGGTTGCCCAGCCATGGATGTGATGCAACAGGATGTGAAAGATGTCCTTGAAAAGCGAGGCATTTCAGATTATGAAGTGATTGTTTCTTTCGAAACGCAGTGGAATTCTAACATGATTTCAGAAAAAGGTCGAATTGCCTTGAAGGACTTCGGTTTAGCTCCACCTCCTGGGCATGACATGATTGTTGATATCGATATCATTGAAAGAGCAAAATGCCCACATTGCGATAGTGAAGATACAGAAATGAAGACTCCTTTTGGCCCTACACTATGCCGATCGATGCACTACTGCAACAGCTGTCAACAGGCGTTTGAACAGTTCAAACCTATTTAGTCCCGAAAAAGTAAATCAGGGCATCATCTAGCAAGGGTTTCCAATTCCGCCAATTATGACCTTCATCCACTTCTAGATATTTGAAATCATAGCGTTTAGTTTCCAGCGTACTTTTAAGCCTTCGGGCATGTATTTCTGTGTCATTTTTTGACCCAGTACTTAGAAAAATCTTCAGCGGTAACAAATCTTGTTTCAAATAGAGGTCGTAAATCTCAGGAACGGGGTGTAATGCTGGCGATTGAATTCCCAACATATGAAATGTATCAGATGCTTTCGCCCCAAAATAAGTGGCATTTAACCCTCCGAAAGACAATCCCATAATGCCTCGGTGCTCTTGCGCATCACTCACGTTAAACCTCTTTTCAATATGAGGCACTAGTTCTTCTCGATAGAAATCCACGTAATTATCATAACCTAAGAATTGCTTGTTTCTTCGATTATTTGAAAGGTTACGGGGATCACGATTATCAACAAAAACGGCCACTATTGGCTCAATAACACCTTTGCCGATTAAGTCATCTATAATTTCATGCATGCTACCTGCCTCTAAATACCATTGTCCGTCCGTTAAATAAATAACTGGGAGATCTTTTAGCTGGTCGTGGTTTGGCGGGGTATAAACTCGATACTGCAAATCATATCCTAAAATAGTACTCTCGATAATTTCGTTGTCACTTAGTTTTCCTGCGAGCTTGACATCATTTGCAGAAACACTATTCAGACAAAAAATGAGTAGCATAAATGGTGTTAGTCTTAGCATAGTAGGCTGAAACGCAATGGCTGGCATTAGGTTTAGGTTAGCTTTTGGTAAAGCTAAATGCTAAAAGTAACTTTTACGTAGGGCTATGTTACTACATTATTGAGCAGCAACTTATACATGACAAAACAGGAGCATTTTATATCTCTCTACAACGAAAGTCACGAGCAGTTCGTGAAATTTTGCCATGCTATGGTTGGTAACTCGGAGGAAGCAAAGGATTTAATTAGTGAAACCACGCTGAAGGCATTCGAACAATTAGATCAGCTAAAAAAGCAAGAATCTTTTACGCCATACTTAATTGGCATTGCACGAAGGCTCTATTTTAATAAAATACGTCGTAAAAAAATTTTCACACCTCTTCTATTTCAACATGCTGAGCGAGTGGTGGATACAAATGCTCAGGCCGATTTATCGATTGAGATTTTGCTACTCTACGAAGCGCTCGCCAAACTTCCCATAAAGCAAAAGGAGGCTCTCATACTATTCGAAATCAATGGCTTTCCGCTAAACGAAATATGTGATATACAAAAGACCAAACTTTCGGCTGTAAAAGCGAGGCTCAGAAGAGGAAGACAAAAACTTAGAGTACTGTTGGAGGATGGAGAAGTCGCTGAGAATGAAACTAAATCCAATCAAAAAAAGCATAACCCATTACTAAAAGAACTGATATGAGTAACATGGATTCATATTTTAATCAGGCAAGGGAGAGTAAACCGTTTATTCCTTCGACAGAAGTGATAGACGGGTTAAAAGAAAAATTAAACGCGACAGAAGCAACAAACACGCATAACACTAGACGCTATACACCCTCTTTTCCCATTTTCAGAACATTACGCCTCTGGTATTTGATAGGGGCTACGACAGTGGTAATCATACTAATTATTGTAGCTGACGGACTCACTCCAAATGATTCGGGCCAAAACATACTTGGCTTAAAAACAGAGGACTTTCGTATTGAACGTGTCAATCAACAAAGGGCGGCCCTCATAAGGTACTTAGGCAAATCGGAAAATGATTCTACTCAAAACGTAGAGGTATTCTTTAACAAAAAGCAGGAACAGGTGAACAATGCTGAAATAATCCCAACCCTTAAAGTTCCTCGAGAGGTTTTATTGAAAATGGGGTTTCGGTTTGAAAAGGAAGAAACAATATTCGAAGCCAATGTTAAAGGTGAGGGCTATTTGATGATAAGCCTAGCCAAGAAAACACATGCTTTGACCATTGATGACACCCCTTTACCTGATATTAAATTCGAAGCCATAAGCCATCCACTGTTTGTTTCAGACATGAAAGGTGTACAGCGAACACGTTTTGCCTTTGGCAGAGATCCGATGAAATTAAAAGCATCCTATTTCAATCAACTCATTGACGACCTAGTGCCTATTGCAGTACCACACCCTTCTGAAGAAGAAGATTATCTGGGCATATTCTGGTTTAAATCGACCGAGGAATTGTTTGATCAACTTGTGCAAAAACCGGATATCAAGGAAAATTCCAGTACAACGCTGACCAAAAAAGATAATACTAACCAACCAACAATTAGACCACTAGGGAATCCATTTAAAGGGATACTTAATGTGGAATTTTCTATCCCTGAAGCAGATAGAGTGGCCATTCATCTGATTTCAATTGAAGGCAACATTGTCAGAGAACTCATGCCGATCAACCAACTGGAGGCTGGTAACCATAATGCCTCCTTTGAACTGTATGATTTACAAAGAGGTGTCTACCTGCTACAAATGATCACGTCCGCTGGTCGCGTGACAAAAAGAATTATTAAAGAATAAACACATGAAAAAAATAACCCAGTTTACCCTTTTAGCTACATGCTTTTTATGCATGACTGCTAGCCCAATCTTTGCTCAGATTGTGACCAAAAACATTGTTAAGAGTCAAATACCAGCAGGACAAGAAATCTCTCAACTGACTTTCGAATCTATTATTCAAGGGCCTGAAAAAAATGCATTCAACAATGACCTTTTGAAAGGAAAGGTAGTGATGCTAGAATTCTGGGGTACTTGGTGCGCGCCTTGCATCAAACATTTTCCAAAGCTCAATGATTTGGCAACTTCATTTTCGGAGGAGGGTTTCGTCATTATTTCTATCACTGATGAAGCTGAAGAAATTGTACGTCCTTTTTTGAAAAGAAGACCTTTGAATACTTGGGTCGTTTCCGATACTGATCGCTCTGTAATTGATGATTTTGGTGTCAATGTTTTTCCAACAACCGTGATTATCGATAAAAATGGAAAAGTCCACGAATACGTTAAAATCGATGATATAGACAAGGATTATATCAAAGGCCTGATAGAATCAACATCATCACCTGAGAAAGTCTCTTTCAATTTGAACGATGCATCTCAACCAAAGAAAGGTGTTCAAAAAATACAGTTTAAAGGTGCTTCCAGTCAGGAATCCAAAGCAGCACCAACGTATAGTCTTTCCATCACAAAAGATTCTACAGCCAAATTTGAAGGCGGCATTTTGGGCAAAAAAATGGGACTGATTGATATGAAGGGATGGAGTGTGAGGAAGGCGATAGCTAACGCCTTTAACATTTCTCAAACTCTGGTTGAGGGCAATGAAGAGCTTCTTAATACCAAGCTCAATGTGAAACTAAACATGCCCCGACATCAAGAGGAGCTAGTTAATATGCTACTAAAGGAAGGCTTGAAAAAAGAGTTGGGCTTAACCATAAAACCCCAAGAAAAGGAGATTGAGCTGCTCGTTTTATCAGCTCCAAATGGTTTATCGAAGTACTTAAAAGCTCCTAAATCTACTAAAGGAAAGTTCAGTGCTGATGACGGAGTCATTGCTGGAAGACATTGGACCCTAAATAGTTTAATAAAAAACATCGAAGCCACGCTGGGTGAAAGCGTCTTTGACGATACTCAATTAAGCGAGCGCTATGACTACGACTTGTATTGGGACCATAATGATCCACAAAGCATTAATGAAGCACTCAAGGAGCAACTTGGCCTAGTATTAGAAAAAAAGATCAAGAAAGTCGAAAGCTTGACCGTTGAAAAAGCGGTAACTAAGTCCTAGCAGAGTCTAGGACTATACCTTCTCCCAAAGAGAATCCACAAAATAGTCGTTGGAATCTGTAAAGTTTTTCACAATTCGGAATCCAGCCTCTTCTGCAAAGGATTCGATCATCTTGTAGGAATACTTTTGAGAAACTTCTGTGTGTATTGCTTCCCACGCTTCAAAATCGATACTTTCGCCCAAAGCTTCAATAAATACTTCCTGTTTGATCTTGCTTACAATATGACTTTTGGTTTCTCCAGTCAACGGATCATAAGTAGGAAAGTGATCGAATTGGTCGATTTTAAAATTTGCGCCAAGTTCTGAATTGATTCTGGTGAGCAGATTTAAGTTAAAGGCTTTCGTGACACCTTCTCTATCATTGTATGCCGAAAGTATTTTTCGAGGGTCTTTCATCAAATCGAAACCGATCAAAAGCATATCCCCAGCCGCCAGATTAGCACCTATATGCTTCAAAAACTCTACCCCAGAGGCTTCGTCAAAATTTCCTATGTTGGAGCCTAAAAATAGTACTACCTCTTTAGTACTATCGTTTCCACTGAGTTCTTTTAAAGCACTAAAGTATTCCCCCACGATCGGTTCTACTTTTAGTGAAGGTATTTCGGCACTTAAATCATCTTTCAGTTGTGCCAAAACATGACCAGAAATATCAATTGGCGAATAAGTAAAGTCGACTTTTTGCTCTACAAAATGCGACAATAATACTTTGGTCTTTGTACCATCACCAGCGCCTAATTCTACCAATCTAAAATTATCGTTATCACCTAAAAAGGCTTTCAGTATTTCTGCCTTTTGGCGAACAAAAACTTCAAATTCTGCTCTTGTCAGATAATACTCATCCAAATCCATAATTCTTTGGAAAAGCTCATCTCCAATCTGATCATAGAAGTATCTTGAAGGCAATGTTTTCGGAAACTGGTTTAGTCCAGTTCTTATATCTTCGGCGAAGGCACTAAGTGCCTCAGTGGAGTCATTCATATTAAATAGTTTCGGCAAGTCTTAAGCCTGTAAAGTGCCAACGCAAATTGGGGTGAAAGAAGTTTCGATAAGTGTGGCGAATGTGATTTTTCATGGTGGCGAATGAGCCTCCTCTTAGTACCATCTGATTAATCATGAATTTACCATTATACTCTCCTAAGGCGCCATCTACCTTCTGATAAAAGGGATAAGGGGCGTATGCGCTGTTGGTCCATTCCCAAACGTCTCCAAAAAATTGGGTGCTATTGCCAACCCTAGGCATTGGTCTGAAACTCCTTTGATCTAAAAAATTTGCCGACTCGGGTATTGTTGGTTCATACTGCCGACAAGCAATCTCCCACTCAAACTCTGTTGGTAAACGTTTCCCTTTCCACTTGGCAAAGGCGTCTGCCTCATAGTAGTTTATATGCGTGATGGGTTCATTAGGATTTACTTCCTCTAAACCTCCGAGCGTATAATGCTTCCAAACACCACCTTCTTTGAACCAATAAAATGGGGCCTTAATCTTTTCTCCTTTAGCCCATTCGAAGCCTTCCATTAACCAGAAGTTGAAGTCTTCATAACCTCCAGCTTCCATAAACTCTATATATTCTCCAGCAGTAATCAACCGATCTTGGATTCTATAGGCATGAACAAAGGCTTTATGCTCTCCTTCTTCATTATCAAAATGAAAATTCTCGCCAGCATAACCAATTGAGTAAATACCCTCGGCCACATCTAAAAAGTTTTGATCTAGAATGACTTCCTCTGACTTAGATATTGGAGTTTTATAAGTGGGAAATAAAGGGTTAATACCTAAAATATGCTTGATGTCGTAAACAAGTAATTCTTGATGTTGCTGTTCGTGGTTTATTCCTATTTCTAAAACGTCTATAATGGATTTACTCAAAGTTGTTTGAGAAATAAACTGAGCCATATGCTCATCCACATAGTCGCGATACGCCATCACCTCCTTTACCCAGGGCCTTGTTAAAAACCCTCTTTCCGATCGCTGCCATCTTTCGCCTTCTGTTTCATAGTAGCTATTAAAAAGGAAGTGATAATCGTCATCGAAAATTTTGTATTCAGGCATGTGATCCTTTAATATAAAATTCTCAAAGAACCACGTAGTATGAGCCAAATGCCATTTTGGAGGACTCACTTCTGCCACAGGTTGTACCACAAAATCTTCAGGTTGTAGCGGCTCACAAATCTCTTCTGTTATCTGACGACACTCGTTGTAACGCTTCAACAAACTCTGATTATTGGTGGTATTTTCTTGTGTGGTGAGTTTCATATTTCAGATTTAGTCAAATTATAGGATAAAGGCAAAAATCATCTGTTAAGCCTTAGATATCTATATGTCGTATGTGTTACAACTTTGGAGACAAAAAAAGCCCAAAGATTTTTCTTTGGGCTCAGTTTTTTTTTAAACCTTCTCTACTTAACCGATTTCTATCACTACATCATCAGTCAACGGATGTCCCACACAAGGAAGTACATAGCCTTCATCAAGTTCGGCTTCTGATAAGCCTTCATCTTCGTCCATTTTTACTTTACCGGATAAGCACTTGCCACGGCAGGCTGTACATAATCCGCTTTGGCATGAGAAAGGTAAATCCACATCTTCATCCAGCCCTTTTTCCAGAATGGTTTCATCTGGTTCTACAGTATACTTATATTCTTCGCCATCATAAATGATAGTCACTTCTCTGGCTATTAACTCATCAGAATCGGCAGTTTCTTCTTTCTTTTCACTCGCAGTGGATACAAAACTTTCCTTTCTAATTTTTGAGGACGCAATGCCTAAAGCTTCCAAAGAACTAATGGCTACATCCATCATAGGGGTTGGTCCACAAATGAAGAATTCTGAAGCTTCTTCACCCAAATTATCTAGGACCTCCTTTATAATTTCTTGTGTTAGGTAGCCTTCATGACTTGAAACTTCGGCATTTGGAGTTTCCAAGATATGCACAACGTTAAAGTTGTCATTCGACTCCATTTCTTTCAACCCCTCTTTGAAAATTATACTCTCAACATTTCTGTTTGCGTATACCAACGTGACCTTTGAATTAGACTCTTGATCGAGGATAGATTTGGCTAAAGACATTAACGGGGTAATACCGCTACCTCCACCCAGTAAAACGACATGTCTTGTTTGATTACTATCGATTGTCGTCACAAAATTACCATTTGGCTCCATTAGCTTCATGGTATCTCCTGCCTTAACATGATCATTCAAGTAGTTTGAGACGATTCCGCCATCCACACGCTTCACGGTTACAGCAGGATTATCATCTACATGCGGTGATGTACAAAGAGAGTAGGCACGTCTTTCTTCCTTACCATTTACATCAACAATGACTGTCAGAAACTGACCTGACTTGTATTCGACTCTTCTGTCGTCTGGGTGTTCAAAGTGAATACTTACAGCATCGGCTGTTTCGTGAATCACATCTTTTACTTTCAGGTTTAAAAAACCCGTTTTCACTTCAGGTACTTTATCTTGCTTCTTCTTAAATAAACCAAATGCCATAACTAGAACTCAAATTCTTTTCTGTGTAACAAAAGTTTGGGCAAAGAGTTTAAATCGCCCATTTTTTGGTTCGGCAAAGGTAATGACTAATTCCCTAGAAATGAAGCTGAGAAATAAGCATTAGGTGTCAGCGGACTTACCAGTCTTTGATTCATTTTGTATCTTTGCGCTTTCTCAAAATTTGAATCGTATTTCATGGAATTAAATAGTTTAACAGCCGTTTCACCAGTTGATGGTCGATATAGAAGAGTTACTTCAACTTTAGGTGAATATTTCTCGGAATACGCACTCATAAAATATAGAGTAGAGGTAGAAATTGAGTATTTCATCGCGCTTTGCGAAAAACCATTGCCACAACTTGCTGGTGTAGATAACGGCCTTTTCGATTCTTTGAGGAATATTTATAAAGAGTTCTCTGAGGCTGACGCTCGATCGATCAAAGAAATCGAAAAAACAACTAACCATGATGTCAAAGCTGTTGAGTACTTTATCAAAGACAAGTTTGACAGCTTAGGCCTCGCTGACTTTAAAGAATTCATTCATTTTGGCCTTACTTCACAAGATATTAACAATACTTCCGTACCACTTTCATTGAAAAGAGGTTTACATGAGGTCATTGAGCCTACTTTATTAGAAGTAAATGAGTTACTCAAAGAAATGTCTGAGCTATGGGCAACTGTTCCTATGTTGGCCAAAACCCACGGCCAGCCGGCTTCTCCCACCCGCTTGGGGAAAGAAATTGCTGTTTTCAAGGCGAGAATTGATGAGCAGTTAGTAATGCTTGGCGATGTACCATTTGCTGCAAAGTTTGGTGGAGCTACTGGAAACTTTAACGCCCATCATGTGGCCTACCCAAATGAAGACTGGATTGCCTTTGGTGATCATTTTGTAAGTGAATATTTGGGCCTAAAGCGTAGTAACCCAACAACGCAAATTGAGCATTACGATCACTTGGCAGCACTTTTCGATGCGATAAAAAGGATTAACACTATTCTCATCGATTTTTCAAGAGATATTTGGCAATATGTATCAATGGGCTATTTCAAGCAGAAGATTAAAGCGGGTGAAGTCGGTTCTTCTGCTATGCCCCATAAGGTGAATCCTATTGACTTTGAAAACGCCGAAGGTAATCTCGGCATTGCCAACGCAATTTTTGAACACCTATCGGCTAAGTTGCCCATATCAAGACTACAAAGAGATTTGACGGACTCAACTGTTTTAAGAAATGTAGGCGTGCCACTAGGTCATACACTGATCGCACTCCGATCGCTCATTAAGGGCATTGGTAAACTTGAACTTAATGAATCCGCTATTAATGCCGATTTGGAAGATAACTGGGCGGTGGTTTCAGAAGCCATTCAGACAATTTTAAGAAGGGAGGGATACCCTAAACCTTATGAGGCTTTGAAGGCGCTTACAAGAACGGGGGATAGAATTACTGCCGATACTATAAAAGCGTTCATCGAAACCTTAAATGTATCTGACGAAGTCAAGAATGAGTTAAGCGTTATTACGCCTTTCAATTATACAGGACAATAAAAAAAGCCCTTTTCGAAATTTCGAAAAAGGCTTTTTCTTATAAGGTCGACAATCATTTAGTTTTTTCAACCATTGTGTTGGTCTTTGGATCGTAATCTAACAATGGATTATATAAAAGTTTACTCTCCTCAAAATCATATAAAGTCAAAGCTCTTAGTTCATAATAAGCATTCCAGTATTGACGCAATGCAGTGATATAACTTCTAAGTGCTGAATCCTTTGTTGTTCTGGCATTTACTAGAGCAAGAATATCAACCTTACCTGCTAAATATCTTCCGTTGGTAATTTCGAAACGCTTCAATGCGATTTCTTGTCTTTTAAGTGCTATTTCTATTTGACTTCTAATCTGTTGAAAATTTCTAACTGCAATTGCAATCTCTTGCTCAAATGTAATTTGACCTTGTTCGATATTAAACTCAGCCAATTGCAATTGCTCTCTCGCCACTCTCATCCTAGCTTTATTTCTACCACCATCCAAAATAGGTAAAGCAAAATCCAATCTAAAAGTAGAACCAGTAGCCAAATTATCATCTCTATAAACACCTCTGAGCGCATCGGTTGAAATACTGTTATAGCCGAATGAAGCTCTTACTGTAGCACTAAACCTTAAGGCTCTGGCTTCAGCCACTTGACGTTCCGCATTTAATCGGTCCAATTTAAAATCAAGGTACTCTGCTCGATTATCTTTAGCATATTGTAAAGCAGTTTCGTAATCAATTGCAAGGTTGGGAACATCAGCAGGTGGTATCAACTCTAACTGTACGTCATCAGTGATGTTAATGAAGTTTCTAAGTTCAAGTGAACTTGTTTGAAGGTCTAGCCTTGCCTGTTGTGCACCACTTTGTGCAGTAATCAAGTCCAATTGAGTTTGAAGCACCTCATCTTCAGTGGATGTACCTATATTGTATCTACCCTGTTCAACTTTGTTAATTGTATCACTGGCTGCTTCATTTTGCTCTTCAATTTGTAAGTTCATTTGCTCTTCCAGAACTTGAAAAAACAACTGAGCTGCTCTTTGAGAGGTAGATTCTAAGCTTTGAACATACTGACGTTTCGACTGCTCATACTCAAGTGGTTCCGTTATCTTGTCCCATTTGAACGGATTTACATTGAATAATGGTTGAGTCAAAGTTATTCCAAAAGGGTCACCTTGGTACCTTGTAATATCCGTTGTATAGTTATCAAATCGAGCTAAGTTGGTTTCAAGGGCAATAGTGGTGTTTGTCCAAGGTAGCACTTGTTCTAAACCAAGACTTAAATTTGAATTGTTCTGATTTACCGAAACGAAATCAATTTCACCATTCTCTTGGGTGACCGGAGTTGCTCTATCGGTTATATTCGGCAAAGTACCTCTCAGTAAAAGTTGTGGTCTCAATTGAGAACTGTAAACATTAAAGCTCCAATAACCTAAATTTCTACTTGTCTCTGCTTGCTTGGCATTTCTCGACTGCGTTCGAGCCAACTCAATAACTTCCTCAAGTGTTAACACTCTTTTTTCTTGAGAAATTGATGTTTGAGAGAGGCAAAAAGTTGCCAATAAAAGAATAATGACCTTTTTCATATGTATTGAATTATTCGTGTCTTAATGATGTAATTGGATCTTGCTCTGCTGCTCGTTTGGCAGGTGTTATCCCAAAAATTAGTCCTACAGTTGCCGCAACACCAAATGATATTAGTATCGAAGTGAAACTAATTTGGGTTGGGAAATCTGCTAGACTGGATACTGCATAGGCTAAACCTACACCTAAAATTACACCCACAATGCCTCCAGAAACAGATATAACGACTGACTCAAAGAGGAACTGCATAATGATATCAGCCTTTTTTGCTCCAATTGATAAACGTAATCCTATTTCTTTAATTCTTTCTAGTACAGAAGCAAGCATGATATTCATAATACCAATACCACCTACTAAAAGTGAAATCGCGGCAATTGCGGCAAGTACAATATTGAATATGTTCTGTGTCCTTTGCTGCTGTTTTAGGAGAAGTTCTGGTATTGAAACTTCAAAATCTACTACTCCAAAATGCCTTCTTTCAAGCATTCTAGCTAAAACATCGGCTGTTGGATTTAATTTTTCAGATTCATTTACTTGAACTACCAAACGATCGATTTGGTGATAATTTGATGGTTTTTTATCACTGTCATCTGAAGTAGTCGTAGTAATGGAAAACCCACCTCTTCCGAAAGATCTGAAGCTTGTACCGAAATTCTTTTTTAAGCCTGAACCTGTTACCAAATCTCGATTAATATACCTGACAAGTACGGTCTGAATTGGAGTATAAACATCCATATTATAATCTCGAATACCTAGGTTTGAGATCGCTTTTTCAGAAATAAACCTCTCTTTTAGCACTCCAACAACTTCTAGCCATTGACTACCTACCTTGATTTTTTTACCAATTGGGTTTTCTCTCGGAAAGAATTTAGACTGTATACCTTTTCCAATAATACATACTGGTGTTCCTTTACGAAGCTGCATCTCGCTGAACATTTTACCGCGCTGTAGCTCAAAATTGGCTACCTCAAAATAACTTGGCTCTACACCAACCAACTTTGAAGATCTTCTGATACCATTTTTAATAATGTAGGTTTCTAGAAGTATTTCAGGGCTTAGTCGTTTTACACCTGGTATATTCTCTCTAATACTCTCTACATCTAACAGCTTTAGACCAGGAGAAAACTTATTCGAATCTTCGTCGGTATCGTCCCCTAACGTTTGTTCTACCTGCTCGATATTTGGTTTGACAATAATGTTATTGACACCAACTAGCTCTATTTGTTCCAAAATCTCAGATTGAGCACCATTACCAATGGCAAGCATAGCGATTACCGCGGCCACACCAAAGATGATCCCCAATGCCGTAAGGAGTGATCTCAATTTATTTGCGATCACTGCCTCCATAGCAATGTAGAAATTGGACAATAAACTTTTCTTATTAAAATCCATTCTCGACAGGCTTAGTTAGATGGTTGCCCTGATGTAGTTGCGCCAGACGTAGATGCACCTCCTCTTGGTCGTCCTCCACCACTTCTGCTTCCACCTCTATTTCCAAAACTCTTCATCATTTCAAGCGCTTCGGCAGGTGTCTTAGCACCTCTTTGTTTCAAAGCATCAATAATTCTAGGGTTCATTGGTGAACCGTCAGGCATTAGCCACTCTTCATTTAGTAATTGTTCAGGGGCTGCCTCATATTTCTGCATTCTAGTACCATCTAGCTCAGGAATAAGCTTAGGCTCTTTACCGTCTAGTGACTCAGGTAAAGACATGTAAAGCATATCTCCAGCTTCAACACCCATTTCAATTACGGCTTCATTACTGTTGGTTTTTCCAACTTTAACTTCTTGTAGAGAACCTCCTTTTTTCACAACATAATTGATTGAATCGTTGTAAACATGTAGACATTCCAATGGAACGTAAACTACATCTTCTAATCTCTCTGTTACAATGATGTTACTTGTAGTCATTGCTGGTCGTAAATCAGAATCTCTTTCATTGAGTCTCACCACTACTTCAAATACTTTTGCGTCTGAGTTAGGGTTTTGCTGACCTACTCTCGCAACCCGCATTACTTTACCAGTTAATTTCTTTTCTGGGAAAGCGTCCAAGCCCATCTCAACAGGTTGACCTGGCTTTACCTTTCGGATATCCACCTCATTAATAAACGTAGTTGATATCATACTAGACAAATCTGGCAACTCGGCTACATCGGGAGACCAAACATTGATCTGAGAACCTTCTACTACTCTGTCCCCGCCAAATCCACCTTTCGTGTAGATTACCATTCCTGCTTGTGGCGCAGTAATCGTAAAATCAGCGATTAGCTTTTGCATTCTCTCGTATCTATCTCTAACTCTTTTCAAATCAGAGGTAGCTTCGATCATCTTAGCTTTGGCTTGCTCTATTTTTAGAATATAATTCTCATTCGCTCTGAGCTTATCTCTTTTAAGCTTTTCAAGCTCATTCTCATATTTCTTTTTAGTTGCAGGCGGCTCATACTGAGATTGTTCTATTTGCAACTTTTTCTCCTCGATGTTGTAATCGAGATTTATAAGTTTGTCTCTTTCGCTACTTAACGTTAATGCTGTATCAATTTTAGCATTATCGTACTCAGCAATTTCCGCAGTTAATCGGTCTTTTTCAGCCTGAATCTTGTCGTATAATTCTCCTGGGTCTAGTTGAGCAACAAACTCACCCTCTCTTACTTGAGTACCTTCCTCGACAAGTCTCTGGATGGTCATTTGACGAATACCAAAATCTCTAGCCGCTGCTGGGCCAATGATTTTTGTTGATCGCTCTGCAGACAACTCTCCAGTGGTAGTTACTTCAACTGTAAATTCTCCGCGTTCTGCCTCAGCAAAAAGCACAGCCGAATCTTCAGCTTTCGATGGATTAAATACTTGAACCGCGACGATGATAATACCAACGACTACGATACCAAAAATTATTAATTTGTTTCTCATGACTTTCTGATTAACCTCAGTTTCTTTAAATTCTCTTCAAAATTATGCTTAATAAAAATCAATCTACTCCCATCTAAAAAAGATTAGCGCCTCTAGAATAATTGAGAACTAGCGGAATAGTTGTGGTTTTTATCGCACAGTCCATTAACCGTAAGCACTAACAATTGTTTTATTTTTTTCTGGTCAGTACACTATTTGTTTAGATGTTTTGAAGTCCCTAAGCGTTTAATCCAAGTGTTCGAATTATAAGAACGGCAAATAGGTGATACTACCTCTCTGAATCATAATTTGGGTGGTCGCCAATTACTTGAAACAGATTTCTATCTTTGACGAAATTTTAATCATGAAGAAACTAATAAGTTTCATGTTGAGGAACGTTCCTCGACGCTACTTGCAGTATTTTAGTCATTATGGGCTAAGATTTATCAGCATTTTCATGAGAGGCAACAATGTTGAGTGTCCCGTGTGCGAAATTTCTTACCGTAAATTTCTTCCTTATGGTAGATTGAACCCTAGGCCAAATGCTTTGTGCCCTGATTCTTTGTCATTAGAAAGGCACCGTCTTATGTGGCTTTACCTAAAGGATCGCACTGATTTCTTTACAGCAGACAAACGGTTACTCCACATTGCCCCAGAACTCTGCTTTATCAAGAAGTTCAAGAATATGCCTAACATTGATTATACCTCGGCAGATCTGGAATCTCCCCTGGCTGATGTGAAGATGGATGTACATGCGATTCCATTCGATGAAAATACTTTTGATGTAGTTTTTTGCAACCACGTTATGGAGCATGTAGAAAACGATATCAAAGCGATGAGTGAAATTCATCGTGTTTTAAAGCCGGGCGGTTGGGCAATTATTCAATCTCCACAAGACTATAGCCGCGAAGAGACGCTGGAAGATCCAACTATTACGGATCCTAAAGAACGTGAAAGAGTTTATTGGCAGGATGACCATGTACGCCTTTTTGGTCTTGACTATGGCAAAAGACTTGAAAAAGCTGGCTTTAATGTCACTGAAGACAAATATGTAATGGAGTTAGCCGAGGATGTAGTACAGCGATACGCACTACCGAAAAACGAAATTATTTACTTCTGCGCGAAGGGTTGATTACCTCTAGGACTGATTTTCTCGGTAATTAATCCCATGCCGTAGGCAAATAACTGTACAAATGCCGTACAAATGCTCGCAAAACCTACCGCAATATTCTTGGTCTTCAGCGATGAGTGAATCAGAATCGCTAAAAAGAAGAAGGAAATCGTTAAACCGCCGATTTTAAAAAGTAAGTCGCTCCAGAGATATGTGCTTAACCATCCGATAAACCCAAGGGTAAAAACGGCTGGTAACAAATGAATCAATTTCATTTCACCCGGAAAAAAACGATTAACATTGACCCTAGCTCTCCCAAAAAAATGTAGCTGTTTATAAAACTGAGATATACTTGTTCTCCGCTTATGATATACATAGGCAGATTCAATAAGACCGGTTTTGAAACCCGCATTTATTACTCTGATACTGAACTCAATATCTTCACCCATTCTAGTCAATCGATAACCGCCAGTTTCTTCGAAGACTTTTCTGGAAATCCCCATATTGAAACTCCTTGGATGGAATTTCCCAACATGTTTCTTATTACCACGAATTCCACCCGTGGTGAAGGGTGATGTCATGGAATAACTTATAGCCTTTTGCAATGTATTAAAAGAAGGGTGGGCACTATCAGGGCCACCAAAGGCATCAATACTATTAACTTCTAGAAAGTCATCGACGGTTTGGAAATAGTGATTGGGAATCAAACAGTCAGAGTCAAATACAATCAAGTAATCCCCTTTTGCTTTTTTAAAGCCATAATTTCTGGTGAAACCCTGACCTGAATTTTCTTTAAAGTAATATCTAATGTTAAGTTGATGGTTGAACTCTTCAACGACTTGGTCACACTTGTTAGTCGAACCATCTTCAATGATCAGTACCTCAAAGTTCTTGAATGTTTGATCGAGTAAGGAGGTTAGTAACTCTCTAACTTCTTCTGGGCGATTATAAACGGGTATTACGACGGAATATAGTCTCATTGATCCAAACCAATGGTCTCATCATATATATAATCGTTTCTCTTGTGCGAATTCATCACCATCATTTCCCCAACAAAACCTGCCAGAAAAAGCTGCACACCAATGATTATGGCGGTGATTGCGATAAAAAAGAGGGGCTGATCTACTACCTCTCGGTAATCAGAAGTCTTCAAGAAAATAGTTGCACGGACCTTTTCCCATACAATCCAGATCACAGAAATAAAGCCCAACAAGAAAGATACTGTTCCTAAGCTACCGAAAAAGTGCATCGGCCTTTTCTTATATCTTGATACAAACGATATAGAAAGTAGGTCTAGAAAACCATATATGAACCGTTCTAATCCGAATTTAGTTTTTCCGTATTTCCTAGCTCGATGCTCAACCACCTTCTCTCCAATTTTATTGAAGCCATTTCGCTTCGCAATTACTGGTATGTAGCGGTGCATTTCCCCATATATATCTAGGGTTTTAACCAAACGCTGGTCATAGGCTTTTAGGCCGCAATTGAAATCATGAAGTTTAATACCAGAAAGAATTCTTGTAACACCATTGAAGAGTTTAGATGGAACCGTCTTAGAAATCGGGTCGAATCGCTTCTTTTTCCAGCCAGAAACAAGTTGAGTACCTGACTTTACCATTTCATAAAGTTCAGGGATTTCATCCGGGCTATCTTGTAAGTCGGCATCCATCGTAATAACCACCTCACCAACAGTATGCTTAAACCCAACATTGAGTGCGGCGGATTTACCATAGTTCATATTGAACTTTATACCCTTTATAGGGTGATTAGGAGCAAGCGATTCAATTACAGTCCACGATTTATCATCGCTACCGTCGTCTACCAAAATTATTTCATAAAGAAAGCCATGCTTGTTCATAACACGGCTTATCCATTCTATGAGTTCTGGTAGTGACTCTTCTTCGTTGTAGAGTGGTATTACAATTGATATTTGTGTCAATTTCTAAAAGTCTTCGGCTTCGTTTTTATTTATTGCTGAAACTATTGCGCCCCAAATCAGACCACCTAAAAGCACGACTACATACCCTAGAATCAACGCTATTTCCGGATTAGAGAGTCCAGATGATAAACCTGACATTTGCTCTATCTGCTCTTCTGACATTCCTTGATCTCTCCAGCTGTCTACTACCGCTTGCTGCATGCGTTCCATTACTGTTGGGTCAATGAACTTGATATATATGTAGTTAACAACATTTCTAATAGCACCACCAATTAGAGCGGCAATCATACTGATTTTGAACCCTTTACCAAAAGACATATAACCACCGTTCTCAGTCTTAAACTCTTTAGTCGCAAGGGCATAGATTACTATGGCAACGATAACATTAACAACCTGCCACCAAGGTGGTTGTACCTCAAGTAAAAGAGGTATTAAATTTATTACAGTAGCTACAAGGCCATAAATTAACCCCCATTTTTTGGCCACTTGACCTGTAGTTAATTGATCTTCCATGATTATGATTTTAAGGTTGCTTGATCGAAAATTACTTATTTTCTACAATTATACCTATTCTGGTACCTCTGACATCTTTTTTTACTTGAGCGATATATTGAACGGATTAACGAAAGAATTTAGGCTTGACGTGTCCGTAGAATTATGGAAAAAACTGGCGCGATGAACAGGCCTATAAATAGTCGTTTCGCAAACTCACTCAAAACATCCGCCGAAACTGAAGTTGAGTCCATTCCTTTGAGCTGTCGTTCATAGACTTCTGGGCCAAACTCTTCTATTTTCTGTTCCTTTTGCTCGATGAGGTTCTCTTTCAAAAACTCCATTTTATCGATCAGATAATCTGGCTCTATCACTGTAATAAAAAGCAGATAAAATAGGCTGAAGATCGTAGCAATAGATAAGTAACTAATGAAGCCAATAGTCATACCATGATAGAACCTAAATTCGCCATTATTGTGCGATTTAAATCCCTTCATTGGTAAGAACATAAACATACCCACAACAAGAATTGTGGCTATAAATGAAAGAAGGCTTCCGGGAGGTAAACCAATAAAGTGGAAAACCAAAAACGCAACTATCGCTAATACACCACCAACAGCTCCAAAACGAACTGAAATTTGAGGAATGAGCGGATTAATTTTTTTAAGCTTCATATTCATTTAAGAATAAGCTCCCTTTGTTGACCACCCCAACTACAGAACCATTTAATTCTGAGTTAAAAAGTGGAGAGGCAACCGACTTGGAATTATTTGTTTTAGCATCAAATGTCCATTGGGTACTTGGGTTAAAGAGTGTAAGACAAGCATCATTTCCCACAGCGATCTGACTATTTTCCAAACCTAATATCTCACGTGGCATTGTCGAGAAGCGATCTATTAATGCATCTAGATCATCTCCGAATACTTCTAACATGACACTGTAGAATGTTTGTTGATTAGTGGACCCAAAGTCTGCTAGATCGAACTCTAACTTTTTGCACTCTTCATCGTGCGGTGTATGATCACTTACCACTACATCAATAGTTCCATCTTTTACGGCGGCTATTAAAGTCAACCGATCCGTTTCTGTCCTATAAGGCGGATTTACCTTGAGGTTTGTATCGTAATCACTTAGGTCGGCATCCGTGTATTTCAAATAATTAACCCCAACATCGCAAGTGACCCTTAAACCTTGAGCCTTAGCTTCTCTAATAAGTTCTACACTCTCGGCACTTGAAATTAAACTAAAGTGAATTTTACCACCTGCATAGGCCAAAAGACTCAAATCTCGTTGGATCATAACCGTTTCTGATAGTACTGGCATACCCTTTAGGCCTAACATAGTACTCACTTCTCCTTCATTCATATGACCAAAAGATGTCAGCAGCTTATCCTCTGGCTTATTGATCAATAGTCCATCGAACTTTTGAAGATACTGTAGCCCTTTCAACAAGATATCCGTATGCCATACGGGATTAAGTCCATCAGAAAACGCTACGGCTCCAGCCGTATGCAGATCAATCATCTCTGTGATCTCTTTTCCTTCACAATCTATGGTGAGCGCCGCCAAGGGGTGAAGTGTTACTTGTGCGCTTTCATTGAATCTTTGATAGTACGATATTCCATTTTTTGTACTTACAATCGGATCGGTATTGGGTAGGAGAACTACATCTGTAAAGCCACCTGACAAAGCAGTTTGAGTTCCTGAAATCAGGTCTTCTTTGTGCTCAATTCCAGGATCATTATAGTGCGCCCGCATATCCATCCATCCTGCGCTAACTTTTAAGTATTCAGCACTGACTATCTGACCATCAAAATCTATCTGATCTTCTATCTTGGCAATTTTACCATTAGAAATAAGTATATCTTTTTTGACCTTGTGGAGGGGAGTATTGGGTTGCAGAATCTCTGCGGCACGGATTAAAAATTCCATGCTACAAATATCGGATTAAAATTATCTCCACAAAAAGAAAAAGTAATCCAGCCAATAAAGCATACTTCCAAAGTGGTAAACCATTTATACTTGCGGTAAGATCACTTTCTATACTAGCACTACTCGCCGAGTTAAGTATCGAGATATTGTTAGAAGAAGTTAAATCTTCTAAAGCATCAAAAGCAATCGGTTTAACGTCGGACTCTTGTTTTGGTAGATTAAAGGATAGCAAACCGACTGGTGTATCGTCCAGTACTAATTCATAATGTCCAGTTTCAATAAGATCTTTGGGAATCTCCATTATCAATCGGCCTTCTTCTTGTCTTTGATCTGGAATTATTAATTCATCATTTTTTCTTAAGGAGTAAACTTGACTATTATCTGGGCGATCTATTGGAAAAAAGATCGTTTCACTGTCGGTATAATAATATAAGTTGGTCAAGCTGACCTTACTCCCAAGTGCCAGTTTGTACATGACAGGAACAAAAATTGCATGATTGGTAAAAGTGGTTTGGCCAGTTTCGAAACTACTAGCAAAGAAAAAGAGATTACCTTCACTCACTACTTTTGACAAAAAGGATCGACCATTTCGAAAAGTCAAGTAGGCCAACTCCTCATTCATTAATCTAAATGTTGTTAGGGCTGAAGGCATATCAAGGCTTGGTGAATTTTCTTCGAAAACGCCTTCAAAAAATGGATTCTCGTAGTCTGGCACATCAAGTGCGATCAATTCTTTTGTATCCATTATTGTATTAACCCCTAAACCTGTAAAACTCTCACTCCTAGCATTTTTGGCGGGTACAATTACTACAGTTTTCCCATCATTTAACGCCCCAGATATCGCTGTTTGCAATTGGTTTGAGTAATTATTGAGCTCATTGATAAGGATAAAGTCTGCGGAAGCTATCGCTTCGTTGTCAAGTGCATTGGTGTTTAACCTATTAAATTGAAAAAGCTCATTATCTTCAAAAAGCGATGACAAGTACGATGGTGATTGACTATCGTAGAGCTCGATTACCCTCACTTTATCAAGTTGATTAATCGTGAGATAGAAATCATTATCAAAAGATAAACCTGGATCATCGATGGTAAGTCTGATTTTTTCTAGGTTCGCCTCGTTGGTTGGTATCTCAAAATCATGTTCGGCGAATAATGTCTCTCCAAAATCGATCTCCGCTGTGCCCGAAAGTTGATCATCGAAATAGAGCTTACTGCTAATATTATTCGTGCTCTTATCATTTCGCTTGAACCTTACACTTAAGACGTTAGTGACATTGCCTGATAGAAAAGTATTCTTTAAAAAGGCGGTATCAATAGAGATATTTGAATAGTCGGTACCAGATATAGGAACTAAGAAATATTGACTCAATGAATCGACAGGTAGACTATTCAGACCGTCTTGTTCTTGGAAATCAGAGATTAGATAAACATCCCCCTCTAGTCCCTGGCCATTTTTTCTTTGTATGATTTCCTCAAACGATCGGCCAACTCCAATCTGTTCTACTTCTGTGAGGTTATCCGTCAACGATGCTTTAGTAAATTCGGTAGTCACGGAATTGCTATAGCCGTTTTCAATAAACCTAAACACTGTACCTTCGGGATAAGCATTTACAATACCTTGTGCCAGGTTATAGGCTTTATCAAAACCAATTTGATCACCATCACCCTTTACTGAAAGACTTTGAGAATTGTCTAAATAGAGTAACACTTCATCTTGGAAGCTCAACTCATTTTGTTCGCTTTTATATATAGGTCTGGCAAATGCTAAAACTAAACATGAGATGGCGAAGATTCTGGAGATAAGAATCAGTATTTCGACGGGACGCCTTTTCGAAGATGTTTCTTCTTTAACCTTTCTGAGGAGTGCGGTATTAGAGAACTCTATTTTCTTTACTCTTCTGAGGTTAAAGAGGTGGATGAATATAGGTATTAGAATTGCGAACAATCCGAATAGCAATGAAGGTGATTCGAAAATTATGAATACAGGCAGGGTATGCATTATGAAGTCTTTCTCTCCGTATGATACGAAAAGAATCAATTTTATTTTCCGATTCTGCCAAAAAGAGTCATGAATTATATAAATGGACTCTTTCCCTTTTATACAAGGGCAAAAAAAAGACCTATATCGAGTTGATATAGGTCATAATAAAAAGCTGGCGACTACTTACTCTCCCACCGGTAAAGGCAGTACCATCAGCGCAAGTGGGCTTAACTTCTCTGTTCGGAAAGGGAAGAGGTGGACCCCACCGCTATAATCACCATAAAATCTT